>JAFEBW010000005.1 GCA_018242445.1 Pseudomonadota bacterium | reverse complement strand
GCCATGCGCAAGCTGCTGACGATGCTCAACGCCATGCTGCGCGATAACACTCATTGGGATCCTTCGCGACATGCAAAAACTGCTTGACCTTGAACACAGTTGCTCCCCCGCAGGCGGGGGAGGGAATCCATTTTGCTGGCCACGCGGGGTAACGGGACAGAAAACGGCAAGCCCGCACTGGGCCGTCCCGTTTCCTCTCGTGGGAGACGTGCTGGGGAAAGGGGGGGCGGCGACCGCATGCCTCCTCCTGCTGTTGTGCCTTTTTCTTTGCGCCTGCTCCAGCCTGCGCCCACGCGACCTCGACCGCGCGCAGGCGCTGGCCGATGCCGCGCGCCCGACGGCGCTGGACTGCGCGAACCCGAACGGCTGCGCGCAGGATTCGCCGCTGCGCGACCTGGCCGACCGCGCGATCGCGCAATCCACGCCCACCCATCCGGTCAACTACGTCGACATCGTCGAATACGGCCAGGACTCGCTGCAGGCGCGCATCAACCTGATCCGTTCCGCGCGCAGCACCATCGATCTGCAAACCTACATCTTCAGCCACGACGACTCCGGCTACCTGTTCCTCAACGAACTGCTCGCCGCCGCCCGCCGCGGCGTGCAGGTGCGGCTGCTGGTGGACCAGTTGTTCGGCCCTTCCGACCCCGACCTGCTGGCGGTACTGGCGACCGCGAACGCCAATTTCCGCATGCGCCTGTACAACCCCACCTTCGACCGCGCGCGCACCACGCCACTGGGCTACGTCGGTGCGATCGCCTGCTGCTTCCGGCGCTTCAACCAGCGCATGCACATCAAGCAGATGGTGGTCGATGGCGTGGTCGGCATCACCGGCGGGCGCAACATCGACGACCACTATTTCGACTGGAGCACGGATCTGGCCTACCGCGACCGCGACGCCATCCTTGCCGGGCCGTCGGCTGCGGAGATGCAGTGGAGTTTCGATCAGTACTGGAACAGCCCGCGCAGCGTGCCGATCGCCCGCCTGCAGGATGTCGCCGCGGTGCTGCTGGCGCATGGCGGTGCGCCGCCGCGCAAGCCGCTGGCCGAGGAACACCGCAGCCCGCGCGTGCTGGCGATGGCCGCATCGGCAGCCGATGAAAGCGATATCGACGCACGTTTCGTGCAAACCGCGCATGCGGTGGCCGACGTGCATTTCATCGCCGACACCCCGGCCAAGCAGGAACGCATGCCCACCGAAGGCGGCCGCGCCACCGGCGACCTGCGCGGCCTGATCGAATCGGCGCAGCACACGGTGCTGCTGCAAACGCCCTACCTCGTGCTCACCCGCGGCGCGCGCAAGATGTTCCGCGCGATGCGCCAGCGGCCCGATCCGCCCACGGTGACGATTTCGACCAACTCGCTGGCCTCCACCGACAACCTGCCGGTGTTCGCGCTGGCGTGGAAATACAGCCGCCGCAACCTGCACGAGCTGGGCTTCCACATCTACCAGATCAAACCGGATGCGCCCGGCCTGCCGGTGGAGGTGGACGCGGACGACGCGGCCGCGCCTCCTGCAGGACAATCGGCACGCAAGCCCAGGCGCCTGCGGGTTCCCAGCGACGCCTCGCGCTTCCCCGGGCTGGGCCTGGGCTCGAAGGCGCCACGCCTGCGCACGTCGGGCTTGCGCATCAGCCTGCATGCGAAATCGATGGTGATCGACGGGCATATCGGCATGATCGGTTCGCACAACTTCGATCCGCGCTCGGACAACTACAACACCGAGGGCGTGCTGGTGTTCGACGACCCGACGCTGGCGCAGCAGTTGCAGGCAGCCATCGAGCAGGACATGGCCCCGGAAAATTCGTGGCTCACCGCGCGCCGTCCGCACGATCCGCTCACGCCGCTGACCGGGCGCATCGGACACCTGTTCGAGAAGCTGCCTTTGTTCGATTTCTGGCCGTTCCGCTATTCCACCAACTACGAGCTCGTGCCCGGCTGCGAGCCGGTGCCGGTGGGCGACCCGCGCTTCGCCGCCTGCTGGACGCCGGTCGGCAGCTTCCCCGAGGTGCGCATGAGCTTCAAGGTGTTCACGGTGCGGGTGCTCACCGCGTTCGGAGCGGGCTTGGCGCCGATATTGTGAGAGCGGGGACAGGGGGCAGGGGAACTGGGAAAACCGAAGCTCGCGGTGTCGGGTAAAACGTCCCGACACCGGATTCCTTCCTGTCCCCAACCCCCAGTCCCCAGTCCCCGCTTCCCGATTGACCGCCGCCCCGACTGGCCCTAGGCTGCACCTTCCATTCCGGGGGTGTCGCCATGTCGATCTCGTTCACCATCGAATTGTCCGACCAGGACATCGAGCGCCTCAGCGCAGCCGCCAAGACCAAGCCCGTGGTCGCCGACAAGGCGACGATCGAGGCCACCACCGCGGCGGCCTCGAAGCTGATCGACGATGCCTCCAGGGGCGAGGTGCCGGGCTTCATCGCCGAACGCCTGCACAAGCTGGACAAGATGATCGCGATGATCCGCGACGAGGGCTGGGCGCTGGAGGAGGTGGACGCCCAGCGCGTGCTGTCGGCGTTGACGTATTTCGTCGATCCCGACGACATCATCGCCGACGACGTGCCGGTGATCGGCTTCCTCGACGACGCGATCATGATCGAGATCCGCGCCCGCGAGCTGGAGCCCGAGCTGATCGCCTACGACGAGTTCTGCGCGTTCCGCCACGACGAGGCCGTGCAGCGCGGTCTGGATCCGGCCAAGGTCGGCCGCGCCGAGTGGCTGGCCGAGCGCCGCAGCGAGCTGCACGATCGCATGCGTCGCTGGCATGCCCGCGACTACGGCGAGGGCTATGGCGATTCCAGCGGCTACAAGGCCAAGACCACCTACGTGGGCAATGCGTGGCGGCCGAGCCTGTTCCGCACGACGTGAGCGGGCGATCCGACCCCGTCCGACCGCCGCGCGGGGCCGGCCGGACGCATGCGTGCAGCGCCCTCGATTGGGCGGTTGCGCGGGCCTGTCGCGCCGTGCCGGTCGTGACCCGCGCCGTCGCGGAGCAAATCCTCTAGCGCAAGCAGGCATGATCGCGAGGATGCAATCTGCCGACGCCAACCCGCGTGTCGATGCCCTGCGCCCGCTGCGCTACCTCGTGCGGGTGCCGTTGCTGTTGCTGCATGTGGTGGTGGCGCTGCCGGTCACGGTGGCGCTGATCAGCCTGCCCGATGGCGGCCGGCGCTTGCGCAACGGCGAGAGCCTGCGCCAGCGCATGATCCGCGCGTGGCAGGGCGGGCTGCTGCGCATCTTCGGCCTGCGCCCGCGGCGCGTCGGCGCGCCGCTGCCGGGCGCGGCGCTGTTCGTGGCCAACCATGTGAGCTGGATCGACATCACCTTGCTGCACAGCCAGCACGCGGTGGGTTTCGTCGCCAAATCCGAGATCGCGCGCTGGCCGCTGGTGGGCTGGATGGCCAACCGCGCCGGCACCATCTACCACCGCCGCGGCAACGAGAACTCCCTGCGCGACGTGATGGAGCAATGCGTGGTTCGCCTGCGCGCCGGCCAGCCGGTGGGCGTGTTCCCGGAAGGCGGCACCGGCGATGGACAAAACGTGCGCGTGTTCCACGCGCGCATCCTGCAAGCCGCGGTGGATGCCGACGTGCCGGTGCAGCCGGTGGCGCTGGGTTATGGCGAGCACGCCAGCGCGCAGACCCAGGTGGCGTTCGCGCGCGGCGAATCGTTCGGGCGCAATTTCCTGCGCCTGCTCGGCGAGCGCGGCAGGGTCGTGGAGGTGCAGTTCCTGCAACCCATCGCGCCGGTGTCCGGTGGCCGCCGCGGCATGGCCGAGAATGCGCGCGCGCAGATCGCGCAAGCACTCGACCGGTGAACGCGCCCTCGCGGTTCGCGCCGCCGCCGTGGTTGCGCAACCGCCATCTGCAGTCCGTGTTGTCGTCCAGCGGCTGGCGTCGGCGTGCCGGCCTGCGCGCCCTGCAACGCCTGCACGCGGCGACGGCCGAGCACCTGCTCGACGCCGGCGATGGCGTGCGCCTGCAAGGTTTCCACACCCGGCTGCCGCGCGAACCGCGCGGGCTGGTGCTGCTGCTGCACGGCTGGGAGGGCAGCAGCGAATCGGGCTACCTGCTGCATGCCGCGGCGACCTTGCTGGATGCCGGCTTCGACGTGTTCCGGCTGAACTTCCGCGACCACGGCGACACCCACCACCTCAACGTCGATCCCTTCCATTCCTGCCGCCTGCCCGAAGTGCTGGGTGCCGTGCGCGCACTGGCCGAAGCGATCCCGACGCAGCCCCTGCTCGCCGCCGGCTATTCGCTGGGCGGCAATTTCGCCCTGCGCCTGGCCTTGCATGCGCCGGCGGCCGGCATCCCGCTGCGGCACGCGGTGGCGGTGTGCCCGGTGCTGGATCCTGCGCGCGTGCTGGTCGCGCTGGAAAACGGGCTGCCCCTGTACCACTGGTATTTCATGCGCAAGTGGCGCGGCTCGCTGCGGCGCAAGCGCGCCCTTTTTCCGCAGCGGCACGCTTTCGACGACGCGGTGCTGCGCCTTGACATGCGCGCGCTGACCGCATGGATGGTCGGGCGTTACACGGACTTCCCGGCGCTCGCCGATTACCTCGACGGCTACGCCATCGCCGGCGACCGCCTGTCGGGTTTGCAGATTCCGGTGAGCATCCTCGCCGCCGCCGACGACCCGGTGATCCCGGCGGATGGGTTTTTCGGATTGCAGCTGCCGGCGAACGCGACGCTGGAAGTCGCCGAGCACGGCGGGCATTGCGGCTTCCTCGAAGGCCTGCAAACGCAAGGCTACGCGCAACGCTGGATCCGCGAGCGCCTGCTGACGGCGGTGGGCGTCGGGCAGGACGCTTCGGGCTGAAGTCGCCGCGGCAGGCGATCGGGCGCGGCGGGTTACAATGCGCGCTTTCACTGGACGACACCTCAGCATGCTCGAAGACGTGCTCGACGCCTTGCGCCGCAAATCACCCGAGGCGGTTCCGCTGGCCCGCGAGGAAGTCGCCGCCACCCCGGACAACGCGGCGGCACACCACTTGCTGGGCATGGCCCTGCACGAAGCCGGCGACGTGCCCGCCGCCGCCGCCAGCCTCGATCACGCCATCGAACTGGCGCCGGACGAGCCGCTGTACCACTTCAGCCGCGCCCGCGTGGGCTGGACGGCGGGCGATCACGCGGCCGTCGAACGCGCCACGGCGCATGCGCTGGCGCTGGATCCCAATCAGCTCGGCGCGTACTTGCTGCGCATTCAGGTAGCGCTGGCAACCGGCGATACCGCGGAAGCCGAGCGGCAACACAACCTCGCCGAGAAAGTCGATCCGGGAAATCCGCACCTGCTGGCCATCGCCGGGCAAGTGTCGATGGCCAAGGGCGAACCGCAGCAGGCCATCGACCGCCTGCTGCGCGCGCGCGCGGCGCGTCCGCACGATCCGCAGATCCTCACCCTGCTGGGCATGGCGTACCTGCGCCAGGACCACCCGGCATTTGCCGAACAACTGCTGCGCAACGCGCGGGATCTGGATCCGACCTCGCTGGATGCGCGCCGTCTGCTGGTGCAGGCGCTGCTCGCGCAGGGCCGCCATGATGACGCCGGCATCGAGCTGGCGCATTGGCGCGCGGCCTTCCCGCACGATCCGGGCGTGGTGCTGGTCGCCGCCGAGCTGAAGCTGCGCACCGGCGATGCGCGCGGCGCGCTGGCCGATGTCCGGACGATGCTGGCGCAGCAGCCCAGGGCGTTGCAGGCCCTGCAGATGGCCGAACAGGCGCTGGGCGCGATCGGCGACGTGGCCCTGGCGCGCACCGTGTGGGATGAATGCCTCGCGCGCGAGCCGCGATTGGAGCCCGTGTGGATCAACCGCCTGCAAACGGTCGCCGACCGCGACGACCGCGCGGACGTGCTGCGCCGTTGGCGGCAGGCCTTGCCCGAGAGCGCGGCTGCCTGGCTCAATCAGGCGCGGGCGGACGAGGTCGAGGGCCGCGACGTCGAGGCCGAAGCCGGTTACGACGCCGTGCTCGAGCGCATGCCCACGCATGCCGATGCCTTGTTCGGCAAGGCGATGTACGAATTCCACCGCGATCCCACGCTGGCGCATGCGCGGCTGACCGCCCTGGTGGCGATGGCGCCGTCCTCGGCGGTGCATCCGGTCTTGTCGATGCGCGGCTACGTGCTCGACAGCATGGATCAGCACGAAGCCGCGCTCGGCGACTGGTTGCCTGCGCACTTCGGGCTGGGCAATCCGCCGCCGGAATTGCCGCTGCCCGAATCCGCGTTGCGCGCGCTTCCGTTGCCGCCTCCGGTCGGCACCGGGCCGGATCCCGTGGTGATGCTCTGGGGCCCGCCCGGCAGCGGATCCGAGCGTATCGCCGCGGCGGTGCGCTACGCGCCGGGGCGTCCGCTGATGCTCGCGTCCGAGCATCTGTTGCCGCGGATCGTCGCCTTGCCGGAGGCGTTTCTGGCGCGGGCGCTGGATCCCTCGCAGCTCCCCGGCGTGGCCGCCGAAATCGCTGCCGAATATGCCGAGTCGGTGGCACCCCAGTTGCAGGCAGGCAATGCCGGCGTGTTCGACTGGCAGGGGTTCTGGGATGCGCGCCCGGTGCCGGCGCTGCGCACGGCGCTGCCGCGCCTGCGCTTGATCGCGCCGCTGCGCGACCCGCGCGACCTGCTGCTGAACTGGCTGGCCTTCGGCGCGCCGGCGGGCCCCGCTTTCGTCGAGCCGATGGCCTGCGCGCACTGGCTGGCCTTGCAACTCGAGCATCTGCTGTTCAGCCGCGACGTGCTGGGCCTGCCGGTGCTGCTGCTGGACATGGATCGCTTCGACGCCGACCCGGCCGCCGGCATGCGGCAGATCGCGGAATTCGCCGACCTGTCCTCGCCTCCCGATCCGCAGCCGGCGACCCGTCTCCATGGGCCGGGCCGCACGGCGACGGCGTTGCCGGCCGGGCGTTGGCAGGCCTATCGCCCCTGGTTCGGCGAGGCCTTCGCGCTGCTCGATCCATTGGCCGAGCGTCTGGGTTACCCGGTGACCTGAGCGGCTCGGGGTGGTGCACCATCGCAACACCAGCGTGGAGGTTCGACGATGAAACTGCACTCCGACAGCTTCACCGACGGCGGCCCGATCCCGGCCACGCTGGCGATGGGCACGCCCGAAGGTTTCGGCGGCAACCGCAACCCGCAACTGGCGTGGAGCGAGGTGCCCGAGGGTACGCTCTCCTTCGTGCTGTGGTGCGTGGATCCGGACGTGCCCACGGTGGCCGAGATGGTCGGCCAGCCGGGCGTTGAAATCCCCGTCGAGCAACCGCGCTGCGAGTTCACCCACTGGCTGATGGCCGACATCCCGGCAAGCGTGCACGCAATCGCCGAGGGTGCGTGGAGCGATGGCGTCAGCGTCGGCGGCAAGCGCGATCCGCACGGCCCACATTCGGCGCGGCATGGCCTGAACGACTACACGCCGTGGTTCGCCGGCGATGCCGTCATGGGCGGCGACTGGCGCGGCTACGATGGGCCCTACCCGCCGGCCAACGACCTGCGCCTGCACCGCTACTTTTTCCGCCTGTTCGCGCTGGATGTCGAGCGCCTCGAGTTGCCCGAGCGCTTCACCGCCGCCGATGTCCTTCAGGCCATGCACGGCCACGTGCTGGCCGAGGCGCGCATCCTCGGCACCTATTCGCTGCACCCGCACCACCACCACCCGTGAGCACGCAGGCCTGGCTGCTGTGGGGGCTGTTGTTCAGCTCCTTCGGCGTGGGTTATATCATCTACGGCAAGAAGCAGCGCCGCGCGGTGGCGCTGCTGTGCGGGATCGGCTTGATGGTCTATCCGTATTTCATCGGCAACCTGTGGGCGATGCTGGGCATCGGGATGGCGCTGCTGGCGTTGCCGTTTGTCGTGCGGGTGTGAGGGGCAAGTACTTGGTGTGGGAGAGCAAGAATTTGTCGATCTTCACTCCGGGATAGGCCTGACGCAGTCGGGGTTCGCGCCCTCATCCGGCGCTACGCGCCACCTTGACTCGCGCCATCCGTGGCGCTCGCCCTTCGGGCCAGCATCGCTGTTCGCATGCGCATCCTGCGCATGCAGTCCCCGGCGGGGAAGGATGAGCGATCCTTCTCCCTTTGGGAGAAGGTGCCCGCAGGGCGGATGAGGGAACGCTGTGGCCGATCACCACGCCCGCCAATTCTCATGGCAGCTTCCTCACGGCGCGAGCTTGCCCTTGAGCGCGCGCGCCAGCCCCGGCGGCAGGCTGGGCAGGGCGCGCAGCAACCACGGCAGGATGCGTCGTTTCGCGCCGGCCAGCGCCTCGGGCACCACCGCCTCGATCAGGTGCGGGCCGGGCTGGGCGAGCGCGTAGTCCAGCGCCGCGCAAAAAGCCTCGGCGGTGTCGGCGCGCGCCGCGTGCACGCCCATGCCCTGCGCCAGCCGCGCGAAATCCAGCACCGGGCCGTGCAGATCGAGCTGGCTGCGCGCCTTCGGGCCGATGCGCTGCGCGCCGACGCGTTCGAGTTCCACGTTGAGCACCGAGTACGCGGCGTTGTTGAAGATCACCACGGTCACGTCGAGCCGCTCGCGCGCCAGCGTCCACAGCGACTGGATCGTGTACATCGCGCTGCCGTCGCCGATCAGCGCCAGCACCGGGCGATCCGGGCAGGCGATCGCCGCGCCGATGGCATTGGGCAGGCCCTGCCCGATCGCCCCGCCGGTGAGGGTGAGCAGGTCGTGGCGCGGGCAGCCGGCGGTCATGGCGCCCAGCAGCAAGCCCGAGGTGATGGCCTCGTCGATCACGATGGCGCGCTCGGGCAGCAGGTGGCCGATGGCCTTGCACACCTTCGGCGCGGTCAGCCGTCCGCGCGGGCGTGCGGGACGCGCCGCGGCTTGCAGCGCCGGTTGCGCCTGCGCCGCCCCGAGCGCGGCGGCGAGCGCTTGCAGGCCGGCGACGGCATCCTGCGCCGGCGTGGCCAGCGTGTACACCGTGCAGCCGTTGGGCAGCAATTCGCTGGGCTTGCCCGGGTAGGCGAAGAACGACACCGGCGGCTTGGCATCGACGAGGATCAGGTGCTCCAGCCCGGCCAGTTGCACACCGGCCAGCTCGGCCAGATAAGCGATGCGCTCGATCGCCGGCAGGCCCGCGCCACGTTCGAGCCGGGTCGGAAACACCTCGCAAAACAATTTCGCGCCGCTGGCGGCGGCGACCCTTGCGGCGGCCAGCAAGCCCGGCTCGCGCAGCGCGGTGCATCCCAGCAGCAACGCCGTCTTGCCGCCGCCACGCAGCACCTGCGCGATGGCCGCGACGGTGGCGGCATCCGCCGCTTGGGGCGATGCGGCCGGCGGCAGCGCGCAGGGCACGCCGCCATCGCCCCAGGACACGTCCGCCGGCAGGATCAGGGTCGCGACTTGTCCCGGCAGACCGCGCGCGGCGGCGATGGCGTCCACCGCATCGCGGCACAGTTCGGCGGTGGCTTTGGAGGTGCGCACGAAACCGGGCGAGACATTGCGGGCGACGGTTTCGATGTCCGACTGCAACTGCGCGTCCAGCGGCACATGGTAGGTGGCGTGGTCGCCGACGATGTTGAGGATCGGAACCTTGCCCTTGCGCGCGTTGTGCAGGTTGGCCAGCCCATTGCCCAGCCCGCAACCCAGATGCAGCAAGGTCGCCGCCGGTTTGCCGGCCATCCGTGCATAGCCATCGGCCGCGCCGGTGGCCACACCCTCGAACAAGGCCAGCACCGCGCGCAGGCGCGGCTCGCCATCGAGCGCGGCGACGAAGTGCATCTCCGAGGTGCCCGGATTGCTGAAACACACCTCGACGCCAGCATCGGCCAGCGTTTGCATCAGGGCTTGCGCGCCGTTGGGCATGGGGGTCCCCGCGAGATCCGTGGATCATGATGACATTCCGGGCTTGCCGAGGTCATGGCCCGCCTAGCGACCCCCTCCCAGCCTCCCCCTGCTGCGCAAGGGGAGGAGTGGAAGCGCGGAGTTGGTTTCACAGAGCTTGTCTCCCTCCCCTGCTTGCAGGGGAGGGTTGGGGAGGGGTTGCAGGGTTGGCGTTCCCTCCGCCACGCCCAGCCTCCCCCTGCTGCGCAAGGGGAGGGGCAGAGCGTCATCTCGGTTTCACGCGGTCAGTTGTTTCCGCCTGCCCATCACCCATCCAGATGCTGCGCACCGATGTCGGCCACCCGCGTCACCCCCGCCATCGTCATCGTGAGCTTGAGTTCGCGCTGGAAGGTGGCCAGCAGCGCGCGCAGCCCGGGCGCGCCCGCGCCGGCCAGCGCCCACACCCACGGCCGGCCGATCAGCACGCCGCGCGCGCCGGATGCGAGCGCCTTGAACACGTCGGTACCGCTGCGCACGCCGCCATCCATCAGCACTTCGACCTGCGCGCCGACGGCCTGCGCGATCGTCGGCAGTTTCGAAATCGACGAAGCCGCCGCATCGAGCTGGCGGCCGCCGTGGTTGGAGACCACGATGCCATCGGCACCCACGTCCAGCGCCGCGCGCGCATCCTCGGCATCGAGGATGCCCTTGAGCAGCAGCCGGCCCTTCCAGCGCTCGCGCAGCCACGCGATGTCGCGCCAGGTCACGCTGGCGTCGAACTGCGCGTTCACCCACGCCCAGAAGCCTTCGAGGTCGCGCGCGCCGGGCACCTGCTCGGTGAGGCAGCCAAAGCGCAGCGGCTTGCCGCGCAGCCCTACGTTCCATAGCCAACGGGCGCGCGGCAGCAACTGGCTGGCTCGCAGCAGGCTCGTGCGCAGCCCGTGCGCGCCGATGCCGTTGCGGGTATCGCGATGGCGCATGCCGGGGATCGGCAGGTCCACGGTGAACACCAGCGTGCGGCAGCCCACGCCCCACGCGCGTTGCAGCAGCGCCAGCACGGCCTCGCGGTCGCGGATCATGTAGAGCTGGAACCAGAACGGCGCGCCGGCCGCTGCCGCCACTTCATCGAGCGGGCAGATGCCAACGGTGGAGAGCGTGAACGGCACGCCGGCCGCATGGGCCGCACGCACCGCCTGCGCCTCGCCGCGCCGCGCCATCATCCCGGCCAGCCCGACCGGCGCGAGCGCCAGCGGCAGCGTGCACTCCGTGCCGGCGAGCGTGGCCCGCGTATCGACGTGATCGACATCCACCAGCACGCGCTGGCGCAGGCGCAGGTTCGCGAAATCGGCGAGGTTCGCGGCCAGCGTCTGCTCCATGCCGGCGCCGCCGTCGATGTAGTCGAACAGGAAGCGCGGCAGCCGTCGCTGCGCGAGGCGTCGGTAATCGCTGGTGGTGGCCGGATACGACAGTGCCATCGTCTGCCTGCATCAACCGTGGAGGATGGATCGCGCCGCCGCGCGCGCGGTGAGGATGCAGCCGGGCAGGAAGGTGCCCTCCAGCGAGCGCTTGCCGCAAGCGCCGCCGCCGCCGAAACCGGCCGCCTCGCCCACGCTGTACAGGCCGTCGATGGGCGCATCGTGGCTGTCGAGCACGCGACTGGCAAGGTCGGTGCGCAGCCCGCCCAGACTCTTGCGGGTGATCAGCTGCACGTGGATGGCGATGTACGGCCCGGCCCCGCGTTGTTGCAGCGGCGCGGGCTTGCAGGTGCGCAGGGCATCGGGCCGCCATTGCCGGGCGTGGCGGATGCGGCGGATCTGGTCGTCGTTTTCCAGCGCGCTGCCGTGCGCGAAATTGGCATCGTAGGCATCGGCGGTGGCTTGCAATGCCGTCGCATCGATGTCGTGCGTACAGGTCAGCGCATTCATCTTCGCTGCCAATCCGGCGAGCGTGTCATCGACGAGGAAGTGCTCGCTTTGCCGCTGCATCTGCCGCACGAGGCGGCGGTTGCCGAGCAGGGTTTCGGTGAGGAAGGCGATGAATTGTTTGTCACGTATGCGCGGGTTGTGCTCGGCACCGGAGATGGCCAGCTCCTTGGCGGCGATCTTCCAGTTGAGCAGGTGCCAGGTCCACGGTTTGTCCTGCTCGGCCACGCGCCGGCACAGCCAATGCGTGTCGAAACCGGTGACCAGCGGCTCCGGGCCGATGCGCTGGCCGCGATGATCCAGCCACAGTGCCGACTTGCACGGGATCAGCGACAGCCCGTGGCCCTCGAAATGCGGCTGCGGGTGCGGGATGCCGGCGGCGTAGTTCCACATCTCCCCCGCGTGGGTGATGCGCGCGCCCAGTTCCGCCGCACGCTGATGCAGTTGCCCATCGGCGAAAGGGTGCGCGCCATTGAGCATGCGCGAGGGCATGGGACGATCATGCGGCCAGTTCGCCCGCACCTGCGCATGACTGCCGTTGATGCCGCCGGTCGCCAGCACCACCACCGGCGCTTGCAGGCGCACCTGCGCACCGCTGGATTCATCCACCGCGAGCACGCCGGCTATGCGTCCTGCCTCGCGTTCCAGCGCGACGACCTGATGGCGATGCAATACGGTCAGCTTGCCGCCGGCATCGACCTGCCGCATCGCCGCGATCATCCTCAATGTCAACTCGCGCGAGCTGCCCCAGACGATGTGGTAGCGCGGCAAACTGTTGCCCTCGCCGAAGCGCCCGCGCTCGACCCAGTTCACCGCCGGCATGAAACCGATGCCGTGATCGCGCAGCCAATCGTGCACGTCGGCACGCGAATGCTCGACGTAGTGCTGCGCCCACGCCAGCGGCAGCGCATCGTGCGGGTCGAGCTCGCCGAAGCGGAGCCAGTCGCGCAGCGCGATCTGCGGCGTGTCGGGAATCTTCATCCGCGCCTGCAAGGGCGTGCCCACCAGCGCCATCCCGCCGAACGCCCAGCGCGCCAGCCCGCCGAACCGATCAGGCGTGTCGCGATCGACCAGCGTCACCGAGCGCCCGCCGCGCAACAGTTCCAGCGCGCACACGATGCCGGCCAGCCCGCCGCCGATCACCAGCACGTCTGCTTGCGCCTTCGTCATGTGTGCGCCTCCCGGCGGACATCATGACGCAGCAGCGGCCGTTCGTGTGGCAGAGGGCCTGGGTCGCCGATGCCCCCGATCATCTGCTACATCAGTCCCGCCCCAGCCGCAGCGCCTGCTCCTGCAATGCGGCGCGTTGCGCCGACCAGTCGACCAATCGTTTGCGCTCCTGCCCGACCACCGCGGCCGGTGCATTGTGGACGAAAGTTTCGCTGGCCAGCTTGCCTTCGCACTTGCGGATCTCGCCTTCGACACGGGCGATTTCCTTGGTCAGCCGTGCACGCTCGGCATCGAGGTCGATCAGGCCGACCAGCGGTACCAGCAGCTTGAGTTCGCCCACCAGCGCGGCGGATGCCGCGGGCGGCTCGGCGGCAGGTTCCAGCCAGACGATCGACTCGATGCGCGCGAGGAACTTCAGTTGCGCATCGAAGCGCTGCGCGCGGCGGCGATCCTCCGCGTCGCCGCCCTGAAGCAGCAGCGGCACCTGCCTGGACGGGGCGACATTGAGTTCGCTGCGGATGCGGCGCAACGCACTCGTGACGGCTTTGAGCCATTCCACATCCGCTTCGGCGGCGACGAATTCGCCGGCGAAATCGGCAGCCTGCGGATACGGCTGCAGGCTGATGCTGTCCCCGCTAATGCCGAGCTTGGGTGCGACCTGTTGCCAGATCTCCTCGGTGACGAACGGGATCAGCGGATGCAACAGGCGCAGCGTGGCTTCCAGCACCATCAGCAATGTGTGCCGCGTGGAATCCGCCGCTGCTGCATCGCTGCCCTGCAGGGCCGGTTTGGCCAGTTCGAGGAACCAGTCGCAGTAGGTATTCCAGGTGAACTCGTACAACGCCTGCGCGACGAGGTCGAAACGGTAGGCGGCGAACTGGGTTTCCACCTCGGCGGCGGTGTGCGCGAGCTGCGCGAGGATCCAGCGCTCGGGGTCGGTGGCCGCTGCGCGGCGTGAATGGTGAATGGTGAATCGTGAATCGTGTGGTGCGGAGCTGGGTGTTGCGCTGCTTTGCTCTTCCGATTCCCCGTTCCCCGTTCCCTGTTCCCCGAGATTCATCAACACGAACCGCGCCGCGTTCCACAGCTTGTTGCAGAAATTCTTGTAGCCCTCGCAGCGGGCAAGGTCGAACTTGATGTCGCGCCCGTGGGTGGCCAGCGAGGCGAAGGTGAAGCGCAGCGCGTCGGCGCCAAACGCCGGGATGCCGTCGGGATATTCCTTGCGCGTGGCTTTTTCGATCCTGGCTTCCATCTGCGGCTGCATCAGGCCCGAGGTGCGCTTGGCGACGAGATCGTCCAGCGCGATGCCGTCGATCAGGTCGATGGGATCGAGCACGTTGCCCTTGGACTTGGACATCTTCTGCCCGTGCGCATCGCGCACCAGCCCGGTGATGTACACCTCGCGGAAGGGCACGCGACCGGTGAAGTGGTCGGTCATGAAGATCATGCGCGCGACCCAGAAAAAGATGATGTCGAAGCCAGTGACCAGCACGTCGGACGGCACGAATTTGTCGAAACCGCGTTGCGTCATTGCGGTTTCGTCAGGCCAGCCCATCGTCGAGAACGGCCACAACGCGGAGGAAAACCAGGTCTCCAGCACGTCGGCGTCTTGTCGCAGCACGGCATTCGCGGCGAGCGCGTGTTTCGCACGCACCTGCGCCTCGTCGCGTCCGACATAGACCTTGCCGGCCTCGTCGTACCACGCCGGGATGCGATGGCCCCACCAGAGCTGGCGGCTGATGCACCAGTCCTGGATGTTGCCCATCCAGTGCCGATAGGTGCTGATCCAGTTCGGCGGCACGAACTTCACCGCGCCCGGCCGCCCATCGACACCTTCGACCAGTTCGAGGCCGCGCTTGGCCAGGCCATCCATCTTCACGAACCACTGGTCGGTCAGATACGGCTCGATGATCTGCCCGGTGCGGTCGCCGCGCGGGACTTGCAGCTTGTGCTTCTTGGTTTCCACCAGCAGGCCGGCGGCTTCGAGGTCGGCGAGCACGGATTTGCGCGCGTCGAAACGGTCGAGGCAGCGGTATTGTGCCGGTGCGTTCGTGTTGACCGCCGCCTCGGGTGTGAAGATGTTGATGAGCGGAAGCCCATGCCGCTGCCCGACCGCGTAGTCGTTGAAATCATGCGCCGGCGTGACCTTCACCACGCCGGTGCCGAACTCGCGATCGACGTAGGCATCGGCGATGATCGGGATGTCGCGCTCGCACAGCGGCAGGCGCACGGTCTTGCCGACGAGGTGCGCGTAGCGTTCGTCTTCCGGGTGCACCATCACCGCGACGTCGCCGAGCATGGTTTCCGGGCGCGTGGTGGCGACCACCAGCGCACCGCTGCCATCGCTCAGCGGATAGGAGATCGACCACAGGAAGCCGTCTTCTTCCTCGCTCACCACCTCCAGATCCGAGATCGCGGTTTTCAACACCGGGTCCCAGTTCACCAGCCGCTGGCCACGGTAGATCAGGCCCTGCTCGTGCAGGCGCACGAAGGCCTCGATCACCGCCCGCGAGGGCATGGGATCCATCGTGAACACCTGCCGCGACCAGTCGCCGGAAGCACCCATCCGGCGCATCTGCCGGGCGATGGTGTCGCCGGATTCGGCTTTCCATTCCCACACTTTTTCGATGAACCGCTCGCGCCCCAGTTCGTCGCGCTTCAAGCCTTCGCGGCCGAGGTTGCGTGCGACCACCATCTCGGTGGCGATGCCGGCGTGGTCGGTGCCGACTTGCCAGAGCGTGTCGCGCCCGCGCATGCGCTGGTGACGGATCAGCGCATCCATCAGCGTGTGCTGGAAGGCGTGGCCCATGTGCAGCGTGCCGGTGACATTCGGCGGCGGCAGCAGGATGGTGTAGGGCGTGCCCTGCCCGCGCGGCGCGAAGCAGCCGCCGGCCTCCCAGCGGGCGTACCACTTGGTCTCGAAGGCTTGGGGTTCGTAGCTTTTGTCCATGGGAGAGGTGAAGCGGGAATGGGGAATAGGGAATAGGGAATGGGGAAGCGGAACGGAATCATCGTGATGGTGGATGGGCTTGCGGCACGCAATGCGCTTTTCCCATTCCCCATTCCCCATTCCCCATTCCCAGCTCTCACATATCGTGTTTGTTCACCTCGAAGCCGCGCGCCTTGTAGTCCTTCCAGCGCTGCCGCAGCGGCTCGCGCGCCGAATCGTCGGCCGGCACCACTTCGAGCACGCGCTCGCAGGGCAGGCTCACGGCGGCATCACGCAGGTTGATGACGAGGCTGCGGCCGGGCGCGTCGGCATCGGGCGCGACGATCAGCACCGGCGTCTCGTCGTCGTCCTCGTCGCGGCCGGCGATCTGGTGCGGGATGTAGGCGTCCGCATCGAACGCCCACAGTGCATCGTCGAGCGCCTCGGCCTGCTGCGCATCGCGCGCCAGGATCAGCGTCGCCGTGCCCGAGTCGTGCGCGCGCCGCGCCAGCTCGCAGACCAGCAGCAGCGGGTCGTCGCGAAAGCGCGGCTTGGCGATCAGGTAGAAGTCGGCGCGGGGCACTGGAGGGCGGTGATTTGGTGAATAGTGAATGGGGAATGGGGAACGGGGGTACCACTCCTTCCCCCGCTTGCGGGGGAAGGCTGGGATGGGGGCACGGAATTTTCACGAGACTCACCCGCTTGCAGGGGGGGGGTTGCTTTATCGACTCCCCATTCCCTATTCCCGATTCCCCGCCCGATCCAGCAACCACTGGCACAGCAGCCCCACCGGGCGGCCGGTCGCCAGGCCCTTCTTGCCCTCGTCCCAGGCGGTGCCGGCGATGTCCAGGTGCGCCCAGCGCTGGCCTTCGGTGAAGCGCGAGAGGAAGCAGCCGGCAGTGATCGCACCGGCGTACTTGCCGCCGATGTTGGCGACGTCGGCGAAGGCCGATTCCAGCAGGGTCTGGTATTCCTCGAACAACGGCAGCCGCCAGGCGCGGTCGTGGACGGTGTCGCCGGCGGCGGTCAGTTCGGCGGCGAGGTCGTCGTGTTTGCTCATCAGGCCGTGCGCGACCTTGCCCAGTGCCACCACGCAGGCACCGGTGAGGGTGGCCACGTTGATCAAGGCCTGCGGCTCGAAGCGCTGCGCGTAGGTGAGCGCATCGCACAGGATCAGGCGGCCTTCGGCGTCGGTGTTGAGCACCTCGATGGTCTTGCCGGACATCGAGGTGAGCACGTCGCTAGGGCGGTAGGAATCGCCGTCGGGCATGTTCTCCACCGCCGCCACCACGGTGACGAGGTTGAGCGGCAACTGCATCGAGGCGATGGCATGGAACACGCCGAGCACGGTGCCGGCGCCGAGCATGTCGAACTTCATCTCCTCGATGCCGCCGGCCACCTTCAGGTTCAGGCCGCCCGAATCGAAGGTGATGCCCTTGCCGACCAGCACATGGGGCTTGGCCGCGCCGGCACCGGTGTAGCGCAGCACGATCAGCCGCGGCGGGTTGGCCGAGCCGCGCGAGACCGCCAGCAGCGAGCCCATGCCCAACTGCTCCATGTCGGCGCGTTCGAGCACCTCGCAGCTCACGTTGGCGATCTGCCCGGCCAGCTCGCCTGCTCGCTGCGCGAGGTAGCCGGGGTTGCACACGTTCGGCGGCAGGTTGCCGAGGTCACGGGTGAAGGCCACGCCGCGGGCGATGTGGACGCCTTGGTCGAAGGCATGGCGCTGCGCTTCGTCGGCGTGCAGGCTCAGGCTTTCCAGCCCGGCATCGGGCTTGCGGCTGATGTGGGTGGTGTAGCGGTAGGCCGCGTGGTCGGCGCTGATCACGGCCTGGCGCGCGCGCCAGTGGGCGTCGCGACCGGGCACGTCGATCTCGCTCAAGGTGCACAGTGCGCTGCGGCAGGCACCGGTCTTGAGCGCACGCACCGCGTCGCCGACGGCGCGCTGGTAGGCGGCCGCGCCGAACTTCGCCTGCTCGCCCAGGCCCACCAGCAGCACGCGCGCGGCCTTCACGCCGGGCACGTCGTGCAGCAGGGTGCTGCGGCTGGCCTTGCCGGACACGTCGCCGCGCTCGACCAGCGCCTTGATGCGGCCGCCGCTGGCGCGATCGGCGGCCTCGCCGGACGCGCTTAACGCGCCATCGGCGAAAATGCCGAGGATCAGGCAGTCGCTGGCATGGGTGACGGGATCGGCATGGCTGAGATGGAATTGCAGGCTCATCGATGGAGTTCCGTAGAATGGGCGGTTCGGGCGACGCGCGCGCGACCTGCTGAAAGGCCTGCCATCGCCACCGTGTATCCGCCCAGTCTAATCCAAGCCGCCCCTTCCTTCATGCGACCGACCTCGCGCCGCCTCCATCCACACGCATGACCGTCCGCCGCGGCGCTGCCGCCACGACCGCCGTCTGCTTGCCCGCGCGATCGCGCCGACCTGGCCACGTCGTGCGGATGGGCGTGCGCGCGCCACGGGAACCTGGCGCGTGCTGACGGTCGATCGCTACCTGCTGCGCGAGTTCGCCGCCTCCGTGGCCGCCACCACGGTGGTGCTGCTGTTCGTGGCGCTGGGTGTGGTGATCGCCGACACGCTCGCGGAGATCGCGGCCGGCAAGGTTCCGGTGGCCCTGATGGTGTCGCAGTTGTCGCTGCGCATGTTGCGCTGGCTGCCGCTGGTGTTGCCGCTGGGGGTGTTCCTCGGCTTGTTGCTGTCCGTCGGGCGCTTGTACCGCGATTCGGAGATGGCGGTGCTGGCCGCCGCCGGCCGCAGTCCGCGCGACCTGTTGCGGCCGCTCGCGGGCGTCGCCGTGCCCGCCGCCGCCGTGGTGGCGCTGTGCTCGCTGTGGGCCAGCCCGTGGGCGCAGTACACCTCGCGACAGATGGTGGCCGACGCCGACCGTTCGTTGCTGATCGCGGGTCTGGAAGCCGGGCGCTTCCGCTCGCTGCCTTCGGGCAATGGGGTGATCTATGTCACCGAGTTGAGCCCGGACGGCAGCCGCATGCGCAACGTGTTCATCCAGACCGACAAGAAGGGCCGGATGAGCGTGATCACCGCCCATCGCGGCGAGTTGTTCGTGGATGCCGGCGAGCGCTACCTGCGCCTGCTGGACGGCATGCGGGTGGAAGGCGTGCCCGGGCAGAAGGACTACCGCGTGCTGCACTACGAGCGCAGCGAAGTGCGCCTGCCGGCCGACACGCAGCCTTACACCAAGCAGGATGCGACCACCGCGCCGACCCTGGCCCTGCTCGCCGACCCCAAACGCGACGCCGTCGCCGAACTGCACTGGCGGCTGGCCACGCCGCTGGCGGTGCTGCTGCTGGGCGTGCTGACGATTCCGCTGGCGCGCTCGGAGCCGCGCCAGCCGCGCTACGGCCTGCTGCTGCTGGCGCTGGCGCTGTACGTCACCTACATGTCGTTGATGCTGGTCGGGCGCAGCTACCTGAGCCTTGGCAAGATCCACGGCTGGATGGGCCTGTGGTGGCTGCACCTGCCGATGTTGCTGCTGGCGTGGTGGATGGTGCGGCGCGACGGCGAACTGCCTGCGCCCAAAGCGGGGAAGGCATGAGGTTCACGCCGCTGCTGCACGACCGCCTCGTCGCCCGCGCCGTGCTGGGTTCGGTGATCGGTGCGTGGGCGGTGTTGCTGGCCTTCGACGCGATCCTGGATTTCGCCAACCAGCTCGATGCGCTGGGCACCGGCAGCTACAACCTCGGCCACGCGGTGCTGTACATCGTGCTCACGATCCCGCGCCGCGCCTACGAACTGTTCCCCACCGCCGCCCTGATCGGCAGCCTGCTGGGCCTGGGCGGATTGGCGGCCACGTCGGAACTCACCGCGCTGCGCTCGGCCGGCATCTCGCGGCTGCGGATCTGTCTGGGCGCGCTCCTCGGATTGGCGCTGGTGACCCTGGTGATGATGGTCGATGCCGAAACCATCGGCCCGTCGGGCGAACAGGCCGCCGAGGCGATCCAGATTTCCGCCAAGACCGGCGATTTGATGGTGGGCAAGGGCGGCGCGATCTGGGCGCGCGACGGCAACACCTTCGTCAATGCCGTGGGCGGAGCGCGGCGCCTGCGCGGCGGCGAGGCGAACCGGGTGGATTTGCTGGATGTGCGCATCTTCGACTTCGACGCCGACGGCACCCTGCTGAGCTTCACCCACGCCCGCAAGGCCGAGTACGCCGGGCACCACTGGTCGCTGGCGGACGTGGATCGCACGCAATTCGCCGAGGGTGCGGTCACCCGCGCCACCGCCGGCATGAGCGACTGGCAGACGGGTTTGCGTCCGCAAACGGTGCTGGCCGGCGTGCAGCCGCCGCGCTACCAGTCCACCCGCCAGTTGCGCGGCAACATCGCCTACATGCATCGCAACGCGGTCGATGCCGGGGTGTACGAAAACGCGTTCTGGGCGCGCAAGGTGTACCCGCTCAACGTGCTGGCGATGTGCCTGGCGGCGATGCCCTTCGCCTTCGGTCAATTGCGCAGCGGCGGCTTCGGCAAGCGCCTGTTCATCGGCATCATCGGCGGGATGGCTTTTTTCCTGCTGCAGCGCTTCGCGCAGAACCTCGCCACCGTGTATCGCCTGCCGCTGTGGGGCGCGCACATCGGCCCGCCGCTGGTGGTGCTGGTGCTGTCGGGGTGGTACTTCCGCAAACGGGTGTAGCGCGGCGGATCAGACGGTGCGATCCATCCGCACGTAGTGGGTGCCGGCGAGCAGGTCGTGCAGCGCGCGCCGTTCGCGATCCAGCAGGCTCCAGCCGAAATCCACGGCACCGATCAGCACGCATGCCGGCAACGCCACGTGCGCATCCACGCGCAAGGCCCAGCCCGCGCAGAACAGCAGGAAGGGCGCGCTCGCGCCGACATAGCGCAACCACGACGCGCGCAGGCCGGCGCTGCGGCCATCGGCCGTCAGCACCTTCAAGCGCCACGCGCGCATGCCCAGGGTGTGGCCGCCGCGCCGCCACGACAGCACGAAGTAGGCGCCGGTGACCAGCCACAGCAGGCCGAGCATCAGCCACGCCCCCGCGCTGCCGGGCGCGGATTCGTGCCGGCCGCGCAGCAGGTAGTCGAGCAGGCTGGCGACGAACCAGATCGCGATCAAGGGCAGCAGGTCGTACACCAGCGCCAGCAACCGCCAGCCCGGATGCGCCGGCGTGGCGGTGGGCGTGGATGCGGGTGTGGACGTTTCGGAATCGTCAGCGGATGCATTCATCGGCGAAGGATAGCCGGCTACCGTCGCCGCTGGATAAGCTGGTCGCCATGCCCGCGCCTGCCTCCTCACCCGCCGACCGTCGCCGCCACGCGCAACGACAGCCCCCGCTGGGTGCGGCCGATGCGCGGGCGATCGCCGCCTGCATCGACCGCCTGTGGGCCGAGTCCGGTTTGGCGCGGCACACGCAGGACGGCTATCGACGCGATCTGGAAGGGCTCGCGCGCTGGCTGGCCCCACGCGGGATCGCGTTGATCGACGCCGACCGCGCAGCGCTGTTCGACCATCTCGCCGCGCGCACGGCGCTGGGCTACTCGCCACGCAGCAACGCGCGCCTGCTCTCGGCCCTGCGCGCGTTCTACGCACAACTGCTCCGGCTGGGCACGATCCGCGCGGATCCCTGCCAATCGCTGGAAGCGCCCAAGCCACGCAGATCCTTGCCCAAGGCGCTGTCGGAATCGCAGATCGAAGCGCTGCTGGCCGCGCCGGACGTGGCCGAACCCGCCGGCTTGCGCGATCGGGCCATGCTGGAGTTGATGTACGCCACCGGCCTGCGCGTGAGCGAGCTGGTCGGCCTGCCGGCGGCCGGGCTGAACCTGCGCCAGGGCGTGTGCCGGGTATTGGGCAAGGGCAGCAAAGAGCGCCTCGTGCCGCTGGGCGAGGAAGCCCGGCACTGGCTGGAGCGCTACCTGACGCAAGCGCGGCCACGCTTCGCCGGCAAGCAGGCACGGCTGCCGCTGTTCCTCGACGCCAAGGGCGGGGCGCTCAGCCGCCAGCATTTCTGGGCCACCCTGAAAGCGCTCGCCGCACGCGCCGGCATCGACCCGGCGCTGGTCAGTCCGCACGGCCTGCGCCATTCCTTCGCCACCCACCTGCTCAACCACGGCGCCGACCTGCGCGCCCTGCAGATGTTGCTCGGTCACGCCAGCCTGTCCACCACGCAGATCTACACCCTCGTGGCGACCGAGGGTTTGAAGCGGCTGCATGCGCAGCATCATCCTCGGGGGTGATGCGGCGCGTTTGGGCAACGTTGATTTGTCCAGCGTTGCCCGTCGGCCATGGATGGCCGACCACGAATCGATTACGCAAGCGATGGATTCGAGTGAGCTTCAGCCCGGGCGCGTTCCGGACTGAAGCGTGCGCTGATGATTCCTGGATGGAATCATTCAGCGCTTCCATTGCGAACCGCCGGTGGCTGTTCGCGCGCCGAAGAACGCCAGGCAGGGCTGGAAGGGTGAAGGCGTGAGGCATGAACTGGCGATCCAGCCGTTTGCCGATGTCAAGGGTGCTTGACAGGCTTGCAATCACCGCGTAGCCTGCGCATGTCAAGCTCCCTTGACAGGACGAGTTTGCGATGACCCACCTCACCGAAAATCGCTACCGCGTGTGGGTTGCCGGCACGATGACGATCTACATCGCGCTGATGCTGTTGGTGTTTCCGTTGGCGAAGCACGCCGACAACGCAGCGGCGCGCGCGGCGTTGGCGATCGCCTGCGTATCGCCGGTTCTCGTCGTGATCTGGCTGGCGATGCGGCGAATCATGAGCAGCGATGAACTGCAGCAACGCCTGCACCTGCTGGCGCTGAGTGCGGCCACCGGCATCGTCGCGGCGGCGAGCCTCGTGGCCGGGTTCCTGCAATCGGTGCGCGTCATCGTCGTGGACGGCGACGTGCTGATCTGGGTGTTCCCGGCCCTGTGCATCGGTTATGGTCTGAGCCGGTTTTACTTCAACCGCCGCTATGGCGGCGCGGGCTGCGAGGGATGAAAAACCTCGTGCGCGAGTTGCGCGAGCAGCGCGCCTGGTCGCAGGGTGAATTGGGCGAAAGGCTCGACGTCTCGCGACAGACCATCAACGCCATCGAGACGGGCAAGTATGATCCTTCGCTGCCGCTGGCCTTCCGCATCGCCCGCCTGTTCAAGGCGCCCATCGAATCGATCTTCACGCCGGACAAGGGAACCTGAGCCGTGACCCCACGCAACATCTTCCGCCTCGTGCTCGCCATCGGCGCCGCCGGCTACCTCGCATGGATGCAGCTCGCGCCGCACCACGATGCCGCGCGCTCCGCCGCCGCCAGCGCCGCGCGCGATACCGAGCCCCCACCGCCGCCGCGCACGCTCGGCGCGCTCGCGTTCCAGCCATGCACGCTGGCCTCGAAGTTCTCGCCCACCCCGGTGGCCGCGCAATGCACGCGCATGGCCGTGCCCGAGGATCGCGCGCATCCGCAGGCGCGCAGCATCGATCTGGCGATCGCGTGGGTGCCGGCCGACGACGACGATGCCGCGCCCGATCCGGTGTTCATGCTCGCCGGCGGGCCCGGACAGTCGGCACTGGAAACGTATCCCGCCGCCGCCGCCGCGTTCGCGCACGTCCTCAAGAAGCGCAACGTGATCCTCGTCGATCAGCGCGGCACCGGCGGCTCCAACCCGCTGGAATGCAAGGGATCCGACGACAGCCAGGCCGACCCCGCGGCGCAGTCCGATCCGGCGCGCATTCGCGCGCTCACCGCGACCTGCCGCGATGCGCTGGAGAAGAAAGCCGACCTGCGCTTCTACACCACCACCGACGCGATCGCCGACCTCGATGCCGTGCGCGCGGCCATCGGCGCGGACAAGATCGACCTCGTCGGCATCTCCTACGGCACCCGCGTGGCGCAGCAGTACGCGCGCACCTACGCCGCGCACACCCGCGCGGTGGTGCTCGATTCGGTGGCTCCCAACGAGCTGATCCTCGGCAACGAGTTCGCGCGCAACCTGCAGGATGCGCTGGCCGACAACTTCAAGCTGTGCGCGGGCATCCCCGCCTGCGCCAGGCGCATGGGCGATCCGACGGCGAACCTCGATGGCCTGCTCGCCAAACTCAAGACGCAGCCGCAACCGGTGAGCTGGCGCGACCCGCTCACCGGCGAAACCAGACAGGGCTCGCTGACCCGCGACGAGGTGGCGACGCTGGCGCGCATGTACGCCTATACGCCACTGGCGCTGGCGACCTTGCCGCTGTCGCTGTCGGAAGCGCTGGCCGGCCGCTACGACACGCTCAAGGCGCAGGCCGTCCTCCTCGGCGGGCAGTTGAGCGGCGCGATGACCACCGGCATGCAGTTGTCGGTGATCTGCAGCGAAGACGCCGATGGGCTCAAGCCCGACCCGGCGATGGATGCCAGCGTGCTCGGCAACCAGATCGTCGCCAACTTGCAGGCGTCCTGCGCGGTCTGGCCGCACGGGCAACGTCCGGCCGATTTCCATCAGCCGCTGGTCAGCGCCCTGCCCATCCTCGTGCTCGAAGGCCAGTTCGACCCGGTGACCCCGCCACGCTACGGCGCGCAGGTGGTGAAGCACCTGCGCAACGGACGCCTGCTGGTGCTGCGCGGGCAAGGCCACAACGTGATCGGCGTGGGTTGCATGCCGCGCCTGCTGGCGCGCTTCATCGACACCGCCGACGCGAAATCGCTCGACGCGAATTGTCTGGACGCATTGCCCGCCACGCCGCCGTTCACCAGTTTCAACGGCTGGGAGCCGTGATCAGAGGACAGATGACAGAAGACAGAGGACAGAAGGTGATCTGTAGACAGTAGTCCATCCTGCAATTCGCATCCCGCTGCCTGATGTTCATTCCCGACGCCATGCTTTACGCAAATCACTTCGAGGGCTAGCCATAAAACTCCCTCCCCCGCCTGCGGGGGAGGGTTGGGGTGGGGGGGGAAGAAGCCGCCAAAATCTGCCCCCATCCCGGCCTTCCCCCGCAAGCGGGGGAAGGAGAAAACCCGGCTCACCCCCTCCCCGCTCCCCGCTCCCCCTCCCCGCTCCCCGCTCCCCCTCCCCGTCCCCCGTCCCCCGCTCCCCGTCCCCACGGCCCCTCCCATGATCGAAGCCCGCAACCTGCACAAGTCCTTCACCGGCAAGACCGGCACGGTCGTCGCCGTGGACGATGTCAGCTTCACCGCCCGCGACGGCGAGATCACCGGCCTGCTCGGCCCCAACGGCGCGGGCAAGACCACCACGCTGCGCATGCTCTACACGTTGATGAAGCCCGAGCCGGGCAGCGTCGACGTGGATGGCTTCGATGCGGTGCGCGATGCCGAGGCGGTGCGCCGACGGCTGGGCGTGCTGCCGGATGCGCGCGGCGTGTACAAGCGCCTGACCGCGCGCGAGAACATCGCCTACTTCGGCCGCCTGCACCGCATGCGCGAGGACGACATCGCCGCACGCATCGCGCTGCTGGCCAAGTCGCTGGAGATGGAGGACTTCCTCGACCGCCAGACCGAAGGTTTCTCGCAGGGCCAACGCACCAAGACCGCGATCGCGCGTGCGCTGGTGCACGATCCGCGCAACGTGATCCTCGACGAGCCGACCAACGGGCTGGACGTGATGACCACCCGCGGCCTGCGCGACTTCCTGCGCAAGCTGCGCGCAGAAGGCCGCTGCGTGATCTTCTCCAGCCACATCATGCAGGAGGTCGCCGCGCTGTGCGATCGCATCGTGGTGATCGCCCGCGGCCGCGTGGTGGCGCAGGGCAGCGCGGATGAACTGCGCGCGCTCACCGGGCAGGACAATCTGGAAGATGCCTTCGTGAAGGCGATCGGTTCCGACGAGGGTTTGCACGCATGAACCAGAACACGATCGCAGCGCTGCTCACGGTGATGCTCAAGGAGCTGCGCGACCTGTTCCGCGACCAGCGCACCGTGCGCGTGTCCTTGCTGATGGGCCCGGTGTTCACCCCGCTGCTGATGCTGGGCATCATCAGCCTCACCCAGAACCGCGTGAGCAGCCAGCTGGAAAAGCCGCTGGAGCTGCCGGTGGTCGGCGCGCAGTACGCGCCCAACCTGGTGGCATGGCTGGGCGGGCAGAACGTGCACGTGAAACCGGCGCCGGCCGACCCGGATGCGGCGATCCGCAATCAGGACGCCGACGTGATCCTGGCGATCGACAAGAGCTATCCGCAGGACTGGCGCGCCGGCATGCCGGCACTAGTCGAGATCGTGCAGGACAGCTCGCGGCAGGATGCGCAGATCCCGGTGCAGCGCGTGCAGAGCCTGCTGGACACCTACGGCCGCACGGTCGGTTCGTTGCGGTTGATCGCGCGCGGCGTCAGCCCCACCGTGGTCGCGCCCTTGCAGGTCGCCCCGCGCGATCTGGCCACCCCGGAAAGCAAGCGCGGCGTGGCGCTGTCGTTCCTGCCCTACCTGCTGATCCTCAGCGGCTTCCTCGGCGGCGCGGCGGTGGTGATCGACGCCACCGCCGGCGAGCGCGAGCGGCAGTCGCTGGAGCCGCTGCTGGCCACGCCCGCGGCGCGCGGGGCGATCATGAGCGGCAAGATCGCCGCGGCCTGTTTGTTCGGCATGCTCAGCCTCGTGCTGACCTTGGTGATGTTCAAGCTGGTGTTCACCTTCGGCCCGGCCACCGGCCTGAAGTTCGACGTATCCGCGCTGACCTTGTTCAAGCTGTTGCTGGTGCTGCTGCCGATCGTGGTGTTGGGCACCACCTTGCTGACCCTGATCGCCGCCTCCAGCAAGAGCGTGAAGGAAGCGCAGAGCTACATGAGCGTGCTGATGCTGCTGCCGCTGGTGCCGACCCTGGTGTTGATGATCAACCCGATCAAGAACCAGCTCTGGCAATTCGCGGTGCCCTTCCTGTCGCAGAACCAGTTGATCATGAAACTGCTGCGCGCCGAAGCGGTGAGCCCGGCCGAATGGGGCGTGTACCTGCTGGCGAGCTTCGGCCTGGGGCTGGTGCTTTGGGCGCTCGCCGCGCGCCTGTACCACCGCGAGAAGCTGGCGATTTCGGCGTGAGTGCGAGGCTGCGGCCTTGCGCGGATGCGGGCTGCGGACGCGCGTGACGACGAAGCCGGCTCACGCCGGCTTCGTCTTGCAGCAAACGGCGATCGCGTCGATGCCCGTCAGTTGCCCGGATTGAACACGAAGGTGCGCGTGCCCGACACCGGCTCGCCGGGCGCTTCGAACTTCCATTTGCGGATCGCATCCAGCGCCGCCGCGTCGAACACGCGCTTGGGGTCGGCCTTGACGATGCTGGCCCCGGTGACACTGCCGTCGGCACCCACGGTGAACGATACGGTCACCTCGCCGGAGACGCCATCGCGCAGGGCCGCGCGCGGGTACTCGGGCTGCACGCTGCTGACCACCGGCGGCAAGGAACCCGGTGCGCGCTTGGGCTTGGGCGGCTCCGGTGGAGGTGCCGCCGGGGTCGGTGGCGGAGCCGCCACTTGTTGGGGCGGTGGCGTCGGTGCTGGCTTGGGTTCGACATGCACGGGCGCAGCCGGCGATGCGTGTGCCGTTGCTGCCGGCGAGGCCGCGGCCGCGGCCGCCTGCTCCTGCTGCTGCTTGGCCTTGGCGTCGGCGGCGGCCTTGTCGGCGGCCGCTTTCTTTTCCAGATCGGCCTGCGCTTTCTTGGCCGCATCCTGTTGCTGCTTGAGCTCGTCGGCGGCCTGCTTCTGCATCATCGTGCGCAGGCGCGGCAGCGAGGGCGCATTGGCGTCCACCCGCTCGAGCAGGGCGAAGATGCGCGCGGCTTCCTGACGGCCCGGCTCGTCGCCCTTCTTGAGATTCTGCTCGGTGGCGATCATCGCGTAGGGGAACAGGTCGGTCAGCGCCGACTTCACCGTCTCGTCGTTCGGGTTGCGCGCACGCAATTGCAGGTAGTACTCGATGGCGTTGTTGCCGGCCGGCGCGTACAAACGTTTTTCGTTTTCCGCGGTCTTGGCCTTGGTGAGCAGTTCGGCATCGGTGTCCACGTGTTCGGGCGATGCCGCACTGGTCGTCGCAGGCGCGGTGGTCGCCGCAGGGCTGGCGGCCGGTGCCGGAGGGATGGCTTTCTTGCCGCAACCGGTGATGCCCAGCGCGGCGGCGACCGCAACGACCAGTGCCGCATGCCGCCAATCGGCTTGGAACGCGAGTTGCTTCATGAACCGGCCCTCTTCAAGGATGGCAGATGCGCCGAGTTTAACCATATTTTTCGTCGATGGTGTGCGCTGGTTCACCAGACGGCGAGAAGCTGCGCATGCGGGACGGGGCCGCTTGCCAGGAATGCTGTCGCGCCTGCCTCAGGATCCCCGCCCCCGCCAGCGCGGGGGCAGGCTCTGCGCGGGGATGACGCATCGGCAAAGCCGCGCTGCGCGCGGGCCGTGGGGACAAAGACACTGGATGACCAGCCTTCGGCTGTTGTGAAGCGCTTCCCGCCTTCGCGGGGATGACGCATCGGCAAAGCCGCGCTGCGCGCGGGCCGTGGGGACAAAGACACTGGATCCCCGCCTTCGCGGGGATGACGCATCGGCAAAGCCGCGCTGCGCGCGGGCCGATGCGTCACTTCCCGACACAGAAGCTGGCGAAGATCGCGCCGAGCAGGTCGTCGCTGTCGAAAACGCCGGTGGTTTCGTCCAGCGCCTGCTGGGCCAGGCGCAGTTCCTCGGCGGCCAGTTCGCCGGCACGCTCGATTTGCAGGCGCATCGCCGCGGCATCCAGATGGGCACCGACCCGGCACAGGGCATCGACGTGGCGGGCGCGGGCGCTGAAGCTGCCTGCACCGCCGTCCGCACCAGTCAGCCCGGCCGCCTGTTTCAGGCGCTCGCGCAAGACATCAAGACCCGCGCCGGTACGCGCGGAAACCCACAGCCCGTCCGGGGTGGGTGCGCGTTTCGTGTCGGTCGCCAGATCGGCCTTGTTGTACAGCCACAGGATCCGCGCAGCGGTGGCCAGATCGGCAGCCAGTGCCACCCGCGCCGGTTCGGGCGCGCTGGCATCGAGCACCGCCAGCACCAGGTCGGCCTTGTCCAACTCGGCGCGGGCACGGCGGATGCCCTCGCGCTCGATGGCATCGTGGCTCTCGTGCAGGCCGGCGCTATCGACCAGCAGCAGCTCGATGCCGTCGATGCGCACGGTTTCGCGCAGCAGGTCGCGGGTGGTGCCGGCCTGCGCGGCGACGATGGCGCGTTCACTGCCGGCCAGCGCATTGAGCAGGCTGGATTTGCCCACGTTCGGCGCGCCGGCGATGACCACGTGCAAACCATCGCGCAGGCGCTGGCCGCGGGCGGCATCGGCGCGCAGCGCGGCATGGCTGGCGCGTACATCGTCGAGTCGCTTGTTCAGACTTGCGTCGGCGAGGAAGTCGATCTCCTCCTCGGGGAAATCGATCGCCGCCTCGACGTGCACGCGCAACGCGGTCAGCCCCGCTTGCAGGGCTTCCACCCTTCGCGAAAACTCGCCATCCAGCGAGCGCCGGGCCGCGCGCGCGGCGGCCTGCGAACCGGCGGCGATCAGGTCGGCCACCGCCTCGGCCTGGGCCAGATCCATCCGCCCGTTGCGCCAGGCCCGCTCGGTGAACTCGCCCGGGCGCGCCATGCGCGCACCCAATCGCAGGCAGCGTTGCAGCAGCAAGGCCAGCAGTGCCGGGCTGCCGTGGGCTTGCAGTTCGACCACATCCTCGCCGGTATACGAGCGTGGGGCTGGAAAGCTCAGAATGATGCCATCGTCGATGATCTGGCACTGATCGTCGCGAAATATCGCGTGATGGGCATGACGCGGCCGCAGCGTTCGGCCGCCGATGGCGTTACCGATCCGCAGCGCCTGCGGCCCGGACAGGCGCACGATGCCGATGCCGCCCGCGCCGGGCGCGGTGGCGATCGCGGCGATGGTGTCGGTGGCCTGCACCCGCATTTGCCGTGTCCGCGACCGCGGTCGGTCAGGTCTTGGCCGGCGCGGCCCCGGGTGCGCCGTGCTTGCGCATCAACCACCACTGCTGGAGCAGGCCGAGCGAACCGTTCATCACGTAGTACAACACCAGGCCGGACGGGAAGAAGGCGAACATCACGCCGAACACCAGCGGCATGGCCTGCATCATCTTCTTCTGCATCGGATCCATGCCCGGCGTCGGGCTCAGGCGCTGGGTGAAGAACATCACCACCAGGTAGATCGCCGGCAGCACGAAGTACGGGTCGGCATCGCTCAGGCTGTGGATCCAGCCGATCCACGGCGCATGCCGCAACTCCACGCTGTACAGCAGCACGCGGTACAGGGCGAGGAAGATCGGGATCTGGATCAGCATCGGCAGGCAACCGCCGGCCGGGTTGACCTTTTCCTTCTTGTACAGCTCCAGCATGGCCATCTGGAATTGCTGCTTGTCGTCGCCGTAGCGCTCCTTGAGCGCCTCCAGCCGCGGCTGCAGGGCGCGCATCTTGGCCATCGAGCGGTACTGCGCGTCCGACAGTTTGTACATGGCCAGCTTGATCAGCAGCACCAGCAGCACGATCGCCCAGCCCCAGTTGCCGATCAGCAGGTGCAGCTTGGACAACAGCCAGAAGATCGGGCCGGCGAACAGGGTGAACCAGCCGTAGTCCACGGTCAGTTGCAGCCCCGGCGCGACATGCGGCAGCACGTCCTGCAGCGCCGGGCCGACGTACAGGCGCGAGTCGCTGACGTGGCTGCCGCCGGCCGGCACGCTCATCCCCGGGCCTTGCGCGATGATGCTGTAGTAGGTCTCCCCGCCGGCGCTGTTGCTGGCGATCGACAGCTTCATGGGCTGCTTCGGGTCGGGGATCCACGCGGCGAGGAAGTAGTGCTGCACCATCGCCATCCAGCCGCCGGTGACGATCTTGTCCAGCGGCGTCTCGAACTTGGTCAGCGCGCGCGTCTCGTACTTGTCCTCGGGGCTGTACCAGGCCGCACCGACGAAGGCGTAGGCCTCCGGGTTGGTCAGGCTGCCGCCGGCGGTGTGCTTGATGATCGGCGGGACGCGGCGCAGCCAGCGGTAATCATTCCCCGTCCACGTGGCCGTGCTGCCGTTGCGGATCTCCTCGCGCAGGTCGATGACGTAACTGCCGCGGTGCAAGGTCCAGGTCTTGCGCACCTGCACGCCGCTGGGGTCGGTCCACAGGAAGGATTGCGACACCGCATCGGTGCCGGCCGCGAGGCGCTTCCCGGCGCTGCCTTCGACCTGATAGACGGCCGCATGGTTGGGTGCGTGTCCGCCGGCGCTGACGATGCCCGACTCGGCCACGAACAGGTCGGCGGCGCCATCGTCGAGCAGCCTGACCGGCGGGCTGCCGCGCTGCTCGGATTGCGCGTAGGCCAGTAAATCGGCGCCGATCAGGCTGGCACCGCGCGGATCGATGCGCAGGCGCAGCACGTCGTTGGACAGCTCGACCGGCGGCGCGGCGGGCGTCGTGCTCGCCACCGCAGCGGGGGCCGTGGCACCCGGCGGGGTCGCGACCGCCGGGGCCGCCGTGGGTGCGGGGATCGGCGGCAGGCCGGCCGGCGACGCGCCCGGGCCGGATGCCGGCGCTGCCGCCGTCGCGGGGGCGGCTGCCGGTGGCGGGGCGTGATCCTGCTCCCAGGCCTGCCAGATCAGGACGGCCAGCATCAGCCACGCGAACAACAGGAAGTTGCGGGTCTGGTTCATCGCTCGGTGGGATCCTGCGTATTGCGTGTAGCCCTGGCGGCCGGGGTGGGCCCGGAACGCGAGCGCCGTGGCGGGCCGACGCGAGCCGGCGTGGGGGTGATGCCTGCCGCGGCAGGCCCGTGTCGCGGGCTGGGCATTGTGGGGGCTGGTGGTTCGGGCTTCAATGCTCCCGCGCGCCGCCACAGGCTTGCCAGCGCATTGCGTAGCATGTCCGCGGCTGCGCCCCTGGCCTCGCGCTGGGCCACCAGCGCATAGTCGCCCGCAGGCAACGACCCGCGCTGGCGACGGAAACACTCGCGCACGATGCGGCGGATGCGGTTGCGTTCGACGGCCAGCGCAGCGACCTTCTTCGGCACGGATATGCCCAGGCGCGCTCCGGCCGGGTGGCTACCCCCTGCGTCGGCGGACGGGTCAGGCAGCAAGACGTGCAACCGGAACAGGCCAGCGCTCACGCGCTTTCCGCCCTCGAAAACCCGCTTGAATTCGGCCGGCGTGCGCAGCCTTGCGGTACGCGGAAACCCGGTACCCCGGGCCTGGTCGTCGCGCGCGGACATGCCCGGATCGTCCGGCGAGGCGGCGCGCTGCGGCGCGCGAGGTCAGACCGCGAGGCGCACGCGGCCCTTGGCGCGGCGACGGGCCAGCACCTTGCGGCCATCGGCGGTCTTCATGCGCGCACGGAAGCCGTGGTCGCGCTTGCGCTTGAGGTTGCTGGGCTGGTAGGTGCGCTTGGTAGCCATGGCGTGCTATGTGACTTTGCGGGGTCAAGACATTCAACTATAGCGGTAATGTCGGCTGCGTGCAATGCGTTTGCGCGCAGCCCTTGGCTTCGCGCTTCGTCCGGGTGCCGAGCGCCGGCGCGGTGGGCAGGTGCCTGAACCGCGCCCCGCCGAAGGGTATGGATGGGCGGAACCGGTCCACGGAGTCGAGCGCTGACACGCACCGGCCCGCGCGCGTTGCGTGCCGTGCAGGAAGGCATGTTCCCGACACTCTGTTAGACTGCCGTCGTCCCCCAACCTTGTCGCGCAGGCGAGCCTTGGCATCGCCCGGCAAGGTCGTTTTCCCGGCGGAAAACCGCCATCTGCCGCCTTCTTGTCGATACCCATGTCATCCGTCTGGCCGCGTTGCCTCGAACGCCTGGAAACCGAGTTGTCGGCCGAGGACGTGTACACCCTGATCCGGCCCTTGCAGGTGGACGAGCGCGAAGGCCGGCTGGCCTTGTACGCGCCCAATGCCTACGTGGTGGATGAACTGCAGGCGCATCTGCCGCGCATCACCGAGCTGGCGACCCATTTCGCCGCCGCACCGGTGAGCGTGCGGCTGGCCATCGGCGGGCTGTCGCGGACTCCGGCCGCCGTTCCGGCGAGCGCGTCGCCAATCGAACGCAACGCTGACGACGGCACTCCCAACACCCTCGACCGGCATTACACCTTCGACACCTTCGTCGAGGGCCGCAGCAACCAGCTCGCCAAGGCGGCGGCGTGGCAGGCCGCGCTCAAGCCCGGCGACCGCGCGCACAACCCGCTGCTGCTGTACGGCGGCACCGGGCTGGGCAAGACCCACCTGATGACGGCCGCCGGCAATGCCATGCGCGCCGCCAACCCCGATGCGCGGGTGTTGTACCTGCGCTCGAACGATTTCGCCAGCGCTTTTTTCCGCTCGCTGCAGGACAAGACCTCCGACCAGTTCAAGCGGCAATTCCAGCGCATCGACGCCCTGTTGATCGACGACATCCAGTTTTTCGCCGGCAAGGACCGCACCCAGGAAGAGTTCTTCCACACCTTCAACGCCCTGTTCGACAGCCGCCAGCAGATCATCCTGACCTGCGATCGCTATCCGCGCGAGGTGGACGGTTTGGAACCGCGGCTGAGGTCGCGGCTCGGCCAAGGACTGGCCGTGGCCATCGACCCGCCCGACTTCGAGACGCGCGCGGCGATCGTGCTGGCCAAGGCTTCCGAGCGCGGCCTGAACGTCCCCGAGGACGTGGCCTTGCTGATGGCCAAGCGGATGCGCTCGAACGTGCGCGAGCTGGAGGGCGCGCTCAACACCCTGGCCGCGCGCGCCGGGCTGCACGGGCGTCCGATCACCGCCGAGTTCGTGCACGAGGCGCTGCGCGACTCGCTGCGCGCGCAGCAGCAGTCGATCTCCATCGACAACATCAAGAAGACCGTGGCAGGTTACTATGGCTTGCAGGTGAAGGCGCTGGACTCCAAGCAGCGCACGCGCGCGCTGGCGCGGCCGCGGCAGATGGCGATGGCCTTGTGCAAGGAACTCACCGAACACAGCCTGCCGGAAATCGGCGATGCCTTCGGCGGGCGCGACCACACCACGGTCATCCACGCGTGCAAGCAGGTGCGGAAGCTGGTGGAAGAAGACGCGAAGCTGCACGAGGACTGGGACAAGCTCATCCGCAAACTCAGCGAGTGACAAGCCTGTGGACAAGCTGTGGGTGGCGCTGTGGAGATGAAATTGTCCACCGTCGTCCACAAGTCGAAGTGGAAATAACGCACAGCGGTTGCAAAATTTTATTTTATTGATTTTCAATTAGTTGAAACAGTTTTCCACAGGCATTCACCGCTCCAACACCACCATCATTTCTTAAATCGACCCAACAGCATTCAGGGGAGCCCATGCGTTTTTCCCTCCAGCGTGAAGTCCTGCTCAAGCCGCTCCAGCAAGTCATCAACGTGGTCGAACGCCGCCAGACCATGCCGGTGCTGGCCAACCTGCTGATCGTCGCCCGTGCCGGCACGCTGTCGCTGACGGCGACCGACATGGACGTGGAAATGGTCGCGCGTACCGGCGCGGAGATCGCGAAGGAAGGCGAGTCCACCATCCCGGCGCGCAAGCTGTTCGAACTCGTGCGCGCCCTGCCCGACGGCTGCCTGATCACCCTGACCCAGACCGACGACAAGGTGGTGTTGCAGGCAGGGCGCAGCCGCTACACCCTGGCGACCCTGCCGGCCGTCGATTTCCCCGCCATCGAGGACATCGAGCTGCTCGAGCGCGTGCGGGTGTCCGAGTCGGCCATGCGCGGGCTGATCGAGCGCACGGCCTTCGCGATGGCCCAGCAGGACGTGCGTTATTACCTCAACGGGCTGCTGTTCGACCTGCGCGAGAACGCGCTGCGTTGCGTGGCGACCGACGGCCACCGTTTGGCATCGTGCGAAACGGCGTTGCCGCACGGAACGCAAATCCGCAAGCAGATCATCCTTCCCCGCAAGGGCGTGCTCGAACTGCAGCGCTTGCTGGAAAACGCCGACCGCGAAATCGAGCTGGAAATCGGGCGCAACCACCTGCGCCTGCGTCGCGAGGATCTGACCTTCACGTCCAAGCTGATCGATGGGCGCTTCCCCGATTACGAAGCGGTGATCCCGATCGGGGCTGACAAGGAGGTCAAGATCGATCGCGAAGCGTTGCGCGCGGCCCTGCAACGCGCGGCGATCTTGTCCAACGAAAAATACCGCGGCGTCAAACTGGAAGTCACCCCGGGCCAGTTGTGCCTGAGCGCGCACAACCCGGAACAGGACGAGGCGCAGGAAGAAGTCGAGGCGGACACCCGCGTCGACGGGCTGGCCGTGGGTTTCAACGTCACCTACCTGCTCGATGCGCTGTCGGCGCTGACCGGGGACACGGTGTCGATCGCCTTGCGCGACGGCAACTCCAGCGCCCTGCTGCGCGAGTCCGACAACGACCGCAGCCGGCACGTGGTGATGCCGTTGCGCCTGTAGGGCGGCGCATCGGCGGCACGATACGCAAACCGCCACACCCATTGCGTGCGCATCGAACGCCTGCATCTGGCGCGGTTTCGCAGCTTCACCACGGTGGAGTGGCAGCCGGAACCGGGGATCAACCTGATCACCGGCGACAACGGTGCGGGCAAGACCTCGCTGCTGGAAGCGGCGCATTTGCTGGCGAACGGGCGCTCGTTCCGCGGCAGCGTGCGCGATGGTTTGATCCAGAACGGGCAAACCGATCTGGAAGTGTTCGCGCGGTGGACCGAGTGCGGCGGGCGCAGCCGAGGCGCCGGTCTGCGCCACGCGGGCCGCGACTGGCAGGCGCGGCTGGACGGACAACCCACGACCAGCCTGGCCGAGTTGTGCACGGCGCTGGCGGTGATGACCTTCGAGCCCGGCAGCCACGAATTGATCGCGGGCCGTTCCGAACCGCGTCGAAGGTTCGTCGATTGGGCCTTGTTCCACGTGGAACCGGAATTCCTGCCCCTGTGGCGGCGCTACACGCGTGCCCTGCGCCAGCGCAATGCCTTGCTCAAGGCGGACGGGAGCGGCGAGCAACTGGATGCCTGGGATGTCGAGCTGGCTCAGGCCGGTGAACCGATTTCGCGCATGCGTGGCCTGTACATCGACCGGCTGACTCCCATGCTGCGTCGCACGGTTGCGACCTTCGTGCCGGAACTGGGCGAGCCGAAACTGAGCTACTTGCCGGGCTGGAATCGCGACGAGCAATCCCTGCACGCGGCGTTGCTCAAGAACCGGGGCCGCGATAGGGCATTCGGGCACGGCACGATCGGGCCGCACCGCGCAGACTGGCGAATCGACTTCGACGGTTTGCCGGGCTGGAACGCCTTGTCGCGCGGGCAGGAAAAATTGGTGGCGCTGGCCTGCTTTTTCGCGCAAGGCCAGGCTTACGCCGCCTTGCGAGGCGAATGGCCGGCGATCGCACTGGACGACCTGGCGTCCGAGCTGGATCGCGGCCATCAGCAGCGCGTGCTGACCGATCTGGCCGCGCTGGGTGCGCAGGTGCTGGTCACGGGAACCGAATCGCCTCCGGGACTGCTCGATGGAATCCCGCCGGCGGCAAGGTTCCACGTGGAACAAGGCGAAGTCCGTCGGCTGGTATAATTCCCTGTTGCCACGCGCGACGCCGTCGTCGCCCCTTCAAGCGCACGCAGACAGGCCCATGACCGACGAACCCACACCCGGCGAAGCCAGGCCGAACGACACCTACGACTCGTCCCGCATCACCGTCCTGCGCGGCCTCGAGGCCGTGCGCAAGCGGCCCGGCATGTACATCGGCGACGTCCACGACGGCACCGGCCTGCACCACATGGTGTTCGAGGTGGTGGACAACGCCATCGACGAGGCGCTGGCCGGTTATTGCGACCGGGTCGAGGTGGTCGTGCATGCCGATGGCTCGGTGTCGGTGACCGACAACGGCCGCGGCATCCCCACCGACATCCACAAGGAAGAAGGCGTTTCGGCGGCCGAGGTCATCATGACCGTGCTGCACGCCGGCGGAAAGTTCGACGACAACAGCTACAAGGTCTCCGGCGGCCTGCATGGCGTCGGCGTGTCGGTCGTCAACGCGTTGTCGTCCAGCCTGTGGATGGACATCTGGCGCGACGGTCGCCACCACCAGCAGGAATACGCGCTGGGCGAGCCGGTGTACCCGCTCAAGGATGTCGGCGCGTCCAGCCAGCGCGGCACGCGCATCCGCTTCAAGCCGGCGGCCGAGATCTTCACCGACACCGAATTCCATTACGACATCCTCGCCCGGCGCTTGCGCGAGCTGTCCTTCCTCAACTCCGGCGTGCGCGTCGAGCTCAGCGACGAGCGTGGCGAGGGCCGCCACGACGTGTTCGAGTACGAGGGCGGCATCCGCAGCTTCGTCGAACACCTCGCGCAGGTGAAGACGCCCCTGCACCCGTCGGTGATTGCTGCCACCGGCGAACAAGCGGGCATCACCGTGGACATCGCCCTGCAGTGGACCGACGCCTATCAGGAAACGATGTTCTGCTTCACCAACAACATCCCGCAAAAGGACGGCGGCACCCATCTGGCCGGTTTCCGCGCCGCGCTCACCCGCACCCTGAACGCCTACGTCGAGCAGTCCGGCATGGCCAAGCAGGCCAAGATCACCCTGGCCGGCGACGACATGCGCGAGGGCATGATCGCCGTGCTCTCGGTCAAGGTGCCCGACCCGAGCTTCTCCTCGCAGACCAAGGAAAAGCTCGTATCGTCCGAAGTCAAGCCCGTTGTTGAAGCGATCGTCGCCGAAAAACTGGGTAACTTCCTGCAAGAGCACCCTGTCGAGGCGCGTGCCATCACCGCCAAGGTGGTCGATGCTGCCCGCGCCCGCGAGGCGGCACGCAAGGCGCGTGAACTGACCCGTCGCAAGGGCGCGCTCGACATCGCCGGCCTGCCCGGCAAGCTCGCCGACTGCCAGGAGAAGGATCCGGCGTTGTCGGAGCTGTTCATCGTCGAGGGCGACTCCGCCGGCGGTTCGGCCAAGCAGGGCCGCAACCGCAAGACCCAGGCGATCCTGCCGCTGAAGGGCAAGATCCTCAACGTCGAGCGCGCGCGTTTCGACAAGATGCTCGGCAGCGCCGAGGTCGGCACCCTGATCACCGCGCTGGGCTGCGGCATCGGCAAGGACGAATACAACCCCGACAAGCTGCGCTACCACCGCATCATCCTGATGACCGACGCCGACGTGGACGGCTCGCACATCCGCACCCTGCTGCTCACGTTCTTCTACCGGCAGATGCCCGAGCTGATCGAACGCGGCCACGTCTACATCGGCCTGCCGCCGCTGTACAAGATCAAGCAGGGCAAGACCGAGCTATACCTGAAGGATGATGCGGCACTGAATCAGTACCTGGTCAGCAACGCCGTCGAGGGCGCCGAACTGCATCCGGGCGGCGGCGCGCCACCGATCACGGGCGTGGCGCTGGAGCGCCTGCTGCTCGATCTGGCCGCCGCGCAAGAGGCGATCGAGCGCAACGCCTGGCGCTTCGATGCCAGCGTGCTGCATGCCCTGCTCGAACTGCCGCCGCCGCGACAGCCGCACGACACGATGGCCACGGATGCATGGCTGGCGCGCCTGCGCGAGCGCTTGCTCGGTGCCGGGCTGGGGCAGGCGCACTACGGCCTGCGCGTGATCGTGGCCGATGGCCATCCGCCGGCGCTGGCGATCGAACGTCGCCAGCACGGTCTGGCGGTCAACCAGACCCTGCCGCTGGCGCTGCTGGAAACCGGCGAACTGCGTCCGGTCGGCGATGTGGCGCGTACACTGGAAGGCTTGCTGCAGGCCGATGCCAGCGTCCGTCGCGGCGGCCGCAGCCAGGCCGTGCAGCGGTTCGTCCAAGCGCAGACCTGGTTGCTGGAGGAAGCGAAAAAGGGCCGCACCATCCAGCGCTTCAAGGGCCTGGGCGAGATGAACCCGGAGCAGTTGTGGGAGACCACGGTGAACCCGGAGACCCGGCGCCTGCTCAAGGTGCGCATCGAGGATGCGGTCGCGGCCGATCGCATTTTTTCGACCTTGATGGGGGATGTGGTCGAGCCGCGCCGCGATTTCATCGAGGACAACGCGCTGCGGGTCGGCAACCTCGACGTGTGAAGTCCATTGTGGCGCGGCTCGAGTCGTTGCGGGCTCGCGCCTCCGTGCGCTCGCCGCGCAACCCGGCCACGGGCTTCCTGCCCGTGGCGTTCGGCCCGACGCGAGCCTGCGGCTCGCCAGCGCCGAGCCTCACCCGCGCCGCGATTTCATCGAGGACAACGCGCTGCGGGTCGGCAACCTCGACGTGTGAAGTCCATTGTGGCGCGGCTCGAGTCGTTGCGGGCTCGCGGGCTGGTCCGCGCATGTCGTCGCACTTTCTTGCCCGCACATCTTGAGCAAAGACACTAATTCCGTTTAGTCTGTCAGACCCGACGCGCGCCATCCAAGCTGCGCGGACACTGGAGTGAGTCGAATGCTTTCGAAGCGCCGATGGTTCCTGTTGCCCTCCTTGGCCTTGTCGATTGCGCTGGCTACGCCGCACATGGCGTCCGCGCAGGACGATCAGGTGCAGCAAACCGAGCGCCATGGGCTAGTGAACAAGAAGCAGCCGGTTGCAGCCAAGTTGTATCCGAACGCAACCCGAGCCGAACCTGCCGCGAACGCCAGCAGCGATGCGATGGTGAAGAACGTCAACCAATTGCATGCCTTGGTCGCGGGCAAGCAGAACGACCAAGCCATCGTCTTGGCCAATACCATGCTTGCCGACCCCAAGGCCAACCACTTCGACAAGGCCGCCGCATGGCAGGCGATCGGCTATGCCAGCTTCGGCAAGCCTGATTACGCCAAGGCAGCTCAGGCCCTGGGCAACGCCATCGCCGAGGACGCCCTGCCGAACAACGACCACTACCAGACCATGCTCAATCTGGCCAAGGCGCAGTTGTCGTCAGCGCAATACGATCCGGCGCTGGCCACCCTCGATCGCCTCGCCACCGAAACCCACGACAACAAGCCCGAGTACGACGGTTTGCGCGGTCTGGCGTACTTTTCCAAGAAGGACTACGCCGCGGCGGCACCCTTGCTGGAGAAATCGATCGCCGCTTCCGCCGACAAGCCCAGCGCGAACGAGCAGCAGGCGTTGTTCGGCAGCTATTACGAGCTCAAGCAATCGGACAAGGCGATCGCGCTGGGCGAGGCGCTGCTCAAGGCGCATCCGGACGACAAGGCCGCGACCATGAACCTGGCCGCGGCCTACCAGCAGGCCGGTCAAGCCGACAAGACCAAGGCCTTACTGGAGCAGGCGCGGCAGAAAGGAATGCTGACCACCTCCGACGACTACCGCAAGCTGGTTCAGCTCTACAACAACGCCAAGGGCGGGGAAACGGACACCATCGGGATCATCAACGAAGGTTTGCAGAAGGGCATCCTGCAGCCGAGCGTGGACGTTTACGCGATCCTGGCGCAGGATTACTACGCCCTGAACCAGACCGAGCAGGCGATCGACGCCTACAAGAAGGCCGACGCCCTCGCGTCGAACGGCGAGGAAGCGCTCAATCTGGCGCGGGTGTACAACAACACCGGGCGCAAGGCGGAGGCCAGGGCCGCCGCGCAGCGTGCGTTGTCGAAGGGTGTGTCCGACCCGCAGGCGGCACAGCGGATCATTGCTGCCGGGGCCGCATCGGCACCACCGAAGAAGAAACGCTGAAGTCGGGTGCGATACGCTGGTCGGGGGTTTGACTGGCGCGATGTGACCGGCCATGCTTGATCGGTCGGATGTTTGCGCTAAGCTAGGGGTTTCCGCGTCGTTGCCGGCGTGGAAGGTGTCGGGGTTCAACGCAGGCCAAGCCAAGTCGCCAAGGCAATGACGTCCACCTATTTCTCCCGTCCGGGTCAAAACACGTTCAGCTGGCCGCGTGTATGCGGTATCGCGTTCGCGATCACCGTGCAGGCATCGCTGTTCATGATGCTGCTGGTGCCGCCTTCGGCCAGCGACACCACCAAGGACGACATCGACAAGCCGCGTGCGGTGATCATCACCCCGCCGCCCAAGCCGCCGCCGCCGCCGCCGCCGCCGCCGAAGGAAATCAAGACGCCGCCGCCGCCCAAGGACGTGCCACCGCCGCCCAAGCAGGTGGCGACGCCGCCGCCGCCGGTGCCGCCGCCGCAGGTCATCACCAACCAGCAAACCCTGATGACCCCGCCGGCTCCGCCGCAGACGCCACCCGCACCCGCGCCCAAGCTGGCGGACGTGGGCGGCAGCGTGGACATCAGCTTCATGCGCGCCAACCCGCCGGAATACCCACCCAAGGAAATGGCCGATGGCGTCACCGGCACCGTGACCCTCGTGTGCAGGATCAGCGCCCAGGGTGTGCCGGAGTCGTGCGACGTCGAAAAAGACACCAGCCACAACCGCAACCTGCAACGCGCCGCGAAGGACGCGGCGATGAAGTGGCGCTTCAATCCGACGATCAAGAATGGCGTCAAGACCGAAGACTACGTGCGCGTTCCCGTCGAGTTCAAACTGTAATTCCATCAACCAAGGGCTAGCCCAATGCTGCAAGATGCCGCCTCCACCGCCGCCGCTTCTCCGGCCGCCACCGGTCCCTCCAATGCCGAACAGCTCAGCCAGATGGGCTTCGAGCACATGTGGGGCACCTTCATCAGCGGCGACAACATCGTCGGTGCCTGCGTATTCCTCACCCTGTGCATCTTCATGTCGCTGTCGCTGTTCTACATGGTGGTGAACGTGTTCCGGAACCTGCGCATCCGCACGCGTTCGGACAAGGTCATCAGCGTGTTCTGGGACACCCAGAACGCGCAGGACGCCATCCAGTTCATGGAGCAGCAGCCCAAGAACGAGCCGTTCTCGAAGATCGCCCTGGATTGCGCGGAAGCCGCCGCGCACCACCAGCGCAACGAGGGCGGCCGCCTGACCGGCGCGCTGAACCGCTCGGAGTTCATCGACCGCGCCCTGCGCCAGGCGGTGTCGCGCGAGAGCGAGAACCTGGAGAACGGCCTGACCCTGCTGGCCACCGTCGGTTCCACCGCGCCCTTCGTCGGCCTGCTCGGCACCGTGTGGGGCATCTACCAAGCCCTGATCAACATCGGCCAGTCCGGCGAATCCTCGATCGGCGCGGTGGCGGGCCCGGTGGGCGAGGCGCTGATCATGACCGCGCTCGGCCTGTTCGTCGCCATCCCGGCGGTGCTGGGCTACAACTTCTTCGTGCGCCAGAACCGGGTGACCAACTCGGCCTTCGACGCCTTCGCCCACGACCTGCACGACTTCTTCGCCACCGGCGCGCGCGTCGGATCCTGATCGCCACGCCAGATCGGAACGGAGCAAGCGACCATGGCTTTCAGCAGCAATGACAGCGGCGGCCCGATGGCCTCGATCAACGTCACGCCCCTCGTGGACGTGATGCTGGTGCTGCTGATCATCTTCATGATCACCACCCCGCTGATGCGGCACAAGATCCAGGTGAAGCTGCCCAACGCGGTGCTGCGCAAGAAGCCTGCCGAGCCGCCGCGTCCGCCGGTCACGGTGTCGGTGAAGGCCGACGGCAGCATCTTCTGGAACGACGACCCGGTCGACCAGTCGTTGCTCGACAGCAAGCTGGCCAGCATCGCGCCCTTGCTGCCGCAACCCGAGGTGGACGTGCGTGCCGACAAGGACACCCACTACAGTTCCATCTGGAAAGTGGTCAAGACCGCGCAGTCCAACGGCATTCTGAAGATCGGCTTCGTCGCCGCTCCCCACGGCAAAGGCGGCTAGAGGAACGCACCCATGGCATTTTCCAGCAACGCCGGCAGCGGTCCGATGGTCGACATGAACGTCACGCCCCTCGTGGACGTGATGCTGGTGTTGCTGATCATCTTCATGGTCACCATGCCGCCGACCACCTACCCGATCGGCGTGGATCTGCCGATCCCGACCATCAATCCGCCACCGCCGACCAAGGCCGAGCCGATCAACCTGAAGATCGATGCGGGCGGCAACATCACCTGGAACGGCACGCCCGTGATGCTCGGCAGCCTGCGCGACCAGATGCAGATCGAGGCCGACCGTTACACCGACGACAAGCAGCAGCCGGTGATCCAGATCGATACCGACCCCAATGCCGAGTACGACGTGCTGGCCAAGGTGCTGGCCGCCGCCAAGAATGCCGGCATGGTCAAGGTGGGCTTCGTCGACAAGGGCTGAAGCGCATCGCCAGAGAGCGCTCGACACCGCCTGCGGGCGGTGTCGTCGTTTGCAGGCCGCGAATAGGAAGCTTTCCGTCGCGCGCCACGGATCAGCCGTGCGCGTCCCGGATGACGCGCAGGTAGCCGCGCACGGTGTCGTGCAGGCCGGCATACAGGGCCTCGTCGATCAAGGCATGGCCGATCGAGACTTCGGCGACCTGCGGGGCGGCGCGCAACAGGTCGCCAAGGTTGCGCTGATCGAGGTCGTGCCCTGCATTCACGCACAGACCGGCGGCCTGCGCACGCAGGGCCGTGCGCGCGCAGGCTGCCAATGCTTCGGTCGCATTGCCCGTTGCGTGCGCATGCGCATACGGCCCGGTGTACAGCTCGATCCGCGCTGCGCCGACATCGGCCGCGCGTTCGAGCGCCGGCGCATCCACATCCATGAACAGCGACACCCGGCAGCCCAGTGCATTGTAGGCATGCATCAGTGGCCGCAGGCGTTCGCCATCGCGAACCAGATCGAATCCGTGGTCGGAGGTGAGCTGGTCGTCGCCATCGGGAACGAGGGTGACCTGTGCGGGCCTGGTTCGTTCGGCCAGCGCCAGCAGTCCGGGATACTCGCCGCGCGGTGGCGCGAAGGGGTTGCCCTCGATGTTGAATTCCACCTTGCGCTCACGGCACAGGCGGGCAAGCAAGGCCACGTCATCCGGGCGAATGTGGCGCATATCCGGGCGCGGATGCACGGTGATGCCGCCGCAGCCGGCATCGATCACCGTTTCGGCCGCCCTGCGCAGATCCGGGCGCGCGCTGCCGCGTGAATTGCGCAGCACCGCGATCTTGTTGAGGTTGACGCTGAGCACCGTGGTCGTGGGCATGCACGCAGCCTAGCAGGTCGGCATGGATTCGCGCTGCGCCGCTCGCTACGTCGATGGCGGCGTGACGAGGGTCACGATCCGTGGATTCCATCGGCCTCGCGCGGCCGCGTTGGCTTCAATTGCCATGCCATCGGCAGCATACTGCGCCCGTGCCGCGCCTGCTCCGCTGCCTCTGGCTGCTCCTCGCCCTCGCCGCTGGCTGCGCGGCAGCGGGGGCGTGGGCATTCCCCGGCGAACCGCTGGTGCAGCGATTCACCCCGGCCGACTTCAAGGCCACGCCCTACCTGTTCGGCATCGCCCGCGACACCGACGGCCGTTTGTATGTGGGCAGCATCGACGGCGTGTTGCGCATGCAGGGCCGGGAATGGGACACCCTCGCGTTGCCGGGCGGCATGGCGGCAGGCGTGCTGGCGCGTGGATCGGATGGCCGCGTGTACCTTGCCGGGCACGACAGTTTCGGCGTGATCCAGACCGATTCCGACGGGCGCGCCGTCTATCAGGACTTGCGTGATGCTTTCGGCCTGAAAGGCGCCGACCGGGCGCTGGGCTGGATGAGCCAGGTGCTGCCGGTCGAGGGCGGCGTCTATTTCTGCGCGCAATATCAGTTGCTGTACTACGGCTTCGATGGCCGTCGCCAGCGCTGGCCGCTGCGGCTGGACAACGCCGGGTTCGGGGCGTGGCATGGCCATCTCTATACCCTGGACATGAAAGCCGGCCTGCTGCGCTGGGACGACGGCAAGCTCGTGCCGGTGGCGGGCGGGGAGGTCATGCGCGGCCATCGCGGCATCGAGATCATCGACCAGAAGGCATCCGCCCTGGTGGTCTCGATCGGCGGTTTCTATCGCATGGACGCCAAAGGAGTCACCCCGCTGGCCGTGCCGCCCTTGCCGGCGGATGCGGGCATCTTCACGGTATCCAAGACCTTGCACGGCGGCGGTTTCGCGATCGCCACGGCGACCGGCAACCTGCTCGAATACGATGCCGGCGCGCATTTGCTGGCGCGCCACAAGGTGGCCAGGGCCGGCATATCGGGCTTGGAGACGGACGGCGACAACGGCCTGTGGGTTGCCAGCGACGATGAGCTGCTGCGCCTGCAGGTGCCTTCGTCATGGTCGCGGATCGATACCTCCGACCTCGGCGGCGTGGTCGCGGATGCGGAGATCCACCACGACGCCTTGTGGCTGGCGATCGGTAGCCGCGGCGTGGCGCGGCTGACGCCCACCCCCGACGGCGTGCGCACCGATTGGATCGAGGGCGAAAACCGCAATCAGGTGTTCGCGCTGGTGAGTACGCAGGATGGCCTGCTGGTGGCGCGCGACGGCGGCATCGATCTGATCGGCGACGATGGCAAGGTCGTCCCGCTGCACCACGACGACCAGCCGGTGTTCGCCATCGTGCGCTCGCATTACGACAGCGACCTGGCGTATGCGCCGGGCGATGAGGGCGTGCATGTGCTGCGGCGGATCGACCATCGCTGGACGTATGCCGGGCTCATGCCGGCGCCGGAACTGGCCTCGCAATCGCTGATCGAGGTCGCGCCGGGCGTGTTGTGGGTGAACAACACCCGCGGCATGCCCGAGCGCTGGCAGGTCGATCCGTCGAAGGTGCGGGTACTCAAGCGCGAACGTTTCCCTGCAACAGGGGCGGATGCCACGGCGGATGCCAATCGCGCGACGCAGATCTTCGTTCTCGACAAGGACGTGTTCGTGGCGGTGGGGACGCAGGCCTATCGCTTCGACGGCAAGGCGTTCGTGCCGTTCGCCGGCGAGCCGTTCTCGCTGATGCAAAACCCCAACGCGTTTCAACTCCTGCACACCCCGGAGGGCAATTTCGCGTTCACCGGGACGAGGTTGTACCGGCAGGGTGCAGGGGGCCATTGGGCGCGCGAGGATTTCGGCGCGCAGCCGATCGCCTCGCAGAGCGTGCTGCGTTTCGGCAGCGACCACGTGCTGCGGATCAGCGTGTGGCGCGCGTTGTTGCAGTACCGGCCCGATGCAATCCTTGCCGGCAATCCGCCGCCCCTGCCCGTGCATTTGATCTCGGTGCGCACGCAGGACGCCCGCGGCGACGTTCGGGATCTGCCGGTCGCCGCGAACGCTCCTGCCGCTTTCCCGCAGGACACCTCGCTCACCCTGAAATACACCGTGTTCAGCGCCGAGCCCGGCGTGGAGTATCGCTACCGCGTGCGCGGGGTGAGCGACAACTGGTCCGACTGGCGCGAGCAATCGACGCTGGCGATGGGCGGTCTGGATCAACCGGGCGACTACACCGTGGAGATCCAGGCGCGCACCCCCAGCGGTCGCGCGGTGGAGTCGGCCAGCTACGCCTTCAGCGTGCTACCGCGCTGGTACCAGGTCGCCCTCGTGCGCTTGCTGCTGGCCCTCGCCGCCCTGATCGGCTTGTGGCTGTGGGTGCGCTGGCGCGAGCGCCGGCAGGCGCAGGTCTTCATCCAGCGCCAGCAGATGCTGGAGGCGAAGATCGCCGAGCGCACCGCCGAGCTGGAAGCGGCCAACCACAAGCTCGCCGAACTGGCGACCGAGGACAGCCTGACCGGCGTGGCCAACCGGCGCGCGCTGGAGTCGGCGCTCAAGCGCGAATGGCAGCGCTGCATGGATCTGCGCACGCCGATCGGTTTGCTGATGATCGACGTCGATCACTTCAAGCAATTCAACGACCGCCACGGCCACCAGGCCGGCGACGAGGTATTGCGCGCGGTCGCCGCGCGCCTGTCGGCCGGCTTGCAGCCGCAGCGCGAGTTGCTGGCGCGCTATGGCGGCGAAGAGTTTTGCCTGCTGCTGCCGGGCATGACGACGGTCGAGGCCGCTGCGCGCGCCGAGCGCCTGCGCGTGTCGTTCGAGGCCGAAGGTTCGCCGGTGACCATCAGCATCGGCGTGGCCGCGCGGGTGCCGCGCGGCGACGACCACCCGGACGCCCTGTTGCGCACGGCGGACGAGTGCCTGTACGCGGCCAAGCGCGCCGGCCGCAACCGGGTGGAGGCCGCGCCGCCGCAGAACAGCTGAGGACGCGCTGAATCATTCCAACCCCCGCCTTCGCGGGGGCAGGCTCTGGAAATCATCACTTGCGTGACGGGTTCGTGGTCGGCCATCCATGGCCGACTGGCAACGCTGGATGAATCAGCGTTGCCCAGAGCGCGTCGCGGCGCTCTCGGGCCCGCATCTCAGCGGTGGAATTCGCCGGCGCGCTCCGGTTGGTAGGTGACCGCGGCCACCTTCACTTTCAGCATGCCGCCGCCGGGTTTGGGCCATTCGATCTCGTCGCCCTGCGCCAGTCCGAGCAAGGCGCTGCCGACCGGAGCGAGGATGGAAATCCGCGTGCCGCTGGCGTCCACGTCCTTCGGATAGACCAAGGTGAGCTCGAAGGATTCGCCGGTGGTGACGACGGTGAAACGCACCGTGGAGTTCATCGTCACCACATCCGGCGGCACGGCGTGGGGTTCCACCACCCGCGCGCGCACCAACTCGTTTTCCAGTTCGGCGCGACCGACGAAGCGCGTTTCGGCCAGCAGCCGCTCCAGGCGCTCGGCGTCGAGGGTGGAAAGGACGATGTCGGGTCGTTTGGCCATGTCCCACTCCAATCAAGCTTGGATGATGCGTGCAGATGCCAGCTTGCATGCACGGCTGACGCTTGGCAATGCGTGGATGCTGGCATCAGTCGGTGACGACGAAGCACCGCGGTGGATCGGGTTGATCGCGCACGGCCACCACGACGGTATGCGCTCCGGATGGGTCGATGCGATGGAAACGCCAGCGCGTGGACGTACCGGCATCCGCAGGCAGACGGACGAGCCGGGGATCGGCATCGCTGGCATCGACCTCGAAGCGCCATGCCGGCAGGAATCCGAAGATGCCGCTGCCGGTCGCCTTGCAGGCCGCTTCCTTGGCCGTCCACAAGCGCAGGAAGGCGCGCCGCGCGGATTCGGCGTCCAGCCCTTGCAGCGCTTGCGCTTCCGCGTGCGCGAACCAGCGTGCGGAAAGGCGCGCGACCGGCGGCGTGCGATCGAGGCATTCGATGTCCACGCCCACGCGCCCCCGCGCGGCCACCGCCACCACCGCGCCGCCGGCGGTGTCGCTGAGGTTGCAGTCCGGGGCACCGGCGTGCTGCAGAAACGGGCGGCCGTGGGCTTCGCGGCCGAAGCGCAAATCCGCCGGCGGCAGCCCCATATACGACGCGAGCACGCTGCGCAGGATGGCGTCGGTGCGCTGGCGGCGTGCGGTGATCGGAGGGTGCAGGCGCTCCGGCCACCACCACACGTCCAGCCCGTCGCAACGGCGCGGCGCGGCGGGCAGCCGTTCGATCCCGATGGGTTGCCAGTGCACGTCGGCTACGGCGCGCGGTCAGGTCGCGCGGTTTCAGGCGGCCGTCGAAGGCGGTGGGGGCGCGGCATCGGTCGGGCCGGTGATCTGCGCGACCTTGCCGACTTCCTGAAATTCGCCGTCGATGATCTCGTCGCGGGGGGCTGCGGGTGCTGCGGCAGGTGGAGCGGGTGGCGGCGCGGGGTTGGCGGCCGCCTGCTGGCGTGCCTGCGCCTGCTCGCGATACATGCGCAGTTCCTCGGGGGTGATGATGTGGCCCGAATCGCGGCTGTTGCTGCCCATGCGCGCGGCCATCAACTGCACGATGCCGGTGAAAAAGAACCCCAGCATGGCGATGACGCACACGAAGCCCAGCAACAGGGAATGCGCGTAGCACAGCACGACGAAGCTCAGCAGGGCCAATCCGAACATCAACCAGGGCATGGGCGCGATCTCCCGCACGAATCGAAGGGAAGTCTAGCAGGCTGTTGAAATACAGCCTGCGGTGCGATCCAAGGATGGATCGCTCACGGATCGATCACGCAAGTGATTGACCTGTGGAGCGCCGAAGTCCGGACATGTACCGGACTGCGGCGAGCCGAGACTGCGCCGCAGGCGCGAACGGCGAAGCCGGCCCGAAGGGCGAGCAGCCACGGGCGGCGAGTCCTGTGCAGGAAAGCACTTTCGCAGCACTCCGCCAGTGGATTTGCATGCCGCTGCCCGAAGACGGGCGCCTCAATGCGCGCGCGTGCCGCTTTCGGCATGCGCGACCAGCAAGGTCATCGTCGCGGCCACGGTCAGCAGCAGGCTCGCGAGCAAGCCCGCCACGCCCAGGGCTACCGCGGGCGTGAACAGTGCCGCCAGCAAGGCAGCGGCAGCCAACAGGTAGAGGATCCAGGCCATCGGTTTGCTCCTCGGACGAGACGTTCAGCCGCCCGCATCATGCGCCCGATGCAGGGCCACCGCATACTCGACTTCGTGTTTCGAGCCGAGGAACACCGGGACGCGCTGGTGCAGTTTTTCCGGCTGCACGTCGAGCATGCGCATGCGCCCGGTGCTGGCCGCGCCGCCGGCCTGTTCCACGAGTAGAGCCATCGGATTGGCCTCGTAGAGCAGGCGCAGCTTGCCGCCCTGGGCGGTGTTCTTGGCGTCGAGTGGGTAGGTGAAGATGCCGCCGCGGGTCATGATGCGGTGCACGTCGGCGACCATGCTGGCCACCCAGCGCATGTTGAAATCCTTGCCGCGCGGGCCTTGCTTGCCGGCCAGCATCTCCGCCACGTAGCGCTGCATCGGCGCTTCCCAGTGGCGCTGGTTGGAAGCGTTGGCGGCGAATTCCTTCGTCTCCTCCGGGATGCGGATGTCGCGGCGGGTGAGGATGAAGCTGCCGACCTCGCGATCCAGCGTGAAGGCATGGGTGCCGTGGCCGACGGTGAGCACCAGCATCGTGCTCGATCCGTACGCGGCATAACCGGCGGCGACCTGCGCGGTGCCCGGTTGCAGGAAATGCTCGTCGCCCGGCGCGCTCACTCCCTCCGGGCAGCGCAGCACCGAGAAGATGGTGCCGACGGTGACATTCACGTCGATGTTGGAGCTGCCGTCGAGCGGGTCGAACACCAGCAGGTAGTTGCCCTTCGGATAGCGATCCGGGATCGGCTGGCTGTGATCCATCTCCTCCGACGCGCAGGCGGCCAGGTGCCCGCCCCAGGCGTTGGTTTCCAGCAGGATCTCGTTGGAGAGCACGTCGAGCTTCTTCTGCGCCTCGCCCTGGATGTTGATGCTGGCCGCGCCCGGCGTGCCGGCATCGCCCAGCACGCCGCCAAGATCGCCCTTGCCCACCGCGATGGAGATGGTCTTGCAGGCGCGCGCGACCACCTCGATCAGCAGCCGCAAGTCGGCGCAGATGCGCCCGGCCTGTTGTTCTTCGATCAGGTAACGGGTCAGGGAAATGGGGCTCATGGGGTGCTCGACGGACGGAAGCGGGCATTGTACGTTGCCAGGCGATCGCCCACGCTGGCGGTCGAACCGCCCCATCTTTCCGGAGTACCTGCGTGAAACCGTCGCCTTGCCTTTCGAGTGCGCTCGCCGCCGTCCTGCTCGCCTCCCCCGTCTTCGCCCAGCCGCCGGCGGCCAAGGCCGCCGCTCCCGCCCCCGCGCCGGCTGCGGTCGCCACGCCTGTCAAGCTGAGCGCCTCCGACCGCGCCTTCCTGTCCGACACGCTGGCGACCAACCAGTTGGAGGTCGATGTGTCGGCCTACGCCGCGAAACAGGCGCACGACGAAAAGGTGCGCCAGCTCGCGGCTGCCCGCGTCAACGAGTACAAGGATCTGGGCAAGCTATTCCAGAAGGCCAACGACGGCATCGTGGTCGCGCCCACGCCCACCCCGCAGCCCGGCCCCAACCTGCTGGGTAAAACCGGCGTGGACTTCGACCGCACGTTTCTGGGCATGCTGATCGCCTACGACCGCGGGCTGGCATCGAAATTCGACGGCGCGGATGGCCCCCAGCACGGCGCGGCGATCCGGGAGATGGTCAAATCGAGCTTGCCGGCCATCCGCCATCAGGAAGACGAGGCCAAGGCGCTGCTGCGGACCTTGCCCTTGCGCTGAAAGTGATTTTAGGACGCGCCGAATGATTCCATCCAGGAATCATCAGCGCCATCCATGGCCGACGGGCGACGCTGAATGAATCAGCATTGCCTTCGACCCCCGAAAAGAGAACGGCCATCCGAAGATGGCCGTTCGATGTGCTGCATTGGATCGCTTGCGCGAAGCCGGTGGATCAGAAGCGCACTTCGCCGCCGAGGCTGATCAACTGCGCGTGGGCGCTGACGCCCGACTTGCCGGCATTGTTGTACAGGTAGTTCGCGCTCAAACCGAAGTTCGGGTTGAAGTCGTATCCGAAACCGGCGCCGAAGTAGGGCTTGGTGGTCGAGGTGCTGGTGCCGTAACCGTCGGCGGTCAGGTGGTTCAGGCCCAGACGTCCGTCGATGAAGAAGCCGGTCTTGTCCTGGTTGAAGTTGACCTTGCCGACCACGCCGGCACCGAAGCCATCGACCTTCACGCCGTTGTGGCTGCCGAAGTTCACGTAGCCGCCTTCCACACCGAAGTTCGGGGTGAAGTAGTAGCCCAGATCCAGCGCGCCGCCGGTCGAGTTGTTGCTGTGGCCGAAGCCGTTGACGCTGATGCGGCCGCTGCCAATGTCGCCACGCACGTACCAGCTGTTGTCGGCGGCGGCGGCTACCGAGGACGCGCCAGCCAGCGCGAGCAGGGAAGCGAAGAGAATGGTCTTGTTCATGATGAAGCGTTTCCGTCGTCAGCCCGAAATCAGGCAGGCGTAATCTTAGGGCGCGCGCCTGAATGTCAAGTTTATGTTAAGCAAACGCCGGCTGAATCATTAAACTTTCGTTCAGACATCCCCGTCGGCAGCCCAACCCTCGCCGGTGCCATGGTTCAGAACCGTATCGGAAGCTTGCACCTGCCCGGCAGGGATCGATTCATTTCCTGCCAGTTCGCTGTAGATCGGCGCAAAATCGACGGCGGTCGCGTCCATGAGCTGTTGGTAGCCGTCGATCACGAAGTAGGTCTTCTGATAGGTATCGATGCGGTAGCGGGTACGCATGACCCGGCGCAGGTCGAAACCGATGCGGTTGGGCGCGGCCGAATCCAGGCAATGGATCGATTCGCCCTTGGAGGAGACGATCCCGGCGCCGTAGATGCGCAGGCCGGCCGCTTCGCGGATCAGGCCGAACTCGACCGTGTACCAGTACAACCGGGTGAGCTGGGCCAGGGTTTCGGGGCCGAAGGCATGCGCGCGCAGGCCGCCTTGCCCGTAGGCCTGCATGTAATCGGCGAAGGCCGGTTCCAGCAGCAGCGGGACGTGGCCGAACAGGTCGTGGAACAGGTCGGGTTCGGACAGGTAATCGATCTGCTCGGGGCGGCGGATCCACCACGTCACCGGGAAGCGCCGGTTGGCGAGGTGCTCGAAGAAGGTCAGCTCCGGCAGCAGGCCTTCCACGCCGACGATCTCCCAGCCGGTGGCGCGGCGCAGGATCGCGTTGACCTCGTCGAAACGCGGAATCGCATCCGAGCGCACGTCCATGCGCGCCAGATTGTCCAGAAAGGTCTGCGAGGCGTGGTGCGGCAGCAGCGCCTGCTGGCGGGCGAACAACACCGCCCAGGTGTGGTGGTCGGTCGGCGAGTAGCTGGCCCAGGGTTGCTCGACGACGGCGGTGGTGTAGACCGGCACGTAGCCCTTGTCGGTCTTCTGGTGCTCGACGCGCTGCGGGGTGGCGGACATGGCGGTTCTCCATCCGGGAGGTACGAACCGGCAGTGTAGGCCGGTCGTCCCGCATGGTGCTTGCTTTGTTGCGTCGTCAGCCGTGGATTGCGCAATGAATCGTCGATATATTGTAAATTGACGCAATGAACCACCAATCCTCGATCTTCGATCGCGCCGACCTCGCCATCCTCGGCGTGCTCCAGCGCGAGGGTCGGCTGAGCAATGCCGAGCTGGCCGCGCGGGTGAACCTGTCGGCCTCGGCCTGCCTGCGGCGGGTGCAGCGGCTGGAAGCCTCCGGCGCCATCGATGGCTATGCCGCGCGCTTGAATCCGGCCGCGGTCGGGCTGGGCTTGCAGGCGTTCGTGCGCGTGCAGTTGCGCAGCCACGCCGCGCAGGCAGTACAGGATTTCGTCGGTCGCGTGGCCGGTTGGGACGACGTGATCGCCTGCCATGCCCTGACCGGCGACATGGACTACCTGCTGCATGTCGTCGTGCAGGATCTGGAGCACTTCTCGCGCTTCCTGCTCGACCACCTGCTGAACGACTCCGACGTGGCCGACGTGAACTCCAGCCTCGTCCTGCGCACGGTCAAGCACGAGCGCGCCTTGCCTCTGGCGCATCTGCAGGGCTGATCGTTCCATGCCGCCGCGGGCGCGTGGCGGAAAGAGCAAACGGCCCGCGGCATGCACGGCCCTGTCAACGCGTGGCATGCTGGGCCGTTGCCACGCATTCGTCCACACCACGGAGGCCATCATGCGCCGCATGCCACTGTCCCTTGCCCTGTCGCTGTCCATCCTGCTGGCCGCCCCGGTGCTGGCGCAAACCGCATCTGCGCCGGCCGACGAGGCACCCGCGGCGGCGGCCAGCGCCTCGCAACAACACGGGCACCACGGCCCGAGCATGAAAGACCGCTTCAACGCCGCCGATCTCAACCACGACGGCCGCCTGACGAAGGACGAAGCCGCATCGATCCCCTTCGTCGCCAAGCACTTCGACCAGATCGATGCCAACCACGATGGCTATGTCACCCTCGACGAGATCAAGGCGTGGCACAGGGAAATGAAGGCGAAACGCGCGCAGCGCGCGGCCGAGCACCAGCGGGCGGGCGATGCGACGGGTTCCCCGGAGCAGGCGCCGGCTTCGGGCGAGTGATCTTCTCCTGATTTTCGCCTGATCGGGAGCCGAGTGGGTCAGTTCGGTGGTGGCGGAAAGTCGCCACCGCCGTGCTGGATTTCGTCCGGATGGACGCCTTCAGGATCGACTTCATCCGGCTCGTCCTCCCAGCTGTAGCGCTTGCGCGGCAGCGCCGGATCCACGCGCCGCCAGAGGATCGCGGCGAGGATGCCGGCGATGGCGCCGGACAGGTGGTATTCCCACGAGATCCCCAGCTCGTGCGGGAAGATCGTCACCAGCATGCCGCCGTACAGGAAAAACGCGATCATGCCGGCGGCGATGGCCTGACGGTCGCGGCGCAGCAGGCCCAGCACGAACACGAGAAACATCAGCCCGTGCGCGATCCCGCTGGCGCCGATATGGGCGCTGCCGGGCTGGCCAAGGAACCAGGTGCCGATGCCGGCGAGCACCCAGATCAACGGCACCGCCCGCGCCGTGGCACCCGGATACAAGGTGCCGGCCAGCGTGCCCAGCACCAGCAGCGGCAGCGCGTTGGAGCTGAGGTGTTCGAGCGAGGCGTGCAGCAGCGGCGCGGTGAGGATGCCGATCAAACCGGCCGTGTCGTGCGGGCGCAGCGCCAGATCGTCCAGCGACAGGCCGGTGAGCGCCTGAAACGCCGCGATCGCCACCAGCACCGCGACGAAACAAGCGCTGATCCACGCCGCATCGGCAAAGCGCCGGTTCATCGGCTTGGCCTGCGCGCGGGCGGCGGCGGGGTCGGGCAGGGGCAGATCCATCGCCTGAACATGGGGGGCGATGGCGTCACGCGCAAGCCCTGCCCGGTTGACGTGAAAGAACGGTATCCCCGGACTTGATCCTCTTGCCTGACTGCTTCGTCCCCTTCCCACGCTAGCGGGGAAACATTTCCGCACGCCAGCCCCCACCCCAACCTTCCCCCGCAAGCGGGGGGAGAGTCGAGTGTCCGTCCGAACACGACAAAGTCATAACCCTCTTGTAAGTTGTTTCCGCCTCCGCCCCAGACCGATATCCCTGAGATTACGAGATCGTGGGGGAGCCAGGGTCGGTGCGGAGTCTTTCTTCACATCCCGAACAGTTGCCAGGGCCACGAGCCCGTTTCCGCAAGGCAGGGAATCAGGAGAATCGACATGAGCCGTTCGCATGATTACATCGGTATTGACGTGTCCAAGGCCAGCTTGGATACCTCGTTGGATGACGGGCAGGCGGCCAGCTTTGCCAATGATGCGGTGGGCATTGCCGCGTTGATCGAACGCATCAGGCCGTTGTCGCCCACGCTGATCGTGCTGGAGGCCACGGGAGGCTTCGAGCGCCTCGTGGCAGCCACACTGGCGGCAGCGCAACTGCCGGTGGCGGTGGTCAACCCGCGGCAGGTACGCGATTTCGCCAAGGCCAGCGGGCGGTTGGCCAAGACCGACCGCATCGATGCCGTGGTGCTGGCGCACTTTGCCCGCGCCATCCAGCCCGCCCAGCGCCCCATTCCGGACGAGGCCGCGCAGGCGTTTGCCGAGCAGTTGGCGCGGCGGCGGCAGCTCGTGGAGATGCTCGGCACCGAGAAGATGCGGCTCAAGCAAACCTCCGGCAGGGTCGTCCGCAAGGATCTGAAGGTGCATATCGAGTGGCTGGAAAACCGCTTGCACGCCAGTGAATCCGGGCTGCGGGAGCTGGTCGAAACCTCCCCCGTCTGGCAGACAAAACGCGACTTGCTGGCCGAAGTGAAGGGCGTCGGCGAGATCGCCACGATGACCTTGCTGGCGTTGCTGCCCGAGCTGGGCAAGCTGGGCCGCAAACCCATTGCGGCACTGGTCGGGCTGGCACCGTTCAATCGCGACAGCGGCACGTTGCGGGGCAAACGCGCCGTGTGGGGCGGGCGAGCCAGCGTGCGCCAGGTGCTGTACATGGCCACGCTCTCGGCGATCCGTCACAACGCGGTGCTGAAGACCTTCTACACCCGCCTGCGCGAGCGCGGGAAGCAGCCCAAGGTCGCCATCGTCGCTGCCATGCGCAAGCTGCTGACGATGCTCAACGCCATGCTGCGCGATAACACTCATTGGGATCCTTCGCGACATGCAAAAACTGCTTGACCTTGAACACAGTTGCTC
>JAFEBW010000059.1 GCA_018242445.1 Pseudomonadota bacterium | reverse complement strand
TTTCCGTTCGTCGGAGCCGTGCAGTGTTCAAACCTAACTATTCGCTCAAGCGGACTTGCGCGGTGCAAGCTGCGAATAGAAATCCAACATCGCGGCCGCGCAAGCCGCTTAGCTCAAGCGTTAGGTGCAGGGAGAGGTTTCAGTGCTATCCGGATATTTCAAGACACTGTATCGCGACACCATGAGTCGAGCTTACTCAACCGCATATGAGCATATTGCGACGACCATCAACGCAGACTGTGCTTTGCTTGACTGTGGCGCAAGCGATGGGCATACGTTTGATGTACTACGAAGTGAGTACGGCCTCTTGGTGGAACAATACAGCGGCATTGAGTGGAGTAAAGAACTTGCGCACAAAGGGAAGGAAAAGGGCCTCGACATTACCCAAGGTGATCTAAATAAAGTGCTGCCTTATGAGACAGATAGATTCTCGTGTATTTACGGACTGTCTGTTCTAGAGCATCTACTAAACCCATGTCATTACCTTAGAGAGTGTCATCGCGTGTTACGTCCCGGAGGACGGCTCGTTCTGCTAACACCAAATATCAGTACATACTTCACCATTGCATTACTCGCAGTAGGAAAAATGCCATCAAGCGGACCGCACCCTGACTCAAACGAGCTTTTGAGATCAGAGGAGGTCTTTAAGGTCAGTAGTGACACACTCCAGCCGGACACTGAAAGCGATACTCCATCTCATCGCCACCTCGTAGTTTTTAGCTACCGCATTCTGCACAAATATCTACAGATGGCCGGATTCAAAAACGTTGAAGGCAGGGGGTTTGGGCTTTATCCATTCCCGAAGTTCTTGCAGGGTGGGCTTGAACGTTTAGATCCGTACCACTGCCATCAAATGGTATTCATTGCGGAGAAGAAGTAGCCAAGTGGTGTTGTCAAGCAGCACCTAACAATTCATTCAAGCCGACGCCGCTTCGCGGCGCGGCTTAATTCAAGCGTTAGGTTTGTAAAAGCTCGCTTCACCGCATCAGCATCATGGCGATCGTCCAGTCCATCGGACATCGAGCGAAACGATAGTCTGTTCAGCTTCACCCTCAGCACTCGTGCTTGTTCGGCCGCATGCGCGCCCGATTGTCAGTGTTTCAGGGTTCGTTCCAAGGCAACAGCGTAGCGTCATGCGTTTGTTCGGCCGCATACGTGCCCGCTTGTCAGTGCTTCAGGGCTCGTTCCAAGGCAAATGCTTTGTTTTACTCGCATGTATCGAGTGGTCAGTTGCAATTGCTGGTAAGCTTTCGCCAAGAGCGGTCGATTCTTTCCGTTCGTCGGAGCC
>JAFEBW010000058.1 GCA_018242445.1 Pseudomonadota bacterium | reverse complement strand
TTGGCGTTCATGTCCGCGTCGGACAGCGACGGGGTCTGGTACCAGATGATCTTGCCGACCTGGCCGCCGGCCATGCCGACGATGTCCTGGCTGTCCAGATCCCACTCGTCCACGCCGCTGGTCGCCGTGCCGGTGCCGTTGGTGTTGACCAGCTGGGTCGTGACGGTCGGGAAACCATGCGCGGCGGTGAACTTGTTCAGGTCGCTGATGGTCGTCGTCATGCTGCCCTGGGTGAAGATGCCCACGGTCACGCCAGCGGCGGTCGCCGTGCCGCCGGCGCCGTAGATCGACGGGAAGTCGGTGGGCAGGTGGCCGGTGACGGCCATCGTGTGCGCGCCGGGCTTCGGATGGTAGTGCTGGATGAAGGTGTGGCCGACGTTGACGTTCTGCAGGCCGACCACGCCGAGCACGTTGCCCTGCAGGGAAGCCGGGATCCTGGCTTCGGTGGTGTTGCCGAACGCGACGCGACCGTCATGCGTGCGGAACTGCATCATCGTGGTGTTGAAGGCGCGGTTGACCTGGCCGGCGTTGCCGGTGGCCGAGACCAGCAGGTGGTTCGGGGCGACGACGATGTTGCTGAAGCCCTGCGACTTCATCCAGCTGACGACCTGATTCACCTGCGCCTGCGTCGGCGCATGCAGGGCCATGAACTGGGCGGTGGTCATCGGCGCGGTGTGGTGGGTCTTCATGCCGGCGATGAAGGCGTCCAGCCCGGCGCGGTCGCGCATCTGCAGGGCGACGTTGAAGTGGATCTGCTGGGTCTGCGCCAGCGTGCCCATCAGGGCATCGCCCTGACGCGTGTAGGTCGGATGGGCGACGGTCATCAGCGAGTTGGCGGCGCTGGCGGTGCCGATCGCGCAGCAGGCGGTCACGACGGCCAGCGCGAGGGTCGATTTGCGGATCTTGGTCATGGAATGAAGCCCCGATTGGTTGATTTTTTGTAGGTGGTGGTGGCGCCAGCATCGGCTGATGCGGGTGCCTGAGTCGGCAGAACAACTTCAGCTTTCCGTCAGCTTGTCTCGTGTATCAGCGCAGCGTGTCTGCGATGTCTCCTCTCACTAGCCGACCGCCCAAGGCAGACGCATCGACCGGAAGAACCATTCGCAGCGTTGGCCTGCGAACGTCGCGACACTAGGCGCGTTTTTGCACAGCCAGCATTAAAGTTTCTTCATTGTGTGTTGCATCGCAGCATCAACATGGCTTGGAAATGCGGCGAGCCATGCATGTCTATTGATCGACTATGGAATGTTCTCGCCTGGATCCTTTGTTCAAAGCCGAAAATGTTGAAACCGATGAGCGTTGGCCGCGGCGCGCGCCCGGAACCACCACAGAAAATCTGAACATTTCGATGCTGCATTGCATCGCAACATCGCACACAGACCCTGATCGCGCAGATCGGCTGGATGCGCTTCCATCTGCGCCCGAATTGCGCGGCCAGTTCACAGTGGGTTCATCGATCCGGTCACGAATCGGCCATCGCCGAGCCCTGTCCGGCGAACGGCAGCGGACTCGCCTCGGCCGCCGCCTCGAGAAAACGCCGATCCATTCCGCGTTTTCCGCCGGTCATGGATGGCCGATTGCGAATCGATCACGCAAGTGATTGATTCGTGTGAGTCGAGTCCAAATATGTACCGGACTCGAGGTGTGCCGAGCAATCCTGGAAGGAATTATTCGGCAGAACTCCACTCGACCCCACCCAGGCCCAAGGCCGCGCGCAGCGGATCCAGCGCCGCCCCGTAGCGGTGCGCGCGGGCGGTGTCGCGGCGCAACGGCTGGCGCACCTGGGCTGCACTGAAGGTGTTCACGGCACGTTCGGACTGGTGGAATTGCAGGCAGGCCGGGTCGAACGGAAGGCCGAGGAAGGCCAGCAGGCGACGCACCTGCGCTTCCGGATCGGCCAGCAGATCCTCGTGCACGGCGTCGATGAACTGCCCGGGGTAACGCGCCGCCCACGCGCGCGCGAGGCGGTCGTAGTCGCGCCAGTTGGCCGCCAGCTCATCGAGGTCGTAGCTGGCCGCGTTGCCGAAGTGGAACAGTTGCCGGTAGCAGGACAGGCAGGTTTCGAGCGGGTCGCGGCGGCAGTTGACGAAGCGCGCGCCCGGCAGCATCGCCGCCGCGGCACCGACCAGCGGCCAGTTGTCCAGCCCCTTGTCGGTGAAGCGCGGGCGCTGCCTGCGCCAACGCGCGGTGCGTTGCAGGTAGTCCTCGCCCAGCCGCCGCCAGTCGGCCGGCGTGGCCTGCGCCACCCACTGCGGGAATTCGCGGTCGCGCCGCTGCGATTCGGCGTTGAGCACCGCATGCAGGTCGCTCAATTCGCTGGCGCCTTCGATCTGTGGATGGCTGGCGAGGATCTGCTCGGTCAGGGTCGAGCCCGACCGCGGCAGGCCGACGACGAAGATCGCCTCGCGGCCGAACCCGGGATCGCCCACGCCCGCCGCCGGCTGCGCGAATGCCGCGTCGATGGATGCGATCCATGCCGTGAAGCGCCCGGCATCCCACGTCACCTGCCGGCGTTTGAGCGCGCTGGCCTTCTGCAATTCGCCGAACGCGGCCGGGTAGTCGTCCTGATCCTCCAGCGCCTTGGACAGCGCGTAACCGGCGAACACGCGCTCGTTGTCGGTCATGGACGGGTCGGCGAGCAATCGGCGCAGGGCCGCCGCGTCCTCGCGGCTCATCCGCAGGGTCTTCAGATTGGCGATCCGCGACCATGCCCGCGGCGCATGCGCGCGCACGCCGGCGCATCGACGGAAACAGGCCGCCGCGCCCTCGCTGTCGCCGAGGCTGGCGAGCACGTCGCCCAGCGCTCCACGCGCTTCGATGAAAGCCGGGTCGCAGGTCAGCGCACGTTCGAAAGCCGCGCGCGCCGCGTGGGCGTCGTCGTGGGCCTTGAGCAATTTGCCCAGCTCGTACCAGACGACCCGCGCCGCCGGTGCCAGCTCGCAGGCGCGACGCAGGCGATCGATGGCCTCATCCAGCGCACCGGCATGCCGCAACGCCTGACCCAGCTCGACCAGAATGCCCGCGTCTTCGGGGTGCACATCGCCGGCCTCGCGCAGCAGCGCCACCGCGGCAGCGGCGTTGCCTTGCTGCAGATGCGTCCGTGCCAGTTGCCGCAGCACATCGACCAGCCGCGAAACGAGGGCGTCCAGGGCCCCATCCGCCGCGCCCGCGCAGGCCCGTCGCAGGGCGCTCAGGCTGTCGGCATTCACCCCGACACGGCCATGCGACGAATCCACGGGTGCCTGCGGATGGGCCATCGGAATGCGTTCCAGACCGCTGCGAACGGGCGCACACAATGGACGCAGGCAGGCTGGTCGCGCAAGCGGACGCGCCATCCGTCATGCGTGACGAGCCAGCCATTCAACACGCGACGACCGATCAGCCAGCCGACCTGCCGACCCGTTCCGGCAGCACAATCGGCCCGCAGCGATTCAATACATCCCGGTTTCCAGCCGCGCCGCCTCGGACATCATGCTCTGGTTCCACGGCGGGTCGAACACGATCTGCACGTCGGTGTCGGTGATGGTCGGGATCAATTCGAGCTTGGCGGTCACGTCGCCGACGAGGATGTCGCCCATGCCGCAGCCCGGCGCGGTCAGGGTCATGCGCACGCGGGCCAGGCGGGTGCCGTCGTCGCGATGCTGCAGGTCGCATTCGTAGACCAGCCCCAGATCGACGATGTTGATCGGGATCTCGGGATCGAAGCAGGTGCGCAACTGTTCCCAGACGAGGTTCTCGACGTCCTCGTCGCTGGCATCGGGCGGCAGTTCGGGGCCGCCGACGGCCTCCTTGCCCAGTGCGTCGCCATCGGCACCGGCGATGCGGAACAGGTTGCCCTCCACGTACACCGTGTAGCTGCCGCCGAGGGCCTGCGAAATGTAGCCGACGCTGCCGGCCGGCAGGGTCACCGCATCGCCTTGCGGGACGAGCACGGCCGCGCAGTCGCGGGCGAGGCTGAAGGGTTCGCTGTGGCGCGAGTACATGCGCGCATTGTAATCCAATCCGTACCATTGCGGTACGGATTGGAACCCCTCCCCCGCCACGTCCCGCCCTGCCGGGCGTTCTTCGGCGCACGAACTGCCACCGGCAGTTCGTAAACGCACCTCATCACCCCCTGCGCTACGCGAAAGGGAAGGAGTTGAGCTTCGACTTTCGACGCCTGTCGTCTGCCTTCAATGCCCGCCGTCGAGCGCCTTGAGCTCGCTGACCAGCGCGCTGGCCATCTCTGCGCCGTCGCCGTAGAGCATGCGCGTGTTGTCGGCATAGAACAGCGCGTTCTCGATGCCGGCAAAACCGGTGCCTTTGCCGCGCTTGATGACGATGGTGTTCTTCGAGTTCACCACGTCGAGGATCGGCATGCCGTAGATCGGCGAGCCCGGATCGGTCTTGGCCACCGGGTTGACCACGTCGTTGGCGCCGATCACCAGCGAGACGTCGGTGTTGGCGAACTCCGGGTTGATGTCGTCCATGTCGGCGATCAGGTCGTAGGGCACGCCCGCCTCGGCCAGCAGCACGTTCATGTGCCCGGGCATGCGCCCGGCCACCGGGTGGATGGCGAACTTCACCTTCACCCCGCGCTCGATCAGGCGCTGGGACAGCTCCCAGATCTTGTGCTGCGCCTGCGCCACCGCCATGCCGTAGCCGGGCACGATCACCACGCGCTCGGCGTAGGCCATCATCGCCGCCACGTCGGCCGCCTCGATGGGCTTCATCGAACCGGCGATCTCCGCCGCCGACGCGCCGCCGCCGCCGAAGTTGGAGAACAGCACGTTCTTGATCGAGCGGTTCATCGCCTTGGCCATCAGCCGCGTGAGCAGCATGCCGGCCGCGCCGACCATCATGCCGGCCACGATCAGGGCCTGATTGCCGAGCACGTAGCCCTCGAAGGCCACCGCCAGGCCGGTGAAGGCGTTGTACAGCGAGATCACCACCGGCATGTCGGCGCCGCCGATCGGCAAGGTCATCAGGATGCCCAGCAGCAAGGCGAGCCCGAAGAACACCAGCACGCCGACCTGGGTGAGGTGCTGCGCGTCCGCGCCGCCCATCAGCAGGCCCCATGCCGCCAGCGCACCGAACGCCAGCGCGACGAGAAATACCAATGCGTTGAAATACTGCTGGCCGGGGAAGGTGTAGCGCTTGTCCATGCGCCCGTCGAGCTTGGCCCAGGCGATCACCGAGCCGGTCAGCGAGACCGAGCCGATCAGCGCGCCGACCACGGCCAGCACGACGTGCACGGGCGATTGCTGCGCCGCCGATCCGATCGATTTCCACAACTCCACCGCGCCGATCGCCGCCGCCGAGCCGCCGCCCATGCCGTTGAACAGGGCCACCATCTGCGGCATGTCGGTGATCGGCACCTTGCGGCCCCACGCCCAGTTCACCGCCACGCCCAGCACGATCGCCGCGAGCAGCAGCGGCAGGTTGTGCATGCCGGGCAGGAAGAAGGTGGCCAGCACCGCCACCAGCACGCCCACGCCGGCCCACTGGATGCCGCTGCGCGCGGTGGCCGGGCTGGCCATGCGCTGCAGGCCGACCAGCAGCAGGGTGGCGGCGACGAAGTAACTCAGTTCGACGAGGGTTGCGACGCTCACTTGCCGCCCCCCTTCTTGCTGGACTTGAACATCTCCAGCATGCGCTCGGTGACCACGTAGCCGCCGGCGGCGTTGCCCGCGCCCAGCAGCACGGCCAGGAAGCCCAGCGCCTGCTCCAGCGGCGTGTCGGCGTGCCCGAGCACCACCATCGCGCCGATCAGCACGATGCCGTGGATGAAGTTCGACCCGGACATCAGCGGGGTGTGCAGGATCACCGGCACCCGCGCGATGATCACGTTCCCGGCGATCGCCGCGAGCATGAAGATGTACAGCGCCACGATGCCCTCGCCCATGTCACCTCCCCTTGCGTATGCCCGCATCATAACCGCCCCGGCGCCCGTGGCGGCAAGCCATGTCAACCGCGCTCGATCCCGTGCGTTCCTCGCTCTTGTGCAGGCCCACCCGTGAACCACGACAGGCCCGATGGCAACGACGGAACGATGATGGACGGCAGCCTACCGATTGCCCGATCGCCGGCACTCACCCTCCAGAGCTTTCTGGCGGAGGTGGAGCGCCGCGCCTTCCGGCACGCGGAGATCGCCCTGCGCCATCGCGAGGACGCGCTGGATGCGGTGCAGGATGCGATGCTCAAGCTGGTGCAGCGCTATGCCGACCGCCCGGCGCCGGAATGGACGCCGCTGTTCTGGAGCGTGCTGCGCAGCCGCATCACCGACATCCGCCGCCGCCGCAAGGTGCGCTCGGTGCTGGTGGCATGGATGGGTTCGGGCGAGGACGAGGATGCAGGCCCCGCATGGGAGCCGGCCGACCCCAACCCCGGCCCGGCGGCGATCCACAGCGACCAAGAAAGCTACAAGGCGCTGGCGGCAGCCCTGCGCGCCCTGCCCCGCCGCCAGCGCGAGGCCTACCAGCTGCGCGTGCTGGAAGGGCTGGACGTGGCCGACACCGCACGCGCGATGGGCTGTTCGGAAGGCAGCGTGAAAACCCACACCTCGCGCGCGATGGATGCGCTGCGCAAGCAACTGGAGGACTGGCGATGAACGCCCGCGACATCGAAACCACCCTGCGCGCCCGCGCCAGCTTCGAGGCCAGCGTGGAGCATCTGGATCGCGACACCCGCCAGCGTCTGCGCGCGATCCGCGGGCGCGCCCTGGACGGCGGCGCGCGCCCTGCCGCATGGCTGCGCTGGGCCTGGTCCGGCGGCGTGGTCGCCACCGCGGCGCTGGCGCTGGCGGTGTTCCTGCCGCACCTGCCGCATGCTCCCGTGCAACCGGCCGGCACACCTGCCCACGGCGACACTGCGGCAATCGTCCTGGCCTCGGCATCTTCCCCGGCCGCTTCCACGGCGATCGATGCCGCGGTCAAGCCCGTGCTGGCGACCAGCACCACCCATGCCAGCGAGGCCGGGACGATCGAAACCGCCGACCCGGACATGCTCAGCGACCTGGATTTCTACGATTGGCTGTCTCGCCAGCACAGCGAAAGCCAGAACACCGGAGGGTGACATCATGCAGCCCCGTCGTCTCTCGTCCCCACTGCGCGGCACCGGCTGGAGCAACGCGCTGTTGCTGGCAGTGCTGCTCGCCGGCACCGCCACCGCCGCGCCGCCGCCCGATGGCGGCCCGCCGCCCGCCGCCGAACAGGGCGGCCCGGCCGGCGGATTCCAGCAAGGCGGTTTCGGCGGCGAAAGCGCCGCCCCCGCCTACCCGCTGCACTGGCGCGAGCTCGATCCGCAGCAGCAGGCCTTCCTGCGGTCGCTGCAATCGCAATGGGAGCAACTGCCGCCGCGCCGCCAGCAGCACATGGCCGCGCAAGTGCAACACTGGTCGCAACTGCCGCCCGAACGGCAGGCGCAGATCCAGCAGCGGCTCACCCGCTGGGCGCAGATGACCCCGCAGCAGCGCGCCGAAGCCGCGCGGAACGCGCGCGCGTTCCGCGACATGTCGCCGGAAGATCGCCAGCGCGTGGCCGAGGTGTATCACCAGTTCCAGAACATGACGCCGGAACAAAAGCGTGCTCTGCGTGCGCGCTTCCGGGCGCAACGGCAAGGTGGCTGGCACGGGCGACCGTGAGCCTTGCCGCATGCCGCGCGCTCAACCCGCGCGCGCGGATCCGGCATGCAGGTGGCAGGTTCTGGCCACCAGTTCATCGTCCCAGTTCAGGTGCAGCGCGCCGTCCTTGATGAGCAACTGGGCGAAGTTGAACAGGTTGCGGGCGTACATCTCGCTGGCGTGCATCGCGCCCATGCTGGCCAGATGGGTCGGGCCGACCACGCTCACGCCGTTGCTTTCGACCGTCTGCCCGGCCCGGGTGAGCTCGCAGTTGCCGCCGGACTCGGCCGGCAGATCCACGATCACGCTGCCCGGCTTCATGCCGGCCACCATCGCCGCGCTGATGATCTTCGGCGCGGGGCGGCCGGGCACCGCCGCGGTGCAGATCACCACGTCGATGTTCTTCAGGTGCTCGGCCAGCCGGCGCTGCTGCTCGGCGCGCTCCTCGGCGGTGAGCTGGCGCGCATAGCCGCCCTCGCCCGCCGCCGACACGCCCAGATCGAGGAACTTGCCGCCCAGCGACTCGATCTGCTCGCGGGTTTCCGGGCGCACGTCGAAGCCTTCCACCTGCGCGCCCAAGCGCTTGGCAGTGGCGATCGCCTGCAAGCCGGCCACGCCGGCCCCGACCACCAGCACCTTGGATGGGCGGATCGTGCCGGCGGCGGTGGTGAGCATCGGGAAGAACCGCGGCGCGGTCTGCGCGGCGATCAGGGTGGCCTTGTAGCCGGCCATGCCCGCCTGCGAGGACAGCACGTCCATCGCCTGCGCGCGGGTGGTGCGCGGCAGGCGCTCGAGCGGGAAGGCGGTGACCTTGCGCGCGATCCATTGCGCCTCGCGCGCCGGGTCGGCACCGGCGGCGAGCAGGCCAATCACCACCGCGCCTTCCTTGAGCTGCACCAGATGCTCGTTCGGCGGCGGCTGCACGCACATCAGCACGTCGGCGCGCGCCAGCACGGCGTCGCCGTCAGGGGCGAACTCCGCGCCCTCGTAGGCGGCATCCGGAAAGTACGCGCGTTCGCCCACGCCTGCTTGCAGCAGCACCGTGGCACCGGCTGCGCGCAGTTTCTTGCAGGTCTCCGGCGTGATCGCGACGCGGCGCTCCTCGGCGGCGGCTTCGCGGATTGCGGCAACGATGAACGCCATGCAAGGGCTCCGACCAGAGTTTGATCAGAGCATCGTAAACGAAACTGCCGCCCGAACCATCGCCGGCGGCGTTTTTTCGTGTATCCAGTCCACAGTCAAGAAAGTGCTCCGCGAATTCCTTGGCTTTACACGCAGGTGTCCGTGGGATTGAGGTTCGGCTGGATTGTGCTGCCGGCGCCGTGTGGGGCGAAGGCGATGACCGTGGTGGCATCGACCGCCAAGGGCAAGCCGGCGCGGGGGCGAAGGCGAACCAGCCTGGCCAAGGGGCAGACGGTTCCCGAAGCGCTGCGGATCGTGCATCGCCCCGAGGCCGTCCAGCAGCGCCTGCTGCCCGGTCACTGGGAA
>JAFEBW010000057.1 GCA_018242445.1 Pseudomonadota bacterium | reverse complement strand
TTGGCGTTCATGTCCGCGTCGGACAGCGACGGGGTCTGGTACCAGATGATCTTGCCGACCTGGCCGCCGGCCATGCCGACGATGTCCTGGCTGTCCAGATCCCACTCGTCCACGCCGCTGGTCGCGGTGCCGGCGCCGTTGGTGTTGACCTGCGTCGTCGAAACCGTGGCGAAGCCGTTGTTGGCGGTGAAGGTGTTCAGGTCCTTGACCGTCTGCGTCATGCTGCCCTGGGTGAAGATGCCCACGGTCACGCCGGCACCGGTCGCCACGCTGGATGCGCCGTAGATCGACGGGAAGTCGGTCGGGTTGTGCCCGGTCACCGCCAGCGTGTGCGCCCCACCGGCCTTCGCGGCGCGGAAGAAGGTATGGCCCACGTTGACGTTCTGCAGGCCGACCACGCCCAGCACGTTGCCCTGCAACTGCGCCGGGATCAGCGCTTCGGTGGTGTTGCCGAAGGCGATGCGGCCGTCGTGCGTGCGGAACTGCATCATCGTGGTGTTGAAGGCGCGGCTGACCTGGCCGGCATTGCCGGTGGCCGAAACCAGCAGGTGGTTCGGGGCAACGACGATTTTGCTGAAGCCCTGCGCCTGCATCCAGCCGACGACCTTGTCCACCTGCGCCTGCGTGGGTGCATGCAGCGCCATGAACTGCGCGGTGCTCATCACCTGACCCGGATGGGCCTGCATGCCGGCGATGAAGGCGTCCAGCCCGGCGCGGTCGCGCATCTGCAGGGCGACGTTGAAGTGGATCTGCTGGGTCTGCGCCAGCGTGCCCATCAGGGCGTCGCCGGGGCGCATGAAGGTGGGGTGGGCGACGGTCATCAGCGAGCCGGCGGCGGTCGCGGTACCCGTAGCGCAGCAGGCAGCGACCACGGCCAGCGCGAGCGTCGATTTGCGGAACATGTTCATGCGGTCAATCCCCCGAGTGGTTGGATGGGTTGTCGTGGCGTTGAAGCCAACGGTCGTACGGATTACGGTGTTGCGTCTGGATGACGTCCTGTCGACCGATGTCGCCGTGAACCGATCCTTGCCCGTCGATCTGCCGGCGACAGCGGACGGCGGGTCTGTTGCAAAGGAGGTATCCATCGCGGTGTTTCTCCCTCGAGCGGCGACACTAGAACGTGTTGCGCGCGATATTTGATTACGATTATTTAATATTGCGATGCGTTGCGGAAATTGTTGGATGCAAGTCCAAACAAATGAGCCGGTTTGTTCGGTGGTGAAGGATGAATGAGATAAAATAAAACAGATGAAACAATGATTTAATCATGCAATTGTGCGTATTGAGTCGTGCGTGTTTCTTGCGCGAGGGCATTGATGCGACGCGTCATTGAAAGACGGGCTTAATTAATGATTGGCCGGGCCAAAATTCGTGCCAACAGGAAGCGTCGTTGCGCAACCGTTCACACTTCCGCGCTCCTGATTAGCGACGACGCTCAGCCATGAAAATTGTCGACAGCGCGCAATTTCGGCTCCGGCCAAGGCTTGCAGAGCGTCATTGCGCGCGCAAGTCGCGGCAGCAACTCGGTCAAGCGAAAGCGG
>JAFEBW010000056.1 GCA_018242445.1 Pseudomonadota bacterium | reverse complement strand
TCATCCAGCAGTACGGCACAGAAGCGAAGTGCTACCGAGCGCTGTACCGGGCGCGTTGGCCGCATGGATTTCGCTGCCCGAAGTGCACTGGCCGAGCGCGCTCGCGGTTTCGCCGGGCCGGGCGGGTGTACTACCAGTGCCGCGCTTGCCGCCATCAGACCACGTTGACCAGCGGCACGGTGTTTGAAGGCAGCAAGCTGCCGCCGACGGCGTGGTTCTTGGCGATGCACCTGCTGACCGGCAGCAAGACCAACATGTCCGCGCTGGAACTGAAGCGGCATTTGGGGGTGTGCTACGACACGGCGTGGAAGCTCAAGCACAAGATCATGCAGGTCATGACCGAACGCGAAGAACCGCGCATGCTCTCGGGTTTCGTGCAGATCGACGATGCCTATCTGGGCGGCGAGATCAACGGCGGCAAGCCGGGTCGCGGGTCGGAAAACAAGCAGCCGTTCGTCACCGCCGTTTCCACCGACGAGACGCTGGAGCGCCCGACCTTCGCCGTCATCGAGCCGGTGCGCCGCTTCGACAATGCGTCGATCTCCGACTGGAGCCAACGGCGCCTGGCACCCGAGGCGGAAGTCTACAGCGACGGACTGAGCTGTTTCCGTCGGGTTGTCGACCTGGATCATGCGCACACGGTGCTGGAGACCGAGGGCAGTCGTGCCGCCACCAAGATCAGGGGCGCACGCTGGGTGAACGTGGTGCTGGGCAACGTCAAACGGGCAATCAGCGGCTGCTACCACGCCATGCGGCAAGCCAAGTACGCACGGCGCTATCTGGCCGAGGCGGCCTATCGCTTCAACCGCCGCTTTCGCTTGACCGAGTTGCTGCCGCGACTTGCGCGCGCAATGACGCTCTGCAAGCCTTGGCCGGAGCCGAAATTGCGCGCTGTCGACAATTTTCATGGCTGAGCGTCGTCGCTAATCAGGTCAGTTTAAATGCGCCAGGTTATTCGCAGATCGGTGCTGAAATTACGTCACCCGGGCTGAAGAAAAACTTTCGTTAATCCGCTCCGGTTCTTTAGAAACCTGCCGATATTGTTCTCTGATCAAAAAGTATCCAATAGCAAACCACAAGGGAAGCCAATTGAAAAATGTTGTCAGGCACGCCACCAGCAGCAGCACCCAAAATGCATGGCGGGGGAATGACATCCAATTGATCGTCGCAGCTACTTTAGATCGCCTAAGAAGATTGAATAATGAAATTGAGAACAGACAAAAACCAATAATCCCTGTATGCGTCAACAATGACAGCGGCAGACTATGTACATAATCACCAGGAAAGAATCCTGCTTCGACTTCAGCCTTATAGTCACCTATAAGCGGGGCGACTTTGAACTGGCGGAAAAATGTAGGCAACAAGTCAATACGAGATGAAACAGAACTAATGTTATAATTTCCGCCCTCTATCCCCCTGAATCTAGTTTTTTCCAAAAATTCGGTGAAAATATCAGCCTTAAAAAACAAAACCGCACCAAACAACACCATTACAATCAACACTGCGCCACTACCGTAACCAAGTCGCGACCCAGCATAACGGAGATATGCTGCAGCCAGTAGCAACCACACCAGCACTATTGAGGTGGAATTCATCATGCCGACCATATAGCTGAGGCTCGTCCCCAACACCAGAATACCGATCACCTGCAGCATGAAGCGGATATTACCACCGCCATTTGACGACCAGCGCGAAGCCGCAACTAGACATGTAAATAAAAGAACTGTCGCGTTAGAACCCGCATACTGATACGACTCCACCATATTAGGGTTTATAGTAAATCCGAGAAGTGAAAACACCGTTCCACCCAACATCAACAGTGGGAATATGAATGTCACCCGCTGCCAACGCACTGCCGCTTTACCGACACTTTCGACTCTACGCTCGATCGCGTAAATGGCAAGCGCCGTACCCCCACCCATGAGCAGCCAAGTAATGATGCCGTAACTGGAAAAAAATAATGAAATCAAATCGACATCTGCTGTTAACGAAGCGATCACTGCCAAGTATATAAAAAAACACAGGAAATACAATAATTGCCGAAGCCGGATGATGTTACGCGCTCTTCTTTGCAGAGCCATTAAGAAAGTCAAGCCAGTCGTTAACGCGAAACCGTACAAATCGCCATGAGTGCTAGCTCTATTTTCGATCACCAAACCGCAATTGACCGATATTTGATACGCCAACGCGGCAAGATAAAGCAGGCTAATAATGGGAAATGATATTTTAAGACGCATCGCGGCACTTTTTAGCTTGTTATTTGCAGGAATCAAGCATTAACGAATCCGCTTCCTGAAGCATTCATTAAAATCCTAACCACAGCATCTAAGTTCGATATTTTCAAATACGGATTCATGGGCAGACTGATTACTTGCTCCGCCGCCAAGTCGCCATGCGGTAATCCTGCAGATTCATTCAACAAGGCCGGCTGTTTGTTGAGCGGTAGTGGGTAATGGATTGCCGTGGGAATACCCGCAACGCCTAACGCTTTCTGTACCTCCGGGCGCTCTTTCACTCGGATGGTGTACTGCGCCCACGCACTGGAGTTGTGCGCTTCTACATGCGGCGATTCGATATCGACTTCGCTCAGCAAGCGCGCATATTCACCCGCCACGTGATGGCGCGCAGACAGTTCGTCGTCCAGTATCTCCAGCTTCGGCAACAGGATGGCCGCCTGCAGTGTATCCAGCCGGCTGTTCATGCCGACGCGGACATGGTAGTAGCGTTTTTCCTGTCCATGCCGCGCGATCTGTCGCATCACCTTCGCCAACTCATCATCGCTGGTGAAGAGCGCCCCACCGTCGCCGTAACAGCCCAAGGGTTTACTTGGGAAAAAACTGGTCGTGGCGATGGTCGTGAGGTTGCAGCTCTTGCGGCCCTTGTAGGTGGCACCGAAGCTCTGCGCGGCATCCTCGATAACGGTGATGCCGTAACGCGCTGCGATCGCATTGATGGCATCGTAATCGGCGCACTGGCCATACAGCGAGACCGGAATGATCGCCTTGGTGCGCGGCGTGATGGCCGCTTCCAGCAGGGCCGGATCGAGGTTGTAGGTGCGCGGATCGATGTCCACGTAGACCGGCTTAGCGCCCAGCACCGCGGCCGCTTCAGCCGTGGCGATGTAGGTGAACCCGGGCGTGATCACTTCGTCGCCCGGGCCGACACCCAACGCCATCAAGGCGATCTGCAGGGCATCGGTGCCATTGGCGACGGTGATGCAGTGCTTGGCACCGCAATAGGCGGCGAGTCTTTCCTCAAGCAGCGCCACTTCCGGGCCGAGGATGTATTGGCCATGCGCCAGCACGCACTGGATGGCGGCGTCGATCTTGTCCTTGATCCGCGCTTGCTGGGCCTTGAGGTCGCAAAACTCGATCATTTCGATGCATCCTGCTTGTGCAGTTGTGTGCCGCTGAGCACGTAACGTGCGCCCGTTTGCTCACATACGGCTTCGGCGTTGCCCTTCAGCGGCAACTTGAGTTGCTCGCCAAACTCGCTCATCCATCCGATCTGGCGCGCTGGAACGCCCACCATCAGCGCATAGGCCGGCACGTCCTTGTTGACGACAGCGCCGGCACCGACGAAGGCGAATTCGCCGATGGTGACACCGCAGACGATGGTGCAGTTGGCACCCAGCGTGGCGCCTTTCTTCACCAGTGTGTTGAGATATTCGTCCTTGCGTTCGATCAGCGAGCGGGGGTTGTAGACGTTGGTGAATACCATGCTGGGGCCGCAGAAAACGCCTTCTTCCAAGTTCACGTTGTCGTACACCGACACGTTGTTCTGGATCTTGCAACGGTCGCCGATGGTGACCTTGTTGCCCACGAAAACGTTTTGCCCGAGCGACACACCCTGGCCGATGCGCGCGCCGCCGCAGACGTGTACGAAGTGCCACACGCGGGAACCTTCGCCGATCTGCGCGCCCTCGTCGACGATGGCCGAAGGGTGCTGGTAGAAACTCATGCCGTCGAACGCTTAAGGAAGGGATGGTATTCGCCGGTGAGGGATGCCGGCGAAGCTCCGCGAATGGCGGCCACGGTGGCGATGGCGGTACGGTTTTCCTCCAGCCCATAGCCGCGCCCGGCGAGAATTTCCTCGTAGCTGCGGTTGTGCAGGTCGGTGAAGCCGCCAGAGAACTCGATTTCCTCGCCATCCACGGCGATCGAACGGTAGGTTTGCTGGCCCGCCAGTTTCTGCGCGGCCGGAACGTCGGTGAAATCCACCGACAAGAACCAGCGCACGCGCGCATGCGCGTATTCCAGATAACCCGCAGCCTTGGTGTCGGTGGCCAGATGCACGACGTTTTGCTGCAAATCGCCAAAGATGAAATGCAGCATGTCGAAAAAATGCACGCCGATGTTGGTGGCGATACCGCCGGATTTCTTCACGTCGCCCTTCCAGCTTTGCAGGTACCAGTGGCCGCGTGAGGTAATGTAGGTCAGATCCACTTCGTGCTTGGTCGTGCGATGGGCTGCGCGCACCTTCTCGCGCAAGGCGATGATGGCCGGGTGCACACGCAATTGCAGGATGGTGTTGACCTTGCGGCCGGTGTCGCGCTCGATCTCCAGCAAACCGTCGATGTTCCACGGATTGAGCACCAGCGGTTTTTCGCAGATGACATCCGCGCCCGAGCGCAGGCCGAAGCGCATGTGCGAATCGTGCAGGTAATTCGGTGAACAGATGGACACGTAATCGATCTGTCGGTCGTTGTTCGCGCGGCGGCGTTTGTCCACATGCCGGTCGAAGCGCTCGAATTCGGTGAAGAAGTCTGCATCGGGAAAATGGCTGTCGATGACGCCGACCGAATCGTTGGGATCGTAGGCGGCCACCAGCTTGTTGCCGGTGGCCTTGATGGCCTGCATGTGGCGCGGCGCGATATAGCCGGCAGCGCCGATCAGGGCAAAGTTTTTCATGCTGGATAGCTCCGTTGGAATGGAATCAAAGACGTCCGTCGACATCACTCGCAGGTAACAGGCCCTTGATGTCGTAGAGGATGGCGCGGCCGTTGGCCAGCGCGCGCAATCGTGCGCCGCCTCCGGCCCTGAACTCGTCGTGCGCGACTGCAAGCACCACGGCGTCGTATGTGCCGGGGGAAGGAAGCTCCTTCAGCAGATTCAGTCCGTACTCGGCTTTCGCCTCCCCGGCATCCGCCCAAGGGTCGTGGATGTCGACGACGGCGCCGAAACTCTCCAGTTCGCCCACCAGATCCACTACCCGCGTGTTGCGCAAATCCGGGCAATTTTCCTTGAAGGTCAAACCGAGCACGAGGATGCGGCTACCCTTGATCGCGTGCCCCTTGGCGATCATCAGCTTCACCACTTCACCGGCCACATGCCGACCCATCGCATCATTGATGCGACGGCAGGCGAGCAGGATGTCGGGGTAATAGCCGACAGCCTGCGCCTTCTGTATCAGGTAGTACGGATCCACGCCGATGCAGTGGCCGCCGACCAAGCCCGGCTGGAACTTCAGGAAGTTCCACTTCGTCCCTGCGGCGGCCAGCACATCCTGGGTGTCGATGCCGAGGCGATGGAAGATCAGTGCGAACTCGTTGATGAGGGCGATGTTGACGTCGCGTTGCGTGTTCTCGATGACCTTGGAAGCCTCGGCCACCTTGATGCTCGCGGCAGGATGCGTGCCGGCCGCGACGATGCGGCGGTACAGCGCATCGACGAATGCGGCGGCCTCCGGCGTCGATCCCGAGGTAACCTTGGGTATTGTCGCCAGGCGGCGATCCTTGTCGCCAGGATTGATGCGCTCGGGGCTGTAGCCGACGGCGAAGTCGGCATTGAACTTCAACCCGGAACTGCGCTCCAGTTCGGGCACGCACACCTCTTCGGTGGCACCCGGATACACGGTGGATTCGTAGATCACCACGTCGCCGCGCTTGAGCTCCTTGCCGATGGACTGGCTGGCCTTGATGAGCGGGGTGAAGTCGGGGCGCTTGTGCTCGTCCACCGGCGTGGGCACGGTGACGATGTAGACGTTGCAGGCGGCGATGTCGGCACGCTCTGTCGTGAACGACAACCGCGTTGCGGATGCCAACTCATCGACATCGATTTCGCGCGTCGCATCGTGGCCGGCGCGCAACTGCTCCACGCGCTCGGCATGGATATCGAAACCGGTCGTCGCAAAGATGCGGCCGAAGGCGACTGCCAATGGCAGACCCACGTAGCCGAGACCGACGATGGCGATGGAAGGGTCGTATGGATCGGGAAGCGTCAGGGGCATCCAGGTTCCTTGATTGGCGTCATGGCAATGGGAACTGATTATCATACCAGCGCGCGAATCGTTCCACGCCTTCTTCGATGGGAATACACGGCTTGTAATCCACGGCTCGAATCAATTCGGACACATCCGCTTCCGTATCGGGCACGTCTCCGGGCTGCAACGGCAGCATTTCCATCCGCGCCTTGCGGCCGAAAGCTTGCTCCAGCAGTTCGATGAAGCGCAGCAATTCCACGGGCCGTTCGTGGCCGATGTTGTAGATGCGATACGGCGCGCTGCTGCTCGCCGGATCCGGTCGCGCCGAATTCCATGCGGGGTTCCGTGCCGATGGCATGTCGAGCGTCCGCACGATGCCTTCGACGATGTCGTCGATGTAGGTGAAGCTGCGTTTATGGCGGCCGTGATTGAACACCTTGATCGGCTCGCCTGCGCGGATGGCCCGCGCGAACAGCATCGGCGACATGTCCGGTCTGCCCCACGGCCCGTACACGGTGAAGAAGCGCAGCCCGGTGCACGGGATGCCGTAGAGATGGGCGTAGCTGTGCGCCATCATCTCGTTGGCCTTTTTGCTGGTCGCGTACACCGTCAACGGGTGCTCGGTGGACTGGTGCTCGGAGAACGGCATCGTCGTGTTCGCTCCGTACACCGAACTGGTGGATGCGAACACGAGGTGCTCGACGCCGTGCTGGCGGCAGCCCTCGAGGATGTGCAGGAAGCCGACCACATTGCTCTGCACGTACACATGCGGGTTCTGTGCGGCGTAGCGCACGCCTGCCTGCGCGGCGAGGTTCACCACCCGCTGCGGCTTGTATGTTGCAAATACGGCTTCGACAGCGGCGCGGTCGGCAAGATCGGCGGAGACGTGCGTGTAGCGTGGGTGCGAGGCGAAGCGCGCCAACCGCGCGTGCTTGAGGTTCACGTCGTAGTAGTCGTTGAGGTTGTCGATGCCGACCACTTCGTCGCCGCGTTCGAGCAGGCGGATGGCGAGCGTCGAACCGATGAAGCCGGCGGTGCCGGTTACCAGGATCCGCATCGGATGTTCAATCGGCGATGGAAACCGGCCCCGGCATGCCGGAGCCGGATGCAGGCGACGGCTCGTCGACCAGCGGTTCGCGTCGCCCGTGAACTGGCGAAACAGTAGCCCGTTGCGCCTCGCCACGCCGCGATCCGGCTTGCAGCAGCCCGCAGACCACGCCCATGAGGGCGAGGATGGACGTCTTGCGCAGCGGGTATTCGAGGTAGCTGTGCGCCAGCACGATCAGGATGGCGATCGATGCCGCGCGCGCCAGCACCACCGGCGCATCGGTGCTTTTTCGCGTCCACACCTTGAAGCTCGCTTGCAGGTACCACCCGAGGAAGGCGATCAACAGTACGGCACCGGGCCAACCCGCTTCGAGCCAAAGTTCATGGTAATCGCCATGGGCATGGTTCACGTACGCGCCAAGGTATCCTTCGTGGGGAACGACCTGCTGATAGGCCTCCACGAACGTGCCCAAACCAGAGCCCAGCGCACCGAAATGTCGGGCTGCATCCAGCGTTGTCGCATGGATACTCCAGCGCACGTTGAGATCTACGCTTTCGGTAAAAAACCGATCCAAGGTGCCCGAGCCAACCAAGATCACGGTGATGGCGACAATGGCCAGCACGCCTGCCACGGCCAGCCAAGTGAGCTTCCGGCTCAGGCCCATGCGTGGAAACATCAACAAGCCGACCGCAAGCGCCGCAGGTCCCAGCACGAATCCGGAGCGGGATTTGGTTTCGACGACCCCGATCAGCAAGCCTATCAACACCAACACGAACATCAGGCTCTGCGCCGCGATCGCATTCTTCCTGTCCCTGTCGCTACGCCTCCAAGCGGCCAGCGCAGCTCCCAGCGCCAGCGGGATCGTCATGGCGAGCAAGGTCGCGAAATGGTTGCGGTTCGAGTACACGGCGAATCCTGAATCCACCGGTGCGGCGGGCGTGGATGCGTTCGGATCGCTGATCGAATTGAGCGCCAGGTTCGTCTGCGCGACCGACTCCCTGACGGTTGCAAGGACGTCGGTGTTCGACGCCGATTTGCTCATCACACCGAAGCCGAGCAGGAACAGGATCGTCGCGAACACAACCATCAACAGGACGCGCGTTTGCCGCCACGACATCCAGCGGGTGGCGAGCAACATGGCCACGGCAGGCAGCAGCCACAGCAGGGATCGCTCCGTGGCGACGGTATTGAGGCTCAGCGTATACGCGGTCGGCCGCAACCCTGCCGCCTGGAGGTCGGCGAGCAGTTCGGCGCGCCCCGGCATGCGGGCCCATGCGTCAGGGGAAATCGGCATGAGTTGAACAACGCCGAGCAACAGCACGCCGCCAAGCAGGGCCAGCAACATCCAGTCGCCCGCTTTCCAGGCCTGACGGCGCCATTCCAGCGAAGCCAGCACGAGCAAGGGCAGCGACAGCAGTTGTACGACCGTATCGCCCAGCCATCCCGCGCCCCCGCCGAGCAGCAACGCGCAGACCGCGACGGCGGTGGCCAGCAGGAAGGCCGACGGCGAAATTCCGGCAGGATCGTTCCAGAACGAAACCAGGGGCGCCATGCGCCCGCTTCCGTGTCGATGGTGACGCGATCGTGTCATGCTGTCCGCCGGAATCGGGAATCCATGCCTTCACAAACAAAAAGGCCGCGCTTGGCGCGGCCTTTATTCCTGAGATCGCCCTAACCTCAGGGACGGCTCAGAGAGTGATTATCAGTATTGTGGCTGTTCCCGGACATGCCGATGGCGATACCGATGCCGGCGATGACAGCCAAGCCCGTGACGAGGCCCGGCGACACGCCACTGCCACTCCCTGCGTTCTGGGTACCGCCGCTGCAGGGCACGACCTTGCCTTGGTCATCATGGCAGGTCTGCGATCCGACCGCCTGTGCGTAAAGGGTGGGCCGGGCCGCGTGCTGCGCGGCAGGAACCGCACCGACCGAGAACGTGTTGGCTTCATTCAACGAACCCGCCGGAGCAGCTGAGGAAGACGCATTGGCTGCCATCGCATTGCCCGCCGCAAGAACGGAGGCCAGAGCGGCGATCAAGAAGACTTTCATGGTGTTCCCCTGCTTGGGTGGGCGGACTGCGAGCGATCCTAGCACTGCAATTTCCCGATTACAAGTGCGTTGTGCCCAAAATTATTTCGCGTGTTCGACGGCCAGATGATCGAACAGCACTCCACCCTGCAGCGGGATGCCCTTGTAGAGCCCATCGCCCAGATCCAGCCGGAGCCATTGCGCGGGGCAGCCTTTCAGCACCAAGGTCGGCGTACCGTCCTGCACGACCGTTCCACCCGCCGCCGGTACGTCGAACTCGAACGCGAACGGGCCATAGGGGATGTCGCCCTTGAAGGGCGTCGAATGGGCGAGAACAATCTCCGGCTCCTGCAGGAACATCTGCTTGTTGTCCTGGGCGCAGGCAACCGTCCACCGCAATCCCACCTCGTTGGTCATGCCACCTGCCTGCCCCAACCCCGTGACACGGTAGTGGCCGGGCGACAGGACGAGCAATTGTTGCACGGGGCTGTAGCTGACCGGCAGGCCATTGAAGATCACCTGCAACGAATTCTGCGTCGCGCCCCGCGTCCGCGGTCCGATGGTCGCGTCGTAACCGGCGCCGTCGTTGGGCAATTGCCAGCCAAAAGCCTTGCTGGAGATGCCCAGCCAGGGGATGCGATGGTAGTCCGGCCGGAACACGAAGTTGCCGTCGTACAACAGATCCACCACCGCGCGCTGCCCCTTGTTCAGACTGTTCAGCCAGGTGTCGCGCGCGACCTGCCAGCGGCCATCGGCGACCTGGCGATTGATCAGCAGATCCACCTCGGTGAAGCCGGTCGGCTGATCGTCGGACAGATCGTTCGCTGCATTGGTCCAACTCGGCGGCTTCGCCGGTAAAGGATCGTCGCCGCCACGCAGCCCGAAAATGTTGTCGATGGCGAGTGGATCGCTGCCGGACGATGCCAGCAGGGACAGGAATGCCACGCGCCACAGTGGCCGGCTGCGTAGCAGCCTCCCCAGCTGGGCCTGTGCGGGCGGATATTTGGACGTCTGTACCAACGAAGGCAGAACGTTGGCCAGCAGATCCGGATACATGCGCAACACCCTGTCGATGTTGTCGAAGGCCGCATCCACCTTGCCGATGCGCATGTCGTGATTGCTCATGTACATCCGCGCGGGTACGTCGCGCGGCGCGAGCCGGCTGGCGATCGCGAAAAATCGCAAAGCGTCGTCTTCGCGGTGGAAAAAATCGTAGTACTGACCGAGCTGGCTGTATGCCGTACCCAGGAGCGGATAGCCTGACGCCGCCTTGCGGGCCAGATCGCGCGAATCATCGTAGCGATGACCGGCAAAAGCGTTGTTGGCCGCCGCAACCAGCGCCGCAGGATGCTCGGGGCGCCACGCCAGCGCGCTTTCCGGATCCTCGTTGGCCAAATTGGAGTCGGCCATGCCGAGCGTGAACACGCGCCAGCCAAGCCACGCCGCAGCCACGCTGAGGCATAGCACCAGCACCCAATCCGCGGCCGTCAGGGCGGGGCGGGCCGGCTGCGATGGGGGTGCCTCCATGCGCCGGCGCGATCGTCGCCGCGACGGCGGCGATGCGGATGCATTCGGGGCGGGTGCGCCGCCGGGTTCGTTCGTGTCGGTCGTCGTAGTCATTCGGCATTTCCGTGCTGCAGGTGCTGGATCTTCCATTCGCCCTCGTAGCGCACAACTTCCATCCGCATCCAGCCGTGCACGTCGTGCGCCATCCAGTCGCCCTGCCCTGCGATCCGGGCGACGAACGGGCCGGTGCCGACGGCACGGTCGGCGTTGACGGCCCACGTCACCGGCCGCCAGTGCAGGGAACGATAGCGCGATTGCTTGAAGAAGCTCGCGTAGTCCTGTTCGATGGCATCGATACCGCCGCGATCGTCGGATGCCGTGGGAGTGAACAGGCGCATCAATCCATGCAGGTCGCCTGCCGCATAGGCCGCGACGAAGGTTCGGGTGACCGCGATGGCGCCATCCATCGGCGAAGAACCGGGATCGGAATGCTGGTTTGTCTGCGATGCCTTCACAACATCATCGGAGCGCACCGACTCGCCGTTCGCCGCCATTGGCTTTTCGCGCCGGGAACGGCCTGCATCGGCGACAGTGTCCGTGCGCGCCGCGCCCCTGACGACGGGCACCGCAACCGCCGGAGCAAGCACGCTGATCCTGACGCGCGGCGACTGCGCAACCGCCAGTTCCGTGTGACGACCAGTGGCTTCGTTCGGCGCGACCCTGCCGACTACCGCCGGTTTGACTGCCGCCTGAAACGGCAGGCCCGCTCTTGCCGATTGGCGAACTTCTGGCTGGCGAACATCTGGCTGGCGAACGTCAGGTTGACGAATCCCCGGAACCATCGCCGGATGGGCCTGCGCCTGGACAGTCGCCGGCGCAGGGCTCACGTCCGCCGCACCGCCTGCTTGCACCGTCGATGGCAGCGTATTCGTCTGGCCAGGCGATGCCATGGCGTCATCGCTACCTGCTGCGGCCTGCGGCGTCGCGACCGGCAAATCCGCTGCCGTGGATGGAGCGACTGCCGGTGGCACGGCGACAGATGCGCCCGCCATTGCCTCGTCCCGGGTTTGCAACGCGGCGGTGCCGGAAGCGGCGATGGCCGGGTCGACGACGGCCTTCGATGCCGGCTCCGAAGATGCCTGCGCCGTTTCGCCGGGCCCCAGTGTGCCCTGCCTTGGCCCGTTCAACGCCCACAGCACCGCAAGGGTCGCCACGGCCAGCATCACCAGCAGCGCTGCCGGCGCCCAGCGCCACCCGCGGCCTGCCGCGCGCAACCGGGGTTCGCGGACATCGATGTTCGTCGTCACGCCACGCACGCTCAACTGCAAGCCACCGGTCGGCACGGCAGGCGCCTGCTGGCGCAGCCATGCGTCGTACTGCGCCCTGCGCTCGCTGGTATTGATCGTCTTCCACGCCCGGTTGACGCGCTCGGCGAAGACTGCGTCCCACTGATCGGCATTCCGATCCGGGTGCAGCCAACTCACCAAGCTGCGGTAATGCGTGCGTATGGTTTCGTCGTCGTCGTCCGCGCGCACCCCGAGCGTCCGGTAGCTGTCCGCCGATTCGGCAAACAGGATGTGTTGCAGGTACAGGCGCGCGGCGTCCGTCACCGCCTCCGTCGACTTGCCGGTGCGCCGTACCGCAGCATCGATGCGCGCCGCGTCACCGGCGGCGATACGGATCAGCCACAGCACATTCGCGGGCAACGCCCGCGTGCGCGCCAACGAGGCGCGGGTTGGCGCGGCGTGCAAGGCGAGCGCCTGTTCCAGCGCGTCGGTGGCGTCGCCACCGTTCATTGCTTGGTCAGGCGAGCCCGATCGTTGCCGTATGCGTAGTAGGAATAGGCGCCATAGCCGTATCCGTAGCTGTAGCCGTAACCTGCCATTTTCGGATCGAACTTGTTGAGCACTGCGCCGATCAGGCGGGCTCGCGCCGACATCAGGCGCTTGAGCGAGTCCTTCACGACGGCGCGCCGCGCAGTGCCGGCCGCGATCACTACCATGGTGCCTGCGGTTACGTGGGCGATGATCAGCGCGTCGGCGATGCCCAGGGTCGGCGGACCGTCGATGATGATCTGGTCGTACTTGGCCGCGGCCACCGTCAGCATCGACAGCAACTTCGGCCCGGCCAGCAGTTCGGCCGGGTTGGGCGGTAACGGGCCGGAGGTGATCACATGCAGGCCGGAATCGGGCAGTACCTGGATCACATCGCTCGGCTTGTCCACCCCCGACAAAAAGGACGACAACCCCTTTTCGTTGGAAAGCTCCAGCGATCGATGCTGCGACGGATTGCGCATGTCGGCGTCGATGAGCAGCACGCTCTTGCCCAACTGGATGAAGTTGATGGCGATGGTCAACGCCGTCGTCGACTTGCCTTCCATGGGTGTAGCGCTGGTGACCAGCAGACTCTTGGGCACACCGGCATTGGTGGAAAACTGCAAGGCGGTACGCACGGAACGGTACGCTTCGGCGAAGGCCGACCGGAGATCTTGCAACGCCTCTTTCGGCGACGTGTCCTTCAGGCGCGGGATGATGCCGAGCACAGCCAAGCCGAGCAGTTTCTCGATGTCAGCAGGCGACTTGATCGTGTCGTCGAAGTAATCCAGGGACAGGGCCAAGCCGATGCCCAGACCCAAGCCGAGGATCGACGCGACGAGCAGGTTGAGCAGCAGGCGGGGCCGAAACACCTTGGTCGGTACGTCGGCGGAGTCCACCACGCTCATGTTGTTGCTGGTGATGCCGCCGGCGATGCCGATTTCCTTGTAGCGCTCCAGCATGTCGTTGTAGAGCTGCTGGTTGGTCTGCACGTCCTGCAAGGCCACGCTGTAGTCGATGCTCCGGCTCTGTTGTGCGAGCGCGTCGCTCTTCTCGCTCTCCAGTTGCTGCTTGGCCATCTTCTCGTGCGCGAGCGCGGCCTCGTATTCGGCGCGCATCGACGAGCGGATGCCGGAATATGTCGCCGAAATCTGTTTGTCCAGCGCGTCGATCTGACTCTTTTCCGCCTCCATCAACGGGTAGCCTGGTTTGAACGTCTTGAGCTTGAGCTGGTAATCGGCGACCAGCGTGGCGCGCTGCTGCTGCAGGCTGAAGATGGCGGAATTGACTACCTCGTCGCCTGGAAGCGCGGCATCTGGCAAGGCCTGCGCGAACTTCCAGCGCGCCTCGGCCTTGGTGCGCGCATCCTGCGCCACCACCAGCGCCTGAGTGAGCGAGTCGAGGTTGGTGTTGCTCAGTGTGGGTGCACCGTTGGCGTCGAGAAACAGCCTCTGGGTGGTCGCAAGCGTAATCAGGTGCTGCTTGGAATCGGCCAGCTTCTTCTTGAGCTCGGCAAGACGCCCTTCGAGGTATTGCCGGGCGTAGGCCGTCGAGTTGTAATTGTGCTCAAGGTTGACCGCAATGAAGGTATTGGCGAACGCATTGGCGATCTTCGCCGCCAAGTCAGGATTCGCGCTGTCGAAATTGATCGTTACCAGATGGGTGTCGCGTATCGGGTTGATCGACAAGTTGTTTTGCATGAACTGGTCATCTTTGTCTCCCCAGCCCGACCCTGGGCGATTGCTCGACGGGTTGCCCTTTGCAGCGGGTGATACCATCGAAAACAGGCGTTTGATCCGTGAAGCATCACCCCGTTGCAGGTAATCCTGATCATCTTTCAGATGCAAACTGGCGGCAACCCTGCGCTCGAGTGCAATGCTCTGCAGCAATTGATATTGCGTTTTGTAATACGCATCATCATTGACCGCGATGTTGTTGTTGGCATCGTTCACGCCCTGCACCTGGATCACCTGCATGGCGTCGCGGTCGATCTGAATGGTCGTGCTGGCGCGATAGATCGGTGTCTTTAGCAGGGTCATGAGCAGGGCCGCCAGCACCACGATTCCGAACGTGGCGATGATGGTCCACTTGCGCTTGAGCAACACGTCCAGGAGATGGCGGAGATCGATCTCGCCCGTATCCCGGTTGCGGTCGTCGTCCTCGCTCACGACCGGCAGCAGCCGATCCGGCCCAGTCATCGAGGGTGTCAGGGCACCCGATTGCGGCTGGGTAGGAAAATTGTTGTCACGATCGCGGCCGTCGCCGATCAGGTGGTCTTGCTGCATGGCTTAAGGATTCCTCAAGGGTAGATCAGCCGGAACAATCCCAGCGACGGCGCCGTCTGGATGAAGGTTCTGAGGCGATCCTTCGATTTCGAAAGAGCGACCACGACGATATCGTGGCTGTACAGGGGTGGATCGTCGACTGCGCCGCGCCCGATGGCGTCGATGTCGTACACCGCAGCCATGCGCTGACCATTGACGGTGCGGAAGACGACCACGCCGCGATGATCGGCGAGATCGTCCAGTCCCTGCGCGTTGGCGATCGCCTGCAGCAGTGTGGTCGGGCCAGTCATGGGGTACACGCCAGGTTTCTTCACCACGCCGGACACCGTGATCTGCTGGCTGTCGTAGGATTTGACGAAGACGGTCACCTGCGGGTTTTGCAGGTAGCCCTTCGTCAATTTCGCGGCGATGTTGCCGGACAGCTCCAGCGGCGTGCGTCCGCCCGCCTGCACACTGCCGATCAACGGAAGGGTGATCTTGCCCAGAGCGTCCACGCGAACGTCCTGGGTCAAATCGGGAACGCCGAAGACGGTGATCGTCAGCAAATCCTGGGCACCGATTCGGTAATCGTCCACCGGGGCGAAATCCTTCGCCAAATCCGGATCGGGAAGACCCTGATTCTGGACGATCAGGTTGGGATTGCCCCTTACCAGCGCCGGCCCATTCGCGCAGCCGGCCAAGCTCAGCCACAGCGCCGCCAGCAGCATCAGCGCCATGAATTGCGTCGTTCGCATCGCGTGATCCTCGTATTTCAGCCCTTCCCGAACAGCCGCGCCCAGAAGCTGGTTGGCGGCACGGGACTTTCCATGATAGCGCCAATCGCTTCCGGAAGCTCGTCGGGTGGACGATTTTCGAGAATCATGCGTGGGCGGGTCAGAACGAGATGCGTGGCTTCCTCGTCGCCCACGATGGCCGCTGCGGCGTCGCGCGCCTCGCGCATCAACGGCGGGCGCTTGTCCACATGGTGGGCGTCGGTGGCCAGCAGGTGCACCATGCCGTCTTCGAGCATGCGCTCGGCCCAGTACTTCGGCCGGCCACCGAAACGCCCGGTCACGCTGCCCGCGGTGATCTGCATCAGTGCGCCGGCATCGACGAGGCGCTCGAAAGTCTCGTAGTTCGACTCGATCCACGAGAGCCGTTCCGGGTGCGTGACCACCGGGACGATGCCAGCCACCAGCAGGTTGAAGACCGATTCCTCCAGCCGCGGTGGGGCGACATGGTGCGGGGGTTCGAACAGCAGGTAGCGCGTGTCGTTCAGCGTCGGAATCAGCCCCGCACGGATGTCACGCAGCAGATCGGGGGTCAGATGGGTGTCGGCACCCACCACCAGTTGCAGGTCGATCCCCTCCTCGGCCAGTACCGCGCGGAACGCCTCGATATGCCGCAGGATGCCGTCGCGGCAGTTGTCGTACAGGCCCGGATAAATGTGCGGCGTGCAGGCGACGTGGGTGATGCCGTCGTTGGCGGCGCAGCGCGCCATGGCGACCGCCACGGCGCGATCAGGAGCGCCGTCGTCGATACCCGGCAGCATGTGGCAGTGCAGATCGATCATCTTCAGAGTGTCTTCACTTCCGTACGAAAAGTGAAATGGCTTTATGGCGAAGGGGCGGCCAGTAGATACGAAATCGATCCCCACACGCAACAAACCAGTCTCTTCCAATCACCCTGCAACACGATAAGCATCGACGCCAACCCACAGTAACAGCTCCGGATCAGGCGGCACGCAGGCAGAGTAGAAACAGGCCATTCAGGCCAAAGCGAATCGATTCCATCATTCTGATATCTCTCCGGCCAAATTCTTCCATTGGTGATTTCGCCCATGCTCACCGACAGCCACTGCCATCTCGACGCCCCGGAATTCGATGCCGATCGCGACGCCGTGATCGCCCGCGCCCGTGCCGCCGGCGTGATCGCGCAGGTCGTCCCTGCTGTTGTGGCGCCTGGCTGGCCGAAGCTGCGTGCCCTGTGCGATGCGAACCCCGGGCTGTACCCCGCCTACGGCCTGCATCCGATGTATCTGGCAGAACACGAAGATCGCCATCTCGCCGCGTTGCGCCATGTCCTGCGCATCGGCCGCCCGGTTGCGGTGGGCGAATGCGGGCTGGACTTCCATGTCGAAGGGCTGGATCGGGCACTTCAGCAAACCTTGTTCGAAGCGCAACTGAAAATCGCCCGCGAGTTCGACCTGCCGGTGATCGTGCACGCGCGCAAGGCCTTCGACGCGGTGATCGCCACGTTGCGCCGCATCGGCGGCCACGGATCGGGTGCCGGGAACGCCCTGCGCGGGGTGGTGCACAGCTTTTCCGGCAGCCAGGAGCAGGCGCGGCAACTGTGGCAGCTCGGCTTCCACCTGGGCATCGGCGGCCCGGTCACCTTTGATCGCGCACAGCGGCTGCGGCGGATCGTCGCAACGATGCCGATCGAGTTCCTGCTGCTGGAGACCGACGCGCCCGACCAGCCCGACGCCTTCCATCGCGGGCAGCGCAACGAGCCGGCGCGGCTGGCGGTCGTGCGCGACTGCATCGCGGAGCTGCGCGGCATGTCCACGGATGCGCTGGCGAGCGCCACATCCGGCAACGCCCGACGCCTGTTCAAGCTGCCGATGCCGGCGTGATTGCGATCAGTCGTTGCCCGGCTTCAGCAACACCTCCAGCGCCCGGCCCACCGCGGCGAAGGCGAACGCGCCGGTGACGTGCATCGCCGCGCCGAGGCCGCCGCCGCAGTCGAGCTTCAACGCCGCATCGGCGGGCAGGTCGGGGCGTTGCCCGCAGACGCTGCCGTCGGCCTGCGGGTAGTTCACGTTCTCCAGCGAATACACCGCGGGGATGCCGAAATAGCGCCTGGGGTTGCGCGGGAAACGATGCTCGGCGCGCAGCTTCTTGCGCACCAGTGCGAGCATGGCGTCGTGTTCGGTGCGCGACAGGTCGCGCACGCGCACGAGGGTCGGGTCGGTGCGTCCGCCAGCCGAGCCCGACACCACCAGCGGCAGTTTGCGGCGCTTGCAGGCGGCGATCAGCTCGATCTTGCTGCGCAGGCTGTCGCAGGCATCGAGCACCAGATCGAAGCCGCGCGCGAGGATGGCTTCCAGGTTCGCGCTGACGAGGAACTCGGGCACGGCATCGACCTGCGCTGCCGGATTGATCGCGCGCACGCGCTCGGCCAGCACCGCGGCCTTGCCGCGCCCGAAGTGGCCATCGAGCGCATGCGACTGGCGGTTGGTGTTGGACAGGCAGACCTCGTCGGCGTCGATCAGGCTCAGCCGCCCTACCCCGCTGCGCGCCAGCGCTTCCACCGCCCACGAGCCGACGCCTCCGAGCCCGACTACGCCGACGTGGCATGCGCCCAGCCGCAGCGCGGCACCGGTGCCGTACAAACGGTCGATGCCGGCGAAGCGTTCGCTGTAGAGGCGTGCCTTGTCGTGGGTCGCCATCGTGGGCAAGGCCGGGGCGTGCATGCCTGCAAACTCGTCAGTCCATCAGGGCCGGCATGATATCGTGCCGCGGTCGTCCACCCGTCCACGCCATCCGCAGGAGGCAGCATGCGCTACAAGGTTCCCATCGCCATCGCCGTGGGTCTGGTCATCGGCATCATCGGCACGGTGATGACGCTCAGCGCGCTGCGCAGCGGGCCGCACATGACGCAAGTGCTGATGCACATGCAGGACTTCCACATGGACGCGCTGGATGCGAACGTGAAGGCGAACCGCTGCGCGGTCACCGACAGCCTGCCGCACCTGCAGACCCTGCGCGCGCTGTCCAACGACCTCGAGCCGGTGTTCCTGCCGATCGACAAGGAATCCGATTTCCGCCAGAAGGCCAGCGACCTGCGCGCCGAACTCGACGCCGCGCTGGCTGCGCCGCCCACCGATTGCGTCGCCCTGCGCACGACCATGAGCAAGATCGGGCGCTCGTGCAAGGGCTGCCATCAGGAGTTCCGCAACTGATGACGGGCCCGTGCCGCGCCGGCATCGCCGTGGCGCTCGCACTGGCGCTGGCAGGCTGCGCCACGCAGGCGCCGCTGCGGGAGCCTGCCGAACCTGCCGCGCCGGCGGCGACCACGTCCACCGCAACGCCGTCGCCCGCACCGGCGGCCAGCCCGCGTTGCCTGCCGGGAACCGGCATCGTCGCGCAGATCAGGGATCGTTCCAGCTCTCAGGCCGGCGCGACGGCCCTGCACGGCGGCGTGCTCGGCGGCGTGCTCGGCGATGGCAAGCCGCCGCAATCCAGTACCGCTGCGGTCGGCGGCTACGACCTGTACGTGCGCATGGACGACGGCCGCAAGCTGATCGTCAACCAACGCGCGCTCGATGGCATCGCCGTGAACACGCGGCTGTCGATCGACGCATCCTGTCGCGCGCATCCGGCACCCTGAGCGCAGCGATGGATCGTGAGGCGGTACGCACCCTTCGCCCCTCCGCTACACGCCCAAACTCGACTCAGGCGAAGCAATCGCGTGCGTGATTGCTTCGTGACCGGCCATCCATGACCAACGGGAAACTCTGAAAAATTAGGAGTTTCCTCAGCCAACGTTGACCGGCACGAGGGTCATGGTGTCGTTGCCGAAGATGTCGATCACCTTCACCGCGACGATGTAGCGGCCCGGGCGGTCGTAGCCGTGTTCGGCGGTGAGCAGCTCCAGTTCGCGCTGCCTGCGCGTGCGGAAGGATTGCCACTCGTTTTCGAAGATGTAGCCGCCGGTCCAGCGCTCCTCGAAATCCGCAATATCACTCCCTTGTAAGTTGTTTCCGCCTCCGCCCCAGACCGATATCCCTGAGATTACGAGATCGTGGGGGAGCCAGGGTCGGTGCGGAGTCTTTCTTCACATCCCGAACAGTTGCCAGGGCCACGAGCCC
>JAFEBW010000055.1 GCA_018242445.1 Pseudomonadota bacterium | reverse complement strand
GGCCTGCTCGGCGGCAAGACGTTCGGCTTCGGCCTGCTCCGCAGCCACCCGCTCGGCCTCGGCCTGCTCGGCGGCAAGACGTTCGGCTTCGGCCTGCTCCGCAGCCACCCGCTCGGCCTCGGCCTGCTCGGCGGCAAGACGTTCGGCTTCGGCCTGCTCCGCAGCCACCCTCTCGGCTTCGGCCTGCTCGGCGGCCACGCGCTCGGCTTCGGCCTGCTCGGCGGCCACGCGCTCGGCTTCGGCCTTCTCCGCAGCCACCCGCTCGGCTTCGGCCTGCTCGGCCACAACCCGTTCATGTTCGGCGTGACGCGCTTGCTCTGCGTATTCGGCTTCGAGGCGTTCGTACTCCAGACGCTCGGCTTCGGCCTGTTCGGCGGCCACGCGCTCGGCATCGGCCTTCTCCGCAGCCACGCGCTCGGCTTCGGCCTTCTCCGCAGCCACGCGCTCGGCTTCGGCCTGCTCGGCCACAACCCGTTCATGTTCGGCGTGACGCGCTTGCTCTGCGTATTCGGCTTCGAGGCGTTCGTACTCCAGACGCTCGGCTTCGGCCTGTTCGGCAGCGCGTCGCTGTTCTTCGGCCAAGCGCGCCTGATGCGCATACTCGGCTTCGAGCTTTTCGTATTCGAGCCGTTCGAGTTCTGTCTGCTCGTCAGCGTCGTGTCCGGAATGGGCATGCGAACCCGATAGCGCAGACGTTTCGATCGCTTCGGCCTCGCCCGGCGCGGACGCATGCGCTTCGGAAACCGCCTCGTGCGTTTCCTCATGGCTCTGGCCATGCGCCACGGTTTCGGGCGCGTGTTCGCTCGACGACGTCTCTTCGGGCGAAGGTTCTTCGGCCGAAGTCTCCTCCGGCGCAGGAACTGCCGGATGCCCCAATTCCGTTGCCATGGCGGCGATGAGCCGTTCCATTTCGGCCTGCTCACCCGCATGACGTTCCGCTGCCAGACGCTCTGCTTCCGCCTGCTCGGCGGCAAGACGCTCGGCTTCGGCCTGCTCCGCTGCCACACGCTGCGCTTCCGCCTGCTCGGCGGCAAGACGCTCGGCTTCGGCCTGTTCCGCTGCCACACGCTGCGCTTCCGCCTGCTCGGCGGCAAGGCGCTCGGCTTCTGCCTTCTCCGCTGCCAGTCGCTCGGCTTCGGCCTGCTCGGCGGCCACGCGCTGCGCTTCGGCCTGCTCGGCGGCCACGCGCTCGGCTTCGGCCTTCTCCGCAGCCACGCGCTGCGCTTCGGCCTTCTCCGCTGCCAAACGCTCGGCTTCCGCCTGTTCGGCGGCAAGACGCTCGGCTTCGGCCTGCTCCGCTGCAACGCGCTGCGCTTCGGCCTGCTCGGCGGCCACGCGCTCGGCTTCCGCGTCCTCTTCCACCGGCATGGGCAGGATCGGTGTCGTGGCTTCCGGCAGCGCATCGCGCAAGGCGATCGCACGTTCGGCCAGCGCCTCCTGCGAATGGATGATCGGCTGGGCCTGCTGCAAGGCCGCGATCACCGACTCGATCGCAACCGCCACATCGCCGATCAAGGCGATGCCTTCGGCGGTCGGCACGACACGATGCGCCAACAGACGCCGCACGAAACCTTCCGTCGGCGACAGGGCTTCGGTGATCAACGGCACTTCGGTCATCGCGAAGGCGCCGCTGATGGTGTGGATCGCGCGCAACAACGCATCCGTGGCCTTCTGCGGCGCAGCGAAACTGGCGGCGACCCATTGCTGGATGGTTTGCAGATGCGCGGCCACCTCGGTGCGCAAGATATCCAGCAGCATCGGATCGACGGTGGCGTAGGCTGCGCCCTCCGGCAGACCCTCGGCCTCGACCTCGCTGGCTGCGTGGGCCAGCTCGGGCTGCATCGATTCCAGCACCGCCGCGGCGGGCTCGACCTCGACATGCTCGGTCTCGGCGGGAGCGACGGCCGGCTCGACTGCAGCCTCCGCCACGGCGGCAGGCGCAGGCTCGGCCACGGGTTCCGGCGCGGCAACCTCGGCCGGCGCGACTTCGACGGTCGGAGCCGTCGGCTCCGGAACGGTTTCCGCCGCCGCAGGGGCCTCGTAGAAAACCTCTTCGCCGGCGGCGAGACGGTCGGCGCACTCCTTCAAACCTTCGATGTCGGCGGTGACCTCGAAGTCGCTGCTCATCAAGGCACCGCGGAATTGCGGCAAGGTTTCTTGCGCCAATCCGATCAGTGCGATGACCGCCGGACTCGCCGGGCGGCTGCCGTCGAGGACGCGATTGAGCATGCCCTCGAACTTCCAGCTGAACTCGCCCAACTCGCTCGCGCCGACCAGCCGCCCACTGCCCTTGAGGGTGTGGAAGACGCGACGCAGCGGGCGCAACACTTCCAGGTCGTTGGGTGCCGCGCACCACTGCGCATACAACTCGCCGAGATTGTTGACTTCCTCGTCGAGCTCTTCGATGAACACCTCGCGGATGTCGTCGTCGATTTCCGCACTGTCGGCGAAACCGTAATTTTTCGAGGATTTGCGCCTGGCCGGCGCAGCGGCGACAGGCGCTTCGGCAACCGGCTCGGCGACGGATGCGGGTTGCGACGCGGCCGCGACGACGGGTTCCACCGCAGCCGGGGCTTCCGCCGCCGGCAACGCGGCCTCGGCGGGCGCGGCTTCGACGACCGATGCGGCCGGCGGGGGTTCCACGGCCGGCGCGACCGGCTGCGGTGGCGGCGGGGGCGCGGCGGCGGCGGCTTCTGCCGCGGCCGCATCGGCCAGCGCCTGCTCGGCGGCGGCGGGGATCGGCCAGTAGCCGAGCGCGACCAAGCCCTGCTCGGCCAGTTCGAGGATGCGGTCGCGTTGCGGGCGGTGGTCGCGCAACGCTTCGAGGAAGTATTCCAGGCTCGCCAGGGCATCGGCGAGGCGATCCATCTGCGCCGCGTCGGGGACGCGCTGCAATTTCACCAGCTCGAATTGGGTGAACACGCTCAGGGCGCGCAACTGGCGCGCCGCGCGTGGCTGCTCCAGCAGGTGCATCGCGCCGGAGACTTCATCCAGCAACCGCGGCACGTCGTGCAATTGCGCGTGATCCCAGCCAGCCTCGATGAAGGCCACGAAGCACTGCCGGGCCTGCACGAAGTTGCTGACCGATTCCTTGATGAGCGCGCCGAGGGCTTCCTGCGATTCGCGCAGGGGCACCGCGACCACGCCCTCCGCCTCGGGCGCCTGCGCCTGCTGGCCCAGGCGCGCGACCTGGTCGTCCAGCGTGGCTTCGACCTGCAGCAACGAGCCGGCGATTTCCAGCAGGGCCGCCTCGTCTGCCGCGCGCTGCCCATCGGCGACCTGCCGAATCGCGGTGCGTTGCTCCTGCACGAGCTTGCGCGGCACGCCCAAACCCAGCATGCCCAGGGTGTCGGCGATGGAGCCCAGCGCATCGGCCTGCGCGCCCAGATCGGACGTCGATGCGCCGCTGGTGCGCAGGTGCAGGTCGAGCGCGTCTTTCACGCGCAACAAGTCTTCCTTGATGCCGCTCGCGACGGTATCGAGCAATTCGCGGTTGTGGCCGGCAAGGCTGCCGCGGGCATGTTCGAGGTCGCCCTCGTCCAGCTTCTCGCGCCCCAGCCCGAAGGCTTCGCGGATGGCGGCGATCCGGGCATCCTCGGTGGGAGCGCTGGATGCGAAATACAGCAATTGACGGGTCAGCTCGCCCGGCGGGCGCGCATCGAAGGCTGCCTCGCCATCGTCCGCCAGCCGCTTGATTTCCCCGTCCAGCTTCGCCACCGCCTGCCGCAAGGGCTTGCCGGCGGCGAACATGTTGGCCGCCACCGCACCCAGCACACCCGATGCGATCCAGAACAGCTTGCGTGCCGGTTCCGTGCTGACGACCGCAAACACGCGACCGCAGGCCTCCGCCAAGGGAGCGGCATCCGCAGAACGCGACCCATCGCGCAGCCACGCGCCCAAAGCGCCCTGGAACGCATCCCGCACCGGCTGCAAGGCCGAGCGCAGTTGCGCGGGCGGCAAGGCCTGTGGCGCAGGCCCGACGGATGCGGGCAAGGGCCGGTTGACATCGACCGGGAACAGGACGCTTTCGGACACCACTTTTTCGCCACGCGCGCCACGCAGGTCGTTGAGCAGCGGCAACAGCACCAGCGGCACGTCCTTGAGCCCGCTCTGCAAACGCTCCAGATAATCCGGCAACTGCATGATGCTGCGCATCAATGCGGCATACGCCTCGTCGCGGTCGGCCACGGCATCGCCGAGCAGCGCGTTGGCGAGTTGCTCCATCTCCTCGGCCACCATCGCCGCGCCGTAGATTTCCACCATCCGCAAGGCACCCTGCACCTGATGCAGATGCGCGGCGCACGCCTGCAACTGGCCGCGGTCGCCGCCGTCCTCGACGAACGCCTCCAGCGCCATGCGCGCCTGCTTGAGGGACTCGTCGAGCTCGGGCTTGACCCAGCTCAGTGCGGTGAAATTGGTGTCCTGTTGCAGCCTCATCCCGGAATCCTGTCAGTGTGCCGATCCATCGTCGCGACGGCGCGGCGTCATGCTGGCATGTGTTGCGTTCCCGTCAACCCGGCAGCTTGAAGTCGGCGACCGAGCGGCGCAGGTTCGCGGCGAGCTGGGCCAGGTTGCCGATCGACTCGGCCGTCTGGCTGGCGCCGTGCGAGGTCTGCGAGGTGATCTCCTGAATCGTGTTCATCGTCGCGGTGATGTCCGAGGCCGCATCCGACTGCTGGCGCGCCGCGGTGGAGATGTTGGAAATCAGGTTGGCGAGGTCGTTCGACACCGTTTCGATCTCGCCCAGCGCCAGGCCGGCGTCCTCGGCGAGGCGGGCACCCGACACCACCTCGGCGGTGGTCTGTTCCATCGAGTTCACCGCTTCGTTGGTGTCGGCCTGAATCGTCTGCACCAGCGTTTCGATGCGTTTCGTGGCGTTGGACGCGCGCTCTGCGAGGCGCTGCACCTCGTCGGCCACCACCGCGAACCCGCGACCGGCCTCGCCGGCCGATGCGGCCTGAATGGCGGCGTTCAGGGCGAGGATGTTGGTCTGCTCGGAGATGTCGTTGATCAGTTCCACGATCGAGCCGATTTCCTGCGAGCTTTCGCCCAGCCGCTTGATGCGCTTGGAGGTTTCCTGGATCTGGTCGCGAATGGAGTCCATGCCCTGGATCGTCTGGCGCACCACGTCGGCACCCTTGGCGGCGATCTGCACCGAGCGCTGGGCCACCTCGGCCGACTCGGCGGAGTTCTTCGACACCTCGTCGATCGACGCCGCCATTTCGGAAATCTTGTCGGAGGCGGTGTTGATCTGCTGCGCCTGATGTTCGGCGGCGTCGGCCAGATGCATGGCGGTCGCCTGCGTTTCCTGCGATGCGGCGGCCACCTGCACGGCGGTCTCGTTGATCGTGGTCACCAGGGAGCGCAGCTCTTCCACGGCGAGGTTGATCGAGTCGGCGATGGCGCCGGTGATGTCCTCGGTCACCGTCGCCCGCACCGTCAAGTCGCCCTCGGCGAGCGAGCCGGTTTCGTTCAGCAGGCGCATGATGGCTTCCTGATTGCGCTGGCTGTCTTCCTGCGACTTGCGGAACCGGGTGCGCTGGTCGGAGTAGATCTTGAAGGCCGCGCCGATCAGGCCGAACAGCAAGCCAAGCGCCGAAGCCATCGCCCAATAGGTGTTGGGGAAGAAGCGCCGCAGGGAGATGTTGTTGAAGGCCGAGTACAGGTCCTGCGCGTTGTTGAGCAACTGGCTGGAACCGTCGGAGATCTGCTTGTTGGCGTCCTGCACCGCGGAGAACTGCTTGGCGGATGAAAGGATGGTGCTGATCGACTGCTGCGCGTCGGAATTCAGCCGCGCGACCTGCGACAGCGAGGCCACCGAGGTCGAACCGTTGAGCTTGGTGATGCCCAGGGTGGAGTCGCCTTCCTGGAAGCCCTTGAGCACGTTGTTGAACATGGTCGAGTCGCGGCCCAGCGCGTCGGCCGCACCCTGCCCGGTAGCACCACCCACGCGCACCTGCGCCACGTCGCTGGCGATCTTGTTGACGAGGTTGACCTGGCGCATGGCCATGAACAACTGCTGCGCCGGCGCGCCGCCGTCGGACATGGCGCGCGCGACCTCGTCCAGACGGGCCTGCAACTGCGGCACCGCGCCGGTGAACTTGTCGGCGTTCTGGGCGATGCCGGTCACCTGATCCTGATTGCGGATGATGAGATCGGCGTTGGAGGACATCGAACTCCAGGTGCCGGCCAGCGTGTCCAGCGGCCCGCCGACCGCCTGCGCGCCGGCATAACCGCCGTACACGCCCTTGCCTTGCTGGAGCTGTTTGACATCCGCGTCGATGGCATCGCGCGTCGTCTTGAAATGGGCGAAGGAGGTCTCGTCGCCGGCCACGGCGTCCGCGCTCTGCTTGGCCAACTGCTGCGACTTCACCTGGATGTCGGCGACGAGGCCGCGCGCCCACGTCTCACGGCTGGTCTGCAAGGTCGAAGCGAGGTAGTTCGCGCCGAACACCACTGCCGACACACCCACCAAAGCCATCCAGAACGTGGTGCCGCGTCCCGCCAGTCCACCGCCTACATTGCTCATGACTCAACCTCGATCGCCTGTGATTGGGATGTGCCGCTCATGCTGCGGCCTGCCTGAATTCCGGAGTGCGCGTCAACATCGTCATGTTGAACACGCCCCAGTCGATGTCGCCCACGCGGTACACCTGCTTGATGAAATGGCCGTAGCGCGTACCGGCCCCCATGGCGTCGGCGACCTTGTGGCTGTCGTTGAACGTGCGCTGGCCGAACAACTGGTCGATCAGCACGGCGACGTTGCCGCCCGCCTGGCGGATCACCATCACCCGCTGGCCTTCGTACACCACCGTGCGCTCGCCTTCGAGGAACTGTTTGAGATCGACCACCGGCAGCAAGGTGCCGCGCACGTTGGCCACGCCCAGCATCCACGGCTGGGTGCCGGGAACGTGGGTGACCTGCGGCATGCGGATGACCTCGACGATTTCCTCGAACCCCGTCACCAGGCGGCGGCCGCCGATGCCGAAACCGACGCCGCGCCAGTGGCCCGGGACATCGGACTCCTCCGGCAAACCAGCCACGTGGGCCAGCGACAGCGCCTGGTATTCGGACAGTTTGGCGAACGCGGCCATGCGCGGCTCGCTCGGCCCGACGCGCTCCGGTTCTGCCTCGACGGCTTCCACTTCGACCGGCTCGGAAAGTGCGGCCTCGGCCTCCGGCGCGACCACACCGGCAGCCGATTCACCGGCAGACCCGGCTTCATCCGTGTGCTCATCCGACGCTTTGGGCGGCGGCGGGAAGTGTCGATCCGCAGCGGCAAGCCACTCATGGCCCGGCTCGGCGATCGGGATCGACTCGATGCTGCGCGGCGCTGCGGCGTGCGGATCGACCGCGATGGCTCCCGCCAACAGGGCCGAGGCGTCGTCGAACTCCGGCACGGGCGCGGGCGTCGGGATGGCCGCTGCTTCGTCGGCGTGCGTTTCGAAGGCATCGGCCTCGAATGCATGAACCTGCTCGCCGGCATGCGCATCGGGCTCTGCCGCGGAGGCAACCGACTCAGGCTCAGGCTCGGCCATCGCGTGCGCGGGCTGTTCGAATTCCGCGACCTGATCGGCGACGGCTTCGTCTTCGACGGCTGCGGCCGCCGGCTGCGGCATGTCGTCGACGGGAGCATCGACGTGTGCCGACTCCACCGGCGCGGCATCGAGCTCCGCCGGGCGGATGATCTTGACCGGGCCGGCCTTCTTGTTCTTGTTGCGACGTTTGGCCATGACGGTCAGCCGATCCCCAACAGGGAATTGATGCGCCCGATCAGATCCGCTTCGCTCGGTGGTTTGACCATGTACTCCTTGGCTCCCTGACGCATGCCCCATGCCCTGTCGGTTTCCATCGCCTTCGTGCTCACGATGATCACCGGAATCGCGCTGGTCTTCGGATCCTTGCTCAACGCCCGCGTGGCCTGAAACCCGTTCATGCCCGGCAGGATGACATCCATCAACACCAAGGCCGGCAACTCCCGCTTGACCAGCTCCACCCCTTCCTCGGCACTGCCCGCGCTGATCACCTCGTGACCATGCCGACGCAACATCTCGGTGAACACCGCCTTGTCGGTCAGCGAATCCTCGATGATTGCGATGCGTGCCATGCTAAATCCCCGAAACGGCCCGATCTGTGATGCGGTACAGCGATTGCCTATGCGTTTCAGCCCTTGGGAACGTGCGTGCGAATGGCCGACAGCAGCTCTTCGCGGGTGAAGGGTTTGGTCAGGTACTGCTCGGACCCGACGATCCGCCCGCGCGCCTTGTCGAACAGGCCGTCCTTCGAGGACAGCATGATCACCGGCGTGGAACGGAACATCTGGTGGTTCTTGATGAGCGCGCAGGTCTGGTAGCCGTCCAGACGCGGCATCATGATGTCCACGAAAATGATCTGCGGCTGATGGTCGGCGATCTTCGCCAACGCCTCGTAGCCGTCGGTGGCGGTGACCACGTCGTAGCCTTCCCGCTTGAGCAGGCTCTCGGCGGTTCGCCGGATGGTCTTCGAGTCGTCGATGACCATCACTTTCAGCCCTTGGGCCGTGCCGCCGTTTTTCACGTCATCCATCGATGATCCCCTGTCGCTGCCGGGTTCATGCTGGCCCACCTTTGATCGTCGGAAGTTGCGGCGCGAACCATCTATATCTCAGTCGGCCGCGATACTGTCAAGCGTCTTCAACGCATTGCACCGCATTTTGCACGTTTTCTTGCACCTGACTGCTACCATCGCCAGCATGGTCGAGGCCGCGGGGCCCCCACCCCCCGGCCGGCAGTGAGGATACACCCATGCAGGGGTTTTAAGATGCTGGACATCGCCGTGGTCATGGATCCGATCGACGCGATCCACGTCGCCAAGGATTCCTCGTTCGCCATGTTGCTGGAAGCCCGGCGGCGCGGCCACCGGCTGCATTACGTCCTGCCCGGCGGGCTGGGACTGGCCGACGGGCAGCCGCAGGCGCGCTGCGCGCCCTTGCAGGTGCACGACGACCCCGCGCACTGGTTCAGCCTCGGGGAAACGCGCACCCGCCCCCTGCGTGGCATCGACGCCATCCTGATGCGCACCGACCCGCCGGTGGACGCGGCCTACCTGCACGACACCCATATCCTGTCGCTGGCCCAGCGCGAGGGCGTGCTGGTGGTGAACGACCCGCAGGGCCTGCGCGACCTGAACGAGAAACTGGCGGCTTTCCTGTTCCCGCAGTGCTGCCCGCCGACCCTCGTCTCGCGCGATCCGGCGGCGCTGCGCGCTTTCGTCGAGCAACACCGGCAGGCCGTGCTCAAGCCGCTGGACGGCATGGGCGGGCGCTCGATCTTCCGCGCCGATGCCGGCGACCCCAACCTCAACGTCATTCTGGAAACCTTGCTGGGCGGGTCGAAATCGCAGCCCGGCCAACTGGTGATGGCGCAACGCTACCTGCCGGAAATCGTGGATGGCGACAAGCGCATCCTGCTGGTCGATGGCGAGGCTGTGCCCTACTGCCTGGCGCGCATTCCGCAGGGCAAGGAGTTCCGCGGCAACCTCGCCGCCGGCGGGCGTGGCGAAGGCCGGCCCTTGAGCGAGCGCGACCGCTGGATCGCCGCGCAAGTGGGGCCCGAGCTCAAGCGCCGCGGCATGCTGTTCGTGGGCCTGGACGTGATCGGCGACTGGCTGACCGAGGTCAACGTCACCAGCCCGACCTGCATCCGCGAGCTGGACAAGCAGTTCGGCCTGAACATCGCCGGCCTGTTGTTCGATGCCATCGAACGGCGCGTCGCGCAGGCCCGCGCATGAAGGCTCGGCGCACGCCGCGACCGCATCGCGCCGTCCGCACACGAGCGGCACGGCGATGAACGCGGTCGTCGCCCCCCCGCCGCCGCGCCGCCGCATCGGCCCGGAGGATCGCCTCGTCGCCACGCTGGCGCTGTCGGCATTGGTGCACGGCATCCTCGTGCTCGGGGTCGGTTTCACGCTGGAGGATCCAGCCCCGGTGATGCCGGTCCTGGACGTGATCCTCACCCAGACCCGCACCAACGAGCCGCCCAAGCAGGCCGACTTCCTCGCCGAGGCCAACCAGCAGGGCGGCGGGCACAGCGAGGTCGCGCTGCGTCCGGGCGAAGCGCAACTGGCGGTGGTGCCCAAGCCGACGCCCGGCATCGCCCCGCAACCGATGGAAAAACAGAACCCGCCGCCGCAGCCCGACGCCGCGCAGCGGCTGCTCACCACCACCGCATCGAGCCGCGACGTGATGGCCCCGCAGGAAGCGCAGCCGGTCAGCACGCAGCCCTTGCCGACCGGGGCCAAACTGACCGAGCAGGATCTGGAGATGGCTCGCCTCACGCCCGAGCTGCAACGTCGCCTGCAAGCCGAGGCGCGGCGCCCGGTGCGCGCCTTCATCAGCGCCAGCACCACCGCTTACGCATACGCCGCCTACATGCGCGCCTACGTGGCCCGGCTCGAACGCATGGGCACGCTCAATTTTCCCGATGAAGCCCGGCGACAGCACTTGTCGGGATCGGTGGTGCTGACCGTGGAGATTCGCCGCGACGGCACGCTGGCCAGCGCGCCGCAAGTCATCCAGTCCAGCGGCATCCCGGTGCTCGATCAGGCCGCGCAGCAACTCGTGCGCATGGCCGCCCCGTTCGGCGAGCTGCCGCGCACGAAGGACAACCCGGACATCCTCAACATCACCCGCACCTTCCACTACGACGCTGGCGGGGCGACCCGCGTGGAGTGAGGCCACGGCTTGCGGCATGACACCCGCGCGCTGTCCACGCGGGGTTCACGCCATCGGCATCTTCAGCCCCTGCTCGGCCGCGCAGGCCTTGGCGATCTCGTAACCGGCATCCGCGTGGCGCATGACGCCGGTGCCCGGATCGTTCCACAGCACGCGCGCGATGCGCCGGTCGGCCGCCGCGCTGCCATCGCACACGATCACCACGCCGGAATGCTGCGAGTAGCCCATGCCGACGCCGCCACCGTGGTGGATCGACACCCAGGTCGCGCCGCCGGCGACGTTGAGCATGGCGTTGAGCAGCGGCCAGTCGGAGACCGCGTCGGAGCCATCGCGCATGGATTCGGTCTCGCGGTTGGGCGATGCGACGGAACCGGAATCCAGATGGTCGCGGCCGATCACGATCGGCGCCTTCAATTCGCCACGGCGCACCATTTCGTTGAAGGCGAGCCCGAGCTTGTGGCGCTGGCCCAGACCGACCCAGCAGATGCGCGCCGGCAGGCCCTGGAAGCTGATGCGCTCGCGCGCCATGTCCAGCCAGCGGTGCAGGTGCGCGTCGTCGGGGATGAGCTCCTTGACCTTCGCGTCGGTCTTGTAGATGTCCTCCGGATCGCCGGACAGCGCGACCCAGCGGAACGGCCCGACGCCGCGGCAGAACAGCGGGCGCACGTAGGCCGGCACGAAACCGGGGAAATCGAAGGCATTCGTGCAGCCCTCGTCCTTGGCGACCTGGCGAATGTTGTTGCCGTAGTCGAAGGTCGGCACGCCCATTTGCTGGAAGGCGAGCATCGCTTCCACATGCACACGCATGGATTGTTTCGCCGCCGCGCTGACCCCGGACGGGTTCGTGCGCTGCTCGGTCAGCCAGCGCTCCACGCTCCAGCCGATCGGCAGGTAGCCGTGCACCGGATCGTGCGCGGACGTCTGGTCGGTGACCGCGTCCGGGCGCACGCCGCGCCGCACGAGTTCGGGCAGGATCTCGGCGGCGTTGCCGAGCAGGGCGATCGACTTCGCCGCGCCGGCCTTGGTGTATTTGTCGATCCGCGCCAGCGCGTCGTCGAGATCGCCGGCCTGCTCATCGACGTAGCGCGTGCGCAGGCGCATGTCGATGCGCGATTGCTGGCATTCGATGTTCAGCGAGCACGCGCCGGCGAGCGAGGCCGCCAGCGGCTGCGCGCCGCCCATGCCGCCCAGGCCCGCGGTGAGTATCCATTTGCCCTTGAGGTCGCCGCCGTAGTGCTGCCGGCCCATTTCGACGAAGGTTTCGTAAGTGCCTTGCACGATGCCCTGCGAACCGATGTAGATCCACGAGCCGGCCGTCATCTGGCCGTACATCATCAGGCCCTTGCGATCGAGTTCGTTGAAGTGTTCCCACGTCGCCCAATGCGGCACGAGGTTGGAATTGGCGAGCAACACACGCGGCGCGTCCGGATGCGTGGGGAACACGCCGACGGGTTTGCCGGACTGGATCAGCAAGGATTCGTCGTCGCCCAGCTCACGCAGCGATTTCAGGATTGCGTCATAGCAGTCCCAATCGCGCGCGGCGCGGCCGATGCCGCCGTAGACGACCAGTTCCGCCGGGTTCTCGGCCACGTCCGGGTCGAGGTTGTTCTGGATCATCCGGTACGGCGCCTCGGTCAGCCACGACTTGCAGGAAAGCGTGGCGCCACGCGGGGCGCGGATGACGCGACTGGGGTCTTTGCGGCTCGGTGCGGACATGCGGTGACTCCGGATGGATTGGACTTCGACGGCCAGGAAGCCGATTATCGCATTGTGCGCATGCCGCACCCTTGCAAGCATCACTTGGATTGCAAACCTCATGGCCGATCAAGTGCAGATGTGGTTCGACAGCTTCCAGACACCCATCGGGACATTGACGGTCGCCGCAGACACGGTTGGCCTGCGCTACATCCTGTTCCCGACCAACGCGCACGACGCGCCCGGACGCGAATCCTGGGTGCGCAATCCCGAGCCCTTGCGTGAAGCGCGCCGGCAACTGCAGGATTATTTCCACGGCAAACGCCGTCGTTTCGACTTGCCATTGGCTCCGGTCGGCACGCCATTCCAGATTCACGTCTGGACCACGCTCGCAGCCATTCCCTTCGGCACGACGTGGAGCTACCGCGACCTGGCCGCGCAGGTCGGCAAGCCGACCGCGACGCGCGCGGTGGGGGCCGCGAACGGGCGCAATCCGCTGCCGATCGTGCTGCCCTGCCATCGGGTGATCGGCGCCGACGGCAGCCTGACGGGCTTCGGCGGCGGCTTGCCGATCAAGCGGTTCCTGCTGGAACACGAAGGCGCGCTGGCCCGGCCACGGGCTGCCTGGCAGAGTGTTGAGAAAGCGCTTTCCTGCGCTTGACTCGCCGCCTGCGGCTGCTCGCCCTTCGGGCCGGCTTCGCCGTTCGTGCCTGCGGCGCAATCGCAACTCGCCGAGTCCGGCACTTGTCCGGACTCGGCTCCACGGAGCAATCGCTTGCATGGTTGATCCGTGAGCGATCCATCCTTGGATCGCACCAGCCGGCTGTTTCTCGACAGCCTGCCGGCGGGCCGCGATCCCGCCCGCAGCGTTCGCGGTCAAGCGGGCGCTTTCACAAATCCTCGGCGCACACCACCGTGTTGCGCCCATACGATTTGGCGGCGTACAGGGCGCGGTCGGCATCGCGGATCGCATCCTCGAACGACAGCACCGGCTCGTGGACCGCCACGCCGATGCTCACGGTCACGGCGAGGTGCTTGTCGTGGTGTTCGACGCGCGCATCCTCGATCGCCGCGCGCAGGGTTTCGCACAAGGCGCGCGCGGTATGGGCGTCGCAGCCGGACAGCAGCAGCAGGAACTCCTCGCCGCCCCAGCGGGCGACGAAATCGCCTTCGCGCTGCGCGGCATGCAGGCGGGAGGCCAGCGCGCGCAGCACGGCATCGCCGATCGCATGGCCGAAGGTGTCGTTGATGCGCTTGAAGTGGTCGATGTCGATCATGGCCACGGCGTATCCCGGGCCGTTGCGCGCGATCTCGGTCGCGCGTTCGAGCTGCTCGATCATCGCCCGCCGGTTGGGCAGGCCGGTCAGCGGATCGGTCAGCGAAGCGCGCGCCAGCGCCACGTTGAGATGCTTGAGCTGGGTCTGGAAGCCGTCGCTGATGCGCGAGATCTTGCCCAGCCGCCGCGCGAGCTTCTGGAACCCCATGCTCAGCCGTTCGTATTCCTCGCGCAGCGGGTGCCCTTGCCACGCCGCATTCGCCAGCACCGCCGTCAGGTGCGCGCCCTCGGCATCGGCCTCGTCGTTTTGCGTCTGCGCGATCGCGACCACGCCCGCGTGACGATGCGAGGCGTCCTGGCAATCCGGGCACACGCTGTGGCCGAGCACGGCCTCGGAATGCTTGCCGATGTAGGTTTCCACGTCGTCCCAGAAACCGCCGTCGTCGCGCACGCGCTTGCATCTGGAGCAGATCGGGATGAAGCCGCTGAGCGTGCGCACGTCGTCCAGCGCCTTGGCGAGGCGCTCGTTCGCGGCCGCAAGCTCGCGGTTGGCGCGCATCAACTCGCCCTGATAGCCGTCGGAAATGCGGCTGATGCGTTCGAGGCGATTGTGCAGGCGCTTCTGGTCGCCGATGACCTCCCCGCACAGGGCCGCCAGCGCGCTGCCGTCGGGCGCCGGCTCGGCCAGCAAGGCTGCCAGTTGTTCGCTGCGGTCCATCGCCGCGGTCAGGCGCCGACGGGCACGATGAAGAACGGCAGCGTCACCTCTTCCTTGAACTCCTCGATCATCTCCAGCGCGCGGTCGTTTTCCTTGTGGTAGCTCCAGCGCACGCTGACCTGCCGCCCCTGCCGGTGCGAGGCCTCCAGCAGGTCGAGCAAGTCCATCACGCTCTTGATGCTGCTGGTGTTGAGATAGCTCAGCGCGATCTCGGCCGTCGTCTGGCCCTGGCGATCCTTCAGGTACGCCGCAACCCATGCCAGCAGCGGCTTGTAGAACTCGAAGGCATTCTCCGGGTAGGACTCGCCGGACAGCGCGAGCATGCCGGTGGCGGCATCGAACTGGACGGCCGGCGTGGCGGACGTGGCGGGCAGCGTAAGGTTTTCCATGGGCAAGCTCAGATGACCACGTTCAGGCTGAAATAGGAACTGGCAGCGTCGATCGGCGTGAAAGCGTATTGCAACGGCTGGCTGGCGCGACGGGCCATCTCGATCAATCCCAGGCCCGCACCGCTCGCGTCCGGGCCGCGATCCTTGCGCAACTGCTCCTTGTAGTAGGCCTTCATCTGCGCCTTGTCCATGCCGGACAGGCGTTGCAGGCGATCGGTCAATTCCGGCATGTCGGCGTTGGCCATGGCGTTGCCGGCGCTGATCTCGTAATGCTCGCCGCGGCGCGCGATCACCAGGATGTTCGCGTCCATTTCCTGCCGGTCGGCACCGGCGGCGAGCCTGCGGTCGGAATAATTGCGCACGTTCTGGGCCGCCTCGATGTACACCGAGAACACGTCCATCATCGCCGACGGCTTGCCTTCGGCGCTTTCCAGGTATTTCTTCACCGCGGTGCCCAATTCCTCCACGATGCCGTGGCTGAAGGAACCGTTGAAGCTGATGAGGATGCCTGCTGCACGCATCCTGTCCTTGATTTCGATCAGGTCCATCCGTCGATCTCCGGGTTTGCGGTGGCGGTGTGGTGGCCAAGCGCGGCAGGCTCAATCGAGCCGGAAGGCCACGAAGGTGATGTCGTCGCGCTGCGGCAGCGGGCCTCGGTAGTTGGCCAGGACGTGCGCCAGCACCTCGGCCCAATCGGCGAGCGGGGCTTGCCGCTGCTCGCGCACCACCGCTTTCAGGCGCGTCTGGCCGAACGCGAAACCCTGCTCGCCGCCGTGCTGGTCAAGAATACCATCGGTGAACAGGACGTAACGCTGGCCCGGCGTTGCGGCGATGGCGTGCTGGGTGAACGCCAGGTCGTCGCCCTTGCGGCGATACCCCACGGACTGGCGGTCGCCCCTGTGGACCGCCACCTCGCCGTCGCTGCCGAGCACCCACAGCGGCAGTTTGGCGCCGGCGAACAGCAGCCGCGAACGGTCGGCCGGAACATGCACGAGCGCCAGGTCCAGGCCGCTCTCGGCATCGCTGGCGTAACGGCTTTGCAGCAAGGCGCGCAAGCCACGATGCAATTCGCCCATCACCGCCGCCGGCCGGTCCATGCCATGCGTGGCGACCGCGTGATCGAGCAAGGCCTTGGAGGCCATCGTCATGAACGCGCCGGGCACGCCGTGGCCGGTGCAATCGGCCACCGCCAGCAGGAAGCCGCCGTCCTCGCCGCGGTACAGGCAATGGAAATCGCCGCCGACGATGTCGCGCGGCAGCCACAGCACGGCGTGCTCGGGCAACAAGGCATTCAGATCCTCCGCCTTGCTCAGGATCGAGGACTGGATCAGGCGCGCGTACCGGATCGAATCCATCACCTTGCGGTTGGATTCGGCCAGCTGGTCGTTGGCGCTGCGCAGCGCCTCGGTGCGGTCGGCGACTTTCTGCTCCAGGTTCTGCATGTAGTCGCCGACGGTGCGCGTCATGGCGTTGAACGAATGCGTGAGCTGGCCGATCTCGTCCTCGCGGTCGACTTCCAGGGTGCGGTCGTACTGGCCGGCGGCGATGTCGTGGGTCAGCCGGGTCAAGCGCCCCAGGCGGGTGAGCACCAGCCGTTCGAGCAGCCACGACACCAGCAGGATGGTCAGCAGCAAGGCCGCGCCGAGCAGGATCAGGATGGGCCGGAACATCTGCAGGCGGATGACCTGGCTGGGATCCACCAGCACGATCGCCGCCCAATGCAGTTCGGGCATGTAGCTGATGGCGGCGATGCGTTTTTGCCCGTCGACCGTCAGCTCGGTGCGCAGGTCGGCGATGTTCCCGGCCTTCATGCGGGCCAGCGCGGCGCGCAGTTCGTCGCGCTGCGCCGGATCGTCGACCAGCGTGTACACCTGCAGGCGGGTCTTGTCGTCGTGGTTGTGCGCAATGGCCTGCATGACGGCCGCGCTGGAATGCCCCTGCACGTAGCCGTCGTCGTTGATCAGCATGTTCTCCACGCCGGCATCGCCGGTGCGCACGATGCTGTGGATGAAGCTGGACAGATCCAGCCCGGTGCCGGCCACCGCGATCTTGCGGCCAGCCGCATCGCGAACGATGGCGTTGATGAACAGCTTGGTGACGTCGAGCTGGGCGTCGTAATCCGGGTGCAGCTCGAAGGTTTCGACGTGCTTGAGGGTTTCGAAGTACCAGCGCATCGTCGAATCGCCTTCCTTCTCGACGAAGCGGAATTCGTGCCCGCCGTACTCGTTCTGCGCGTTGTTGGTGTAGTAATCGTGGCTGGCGGTGACCACGAAGAACCAGCTGTGGTCGGCGAAGATCCTGCGGTAGCTTTCCAGCTCCTGCATCGCCTGCGCCTTGAGTTGCGGGTTGTGCTCGTCCTGCGCCCACGCCACCAGCAAGGGCGAATTCACCAGCTTCTGGGTCAGCACCAGCTCGCGTTCCACCTTGGCGAGGATCTTGCTGCGCTGCTGGTTGGCGTACTGGGTGGCGTAACCCGCGCCGAGCGTGTGGATGATGCTCTGGGCCACGCGATAGAAGCCCAGCAGCGAACCGATGCCCACCGCCACATAGATGGCGATGACCAGCAGCAGGAAACGCCCGCGCAAACCCCGGAATGACTCGCGCATCAGCCCTGCCCCCTGCCAGCCTGTCGTTGACCGATCAAAGATGCCACGCCGCTTCGATCTCCCAGGTGCGTTGCACCGCGCCCGGGGTCAGCGCGTGATCCACGCCGAACTTGTTGTACCAGAACTCGTATCCCACGCCCATCCACAGCTTGCCCGGATGCCCGAACGACGAACCCACGTCGGCCATCAGGCGCGGATGGAACAGGGTTTCGGTGCGCGTGGCCTGGCCGAAATCGTTGCGGCCCTTCGGGCCATAGACATTGAGATAGCCCTCGAACCGCAGCGGCAGCGCGCCGGCGTGGAACGGCGCCATCCACGAGGACTCCATCGCCAGCGTGGCATCGAAATTCTCGGCACGCCCGACGATGCCGTTGTGATCCCATTCGCGGGCGACCAGCAACGCGGCTTGCAGATACCCCTTGGGCACGTCGAACTTGAACTGCGGCCCGAACACGAGCATGCGCTTGCGCGGAGCGTAGGCGCTGTCCTTGGTGTTCAGGTCGATGCCGGCCAGCAGGTCGGTTTCGCGCACCGGGCCGAAGGCGAACGGGCGGCCGAACAAGGCGCTCGATGCGAACGCATGGCGGTAGATCAGGTACACCTCGCGCGCGCCGCGGTCGCCGGCGCGATCCGGATCGTCGCGACCGGAGAACAGCGCATCGACGATCAGCAGGTTGCTGCCGCTGGCCGAACCCTGCACCCAGGTCAGGTTGGCGATGTTCTTGGATATCGATGCCGCCGCGCCGTCCGGCGCGGTCACGCCGGGCTCGCGGAAGGCATTGCCGTAACGCAAGCCGAAAGACAGGTCGCTGAAACCGCCATCGGCTGCGCAGGCGGCCGCAGACAGCATCATGGCGATCGCGCAGGCACCCATGGCCCAGCCCCCGCGCGCCGTTCGTCCCTTCGCATCCATCGGTTATCCCCTGCAGCCGACATCCCATCCTGACACAAACGAGCAAGGATGCCGACGAACCTCGTCACCACCCGAGCGATGCTGCGCCTGCCATGCATCGACCTCAGGCCGGCTCGCGTTTCCTGCGCGCCCGCCGCGTCAGCCACTCCGACGCCGCCAAGGCGCCGACCGACAGCGCAATCGAAACGGCCGCCAACCGCGCTATGCCGGCATCGCCATCGGGCACTTGCGTCAGCGACTGGATCGCCAGCGCGATCGTGCGCGTCTGCCCGGGGATGTTGGAAACGAAGGTGATGGTCGCGCCGAACTCGCCCAGCGCCTTGGCGAAGGCCAGGGTCGAGCCGGCGGCGATGCCCGGCAGGCTCAGCGGCAACAGCACGCGCAAGAAACGCTGCCAGCGGCTGGCGCCGAGGCTGGCCGCGACCTCGTCCAGATCGCGCGGGATGGCCTCGATCGACAGCCGCACCGAGCGCACGAACAGCGGGAAGGCCATCACCGCCGCGGCGATCACCGCGCCCGTCCAGCGGAAGGCCACGTCGATGCCGAACCAGTCGTGCAGGCGCGCGCCGATCGCGCCGTTGCGCCCCAGCAACACCAGCAGCACATAGCCGGTCAGCACCGGCGGCAGCACCAGCGGCAGGTGGATCAAGGCATCGACGAGGATCTTGCCGCGAAAGCGCAGGCGCGCCAGCGCCAACGCCGCGCAGATGGCGATCGGCGCGGTGACGATCACGGCAAACGCCGCGACCTTCATCGAAAGGGCGATGGCATCGATTTCTTCGGCGCTGAAATTCATCGCGAACGCCACCTGTTCATTCAACGGCCGTCGGCAAACCCGGCACCACGAAAAATCTCCTGCGCCTGCTTGCCGCGCAGGAAGGCGAGCAGCGCGGCCGCGAGCTTCGCATCGGCCGCCTGCGTGGTGCGCGCGGCCGGATAGACGATGGGTTGGTGGGTGTCGGCCGCGAAGGTCGCAAGCACCTTCACCCGCGGCTCGACCTTGGCATCGGTCGCATACACGATGCCCAGCGGTGTATCGCCGCGGGCGACGAACTCCAGCGTGGCGCGCACGTTCTCGCCCTGCGCCAGATGCGATGACAGCGCATTCCAGAGGCCCGATCCGACCAGCGCCTGCTTGGCATACACCCCTGCCGGCACGCTGGATGTTTCGGCCACGGCCAAGCGCCCGCTGCCCAGCGCCTTCAGCACGTCCGTTTTGCGCGCCGGATCGAGCGACGTCAATGGCGACGTCGCCGGCGCGACCAGCACGAGCCGGTTGCGCACCAGCACGAAGCGCGATGCGGGCACGATGAGGTTGCGCTCCTGCAGATAATCCATCCAGCGGTTGTCCGCCGAGATGAACACATCCGCCGGTGCGCCTTGTTCGATCTGCCGCGCCAATGCCGAACTGGCGGCATAGGACACCACGAATTTCGAATGCCCGGCCGCTTCCCACGCATGCTCGACGGCATCCAGGCTCTCCTTGAGGCTGGCCGCGGCGAAGATGGTCAAGGGGCGTGCCGCCGCGGCCGCCGCCGATGGAATGCACAGGCACGCGACCAGCACGAACAGGTATCGATGGATCCGACGCATGCACATCCTCCGTGACCCGCCGGAGCATACCGCAGGCCATCGCGCCCGCTTCCTGACGCCGGTCAACCGGGCATGCATGGACGCGATTCCCTGGAGCGTGGCGCATGGGTTCCATCGTCCCATCCCCGCCACGCTTGCACGCCCGCATTGGAAAGACCCTCGATTTGATGTAATCTCTCGCGCCTTGGATCGGGCAATACGGCATGCGCCACGGGTCATCCGGCTTGGTGTTCGCGTATTGCCGACGACCGCGAAGTTGCCGCGGGCAACCTGCGGTCTACCGGCCGATCCTGCATTCGCATCAGCGCTCTACGGTGGCCCCGTCGGCGCCCTCGCGACGATAGCTCGCAAACCCCGCCAGGGCCGGAAGGCAGCAACGGTAGCGAGTGATTCGGGCGCCGGGGTGTCGCTGGCGGGGCTGCCTCCCCCGATGTCCATCCGGACTGCAACGGATGATGAGAGGCCTCCCGTCTTCCGATCTGCTGGACGCCGCCCGCCATGCTCGTCGGCGAGGCGAGTGGGAGCGCGCGGAACAAGCCTATCTTGCGCACCTGCGCAACGCATGGAACGACGCCGAGGTCTTGGCCGAATACGGGGACGTGTGCCTGCAGCGGGGGCATGCGCAGGCAGCGTGCTGGTACCTCCACCGTGCGGCCACGCTGCGCCCCGCCGCCGCCGCCGGGCACTTGCGCCTTGCTTACGCGCAGTTGCGCGACCGCAACCTCGCCGAAGCGCTGGCGTCGTTCAATGCCATTCTGGCTGCGTCCCCGGATGAAGCGCATGCGCTCAACGGCCTGGGCTTGTGCCATCTGTTCGCCGACGAACCGGCGAAGGCGGCGGCCACCTTCGAGCGCGCCGTCGCCATCGCTCCCAGCGAAGTTCAGATCCTCGTCAACGGAGCCGAAGCGCGCCTGAAAGCCGGCGATTCGGCGGGCGCTCTGGCATGGATCGAGCAAGCGGTGCGGCACGAATCGCGCCCGATGGTCATGATCCATGCGCGTTATCTGCGCGAAAACGGCCAGCACGCGCAAGCCCTGGCTCTGCTGGACGCGCTGCCGCCCCAGGAGCGCGCACGCCCGGCAACGATTTTCGAGTACGCGAGCTGCCTGCGCGAGTCCGGCCGGAACGCCGAAGCGATCGATCGGCTGGCAACGCTCGCGCGGATTGCGCCGGAGAGTGCGGAGTTTCACGAAGAAATGGGCCGCTGTTTGGCTGCGCCCGCCGTTGCGCAGCAGCGCCACGCGCATTGGCTCCGGGCAGCGCACATGCTGCTCGACGCGCACAAGCTCGGGCGCGCGCGCATCCTGCTGGAACGGTTGCTGGAGGAAGACGGCGCCCACGCGCAGGCATGGACGCTGCTGGGCATCGTGCATCTCGTCGCCGTCCGCAACGAACCTGCGCAAGACGCTTTTCGGCGCGCGATCGCGGCCGATGCGTCCGCATGGCAGGCGTACTGGCAACTGGGCCATGCGCTCGAACAGCACAACCGCATCCCGGAAGCCAGGCAAGTCATCGACGATGCGATGCGCTTGCGGACGGGCGCTCCGGCCGACGAGGACGATTTCCAACTGCATCTGGTCGCGTGCAGGCTGGCGCGACGCGAAGGGCGGCTCGATCGCGCGCAAGCCGAACTGGACGCATTGTCCACGTTCCGATTGAGCGATACGTCGCAACTGCTGACGACCTTCGAACGCGCCCGCTTGCTCGACCGGCTCGAGCGCCCTGCGGATGCGATGGATGCCTACATCGATGGCAATGCGCAGGCGCAGCGCATGTGGCTGGCTGTTCAGCCGGGGCCGAACCGCTACCTCGCCGAAGTCGAGGAACTGCACGACCTCGTCCGCGGCGGATGGCTGGAAAACTGGCCAGCGCCCCTGGAAGCGAATGCCCCCGCCGAGCCCGATCCGGTCTTCGTGGTGGGCTTTCCGCGTTCGGGAACCACCTTGCTCGAACAAATCCTGGACGGCAACACGCACGCGCAGGTGTTGAAGGAAGAAGCGACCGCAGCGGGCATGCGCAAGATCGTGGATGCGCTGCCGGATCGCTACCCGCGCGCGATTCGGCATCTGGACGCCATCGACCTCGATTTTCTTCGTGGTGTCTATTTCCAGGCCGTGGCCGCCTGCTGTCGGCGCGATCGGGCGCGTCTGCTGATCGACAAGATGCCCCTGCAGATGAACCGGGCCGCGTTGATCCAGCGAGTATTTCCTCGCGCACGCTGGGTGTTTCTGACCCGCCATCCGGCCGACGTGGTACTGAGCTGCTTCCAGCAGAACTTCACGCCGAACATGGCGATGACCAATTTTTACAGCCTCGACGACACGGTTCGGCTGTACCTGCGCACGATGGAATTGTGGGATGCCTTCCGCAGCCAACTGCATCTGTCCGTGCACGCGCTGAGCTATGAGCGCCTGATCGCCGACCCGGTCGCCGAAACCCGTGACGTGTGCGATTTCCTGGGCCTGCCCTGGCAAGCCGAGCAATTGCTGTTCGCCGAACGCGCGCGCACCGGCATACGCATCGCCACGCCAAGCTACGAGCAGGTCAGCCAGCCGCTCAACCCACGCGCGATCGGGCGCTGGGAACGCTACCGGGCCTGGCTCGAACCATACCTGCCGCAGTTACAACCATGGATCGAGCGTTACGGTTGATTCCAACGCATCAACCGGTGGGATTCGGATGCAACCAGCCGGCATCGCCCTCGACGTAGCGCTCGCGCTTCCAGATCGGCACGCGCGACTTGATCTCGTCGATGATCCAGCGGCAGGCGGCGAATGCGGCATCGCGGTGCGCCGCCGATGCGCCGACCCAGACCGCGACATCCCCGATCGCCAGGTCGCCGACCCGGTGCGCCGCCACCGCATCGAGGATGTCGAAGCGCACACGCGCTTCTTCGATGATGCGCATCCCTTCGGCTTGCGCCAGTTCGAGGTAGGCCTCGTAACGCAGCCCGTGCACCGCACGGCCGTCGTTGTGATCACGCACGCGGCCCTCGAAGCTGGCGAAGCCGCCGGCGCGAGGATCGTCGAGGCCATCGCGCAGGGCGTGGATGTCGATGGGGGAAGGATTGATCGAAAACCTCATGACTCAGCCCCCCGAAACCGGCGGGATGAAGGCGATCTCGTCGCCATCGGCAACCATCTCGTCCCAGTGCGCGAACGCCCCGTTGCGCGCCACCCGCAGGCGCTCGATCGGCAGCACGAAGCCGTGGCGATCGCGGGCGTCGCGATACAGCGCACGCAGCGGCTGCGGGGCAATGTCCAGTTCTTCTTCCGCGCAACCGGCGGCATCGCGCAGGCTGGCGAAATACAACAGGCGCACGCGCATCAGCCGACCTCCCCGACGTCGCGCTTGCCGCCGCGCTTGCCCAGCAGCTTCACCGGGCCGATCGCGATGGCGTGCGTGAGCGCCTTGCACATGTCGTACACCGTCAAGGCGGCGACCGAAACGCCCGTCAGGGCTTCCATCTCCACGCCGGTGCGGTGGGTGGTGCGCACCTGGCAGTCGATGCACAACGTGCGCGCGTCGGCCCAGTCGATGGTGAAGCGGCAGCCGTCGATCGGCAGCGGATGGCAGAACGGGATCAACTCGTGGGTGCGCTTGACCGCCAGCGTGCCGGCGACGATCGCGGTGTCCACCACCGGCCCCTTGGCGCTGCGCATGCCCTGCCCGCGCAAGGCTTCGGCCACGTCGGCCGGGAAGCGCAGGCGAGCCTGCGCCAGCGCGGCGCGCGCCGTCGCCTGCTTGCCCGATACATCCACCATCGCCGGGCGGCCGGCTGCATCGAGGTGGGTCAACGACATGGATGGCTTTCCTTTCATCTGTCACCCACCAATGACATACATCTCGATGTGCCGCCCGCCACGCGCCGCACCGCGAAGTTCGCTGTAGCGATCCGAACGCGCGCCCCACAACGCACGCAAATGCTGGTTTAGCGCGGACGCATCGCCCAGCCAGGGCTTGAGGTCGTGGCCGGATCCGGCGAACAGGCAAGTGTAGAGCTTGCCGTCGGCCGACAGGCGGGCGCGGTGGCAATCGCCGCAGAACGGCGCGCTGACCGAGCTGATGAAGCCGATCTCGCCCTGCCCGTCCACATACGCATAACGGCGCGCCACCTCGCCGCGGTAGTTGGCGTCCAGCGCGCGCAGCGGCCAGCGCGCGGCGAGCGCGTCGCGCAACTGCGCCGAGGGCACCACGCCCTCGCGGCGCCAGCCGTTGCAGGTGCCCACGTCCATGTATTCGATGAAGCGCAGCACGTGGCGGCTGCCGCGGAAATGCGCGGCCAGGTCGAACACGTCGCCATCGTTGACGCCACGCAGCACCACGCAGTTGATCTTCAACGCGGTAAAACCGGCGCGCTCGGCCGCCGCGATGCCGGCCAGCACCTCGTCCAGATCGCCACGCCCGCCGGTCATCGCCCGGAAGCGTTGCGGATCGAGCGTATCGAGGCTGACCGTGAGCCGGCGCAAGCCGGCATCGCGCAAAGCCTGCGCCTGCCGCGCCAGCAGGCTGCCATTGGTGGTCAGCGCCAAATCCTCGATGCCCTCGATCGCCGCCAGCCGCCGCACGAGCTGCGGCAGATCGCGGCGCAGCAGCGGCTCGCCTCCGGTCAGGCGCAGCTTGCTCACGCCCAGGGCGACGAAGCCGCGCACGGCCGCCTCGATCTGCGCGAAGTCCAGCCGTCGATCCGAGCCCAGCAAGGGCACGTCCGGATGGGTTTCCTCGGGCATGCAATACGGGCAGCGGAAATTGCAGGTCTCGATCACCGACACGCGCAGGTCGCGCAGCGGCCGCCCGAGGCGATCGAGCACCAGCCCAGCCTCATCGTGCTGGATGACGGCGTTCATCGCGCCCCGGTTTCCGGCGGGCGCGGCGCAGGCAATGCGAGCACCTCGTGCGGGCGCGCGATGCGATGGCCGCGACGTTCGAGTTCGGAACCGGCCTGCGCGGATTCGTAGTGGTACAGCAGCATCCGTTGCCGCAGCTCGATCGGGTATTCGCGTTCCAGATCGTCCACCCCGGTGTGCGATGGATTGCCGTGCTCGGCGCAGTCGTGGACGATCACCTCGCCGGCATCGGCCTGATGGGCGATCGTTTCCGGGATCGGCCGGGTGTCGCCCGAATACACGAAGCTGCCGCGCAGGCGCAGGCCGAACGCGGTATCGGGCAGATGGTGGCGCACCGGGAACACGTCGAACCATTGCCCGCCGTGCCAGAAGCCGTTGGACACCGGGATCACCTGGAAGCCGTCCCAGAAGTTCACCGTGCCCTCGGCCAGCGCGCCCGGATACGCCGCCACCCGCGCATGCAGGTGCGGCAGCACGCCCACCGGCACATACAGTTTGAGCTTCCCGCGCAGGGCCTCGTCGAAATAGGCGCGGATGAACAGGCGCTCCATGCCGGCGACGTGATCCATGTGCACGTGGGTGATGAACAGCGCGGTCGGGTTGGCGCCGTAGCGGTCGAGGTAGGCGGTGAGTGCCTCCTGACCGCAATCGATCATCAACAGCGGCGCAGCAGCGTGTTCGAGCACCACCGAGGACGCGCCCAGCTCGATGGCCGCGGCATTGCCCACGCCGAGGAAACGCAAAGCCCAGCTCATGCCTCGCTCCGCAGGCCATCGTTCCAGCCGGCCAGCAGGGCTTCCCAGCCATTGACAGCCTCGGGGTCGTCCGCACGCGCGCCGATGCGCTTGCGCAGCGAGCGCCGCAACCGCGCGATATTGGCCAGTTGCCACTTCAGCGCCGGCCGACGACGCACACCGCGGTCGAAGTCGATCAGCCAGCAGTCGTCGTTCGCATCCATCAACACATTATCCACGTTGAGATCGGCATGGCATACGCCGAAACGATGGACGGCCGCGATGCAGCGGCCGATCGCGGCCCACGGCGCGGGCTCGCGACGATCCAGCAAGGCGCCCAGCGAGCGCGCACCGGGGATGCGCGCCACCAGCAGCGCCGCGCGATAACCGGCGGCGATGCGCCAGTAAGCGGCCGCCAGTGGCGTCGGTGCCGGCAGCCCTGCCGCACGCAATCCCTGCAACAGCCTGAACTCACGAAAACTGCGCGTGCGCTGCGCGCCTTGCCAGAGATAGGCATCGCGACTGAGTTTTGCGGCCAGCCCGCCGCGGCGGTAATGGCGCAGCACCGCCGCGCCCGCCGCAGTGTCCACGAACCATGCCGAACCGCGACCGCCGACCGCCACGGGCGTCGCGGCATGGCCGCCGTGTGCGGGGTCGAACAAGCCCGCATCCACCTGCGGCAACAGCGCAGGGTCGTACACGATCGCCCCACTGCCTTGGGCAGCGTGGAAATCGATCATGGTTTCCGATCCGAGGTAGGCGCGCGCATCCACGTCTGGCAGTCTAGCAAGCCATGCCCGCGCCTCCCCGCTCGATCTGCCTGCTGCGCCTGTCCGCGTTGGGCGACGTCACCCACGTGCTGCCGGTGGTGCACGCGCTGCGCGCCGCGTGGCCCGAAGTGGCGCTGACATGGATCATCGGCAAGCCCGAGCATCGCCTGCTGGCGGCGCTGCCCGGCGTGGAGTTCATCGTGGTGGACAAGGCCAGCGGCTGGCGCGGTTTGCGCCACGTGCGGGCCGCGCTCTCCGGTCGCCGTTTCGATGCGCTGTTGTTGATGCAACTCGCCCTGCGCGCCAACGTGTTGTCCAGCGTGGTGAAGGCCGACCTGCGCGTCGGTTACGACCGCGGGCGCGCCCGCGAGCTGCACGGCGCGTTCGTGGACGCGCGCATCCCCGCGGCCGCGCACGGCAGCGCCGTGCCGCATGTGCGCGACGTGCTGGCTGCCTTTCTCGTGCCGCTGGGCCTGCCGCCGGCTGCGCCGGTGTGGGATTTCCCGGTCAGCCAGGACGCGCGCGACTGGGCCGCACAACAACTGCCCGGCGAACAACCCGCCTTGCTGGTCTCGCCCTGCTCCAGCCACGCCCTGCGCAACTGGCGGCCCGAACGCTATGCCGCGGTGGCCGACCACGCCATCGCGCGCGGCTGGCGGGTGGCGTTGTGCGGCGGACGCAGCGCGATGGAGCGGCAGATGGCCGATGCGATCCTCGCCACGATGCAGTGCCGGGCCATCGACCTCACCGGCAAGGACAGCCTGCAACAGTTGCCGGCCCTGCTCGAACGCGCCGCCAGCGTGCTCTCGCCCGACTCCGGACCCGTGCACATCGCCAATGCGGTCGGCACCCGCGTGATCGGCCTGTACGCCTGCACCGACCCGCGTCGCAGCGGGCCGTGCTCGGACCTGCGCTGGACGGTGGATCGCTACGCGCTGGCAGCAGAGCGGCTGCTGGGAAAGCCGGCATCGGCATTGCGCTGGGGCGCGAAGATCGAACGCCCCGGCGCGATGGACCTGATCGAGGTGGACGCGGTGATCGACGCCTTCGAGCGTTGCGCGGCCGATCAGGCCGCAGGCGCGGCCCGATAATCCTGATACGACTTTTCCTCGACCAGTTGCGAGCCCAGCGCGAGGTTGATCTCGCGCTTGATCCGCGCGCGCTCGTCGTTTTCGAAATACACCGAGCGCGCGAGCTGGATGAACCGCTCGCCGAAATCCTGCCGTTTCTCGCAGATGCGGATGTCGTCCTCGATCGCCCACAGCCGCTCGTTGACGGCCTTGAGCTGGGCCCGCAACGCCGCGATGTCCTGCCGCGCCGCCGGATGCGCGGCCCAGCAGGCATCCAGCGTCGCCAGTTCGTGGCGCACGTTGGCGAGCTTGGCCGCATCGCTCATGCGCTCGGACTTGATCTGCAGGATCGCGATCTTGTCGAGCAACTCGCCGTAGGACACGGGCGTGGAAATCAGGCTCATCGTCGGCATCGTCCGGCTTGGCGCGCCCTGGGCGCTGTGGGTGGGTGCGGGCCGCCGGAAAAAAACCGACGCGGCGCCGTCATGGGGGCGTGGCTTGTGCGAAGCCCGCCGCGAACGTATGATTCGCAGCCCACCGGAGAGGTGGCAGAGTGGTCGATTGTACCTGACTCGAAATCAGGCGTGCGTTCATAGCGCACCGTGGGTTCGAATCCCACCCTCTCCGCCAGATTTTTTGGCGCGCACATGCTGCCGTGAAGAACCGCTCGGCACGCGCCCGGCAAGGGCCGCGGCAAACCTGAGCCGTGAGCGGCCCTCGTCCTGTTCCTGAACGGCGGTCGTCGGCGAGCCATCCACCCGCCGCCGGTTCGTGGCATTCTCGCCACCAGTCGCCGCCGCATGATCGCCCCCATGACCGACGCCGCCCCGGCCGAATCGACCGCCGAGCGCCTCGCGCGCCTCGAGGTCGTGCAGGCCATCGTGCTGGACATCAGCCACCGGGCGGCGCGCTGCAACGATTTGCAGGGGTTTTTCGCGTCCGTGCATGCGGCGCTGGCGCGGCTGATGCGCGCGGAGAACTTCGGCATCGCGCTGTACGATGCGGGCGCGCATGGCGTGCATTTCGTCTACTGGGCCGATCAGAAGGATCCCGCGCCCGACCCCGGGCGGCGCTATCCGCTGCGCGGCGAGGGCGATTCGCCGACGGCGCAGGTGATCCGCAGCGGCGAGCCGCGCCTGTTCACCGCCGAGCAGTGGGCCGCCAAACGCGCGAAGAACAAACGCTTCGGATCCGGCGCGCGGCCGGAACACTGGGTCGGCATGCCGCTGCTGGGCAACGACGGGCGCACGTTCGGCGCGATGGTGGTGCAAAGCTACGACCGCGGCTTTCGTTACAGCGAGGAAGACATCGCGCTCGTGCGCCTGATGTCCGAGCAGGTCGCCGACGCGGTGGAACACGTGCAGTACGCAACCCGGCTCGAGGAAGCGATCGCCGAGCGCACGCGCAGCCTCGAACGGGAAATCGAGGAGCGCCGCCGCGCCGAGCGCCTGCAGCACGCGCTGTACGAAATCTCCGCGCTGTCGGTGAAGGACATCGGCCTCGACGCGTTCTACGCGCAACTGCACCGCATCCTCGGCGGGCTGATGTACGCCCGCAACCTCGCGGTGATGCTGTACTACAACGACGAGCACGACCTCGTCGGCTTCCCGTACAGCGTCGATGAAAAGGACCCGGATCTGCCGAAGAACTTCCGCCGCCCGGCCGGTCACGGCCTGACCGGCTTCGTGCTGCGCACGCGCATGCCGCAGCGGATCGATCAGCAACGCTACGAGGCGCTGCTGGAATCCAACGTCATCCACCACGTGCTGGGCAACGTCAGCTTCACCAGCTGGATCGGCGCGCCGATGATCCATCAGGACAAGGTGCTGGGCGTGCTGATGCTGCAAAGCTACGACCCCAAGATCAGCTACGACGACGACGACCTCGCGCTGCTGACCTTCGTCGCCGAGCACATCGCCGCCGCGCTCTCGCGCAAGCAGGCCGACGAGGCCCTGCGCGCCGCCCACGCCAACCTCGCCGCGGGCAACGCCGCCTTGCAGGAAAAGAACCGCGAGCTGGAAATGACCCTGATGCACCTGGGCATGGCGCAGAACGAGCTGGTGCGGCAGGAGAAGCTCGCCTCGCTCGGCGCGCTGGTCGCCAGCATCGCGCACGAGGTGAACACCCCGCTGGGCATCTGCACCACCGCGGTCAGCTTGCTGATGGAGGAATCCAAGCGCTACCGCGATTCGCTCACGCCCGCGCAATGGGCCGACCCCGGCATGCAGGCGTTCTTCGAGTCCAGCGACGAACTGCTGGGCGTGCTGACCAACAACACCCTGCGCGCCAGCGGCTTGATCCGCAGCTTCAAGCAGGTGGCGGTGGACCAGTCGTCCGAGCAGGTGCGCGAGGTCGTGCTGGCCGAATCGATCGAGGACACGCTGCGTTCGATCCGCCCCAAGTTCAAGCGCACCGGCCACACCGTCGCGGTGGAATGCGACCCTGCCCTGCGCCTGCGCTCGATCCCCGGCGCGCTCTCGCAGGTGCTCACCAACCTCGTGCTCAATTCGGTCGCGCACGCCTTCGAGCACACCGAGCACGGCCACATCAGCATCGTGGTGACCCCGGACGAAGGCGGCGTGGCGATCGACTATCGCGACGACGGTTCCGGCCTGTCGCCTCAGGCATTGCGCCGGCTGTTCGAGCCGTTCTACACCACCAAGCGCGGGCAAGGCGGCAGCGGCCTGGGAACCAACATCATCTTCAACCTCGTCACCACCAAGCTCGGCGGCACGATCGGCGTGGACAGCAAGCCCGGGCACGGCCTGCATTACGCCATCCACCTGCCCTACGAGCCGCCGACTGCCGCGACGGACGCACCGCGCGGGAACTGATCGGTTGCGCGCTTCCTCGCCAGCGCCAGCCCGTTCGCCCAGCATCCGCGCGGGCCGCGGCCGCATGCGAACCATCCGGCGCTTGCGCTGCGCCTGAACAGCGACGCCGGCACCTGAACCCCGATGCACTGCGTGACCAACGGCAGGGGCGATAAAATGCATGCTTGGGACATGATGTCCTTGCTGACTGACCGATTGGAACGATCCATGCACCGGTTTCACCCGTCTTGCCGCATCCGGCCCACCCTCGCAGCCACGGTCGTCATCTGGGCGACGGCGTGTTCGCCGCAACCCGCACACGCGCCCACAGCGCCGGTTCCGGTGTCGCTGGCGACCGTCACGCGCGGCCCGGTTCCCGAGCGCATCGCCGCGGTCGGCACGGTGGAGGCGATCAACGCCATCGCGGTGAAATCGCTCGTCGATGGGCAGTTGCTGGACAGCGACATCCACGACGGCAACAGCGTGCGCAAGGGGCAGTTGCTGTTCCGGATCGATCCGCGCCCGGCGCAGGCTGCGCTGGCGCAGGCGCACGCCGCGCTGGCCCGCGACGCGGCGGCACGCGACCTGGCGCAGGCGCAGGTGAACCGTTATCGGCCCATCGCCGCGCAGCACTACATTTCCGCCGACCAGATGCAGCAGTACGCGACCGCGCTGGAAGCCGCCGCGGCGAGCGTCAAGGTCGATCAGGCCAACATCGCCGCGACGAACCTGACCCTGGGCTACACCGACATCCGCGCGCCCATCGACGGCCGCGCCGGGCGCATCCTCGTGCAGCCGGGCAACCTGGTGAAAGCCAACGACATCAACCCTTTGCTGACGATCAACCAGATCGCGCCGATCTACGTGAGCTTCGCCATCCCCGGCGACGAGGTGACGCGGGTGCGCGCTGCGCAGGCCAAGGGGACGCTGGCCGTGCGCGCCAGCGGCGACCGCCTGCAGGGCCCCGCGAGCGGCAGCCTGGCCTTCATCGACAACGCGGTCGATCCGGCCACCAACACGGTCAAGCTGCGCGCCCGTTTCGCCAATGCCGACGAGCGCCTGTGGCCCGGGCAATTCGTGCAGATCGCACTGGACGTGGGCCGTGACGCCGACGCGCTCAGCGTCCCGGACGCCGCGGTAAAGTCGGGCGCCAACGGCAGCTACGTGTTCGTGGTCGCCGACGGCATCGCCCACCAGCGCGCGGTGACCGTCGCGCGCAGCGTGGATGGCCGCTCGCTGCTCGTCGCGGGCGTGCGCGCCGGCGAGACGGTCGTCACCGATGGGCAGTCGCGGCTGACCGAAGGCGCGAAGGTGGCCGTCGTCGATGCCGATGCGGCCGCAGCGCCACGCGCCGACGCGAGCGGCAGCGCCCCGTGAACCTCTCGGCGATCTTCGTCCGCCGGCCGGTGATGACCCTGCTGGTGATGCTGGGCATCCTCGTGTTCGGCATCGCCGCCTATCGGCAGTTGCCCGTCTCGGACCTGCCGAACGTGGATTTCCCGACCATCATGGTCACCGCGCAGTTGCCGGGCGCCTCGCCGGAGACGATGGCCTCCTCGGTGGCCACGCCACTGGAAAAACAGTTCTCCACCATCCCCTCGCTGGATTCGATGACCTCGCAGAGCGGCATCGGCCAGACCCAGATCACCCTGCAGTTCTCCCTCGACCGCAACATCGACGCCGCCGCGCTGGACGTGCAATCGGCGATCTCGGCGGCGGCGCATCAACTGCCTTCGACGATGACCGTGCCGCCGACCTTCCGCAAGGTCAACCCGGCCGACGCGCCGATCTACTACATCGCGATGAGCTCGGACACCCTGCCCCTGTCGAAGGTGGACGAGTACGGCGAATCGATGCTCGCGCAGCGGCTGTCGATGGTGGAAGGCGTGGCGCTGGTGAACGTGTACGGCTCGCAGAAATTCGCCGTGCGCATCGACCTCGATCCGGCGGCGATGGCCGCGCGCGGGCTGGGCATCGACCAGGTCGCGCAGGCGGTCGGCAACGGCAGCGTCAACCAGCCCACCGGCGTGCTGTACGGCAGCGCGCGCACTTACAACGTCAACGTCGATGGCCAGTTCACCGATGCCAGATCCTTCGCCAACCTGATCGTCAGCTACAAGGACGGCGCGCCGGTGCGGCTGCGCGACATCGCGCATGTGTACGACGGCGTGCAGACCGACAAGCTCGCCGCGTGGGTCAATGGCGGGCATCGCGGCGTGATCCTCGCCATCCAGAAACAGCCCGGCGTGAACACCATCGCCGTGGTCGAACGCATCCGCGCGCTGCTGCCGAAATTCGAGCAGCAACTGCCGGCCGGCCTGAACATGAAGGTGTTCTACGACCGCACGCAATCCATCCGCGCCTCGGTGGACGACGTGCAGTTCAGCCTGCTGCTGGCCTTGGTGCTGGTGGTGCTGGTGATCTTCCTGTTCCTGCGCAACCTGCCGGCGACGCTCATCCCCTCGCTGGCGTTGCCGATGTCGATCGTCGGCACCTTCGCGGTGATGTATCCGTTCGGCTACAGCCTCGACAACCTCTCGCTGATGGCGCTCACGCTGTGCGTGGGCTTCGTGGTGGACGATGCCATCGTGATGCTGGAAAACATCTCCCGCCACGTGGAGATGGGCAAGACGCCGCTGCAGGCCACCTTCGACGGCAGCAAGGAGATCGGCTTCACCATCCTGTCGATGACCCTCTCGCTGGCCGCGGTGTTCATCCCGCTGCTGTTCATGGGCGGCATCATCGGCCGGCTGCTGCACGAGTTCGCGGTCACCATCGTCGCCGCCGTGCTGGTGTCCGGGCTGGTGTCGCTGAGCCTGACCCCGATGCTGTGCAGCCGCATGCTGCACTCGCATGCCGGGGAGCGGCACGGGCGCATGTACCAGTCCTTCGAGCGCGTCTTCGACGGCATGCAGGCTTTCTATCGCCGCACTCTGCAAGTCTGCCTGCAGCATCGACGCACCGTGCTGGCGGCATTCTTCGGCATCCTCGCCGCCACCGTGTGGTTGTTCTGGGTGGTGCCCAAAGGCTTCCTGCCGGACGACGACATCGGCCAGTTGTTCGTGTTCACCCAGGCCGCCGAGGACATCGGCTTCGACGCGATGGCCGCCAAGCAGCAGCAGGCCGCGAAGATCATCGAGGCCGACCCGAACGTGGCGCGGGTGATTTCCTTCATCGGCGTGTCCGGCAGCAGCTCCACCCTCAACGTCGGGCGCATGGTGATCGCGCTCAAGCCCTCCGGCCAGCGCCCTTCGCCGGCGCAGGTGATCCAGCAACTGCGGCCCAAGCTCGACGGCATCCCCGGCTTCAAGGTGTCGCTGCAGAACATCCCGATCATCCGCATCGGCGGTCACCTGACGCAGGCGCAGTACCAGTACACGCTGCAGGACACCGACACCAGGGAATTGTTCGCCAGCGTGCCGCCGCTGGTGGATGCGATTTCCAAGCTGCCCGGCTTCCAGGACGTGATCTCCGACCTGCAGATCGCCACCCCGCAGGTGGACGTGCGCATCGACCGCGACGCCGCCGCCGCGGTCGGCATCACCGCCGCGCAAGTCGAGGACGCGCTGTACACGGCGTTCGGGCCGCAGCAGGTGTCCACCATCTACACCGCGATCGACCAGTACTGGGTGTTGATGCAGGTCGATCCGAAACAGCAGGACGACCCTGCCGTGCTCGGACGCATCTACCTGCATTCATCGAACGGGCAACTGGTGCCGCTGTCGGCGGTGGCGCACTTCGATACCTCGGTGGGACCGGCGACCATCACCCACCTCGGCCAGGTGCCGTCGGTGACGATTTCCTTCAACCTCGCGCCGGGCGTGTCGCTCGGGCAGGCGGTGGAGCGCATCGACGGCGTGGTCAAACAGCTGCGCCTGCCCGACACCCTCACCGGCTCGTTTCAAGGCACCGCGCAGGCGTTCCAGTCCTCGGTCAGCGGCATGGGCCTGCTGCTGGTGCTGGCGATCTTCGTGATCTACCTCGTGCTGGGCATCCTCTACGAAAGCTTCATCCATCCGCTGACGATCCTCTCCGGCCTGCCGACCGCCGCCTTCGGCGCGTTGCTGACGTTGCTGATCTTCCACATCGACCTGAGCCTGTATTCGGCGGTCGGGCTGATCATGCTGATCGGCATCGTGAAGAAGAACGCGATCATGATGATCGACTTCGCGGTCGAGGCGCAGCGTGATGGCAAGACCGCAGCGGAGGCGATCTTCGAGGCCTGCATGGTGCGCTTCCGCCCGATCATGATGACCAGCTTCGCTGCCCTGCTCGGCACCTTGCCGATCGCGCTGGGGCTGGGCGCCGGCTCCGAATCGCGGCGCCCGCTGGGGCTGGCCGTGGTCGGCGGACTGCTCACCTCGCAGGTGCTGACCTTGTACCTGACGCCGGTGATCTACCTGTATTTCGATCGGGCGCAGGCGCGGATGCGTGCACGTCGCCACAAGCCCGGAGCCGCGATACACGCGACAACCTGATACGTCGCTCGGTTCCGTGCGGCTACACTGTGCGCGCCGTCGCCTCGTCGGCATCGCAGGATGAGCCATGAGCGCCGACACCAGTCATTCCACGCCACGCTTCACCGACTTCGGCCTGCCAGAGCCACTGCTGCATGCGCTGGCCGATGTCGGTTACGAGTCGCCCTCGCCCATCCAGTCCGCCACCCTGCCGCACCTGCTCGCCGGGCGCGACCTGATCGGGCAGGCGCAGACCGGCACCGGCAAGACCGCCGCGTTCGCGTTGCCGATCCTCGCGCGGGTGGTCGCCGCGCGCGCTGCGGCCGGTGAAGGCGCGCCATCGCGCAGCCAAACCGCTGCGCGTGGGCCGCGCGCGCTGGTGCTCGCGCCCACGCGCGAACTGGCGATCCAGGTGGCCGAGGCCTTCCAGCGCTACGCCGCCCACGCAACCGGCTTTCATGTCCTGCCGATTTATGGCGGGCAAGGTTACGGTCCGCAATTGTCGGCGCTGCGCCGCGGCGTGGATGTGGTGGTGGGCACGCCGGGGCGGGTGATCGACCATCTGGAACGCGGGACACTGGATTTGTCCTCGCTCGAATGCCTCGTGCTCGACGAGGCCGACGAGATGCTGCGCATGGGCTTCATCGACGATGTCGAAACCGTGCTCAAGAAGATCCCCGAGCAACGGCAGGTGGTGCTGTTTTCGGCGACCATGCCGGCGCAAATCAAACGCATCGCGCAAACCTACCTGCGCGATCCGGTGGAGATCGCGATCGCGGCGAAAACCACCACCGCCGCCGGCATCCGCCAGCGCTACTGGATGGTCAGCGGCGTCAACAAGCTCGACGCGCTCACCCGCATCCTCGAAGCCGAGCCGTTCGATGCGATGCTGGTGTTCGCGCGCACCAAGCAAGCCACCGAGGAACTCGCCGGCAAGCTCGCCGCGCGCGGGCTGTCGGCGGCGGCGATCAATGGCGACATCCCGCAGCCGCAGCGCGAGCGCGCGATCGCGCGCCTCAAGGACGGCCAGCTCGACATCCTCGTCGCCACTGACGTGGCCGCGCGTGGGCTCGACGTGGACCGCATCAGCCACGTGCTCAACTACGACATCCCCTACGACACCGAAAGCTACGTCCACCGCATCGGCCGCACCGGCCGCGCCGGGCGCAAGGGCGAGGCGATCGTGTTCGTCGCCCCGCGCGAGCGCGGCATGCTGCGCGCGATCGAGCGCGCCACCAGGCAGCCGATCGAGCCGATGAGCTTGCCGAGCGTGGAGGCGGTCAACGACCAGCGGGTGGCGAAGTTCCTCGCGCGCATCACCGATGCGCTGGCCGGCGCCGACCTCGCCGTGTTCCGCGACCTCGTTGCCCGCTACGAGAACGAACACAACGTGCCGGCGATCGAGATCGCCGCCGCGCTGGCCAAACTCGTGCAGGGCAAGCAGCCCTTGCTGCTGGATGTGCCGGCACACCCTTCGCCATCAACCCATCGCGACGAAAAATTCGCAAAACCAAGCCCCCCTCCCCTTACGGGAGAGGGGTTGGGGAGAGGGGGCGAGCGCCGACCGCCGTCATCGAAATCCGCTTCGACGGCGTCACCGCGCAGCGCCCACGGCACCGACCCCACCGACACACCAAGCCCCTCTCCCCTCGCGGGAGAGGGGTTGGGGAGAGGGGGCGAGCGCCGACACACCGCACCACCACGCAACACCGCCGAGTTGCACTTCGCCGACGACTCGCCACCGCGCATGTCCAAGCGCCGCCCGCGCGACGAGCCCGAAGCTGGCATGGAAACCTTCCGCATCGAGGTCGGCCATGTCCACGGCGTGCAGCCGGGCAACATCGTCGGCGCGATCGCCAACGAGGCCGACCTGGAAAGCCGCTACATCGGCCGCATCGACATCCGCGATGCCTACAGCCTCGTCGATCTGCCGGTCGGCATGCCGCGGCAGTTGCTCGAACACCTCAAGCGCGTGCGCGTGGCCGGGCAGATGCTGCGCATACGCCGCGAGAGTGCGCCGGCAGTCGAGCACGAACGAGGTTTCGTCAACGGCCCGCGTCCGCGATCGGCTCGGGTGAATCCAGGCAAGCCGAAGCCACATCGCAAGGGTGCGCCGAGAAAGTCGGGCTGATCGCCGCACGGCGACCACCCCTCTCCCCAACCCCTCTCCCGCAAGGGGAGAGCAACTGTGTTCAAGGTCAAGCAGTTTTTGCATGTCGCGAAGGATCCCAATGAGTGTTATCGCGCAGCATGGCGTTGAGCATCGTCAGCAGCTTGCGCATGGCAG
>JAFEBW010000054.1 GCA_018242445.1 Pseudomonadota bacterium | reverse complement strand
GGGCTCGTGGCCCTGGCAACTGTTCGGGATGTGAAGAAAGACTCCGCACCGACCCTGGCTCCCCCACGATCTCGTAATCTCAGGGATATCGGTCTGGGGCGGAGGCGGAAACAACTTACAAGGGGGAAACCGCCGGCGAAGCCGGTGGTGGGGTGAGGGTCTTCACTAGTTGCGGCGGGTCAGCTTGGCGATCAGGAAGCCGGCGGCAAACGCTGCGCCAAAGGACGTCCACGGCCGGCTGCGGATCAGATCCTCGGCCTGCGCGAACATGTCCTTGCCCTGATCGATGAGTTTCTCGAACTTGTCGTCCAATTCGGCCTTGGCCTCGCGCGCGGCATCCTTGCCTGAACCCATGGCATCGCTCATCCCGGAGCTGAGATGTTCGCGGGCCTGGCTGACGCCGCTGGAAAAATCCGAGCGCGCCTCGCGCACGCCCGAAGTCAGATGTTCGCGTGCCTGCCCGAGGTGGCTGGCGGCGCTGCGCAGGTGGGAGGCCGGACGTTCGGCGGATGTCTGCTCGGGGGATGTGGATTCGTCGGCGATGGTCATGTGCTGCTCCTGCTGGACGGCGTGGTGGGTATGGCAATAACGCGAAGGAGGTTTGCTCTTGCATTGATTGCAGCTTCAATCCCTCCCCCCCCCGCTTGCGGAGGAGGGAGTGTCGGCGCAGGTGAAACTGTGGAATTCGAGGATACGCCAAGCCGACGCATTGCGGCGCGCCGCGATGGCTCACTGGATCGACAAGGTACCGACCATCTGCCCGCGCACGAGGGTCAGTTGCAGGCGCGCGGGCTTGGCGGCCAGCGCGGCCTGCAATGCGGCCAGGTCGGCGACGTCGGTGCCGTTGACCTGGGCGACCAGATCGCCCGCCTGCAGGTTGTTGGACGATGCGCGACTGCCCGGCGCGACCTGCGCCACCACCACGCCGGTCAACCCTTTCTGTTTCAGGGATTCGGGCAGGTCGTCGAAGACGGCACCCTGCAAGCGGGCATCGAGCTGCCCGCCGTTGAGCTTGTCGGCCTGCACTTTCAGCGCCGCGCTGAGCGTGAGCGCGCGGCCATTGCGCAATACCTGCAAGGTGACCGGCTTGCCGACCGAGGCCAGCCCTTCGGCGTTGTGCAAGCCCTGCGCATTGGCGATGGTTTGCCCGTTGACTGCGGTGACGACATCGCCGACCTTCACCCCGGCGGACTGTGCGGCCGAACCCGGATACACCCGCGCCACCAGCGCGCCACGTGCGTTGGGCAGGTTCAGCGCGCGCGCGATGCGGTCGTTGACATCCTGCGCATCCACACCCAGCGACCCGCGCACCACCTTGCCGTTGGCCAGCAACTGGCCCATCACGTCGCGCGCCAGATCGGAGGGGATGGCGAAACCGATGCCCACGCTGCTGCCGGTCGGGCTGTAGATCGCCCGGTTGATGCCGATCAGTTCGCCGCGCAGGTTCACCAGCGCGCCACCGGAATTGCCGGGGTTGATCGAGGCATCGGTCTGGATCATGTTCTGGTAGCCCAGCCCCTGCAGGCCACTGCGCCCGAGCGCGGAAACGATGCCCGAGGTCACGGTCTGCCCGAGCCCGAAGGGGTTACCGACCGCGACCACGAAGTCACCGACCTGCAACTGGCTGGAATCGGCGATCTTCAGCGCGGTCAATCCCTGGGCCGGAATCCGCACCACCGCCACGTCGGTGCCCGGGTCGGCACCGACCAGCTGGCCTTCGACCGTGCGCCCGTCCGACAGGGTCACCTTGATGCCGTCGGCGGATTCGACGACGTGGTTGTTGGTCAGCACCAGCCCGCGCGCGGCATCCACCACCACGCCCGAGCCCAGCGCCTGCTCGACGCGTTCGGCGGGCATGTCCGGAAGGCCGAAGAACTGCCGGAAGAACGGGTCGGCGGCCAGCGGATTGCTCACCCGCACCACGTGCTTGCTCTGGATGCTCACCACCGCCGGCATCACCGTGCGCAGCATCGGCGCCAGCGACGGCAGCGCTTGCCCCGCGACCTCGGGAGGCAGCGCGGCGCGCGCCTGCGGCAGCAGGCCGTCCAGCGGGCGTTCGGCCGCAGGCACCGGGGCAGTCGGCTGGAATTGCAGGGCGATGGCGCCGCCGAGGGCGGCAGCCAGCACGAGAACGAAGAACGAGGCGATCGGGCGCATGCGGCTTGGACAGGTTCGGGCCGGTTCAAGTTCCAAGTATGAACCGCCGGCTTGAATTTCAACTGAGTGACGGACTGGCACGCGTGCAGTCGTCCCAAGACCACCGACGCGTGCCGATGCGGTTACGATGCGCCACCACGATCACCTCGCCACGATTGCATCATCACGATCCCATCCGGGCCATGTCCGCAGCCGATCCCGCACCTCCGCAGGTTTCCGTCGCCCTGTGCACGTACAACGGCGCGGACTACCTGCGCGAACAGCTTGACTCCGTGCTTGCCCAGCAGGATGTGGATCTGGAAGTCGTGGCGCTGGACGATGGCTCCAGCGACGCCACCACGGCCATCCTCGCCGACTACGCCGCCCGCGATCCGCGGCTGCGCTGGCAGCGCAACGAACGCAACCTCGGCCCGACCGCCAGCTTCGAGCGCGCGCTGTCGCTGTGTCGCGGCGATCTGCTCGCGCCCTGCGATCAGGACGACATCTGGCTGCCCGGCAAGCTCGCGCGGCTGGTCGCCGCGATCGGCTCGGCCGACCTCGCCTATTGCGATTCGGCGTACGTCGATGCCGAAGGGCGCTCGCTCGACCAGCGCATTGGACAGACCACGCGGATGCTTTCCGGCACCTCGCCGGTACCCTTTCTGTGGACGAACACGGTATCCGGCCACGCCAGCCTGCTGCGCCGTGACCTGTTCGAGGCCGTGCGGCCGTTTCCAGCAGGCGCTTACCACGACTGGTGGCTGGCGCTGTGCGCGGCCGGCCGCAACGGTGTCGTTTACGTGGATGCGCCATTGGTGCGTTACCGAAGGCATGGCGCGGCGTTTTCGCCGATGGGTGCGAGTTCACCGCCGCCCCGCGATGCGGTGAGCTCTCGGTTGTGGCTGGAGCATCGCTTGCGCTTGATGCGCGCCTATCCGCATACCGGATTGCGCGACGCTGCGGCAGCGTCTGAGCTGGCCGTATCGTTGCAGCGTGCGCTGGACACCGGCCATGTGCTGCCCATGTTGCCCTTGCTGTGGCGACATCGGCGCGCGTTGCCGCCGTGGAAGGGAAGCCCTTGGGTGGATGCGTTGAAGTGGCAATCGCGGCTGGCGAAAAAGATCCGGCGTGCGCGCCGCGAGGAATCCCCCGACGCCGCCACCGGTGGGCCATCGCCATGAAAGTTCGGATCCTCACCCGCGACAACGGCTTCGGGCTCAGTCGCGATTTGCGAAGGGTGGCCGATGCTCTCGCCGAAGCCGGCATGCAGGTCGAGCCGCTGGGCATGGGCGGCGATCATGCCAGCAACGCGCTGCGTGCGGCATGGTTGCGGTTGCTACAAGGCTGGCACGGTGCACCGGAAATTCAGGTATTCCTGGAACGCACCTACCCGCGCTGCCTGCTGCTGGCGCCGTGCAATGTGCTGATACCCAATCCGGAATGGACGGGCGAGGATGCGGTGGCCGTGTTGCCACGCTTCGACGCGGTGTTGTGCAAGACCCGGCACGCGGTGGACATTTTCGCAGCCCAGGGGTGCGCGACGCACTACATCGGGTTCAGCAGCGACGATCGCCTCGACAAGACCGTACCGCGCGAGCGCGGTTTCTTCCATCTCGCCGGGCGCAGCGCCGCCAAGGGCACGCAAGCGGTGCTGGAAGCATGGCGACGGCACCCGGAATGGCCGGTGTTGACGGTGGTACAGGATGCCCGCACAGCACAGCCGGGCGCTCCGGCGGCGAACATCGTGCATCGCGTCGAGCACATCGACGACGGGTTACTGCGTACGCTGCAGAACCGTCACCAGTTCCACCTGTGCCCTTCGGAAGCCGAAGGCTTCGGCCATTACATCGTCGAGGCGCTGAGCGTGGGCGCGATCGTACTGACCACCGACGGTGCGCCGATGAACGAATTGGTCACGCCCGATCGCGGGCTGTTGATCGAGCCTGCGCGCACGGCGCGACTCAACCTCTCGCCACAGTATTTCGTGTCTGTTGAAGCTATCGAAGCGGCGGTGGAGCGCGCGCTGGCGCTGGATGCGCAGCGGCTTGCCGTGACGTCCGCAGCGGCGCGAGCGTTCTTCGTGGCCGGCGATCGTGCGTTTCGTCAGCGCCTTCCCGATGCAGTGCGGGAGGCGGTTGCTCGGAAGCGGGCGGGCTGACTGCTCAGCCTCGTCCGCGCCAGCGCCGCCATGCCGCGAAGGCCTTGAGCTTGAGCGCGTCGGCGCGCAACCGTTGCGGGCCGGTCATGCGGCGTGCATGGATGACCCGTGCGGCATCCGCGAAGCCGGCGGCGTAGCAACGCTTGAGCAACCTGCGTGCGGGTACGGAGTACAGGATGGCATCGTCGCAGGCCTGCAGAAATTCGATCAGGTCGTCCTGCGCCATCACCCGATGGAAATTGAACAAGCCGTGGAAGCCGAAGGTCGCGAATGCGGGCTGGGGCTCCTCCCACGCGAAGCGTTCGGCCAGTGCGGTCGGAGCGAAGCGGATGCCGCGCGCTTCCAGTTGCGGGCGCAGGTCGCGGCAGATGCGCACATCTTCCGGATGCGTGCGTGTTGGTGCGATGTCTGCCAGCGCTTCGCACAGCCGTAGCGAGCGCAGCGAGAAGCCGCCGTTGCCGACCGTGCGTGCCGCGTCGTCCCACGGTGCGCCGATGTAGTCGTAGTCGAGGAAGGCAGCATCCCAGCAAGCCGCATCGACCACGAAGCCGTCCCATTGCGCCACCAGCACATGCGGAGTGGCGAAACACGCACCGAGTCCGTGCAGCATGAAATCCGAATAGCCTTCGATGTTGGCGATGGGCTCGATGCGAACGTGCTCGATGCCGCTCGGCAACGCGAGGGCGTCGGGACTGAGCAACACGCAGCGCGCGAAATGCGCCTGTTGCATGCAGCGTTGCATCGCCGCGATCGCCAGTGCGTGGCGGCGCGTTTCCACGCAGGCCAGGGTGACCGTCGGCAAGTCGAGCCGGGCGCTTGCGTTCACCGCGAGCGGTCCTTGATCGCCTCCAGCTCCCAGCGCAAGTGGGCCTGCCGACGAGCGGGATCGTCGCGCCCGCGCATCCGCCGTGATGCCGCTCGCAACTCGCGCGAGAGCCGTTTGAGTCCGGTGTGTTGCGGGCGGTTTCCCGCCACGCCGGGTGCCGCGGCATAGGCATCGGCGTAGTGCACCCAATCCACCCGCTTGGCCTGAAAACGCCCACCGAAGCCGTACATCCGCGCCAGCGGTTGCTCGCCGCAAAAGTAGTCGTGGGTGTGCTCGGTGATGATGTTGACGTGGGTGGGATCGACGAAGGCTTCCGGATGCGGAAACGCCGGCGTGAGCGCGTAGAACAGGCCGCCCGGCGCGAGCACGCGCCAGATTTCGTCCATCAGGCGGATGAACGGGAAGCAGGTGTCGCGGCCGTCGGGCGTGGCGAGGATGCGCGGGACGTGCTCGAGGAAATCGAAGGCCGACACCGAGCCGAAACGATCGTCGGGGAACGGGATCGGCTGCACGGCGAGGTTGGCCGTGCGGTAATCGAAATCATGGGTGCCGGACAGCCCACGGATGTCCACGCCGGCCAGATGCGCGCGCCCGTAGGGGTTGCGCGGGCGCTGGCCGCAGCCGAGATCGAGGTGGTGGTCGGGCAGGTGCATGGAATCGTCCGGATCGGTGCGCATGGTAGCCGCTCGCCTGCACTGGTGCGCGTCAGCCGGACGTCAGCTTGCGCAGGGCGCGGTATTTGTCGCGCACGTAGCGGCAGTGGCAGGCGTGGTAAGTGAAGGCCGTGCCGCCATCGAGGAAGCCGCCGCGCAGGAGGTAGTTCTTCAGCCAGTGGGCGGCGGCATGCAAGGGTGCGGCCAGTGCGCCCGCGCGCCGGCCTTCCGCGTGTTTCTGTCGCGCCCACAAGTCGGCATAGCGGATGAGTTTGGTCTTGTATTCGTCGAGCGAGCGCGCGGTGTCGTGCTCGATGCGCGCGCGCACGCTGGCGACGCGGCGATCGCGCAGGTCGAGGCGTTCGTGCACGTCCGCCGGCAGGTAGCGCAGGTCGTTGCGGAACAGGCGCTCGACCGCCTCCTTGCCCCAGCCGCCGTGGTTGAGCACGGTGCCGAGAAAGTGCGTGCGTCGCTGCAAGCGCCAGACATCCGCGCTCTCGATGGCGCCGTCGGCGAACAGTGCGCGCACCGCGGTGTCGGCGCCATCGCCCAGCCATTCGTCGGCATCCAGCAGCAGCACCCACGGCTGCGACGCCCGTGCGATGGCGGCGTTTTTCTGCGCCGCGAAACCCAGCCACGCCTGCTGCTCCACGCGCGCACCAGCCTCCTGCGCGGCGGCAACGGTGGCGTCGGTGGAACCCGAATCCAGCACGATGACCTCGGCGCACAACGCGGCCATCGACGCCACGCAGCGACCGATGCGGTCGCCTTCGTTCTTCGCGATCACCACCCCGGTCAACGGCAGCGTGGCGTTGTTGCGCGTGGTATCAGGCATACGGCGTGCCCTCGCCGGACTCGGGCGGCCGCGCGGTGTAGCGCTTGTACGTCCACTGGTACTGCGCCATGTCGCGGCGCGCGATGGCCTCGATGCCCGCGTTCAGGGCGGTCACCGCGGCTTGCACATCCGCGCCACCCACGGCGGGATCAGCCGGGGTCAGGTGCACGTCGAAGCGCGCGTTGCCGACGCGCTCGGGCGCTGGGATTCGCTCGGCCACCGCATACAGCACGGTGGCGCCGGTGCGCTGCGCCAGCCGCGACAGCAAGGTCATGGTCAGCGCCTGGATGCCGAAGAACGGCGCGAAGCGGCCTTCGCCGATGCGCGGCCCCTGATCGGGCAGGATGCCGACCACGCCGCCGTCGGTCAGCGTCTTGAGCAGGACGCGCACCGCGCTGGCTTCCGCGCGCACCTGGCGCACGTTGCCGCGTCCACGCACTCGGCGCAGGAAGGCTTCGCCGGACGGATGCTCGGGCGGGCGGTAGAGCACGGTGATCGGCGTGCGTGCGGCCAGCCACTGGTTGAGCAGTTCCCAATTGCCGTAATGCGGCGCGGCGACGATCAGCCCTTTGCCGGATGCCAGCGCGGCGTCGAACGCCTCCTGCCCATGCACGGTGCGTATCAAGCGCAGATTGTCGGGAACACGGCGCGTCCAGAACCGCAAGGTCTCGAACAAGCCGCGGAAGGTGCTGCGCAGCACCTGCCGTCGCAACCGCTCGCGCGACGTTGCGTCCATCTGCGGGGCGACCAGTTCGAGGTTGCGCCGCGCCACCCGCGCCTCGCGCACGTCCAGGCGGCGCGCCAACCACGCCGTCGCATCGCCGCAGCGGTCGAGCACGCCCAGCGGCAAGCGCCCGACGAGGCTGGCGAGGGCATGCAGCGCGAATCCGGCGAAGTCGGCGAGTTTCATCGCGCGCAGTGTAAGCGGCGCGGGCGCGGTCGTCGCCGTGCTCACGGCGCATCGCGGCACGCACGCCGCCTGCGCCGCGGCCTCAACGGTAATTCAGATCCGGCGAGGACAGCAGGAAGGTGTTCCATTCCTGCTGCGAATTGGCCTTGGCCAGCGCGCTGCGTGTGGGCGCCGACAGGTGCGGTTCGATGGCGTCGTAGTACAGGCGGCTGGTGAGCATCGGGAAGCCGGCCTGGCGGTTCTTGCTGCCCGGCGGCGTGAACAACTGGGTGTTGCCGTTGCCGATGGCCGAGGCGATGGTGAAGCGGCTGGAGAGCTGGCCCGAGCCCGTCCAGCTCGCGCCGTCCAGCGGGTAGCCGTCCGGCGTGATGCGTCCGTACAGCGGCTCGCCGAGCTGGTCGAGCCAGTACACCAGCGGCAGCGCATTGACGATCGGCGTGCCCTCGTAGGCCAGCCGCACCGAGGACACCACAAAGCGCGTGGGATCCATGAACTGCTTGCCGCTGGCGAGCATCTCCGGCGCATCGAACATCGTGCGCAGCACCGCGGCGATGTCGCCGTCGGTGTGCTGGAAGGTCTGCGCCATGCGTTCGACCAGCGCCGGCGGCGGGTTGTCGGCGACGAAGTACTGCGCGAGCTGGCGGGAGATGAAATGCGCGCACGCCGGCTGGTGCACGATCAAGTCCACCGCCTCGCGCACCTCGGCGTAACCGCGCCCCTGGATGCGATGGCCGAGGAAGGTCTTGTCGCTGAAATCGTGGCGGTTGGGGTTGAACTCGAACATGCCGTGGAACTGCACCAGCGGCTCCATCTTCGGATTGAAGTTCTGCGGCGCGCCGCCGACCGGTGCCACGCCCACGCCGGTGAGGATCAGTGCCAGTTGCTGCACGTCCTGCTGGGTATAACCCGAGCCCACGCCGAGGGTGTGCAGCTCCATCAGCTCGCGGGCGTAGTTCTCGTTGACGTGGCCTTTCGCGTTTTGCTGGTTGTCGAGGTATTCCAGCATCGCCGGGCTTTCCAGCGTGGCCATGACCAGGTCGCGGAACTTGCCCAGCGCGTGCGGGCGGATCGCGTGCTGTTCGTAGTCGGCGATCTCCCAGCGCAGCCGCGCCTTGGGCCCGTACACGCTGAAGTGGTTGAGCCAGAACCACACCAGTTGCTCTTTCAGTTGGTTCGGCCCGTACACCGCCTGCAACAGCTCGGCCTGCCGCGCTTCCTGCAGCAACTGGTTGCCATGCTGCTGAAACGCTTTCTGGGCCGCATCCTTGTCCGGGCCCGCAGGCATGGCATTGAGCCGCACTTGCTCGGTGTGCTGGGCTTCCAGCAATTTCGGCAGCGGCGTTTGCACAGCCTCGAAGCCGTGGATCTGCGCGGCCACGCCCGCCGGCATGCTGCCCTGCACGCGGTCGGCGAGCTGCGCGTCGAGCAGTCCCTTGCGGCCGAGCGTCAGGTAGCGCGAGGTGTCCACGGCGTCGATGCCGAAGCCGTCGCGGCGCAGCCAGGTCAGGTCGGCGGCCGACAGCGAACCGTGCGGCGCTGGTTGTGCGGCTGGCGTGGGACGGGGTGGCTGGTCGGCGCAGGCGGTCAGGGTGGCGGCGAGCGCGCAGGCGGCGGCCAGCACCAGTGCGTGCGCCTTGCGTGGTGCGTTGCCAACAGGAGCATCCATGCGGTCGATTCCGTAAGTTCGATGGGCTCAGGCCAGGCGCAGGTCGCGCGGTTTGGCCTGCGGGAACACCGTCTGCAACTGCGTGCCGCTCAAGCCCCACAGGCGCGCGAACAGGCCGCCGAGGATGTCGCGGTAATCGTTGAGCACCTTGTAGTCGCGGTTCTGCAGCAGGTTGGGCTGGTTCACTGCCACCTGTTCGCCGGCGATGCGCCCGCCGCCGATCTTGCCGCCCAGCACCCAGTGCACGGTGCCGTGGCCGTGGTCGGTGCCGTGGTCGCCGTTCTCGCGGAAGGTGCGTCCGAATTCCGACAGCACCACCACCGTGGTGTCGTTCCATGCCGGGCCCAGCGTGTCGGCATAGGCGGCCAGCCCCTCGGACAGGTTCTTGAGGTTGTTCGCCAAACCGCCGGTCACGCTGCCCTGATTGACGTGCGTGTCCCAGCCGCCGACATCGACGAAGCCGAGCCGGTAGCGGTCGCGCATCAAGGTGGCGATGCGCCGCGTCTCGGCGGCGAAATTATTGGCGCCCGGCGCACCGCGGCTGGCGGCGACCATCTCGTCGCGCAGGTCGCTGGAGATCGTCTTGGGCAGGGCGAGCCCATCGGCGCTGGCCTGCGCCAAGTCCGTGCCGTGGTACATGCCGGCGAGGATCGCTTCCTGCCGCGCATCGAAATGCGCTTTCGGATCGCCCTTGAGCGAGATGTTGGGGATGTCGCCGTGCGCGCCCTGAAAGCTCAGCGGCAGGTTGTTGGTGAAAGCGATGGGCGGCACGCCGGTGAGCAACCCGGACAGGCGCGCGAGGAAGCCGGAGCGGTAATTGGCGGCGCTGTCCAGCGGCTCGCCACGCTCGATGTGGTCCTGCGTCTCGAAATGGCTGCGCGAGAGGTCGTTGGTGCCGGCGAAGGGGATGAAGGCGAGCTGCTTGTTCTTCCACAGCGGCAGCAAGGATGCGCCCGCCACCGGGTTCAGGCCCCAGTTGCCATCCAGGGCGATCGCGCTGTCGGGCTTGCCGGCATCGGGCCGGGCGATCGCCAGCGTCGGCCGCGAGGCGTAGTAGAAATCGCTGGAATACGGCACCAGCAGGTTGTTGCAATCGTAGCCGCCGCGCAGGAACACCAGCAGGAAGCGCGGGCTGCTGGCGGGCGCGGCGAACAAGCGGCCCGACAAGGGGAGTGCGGAAACGGCCGCAGCCGAACCGACGATGCGCAGGAAGTCGCGGCGTTGCATGGCGTGTCACCGGGAATATGGGGTGCAGGGTGTTGCCGGATGCCTTAACGAGGATGGAACGGGGCGTGGAGGGACAACGCAGGAGGTGGCGCATGGGTTGACGCCGATGCCGGGCCGCTGCCGACCGATCCGTTTCCGGCGCTCGCGTTCGTCGCCATGCGACGGCACCATGGATGCTCCATCGGACGCTGTCGAGGCCACTGCCATGCTCGCCCTGATCCAGCGCGTGACCCGCGCCAGCGTCGCCGTCGAAGGTGAAATCGTCGGCGCCATCGGCCCGGGGCTGCTCGCCTTCGTCGCGGTCGAGCCCGGCGACGGGCCAGCGCAGGTCGAGCGCACCTGCGAGCGCCTGCTCGGCTACCGCATCTTCGACGACGCGCAAGGGCGCATGAACCGCTCACTGGCCGATATCGGCGGCGGGCTGTTGCTGGTCAGCCAGTTCACGCTGGCCGCCGACACCCGCAAGGGCATGCGCCCGGGGTTCTCCACCGCGGCCGATCCGGCACGGGGGCTGCGTTGCTTCGAGCACCTGGTCGAGCTGGCGCGCGCGCGTCATCCGTTCGTCGCCACCGGACGTTATGGCGCGCACATGCAGGTGGAGCTGCTCAACGACGGGCCGGCGACGTTTTTGCTGGCCGCCCGCGCGGAGCCCATCTGAACCGCAGCCCGGTCGTTTCCGATCAATGACTTGGAACCCGTCCGCCCGGTTGCGATACAATGGACGGTCTATTTCCACCGGCGATCCCATGGCCACCACGAACCCCGCCGAACAGCAGAAGTCCGAGATCAAGCAGCTCATCAACAAGGGGCTCGAACAGGGCTACCTGACCTATGCCGAGGTCAACGATCACCTGCCCGACGATCTGGTCGATCCCGACCAGATCGAGGACATCATCGGCATGATCAACGGCATGGGCATCCAGGTGCACGAGAGCGCGCCGGATGTCGAGCTGCTGCTGACCGAGCCGCCGCAGACTTCCGTGGACGAGGCCGCCGCGGAGGAAGCCGCCGCCGCGCTGTCCTCGCTGGATGCCGAGGCCGGCCGCACCACCGACCCGGTGCGCATGTACATGCGCGAGATGGGCACGGTGGAACTGCTCAACCGCGAGGGCGAGATCGCCATCGCCAAGCGCATCGAGGAAGGCCTGACCCAGGTGCTGTCCTCGGTGGCCAGCTTCCCGTGGTCCACGCACATGCTGCTGGAGGACTACGACCTGCACAAGGACGGCAAGAAGCGCCTGAACGAGCTGGTCAGCGGTTTCGCCGACATCGATGCGCCCGAGGAAATGCCCGCCGAGGAAGCCGAGCCGGCCGAAGCCGACGAGGAAGGCGAGGGCGAGGAGGGCACGGCGGTCGAGACCGGCCCGGATCCGGTCGAAGTCGCGCGTCGCATGGATCTGCTGCGCGGCCTGTACGGCAAGTTCCAGAAGGCCCACGCCAAGCTCGGCCCGGCCGACAAGAAAGTGCTCAAGCTGCGCGCCGACATGGCCGCGCAATTCATGACCTTCAAGTTCCCGCTGGGCATGGTCGACAACCTCACCCGCAAGCTGCGCGAGGTGGTGGCCTCGATCAAGGAGCACGAGCGGCGCATCCTCGACATCTGCACCCGCCAGGCGAAGATGCCGCGCAAGGATTTCCTGCGCGCGTGGGAAGGCAACGCCACCAACACCAAGTGGGCCGACGAGGTGATCCGCCGCAAGCAGAAGTGGGCCTCGGGCGTGCGCGAGCACAAGGACGAGATCCTCGCCGAGCAGGAAAAACTCATCGGCATCGAGAACGCGCTGTTCCTGTCGATGGCCGACATCAAGGAAGTCAACCGCGCGATGGCCTACGGCGAGGCCAAGGCGCGCAAGGCCAAGAAGGAAATGGTCGAGGCCAACCTGCGCCTGGTCATCTCCATCGCCAAGAAATACACCAACCGCGGCCTGCAGTTCCTCGACCTCATCCAGGAAGGCAACATCGGCCTGATGAAGGCGGTGGACAAGTTCGAATACCGCCGCGGCTACAAGTTCAGCACCTACGCGACGTGGTGGATCCGCCAGGCCATCACCCGCTCGATCGCCGACCAGGCGCGCACCATCCGCATCCCGGTGCACATGATCGAGACCATCAACAAGCTCAACCGCATTTCCCGGCAGATGCTGCAGGAGATGGGCCGCGAGGCGACGCCGGAAGAACTGGCGCAGAAGATGGAGATGCCTGAGGACAAGATCCGCAAGGTGCTCAAGATCGCCAAGGAACCGATCTCGATGGAAACCCCCATCGGCGACGACGAGGATTCGCACCTGGGCGATTTCATCGAGGACACCAATCAGGAATCCCCGTCGGATGCCGCCACCAACATCGGCCTGATGGAAACCGTGCGCGACGTGCTCGCCGGCCTCACCCCGCGCGAGGCCAAGGTATTGCGCATGCGCTTTGGCATCGACATGAACACCGACCACACGCTGGAGGAAGTCGGCAAGCAGTTCGACGTCACCCGCGAGCGCATCCGCCAGATCGAGGCCAAGGCCCTGCGCAAGCTGCGCCATCCTTCGCGCAGCGAGCAACTGCGATCGTTCCTCGACAACGAGTGATGGCCTCCAAGACCTGATCGACACCACGGCCGCGTGAGCGGCCGTTTCGATTTTCGGACTTGCTTGCGTATCCATACGCAGCCATGCACGGAACGAGACGGCATTGCGTGTGACCAGAGATCCCTCACCCCTTGCCCTCTCCCGAAGGGAGAGGGGAGTGATCGTCGCGCTGCGCGCGACAGCGTTTATTATTGAAGCAGGGGCCTGTAGCTCAATGGTCAGAGCAGGGGACTCATAATCCCTTGGTTCCAGGTTCGAGTCCTGGTGGGGCAAGTCGATGCGTTTGCGCGATGCCCCATCGGCATCGCGCGCATCGGCGAGCGCCCGCGCAAGGATGCGCGGGCCGGCGATGTGCGCCATGGACGGCTATCATCGTGTTTCATCCACGGGCCTATAGCTCAATGGTCAGAGCAGGGGACTCATAATCCCTTGGTTCCAGGTTCGAGTCCTGGTGGGCCCACCAAGTCAACACGGGGGCGAGGCGATGTCGGGATGGTGTTTTTACGTCTGCGCCGCGGATGCCACCGAGAGTGCATCCTCCAGGCTGGCCGCATGGGAAACCGTTTTCGAAGGAATTCATTGGATCGATCGGCTGGTACGGGCGGGTCGTGCCGAACAAGTGCAGGGTGGCGGCTACCCGAGCCGCTACAAGGCCTTGGCTGCGGATGTGTTTCCGCTGTTGACCGCAGACGGCAGCGATGCGCCATGGGCCGGGGGCGGGTTTGTCCGTAAACTCGACCGCGAAGCCATCGCGGTCTGTCCGCCTGATCAGGTGGTGATCATCACGGTGTGGGATCAGTCCTGAAAGATTTCCCCCGGCGCACCCTCAGCCGGGATGGGCAGGTGATTTTGCGGGCCAGTCCGCGGCAGTCTCGACCGACCTGAACTATCCTTCATCCCCGGGCGATGCGTCGAGGCGGGTGCCCGCGCGATACTGGCGCGGTCGCTCCCGTCCCCGTCGCCATCCCCGAGGACCTGTTCGATGCGCTGGATCGCCGCCTGCCTGTTGTGCCTGCTATGCGCCATCGCGCAGGCCGCGCCCTTGCCGAAGCTGGTGATCCTGAGCTACCACGAGATCGCCGAGCGCGACGACGCGCTGGTGCCGATGTACACGGTCACCCCGACCATGTTCGTGCGGCAGATGGACTGGCTGAAGAACAACGGCTACCGCTTCGTCGGCGTCGATCAGGTGCTCGCCGACTGGGCCGGCAAGAAGCCGCTGCCGGACAAGGCGGTGCTGATCACCTTCGACGACGGCTACCGCTCGATGTACGTGCACGCCTTCCCGATCCTCAAGCTGTTCCACGCCCCGGCGGTGGTGGCGCTGGTCGGCAAGTGGATGGACGTGCCCGAGAACGGCAAGGTGGACTTCGACGGGCGCTCGATCCCGCGTACCGACCTGCTGTCGTGGGCGCAGGTGCGCGAGATGCAGGATTCGGGGCTGGTGGAGGTGGCCAGCCACACCTACGGCCTGCACGAGGGCATCCTCGCCAACCCGCAGGGCAACCTGCAGCCGGCGGCGACCGCGCGGCGCTGGATCGGTGCGGAACATCGCTACGAAAACGAAACCGAATACGCCCAGCGCGTGCGCGCCGACCTGCAGCACAGCACTGCCGAGCTGCGCCGCCACCTCGGCCGCGCGCCGCGCATCGTCGTCTGGCCCTACGGCCGCTACAACATCGAGACGCGCAAGATCGCCGCGGAACTGGGCATGCCGATCGGCCTGACCCTCGACGATGGCGGCAACAGCGCGGCCACGCCGTTGTGGGGCCTGCGGCGTTCGCTGATCGACCGCACCATGGGCCTGCCCGACCTGGCCCGCGAGATCGCCCTGCGCAGCCGCCCCGACGATGCGCCCGACCTGCATCCGGGCAAGATCATGCACATCGATCTGGACTACATCTACGACCCGGATCCCAAGCAGACCGAGATCAACCTCGGCCACCTGCTCGACCGCATCGTCGCGATGGGCGCGAACACGGTGTACCTGCAGGCCTTCGCCGACCCGGACGGCAACGGCGCGGCCGACGCGGTGTACTTCCCCAATCGCCACCTGCCGATGCGCGCCGACCTGTTCAACCGGGTGGCGTGGCAGATCGCCACCCGCACGCAGGTGCATCACGTCTATGCGTGGATGCCGGTGCTGGCCTGGCAGCCGCCGGCGAGCGAGCCAGTGTCGAAGGATGTCGTGGTCACCCTGCCGAGCAAGGCCGACGGCCACGTCGCGATGGGTTACCCGCGGCTGTCGCCGTTCGCGCCGCGCGCGCGCGCGTGGATCAAGGACATGTATCAGGATCTGGCGCGCTCCACGCCGATCGACGGCATCCTGTTCCACGACGACGTGACCTTGTCCGATTACGAGGACGCCAGCCCCGAGGCGCTCAAGACCTATGCGCATTGGGGTCTGCCGGCGTCGGTGGAAAAAATCCGCGCCAGCGACGACCTGCTCGGTCGCTGGACGATCCTGAAGATCAACGAGCTCGACAACTTCACCCACGAACTGGCGCAGGTGGTGGCCGACGAACAACCGGGCATCAAGACCGCGCGCAACCTGTACGCCAGCGTGGTGCTCAATCCCAAATCCGAGGTGTGGTACTCGCAATCGCTCGACAACTCGCTGGCAAACTACGACTACACCGCGATCATGGCGATGCCCTACATGGAGCAGGCTCCCGACCCCACCGCGTTCTACCGGGCGCTGGTGGACAAGGTGGACGAGCACCCCGGCGCGATGCCCAGGGTGGTGTTCGAATTGCAGACCGTGGACTGGCGCCACGACGACGCGCCCATCCCCAGCCCGCAGCTCGCCGACACCATGCGCCAGTTGTATGCCTGGGGCGTGCAGAACATCGCCTACTACCCCGACAACGTGTTCAAGAACGTGCCCAACCCGGCGGCGATCCGCCCGGTGTTCGACAGCAAGCCCAACAACCCCGCACCGGCGCCGGCCACGCCCTGAGGCATGAGCACGCTGGCGCTCCCCGGGTTGCTCAACACCCTGTGGCTGGGCCTGCAAGGCTTCGTCTATTACTACCCCTTGTTCATGTCCTGCCTGTGGATGATGGGCGCGGCACTGTTTTACTGGCGCTTCGAGCGGCGCGATCCGCCCTTCGACGCGCCCGCGCTGCGAGCGGACACGCCGGGCGTGAGCGTGCTGATCCCCTGCTACAACGAAGCCGCGCACGCCGAGGAGACGATCACCCACGCGCTGGCGCTCAACTACCCGGACTTCGAGGTGATCGCGATCAACGACGGCAGCCGCGACGCTACCGGCGCGATCCTCGATGCGCTGGCCGCAAAGCATCCGCGCCTGCGCGTGCTGCACCTGGCGCAGAACCAGGGCAAGGCGATGGGCCTGCAGGCCGGCGCGTTGCTGGCAAAACACGAAATCCTGATCGGCATCGACGGCGACGCCCTGCTCGATCCGCATTGCGCGCACTGGATGGTGCGGCATTTCATGGACGATCCCGACGTCGCCGCGGTCACCGGCAACCCGCGCATCCGCAACCGTTCGACCCTGCTCGGGCGCGTGCAGGTCGGCGAGTTCTCCTCCATCGTGGGCATGATCAAGCGCGCGCAGCGCACGTTCGGGCGGCTGTTCACGGTGTCCGGCGTGATCACCGCGTTTCGCAAGTCGGCCGTGCATCAGGTGGGCTACTGGTCGCCGGACATGCTGACCGAAGACATCGACATCACCTGGAAGCTGCAACGCGACGGCTGGGACGTGCGCTTCGAACCGCGCGCGCTGGTGTGGATCCTGATGCCAGAAACCCTGCGCGGCTTGTGGAAACAGCGCCTGCGCTGGGCCACCGGCGGCGCGCAGGTGCTCGGCCGCAATCTCGGCGTGATCGCGCATCCATCGCAAAACCACCTGTGGCCGTTGCTGGTGGAACTGGTGCTGAGCCTGGTGTGGTCGTATGTGCTGTTGTCGATGCTGGCGATCTGGTTGCTCGGCCTCGTGTTGCCGGCCGGCGCCGTGCCGTTGATCGGCTCGCCGCTGATTCCGCAATGGAGCGGCGTGCTGCTGGGCACGATCTGCCTGCTGCAGTTCGCATTCAGCCGCTGGCTCGATGGCCACTACGACACCGGCCTCGGGCGCAACTATTACTGGATGATCTGGTACCCGGCGGTGTTCTGGCTGATCAACACCGCCGCCACCGTGGTCGGCTTCCCGCGCGCGCTGCTGCGCAGCGAAGGCAAACGCGCGCGCTGGGTCAGCCCGGATCGCGGCGCGCACCTGCGCAAGCGCAGGCAGAAAGGCGTCGAATCATGACCCAGCGGCTGATCATCAACGCGCGCAAGGATCTGTCGTGGCGGCGGCGCCTGCTGTCCGACGCGGTCACCGCGCTGCTGTGGATCGGCTGGTTCGTGTTGTGGTTCCCGGTGCTGCGCAAGCTCTATCAGGCCATCGCCCTGCACCGCTATTTCGCCTCGGCGGCGATCGACGTGCTCGACACGCTCACGCCGATCTCCCTGCCGCACGCCTTGCTCGCCCTGATCGGCACCAGCGCCTTGTTGATGTTGTGGTCGCTGCTGCCCACCCGCCGGCTCATGCAGGCCCACGTCGTGCAGACGCTGGAGGATTATGCGGATTATTTCGATCTGGACGAAGCCGTCATCGCCGCCGGACAGGCCAGCCGCGTGTGCGTGATCCACCACGACGAGGAAGGCAGGATCGTGGCCATCGATCCCCGGGGCACGGCAACGCGAGGGATCGAGCCGGGCGCTTGATCCTGCCGTCGATCGCCCGCCGGATCGGGACGTCAGGACTCGACGGCGCGAAGCTCCGTGCCGGCGCCCGGCGTAAGAAACAACATCGTGGTCTGGATGCTGGTCTTTGCCGTGTGCCAGACGTTTCGCGGCACGAGAAGATACGCGCCGGGGGTGTACAGCTCCACCTCCCGTTTTCCACCGGGCTCATCCAGCACCACCCTGGCCGAGCCGGAGATGAGCATCACCAGCTCCTCGCCGGCAGGATGCCGCTCCCACGACGACCACGGCTCCGAGAAGGCGAAGGCCGTCATGAGCCGGCCCTGGTTGAGCTCCTCGCGTTGTCCGCTGGCCAGTTCACTCCAGAACGCAGCAGACACGGGCACCTCGTCCGCGCGATCGTCGTGCCGGAAGTGCACGTAGGTGCTGAGGATGTCCCGGGCCGAAGTCATGCAATGTCCAGTGCCGCCTGACCTCAGTTGGGCAGGCGATTGGCGTGGAGCTGGCGTATTCCGACGATCAGGCACTTCGCCCCGCCGGCCTCCACCGAACTGCGCCCGGCGTACACCCGCGTCGAAAAGTTCTCGATGCCGATTTTCGAGGCCGTGAGCAGGGCCGGGCAGGGGCTGGAGAAGCTCAGCAAGTAGGCGTCGTCGTAGCTGTTGTACACGACGAGCTGGCTGGTGTCGCCGATGGGAATCCAGCGGTAGGGGTTGTACCAGAACATGCTGACGGCATCGCCGGCGGCTTTCAGGTACGGCGCCGGATTCGCTGCTTGCCGCAACGTGGGCCCGGGTGGTGGAGCAGGCGGTGGCGGCAGTGCCTGCACCGGCGGCGGCGGAGGGGGTGCCGCGGCTTGCTCGGGCGGCGGGGGAGGGGGCGCTGGCGGGGGCGGGGCGGGTGGCGCGCCTGCATCCTGCGCGCGCAACTCGCGCAGGCGGTTGCCGAGCAGGGCCTGGTCGCGGCTGACGTCGCGGATCTTCCCGCGCAGGGCGTCGGCGCCGGCATCGTCGCCCGGGTGTGCCTGCTGATAGGCATGCAGGCGATCGGCCAGGTCGCGCAATTGCGCATCCATCTGGTCGACCTGCGCGCGCAGGGCGCGCTCCTCGACGGCGCGCGTGGCCACCGCATCGGGGTCGGCTGCCAGCGCGGGCGTGAGCCACAGCAGCGCCAGCATCGACGCCACAAGGATCCGATTGCGCATGAACGTATCTCCGGTCGTCGCCTGCCTTTACCATGCTCCCGTCGCGCAAGCGCTGTAAAGCCCCACCGTCGCAGTTTGCGCAAACCCATCGGCCATCACCGCGAGGCTCCATGACCCCACTCCCCGACTGCATCGAAACCACCACCGGCCCGACGCCCGACTGGAGCGTGATCTTCCTGCACGGCCTGGGTGCGGACGGCAACGATTTCGCCCCGGTCGTGCCGCAACTCGTGCGCCCGGGCTGGCCGGCGATCCGTTTCGTGTTCCCGCACGCGCCGGTGCGCCCGATCACCATCAACGGCGGCATGCGCATGCGCGGCTGGTACGACATCGCCGCGATGGACATCGCCAGCCGCGAGGACGAGGCCGGCGTGCGCGCCTCCATCGCACTCGTCGAGGCGTTGATCGCACGCGAAGGCGAACGCGGCGTGCCGGCATCGCGGGTGATCCTCGCCGGCTTCTCGCAGGGCGGCGCGATCGCGCTTGCCGCCGGCCTGCGCCGCATCCAGCCGCTGGCCGGCATCATCGCCCTGTCCACCTACCTGCCGCTCGCGCAGTCCAGCATCGCGCAGAGCACGCCCGCCGCGCGCGCCACGCCGGTGTTCATGGCCCACGGCATGTTCGACCCGATCGTGCCGCAGACGCTGGGCCTGCGCAGCCGCGATGCGCTGATGGCGCTGGGCATGCAGGTCGCATGGCACAGCTACCCGATGGCGCACCAGGTGTGCCCGCCCGAGATCGCCGCGATCAATGCGTGGCTGGATGCGCGCATCGGGGCAGGATGACCGTTCGCCGCCTCGCGATGGCGGGCCTGAGTGGCACTGGTTATCCTGTCGGCGCACGCATCGGGCAGCGGGGAATCGTTGTATGGATGTGTTGATCGTCGATGACGAACCGCTCGCCCGCGAACGCCTGCGCGGCATGCTCGCCGGCGTGCCCGACGTGCGCGTGGCCGGCGAGGCCGGCAACGGCCGCGACGCGCTGGATGCGGTCGAGCGCCTGCGCCCGGATGTCTTGCTGCTGGACATCGCCATGCCCGCGATGGATGGGCTGGAAGTCGCCCACCACCTGCGGCTGCTCGATGCGCCGCCGGCGGTGGTGTTCTGCACCGCCTACGACGAGCACGCGCTGGCCGCCTTCGAGGCGGCGGCGGTGGACTATCTGGTCAAGCCGGTGCGCGCCGAACGGCTGCTGACTGCGTTGGATCGCGCGCGTCGCCACGTCGCCACGCGCCCGGTGTCGCCCGCGCCGGAGTTGCCGCGCCACCAGCCGCGCACACACCTGTCGGCCCGCCTGCGCGGCAGTTTGCGGATGATCCCGATCGGCGAGATCGCCTACCTGCAGGCCGACGAGAAATACGTCGCTGTCCACCACGCCCGCGGCGAGGATTTGATCGAGGAATCGCTCAAGTCATTGGAAACCGAATTCGGCGAGCATTTCCTGCGCATCCACCGCAACTGCCTCGTCGCCGCCGAAGCGGTGACCGAACTGCGCCGCAGCCCCGATGGCGGCGCGCACGTCGTGCTGCGCAATCTCGCCACGCCGCTGGAGGTCAGCCGCCGCTGCCTGCCTGGGCTGCGCGAGAGGTTGCGGCATTTGTAGGTCGGCATTTGCAAACTGGAAGCCACGGCGGTCGCGGCTATAATTATCGGTCGCCATCGATGCAGTGCAGGTGATCTTCGTGTTCCATTCGATGGGCAACTCGCCCATACAGCCCGTCTTGCGCCACGCGACTAGGTGCCTGATCTTCCTTGCCTGCCTGCTCGCCTGCACGTCCGCTTGGGCGCTCGATCCACCTGCGGAGCCAGCGCATCCGGCGGCGGCGGCATCCGGCGATTTTCTCTACTACCACCCCGACCTCAGCGGCCGCCACGACGGCTTGCTTGCATATTCTCGGCATGATTACGCCTACGCGCTGAAAGCGTTCATGCGCGGTGCGCGTTTTGCCGACAAGGGCTCGCAGGCGATGGTGGCGAGCATGTACTGGGACGGGCTGGGCACGGCCAAGGATCATGCGACCGCGTATGCATGGGCCGACCTGGCCGCCGAGCGCGGCTACCCGTGGCTGCTGGCCACGCGCGAACGCTACTGGCAGCAGATGACCGCGGACGAGCGCCAGCGCGCCATCGCCATCGGTCAGTCCCTGTACGCCGAGTATGGCGATGCGGTCGCGCAGCCACGGCTGGAAACGTGGCTGCGGCGCGGCAGCAAGCAGGCCACCGGCAGCCACACCGGTTTCGTCGGCACGCTGGAGACGTTTCGTGGCGACGGCTTCGGCACCAGCGTGACCGGTGAGGACGGCAATGGCTATTACGCCGACCGTTTCTGGAAGCCGGCGCAGTATTGGGGCGCGCAGGCGAAAGCCTGGAATCCTGGTGCGACCGGCAAGGTGACGGTCGGGCCGCTGGAGAAGGCGGACGCGCCAGCTTCGCCAACCGATGACCCGGCGAAGCATTGATGACAGCAGGCCATGGTTGATGTGGATTGTGAACCGTTGCCACTATTTCGCAAGATTTTTCACCTTGACCTTCCGGCATGCTGCTTTCACCCCTTCCCCCGCTTGCGGGGGGGATGAGGCGTGTATACGAGCTGCCGGTGGCAGTTCGTGCGCCGAAGAACGCCCGGCAGGGCAGGCCAGGCTGGGATGGGGGGCGTTGTCGTATGCGTTGCCCCCTACCCAACCCTCCCCCGCAGGCAGGGGGGGAATGGGAGCAGGCAGCATGGCCGTTAGACTGCAAGCTTCAACCCTGTACATGATGGTCGATGCATGGATGTCCTGAGACTGGCCACCCGCGAAAGCCCGCTGGCGCTGTGGCAGACGCAGCACGTCGCCAACTTGCTGCGCGCGGCGCACCCGGGCCTGCGCGTCGATCTGGTGCCGATGAGCACGCGCGGCGACCGCATCCTCGATCGATCGCTGGCCAGCATCGGTGGCAAGGGCTTGTTCCTCAAGGAACTGGAAGTGGCGATGCTGGAGATGCGCGCCGATGCCGCCGTGCATTCGCTCAAGGACGTGCCGATGCAACTCGACGGCCCGTTCGCACTGGCCGCGGTGCTGGAGCGTGCCGACCCCTTCGATGCCTTCGTCAGCAATCGCTGGGCGACGCTCGATGAACTGCCGCAGGGCGCGTGCGTGGGCTCGTCGAGCCTGCGCCGGCAGGCGCAGTTGCGCGCACGCCGCCCCGACTTGCGCATCGAGGATTTGCGCGGCAATGTCGGCACCCGCCTGCGCAAGCTCGACGAAGATCACTACGACGCGATCATCCTCGCCTGCGCGGGTTTGCAGCGATTGGGGATGGAAGCGCGCATCCGCCAACGCCTCGCTGCATCCGACTGGTTGCCTGCGGTGGCGCAGGGCGCGATCGCGATCGAATGCCGCGACGGCGACGCGGCGACACGCGCGCTGTGCGCGGCGCTCGAACATGCGCCCACGCGCACCTGCGTGGCAGCCGAGCGGGCGATGAACCTGCGCCTGCACGGCAGTTGCCATGTGCCGGTGGCCGGCTACGCGACCCTCGATGGCGATGCACTGCACCTGCAAGGGCTGGTCGGCGATGCGCGTAGCGGCGAGCTCGTGCGCGCGGATGCCAGCGGTTCGGCAACATCACCGGTTACGCTGGGCGAACAGGTGGCCGAACAGTTACTCGCCAACGGTGCCGGTGCACTGCTGGCGCGACTGGAACCGCCGGCGCGCTGAAGGAACGCGACTCGGGACTTGAGACTCGGCCCTCAATCCGCCCACGCCCCGTGCGCCTGCCGCGACAGCACGGACTGCGCGAGCTGCGGGTTGCCGTGCAGCAGGTCGATGGCGTCGGCGAGGATCGCCGCCGCCTCGCGGGTGAGCGGACTGACCAGATCCTTGGCTTCCTTCTCGCGCTTCGCCTCGTCGGCGATGTTGCGTTCGCCCGCGTCCAGCCCGTCGTCGGCGCGCGCGTAGTCCGGCTCCAGCCCGTACTTCCTGCGTTCGGCTTCGCGCTCCTTGCGGCGGGCGTCGTCCTTGTCGCGCTCGGCGGTGCGCACGGCGAGGTTGAGCGAGATGGTCTTCTTGTCGGCCTGCTCCTGATACTGCGCGTAGTCCTGCATCAGCCACTGGTACTCGCGATCGTTCTTCACCCGCGCCGCGTGCATCGCCTCCAGTTGCGGCAGCAGGCTGGCGAAATGGTTGAACACGCGATAGCTGGCCGCGGGGATGTGCGACCACGGCAGCGCGTTGTCGTAGCTGCTCTCGCCGAAGGACTTGGAGTCCGGGCTGGCCGGGAAGGCGAGGTCGGGGGCGACGCCCTTGTTCTGCGTGCTGCCGCCATCGACGCGGAAGAACTGCTCCATCGTCAGCTTCACCTGCCCGTACACCGGCGGGTTGGTGCGGGTGATGCGGTTGATGTCGATGAGGTTCTGCACGCTGCCCTTGCCGAAGGTGTTCTCGCCGAGGATCAGGCCGCGGCCGTAGTCCTGGATGGCGGCGGCGAAGATCTCCGTGGCCGAGGCCGAGCCGCGGTTGACCAGCACCGCCAGCGGCCCCGTCCACGCCGGCTGGCCGTCGTCGGAGGACTTCACGTCCACGTCGCCGCCGGAGTCGCGCACCTGCACCACCGGGCCCGCGCCGATGAACAGCCCGGTCAGGTTGATCGCCTCGTCCAGCGAGCCGCCGCCGTTGTCGCGCAGGTCCATCACCACGCCATCGACCTTCTTCGTCTTGAAGTCGGCGAGGATCTTCGCCACGTCGTGGGTGGCCGAGGCGTAGTTCGGATCGTTCTTGCGGCGGCCCTCGAAATCCTCGTAGAAGGTCGGCAGGTCGATCACGCCGATGCGGTGCTGGCCGATGTCGAGCACGCGGCCTTTCGCGGCCTGTTCCTCGAGGTGGATCTTGTCGCGCACGAGGGTGACCGTGTACGGCTTGGCGTCCATCGCCGCGGTGCCGGGCAGCACTTCCAGCCGCACCTTGGTGCCCTTGGCGCCGCGGATTTTGGCGACCACGTCGTCGATGCGCCAGTTCATCACGTCCACCATGTCGCCGGACGCGCCCTGGCCGACCGCGACGATGCGGTCGCCGACCTTGATCCGGCCCGAGCTCGCCGCCGGGCCGCCGGGCACCAGCGAACGCACCGCCACGTAATCGTCCTGTTTCTGCAGCACCGCGCCGATGCCTTGCAGCGACAGGCTCATGGAGATGTTGAAGTTCGCGGTGGTGGACGGATCCATGTAGTCGGTGTGCGGATCCATGCTCAGCGCGTAGGAGTCGAGGAAGGTCTGGAACACGTCCTCGCCGTTCATCTGGTGCGCGCGGTCGGCGATCTGCGCATAGCGCTTGTCGAGCGTGCTGCGGATCTGCGCGGGCGTCTTGCCGGCCAGCTTCAGGCGCAGCGCGTCGTTCTTGACGTACTTGTGCCACAGCTCGTCGAGCGCCTTGTCGTCGGCGGCCCAGGCTGCCTTCTTGCGATCGTAGGCCCAGCTTTCCTGCTTGTTGAAATCGAAATCCTGCCGGGCCAGCTCGCGGGCGTAGGCCACGCGCTGATCCACGCGCTGCAGATACGTCTTGAAGATGTCGAAGGCCGGCTGGATCTGCGCGGTCTTGATCGCCACGTCGAGGCTGTTGCGCACGCCGGCGTAGTGGTCCATGTCGGCCTGGGTGAAGAACAGCTTGTCCGGGTCGAGCGCATCGATGTAGCGCTTGAAGATCTGCTGCGACATCGCCGTGTCCAGCGGCAACGGCCGGTAATGGAAGCGGCTGTCGCTGAGCATGCGCCAGACGATCTGCGCCTCGTGGCCCTCGCGCGCGGTAGGAGCCAGCTCCGACGAACCGCGCCGCGACGGCTGCGCCGGGCTGGCCAGCGCGGCCGGTGCGGTGGAGGCGACCAGCGCGCGCAGTTCGTCATTCGAGCCGGCACGCGGGATGGCGAGGTAATGACCCACCAACACCAGCGGGACGACCAACAACAGGGCGAGGAGCAACTTGCGCATGGACTTGATGATCCTTGAATCGACGACGGTGATTGCGGAGGGTGCGATGGGGCCTGCTGGCTTGGACGTCGGCAACGGCCGTTCCGTTCCCCTGGGGCTAGGCGGCGCGATGCCGGCGAGCAGGTGGAGTGGCCCGCCATCCTGCCACAGGATCGGCTCATTCCATGCATCGCGCCTGTGCCGAAAGGCGTGATCTCATGCCGGGGCCGAGTCCTGCGCCGCAGCCGATGCGGGGGCGGCGCCTGCGAGCAGGGCGGGCAGGGCAGGGTTGCAGTCGGCGATCAGCCCCATCTGCGCCGACAACGCCGCCACCAGCGCCGGGCGCAGGGTGGCCGGATCGCCCGGGCCGCCCAGGTCGAGCACGCAGGTGACCTGCAAACCCTGGTAGCCGCAGGGGTTGATGCGCAAGAACGGGGACAGATCCATCGCCACATTGAACGCAAGTCCGTGGAAGGAGCAGCCACGACGCACGCGCAGGCCCAGCGCGGCGATCTTGGCCCCGGCCACGTACACGCCCGGCGCGCCGTCGCGGCGCTCGCCGTGGATGTTCCAGTCCGCCAGCACGTCGATCACCGCCTGCTCGATGCGGGTGACCAGCTCGCGCACGCCGAACTTGATCCGGCGCAAGTCCACCAGCGGGTAGGCGACGATTTGCCCGGGGCCGTGGTAGGTGACCTGCCCGCCGCGATCCACCTGCAGCACCGGGATGTCGCCCGGGGCCAGCACGTGTTCGGGCCGGCCGGCCTGACCGAGGGTGAACACCGGCGCGTGCTCGACCAGCCACAGCTCATCGGTCGTCGTCTCGTCGCGGGCATCGGTGAAGGCCTGCATCGCCCGCCAGACCGGCGCGTAGGGTTGCCGGCCGAGGTCGCGCACGATCCACTCCCGCACGCCGCTCACAGCGTCCACTTCACTTCCGGGTGCGCGCGCAGGGCGCGGTGCGCGGCCTCGTAATCGGCACGCGATTCGGCGCGGAAGCCGATCCGCACGCTGACGTACTTGCCCTCGCGCGAGGCGCGGGAGGAGATGGTCTCGTGCAGCACCGCCAGCCCGGCTTGCGCGAGCAGGCGCGGAATCTCGGTTTCGAGCCCGGCGCTCGCCGACCCCATCGCCGAGATCTCGAACACACCGGGAAACTGGAAGCCCTTGTCGGATGGCGTGTCGTGCAAGTCCATGCCGGTATTATCGGTGTTGTCGCCCGCAATCCCAAGGGCGATGACAGGCCGCCGCTGGCGAATCGTTCGCGGCGGTTGCACAATCGGCCGATGCGAACCCTCCTGCCGTGGTCAAGCCTCGTCCTCGCCTGCCTGCTGGCCGCGCCCCTCGCGCGCGCCGACGATGCGGTGTACCGCTGCGAATCGCCGGCCGGGGTGAGCATCCAGAGCCAGCCCTGCCCGAAGGGCGCGGTGCAGAAGAAGATTCCCTTCTCGCGCCCGGTCGATCCGGTCGCGCCCGCGCCCACCGCCGCGCCGCCCGCGCCGGTCGCGCCGCCGATCCTCGTCGCCGGCCACCCGGTCACCGCGCCCAACGCGATGCGCGGCCCGAACCAGCCGTACCCGCTGTGGCAGTGCATGCGCGGCGACGGCTCCACCTACGACAGCCGCGACGGCGTCCCGGGCCGCCGCTGGGTGGCCGGCAAGCCCGCGCCGCCGGATGCGGATCCCGCCGATGCCGCGGACACGGCCAGCGGCCCGTCGCCGGAGGCGCAGAAAGCCGCGCTCGCGCAGCAGGTGGAGAAAAACGGCGGGACGATGGTGCGGCCGTACCAGGGGCCGGAGGTGACGGTGCTGGATTCCAATGCGCATCGTGACACGCCGCCGCCACCACCCGCCGGCGCCGGGCCGGGGCAGTGGGTCGCCGACCAGTGCCGGCAACTGCCGCCCGAGCAGGCGTGCAAACGCTACGCCGCCCGCCGCGACGCCCTGCGCCGGCAGATTTATGCCGCTCGGCCCAGCGACCGCGACCTGTACGCCCCCGAGGAGCAGGATCTGACCTCGATGCTGTACGCCGCCTGCGGGCTGTGATCGCGGCAATCAGGGCATGCCCGGCGTCCGTGCCGGATAGCGCAGCACGCCGTTCACCAGCACCGCATCCGCATTCAGCAGGTGCGACTGCGTCTTGCCCCGCGCGAGCAGGTGCAACACCCGCCAGCCGCGCGCGCTGAAATCGTCCGCGATCAGCCGCCGATGGCAGCGCCACCACAGCGTCTCGGCGCACATCACGCAGGTGCGGCGCGCGCTCGCCGTCGCCATCAATGCCGTGCGCGCATCCGTGTACTCGGCGCTGCCCATGTGGTCGGCATACGCGCGAAAGGCTTCCACCCGCCACGCCGTGTTCGGCGAATCCGGCAGCGCCTTGCGACGACCGCCGAGACCGGGCAGGGGCAAGTAATCGATGCCGGCGGCGCGCAGTTCCGCGGGCAAGGCATCGCGTGAGAATTGCGGGTTGTGGCGCGAGCCGGCGAAGCGCCGCACGTCGGCCAGCACCGCGATGTCGGCTTGCCGCAGCAGATCGAGAAAATCCTCCCAAGGCCGCGTGCCGTGGCCGATCGTCCACAGGGTGGGCTGGGTGACGGACATGTCCGCATCATGCGCCGATGGTGGCACGCGCGACGCTATAAAGGTAGTCAACTTGATCGATCCAGCGGACTGAGCACGCCGTTGCCGCCGCGCCCGAGCACATGCGTGTAGATCTGCGTGGTGCTCACGTCCTTGTGCCCGAGCAATTCCTGCACCGTGCGGATGTCGTAGCCGGCTTCGAGCAGATGCGTGGCGAAGCTGTGGCGCAGCGTGTGCGGCGTGGCCGGTTTGTCGATGCCCGCGCGTCGAACGGCGATTTTCACGGCGCGTTGCAGCGACGACTCATCGACGTGATGGCGACGTTCAACCCCGGTGCGCGGATCGACGCTGCGCGTGCTCGCCGGAAAGACGTATTGCCAGATCCATGCGCGCGCCGCCTGCCGGTACTTGCGATCCAGCGCGTCCGGCAACCACACCGCCCCCATGCCCGCGGCGAGGTCGCGCTGGTGGATGCGCCGGGCCTCGACGAGTTGCGCGCGCAACGCATCCGCCGTCATCGCCGGCAGCATCGTGCGCCTGTCCTTGGCCCCCTTGCCCTGCCGCACGACGATCTCGCGGCGCTCGAAGTCGATGTCCTGCACACGCAGGCGGACGCATTCCATCAACCGCAAACCAGCCCCGTACAACAGCGCCGCCATCAGCCACGCGATGCCGGTCATCTGGTCCAGCAACGCCGCGACCTCCTTGCGCGTGAGCACCACAGGCAACCGCTGCGGACGCTTCGCGCGCTGGATGTCCTCCATCCACGGCAACTCCTGCTCCAGCACTTCGCGGTAGAGGAACAGCAATGCGGAAAGGGCGGTCTCAAGAATCAAGTGCAACACGTTGGGTGAATTTGGCTATTTCTTCGTCCATGACTTCCGCCGGTGTTTTCCAACCCAGCGTTTTGCGTGGTCGGTCATTGAGAAGGCGGGCAATGT
>JAFEBW010000053.1 GCA_018242445.1 Pseudomonadota bacterium | reverse complement strand
CGCAGGCGCGCCAATGGTAGTGTGGCTTCGCCCATGCAAGAGTAGGTCATCGCCAGGGTCTTATCCGAAGGCCGGTTCCCGCAAGGAGCCGGCCTTCTTCTTTGCGGCGCGCGAAGCGCGCTGCAACAGTTCATCGCCAGGGTCTTCATCCGCAAACGCCTTCCCGACTGGGAAGGCGTTTGTCTTTGGAGCAGGAATTTTATCGGGTGCTTTACGGTGATTTGGAAGCATCCATTGCGGCGAGTTTTTCTTTCCACTGCGCTGCGCTGGCCGCGTACCCCTTGCCCGGTTCGGCCTTGTCCCAGGCGGCGTAGAGATCGACCAGAGATTGGGTGCATTCGCGCAGATCGTGGGGTTCCTGGGCAACGTGCGGCGTCGACAGCAGCGATTGCGCCGCCAGCAGGTCGGCCTCCGCCTCGGTGAAACGCCCGAGACCGGCGCGTGCCTGGCCAAGGTGCTCGCGCAGCATCCCGTTCCAGTACAAGTAGTCGCCTGTGAATAGCCGGCTGGCTGCAGGTGCGACGCCGGCCAGCAGGCGCTCGGTCTGCTCGTGCTTGTTCTGACGTTCGAGGATGCCTCCCATCACGATGCTGGCCATCAACGTGGTGGGGTGGTTTTCGCCGTAGGTGCGGCGCGCGCGCGCGCGCACGTCGTCGATCCGGCGCTCGGCGGCGGCATACCTTCCGCGCGCCTCGTCGAGCAGGGCGAGGTTGCCGTTCGCGTACAGAGTGATCTCTGCATTCGGGCCGGCGACTTTTTCCTGTGCTGCGGCAGCAGCCAGCAGATAGGGTTCGGCTTGATCGTACTTGCCTTCGGTGCGCAGCAGGGCGCCGATGTTCTGCGCGGCGAGGATGGTCAGCGGATCGTTGTCTCCATGCAAGCGGCGGAATCCGTCGAGCACGCGCTGATACGCTTCTTCGGCTTGTGCGAAGCGGCCCTGATCGGCGTACACGAGTCCGAGGTTGCTCTGCACCTTGAGCGCGTCGAGGGTGTCGTCGAGGCCACGCCGATGCATGGCATCGAGCACGGTCTTGTAATGGGTTGCCGCTTCCGAGAAGTGCCCGCTGCCTTGCAACAGCACGCCCATGGCAAACTCGGAATTGAGCGTCGGCGCGGCATCCGCGCCCAGCAGTTTGCGTCGCGCATCGAGCGCGCGCGATTCCAGCGCGATCGCGGTTTTCGCCATGCCCATGTCGTTGTAACGGGAAGCCAACGATTCGCGCAATTGCGCAGCGACCAGCGGCTGATTGCCGAACTTCTGGTCGATGGCCGCTGCGGCTGGTTGCAGCACGTTCTGGTCGATCACGTTGCGCGCCGCGTCGGTGGCGTTGACCTGTTGCCAGTCCGCGTCGAAGTGCTGCAGTCGCGATTGAATATCGGCATCGGAAGCGCCTGCTTTCCGCAGCGCGGTCGCAAACATCCCGCGCACGTCCTGCGCCAGCCGCTGGCCCGCCGTGGCCGGATCGATCTGCTGGAACATCGCGCTCTCGAAGGCGGTCACCTGCTCCAGTTCGGCGGCGCGCTGTTGCGCGATCCGCGCCTGCCACGCGAAGGCGACGATGCCGGCGAACAGTGAGGCTGTCACCAGCGAAGCGGCGACCACCATCAGTTTGTTGCGACGAATGAACGTGCGCGCGCGATAGGTTACCGATGGAGGCACTGCCGTCACGGCTTCGCCGGCCCGGTAACGTCGCAGATCCTCGGCCAATTCAGCCGCGCTCTGGTAGCGGCGCACCGGCTCCTTCTCCAGCGCTTTCATCACGATCCAATCGAGGTCGCCGCGGATCGAACGCGCCAGCTTGCGTGGATCGGATGGGCGGAACGTGGCTACGCCGGTCAGCGTGGTGGCGTTCTGCAGCACGCGCGCGCTGGGGCGCGGCGGTTCGAAGTCGCGGATCAGACGTTGGGTGTCGTCGATCGAGATGGATGCCAGCCGCTCCCTTTCCACCGGCGTGGTGCCGGTGAGCAGTTCGTAGGCGATCACGCCCAGCGAATACACGTCGGTGCGGGTGTCGATGTCCAGGCTGCCCATCGCCTGTTCGGGGCTCATGTACAAGGGCGTGCCCACCACCTGATGCATCCGCGTGGCGCGTGTGCGTTCGTCGCCCTCATGGGCGGTGGCCTTGGCGATGCCGAAGTCGATCACCTTGGCGAACGGCTCGCCGTCGTGGGTACCGACCAGCACGTTGCCGGGCTTGAGATCGCGATGGATCACGCCCTTGGTATGGGCGTGCTGCACCGCCGCGCACACCTGCTCGAGCAGTTTCAGGGTGGCATCCACCGGCAGCTTCGCGGTCGCGCAATACAGCGTGATCGGGTCGCCCTCGACGAACTCCATAACGAAGTACGGTCGTCCCGCGCTGGTGGCTCCGGCATCGAACACCTGCGCGATGTGCGGGTGCTCCATCATCGCCAGTGCCTGACGTTCCAGGGCGAAGCGCGCGATCACCTCGCGCGTGTCCATGCCCAGCTTGAGGATTTTCAACGCGACCCGGCGCTTGACCGGCTCGGACTGCTCGGCTTCCCAGACATCGCCGAAACCGCCTTCGCCGACCAGTCGCAGCAACGTGTAAGCGCCGATCACCGAGCCCGCGGCCTCACTGCGCGGGCCTTCCCAGGTGTCGTCGCCGCGGACGGTCGGATCACTCACGCGCGTTCGTGCTCCCTCGTCGTTTTCGATGCGCGGCCGTCGCAAGGCCGGCACGTGCGCATGCTATTTCGTGGCTGCCGGCGCGTCCAGTTTGGCCAGTTCGGCTTGCCAATGCGCTGCCTGCTCGGCGTGGCCCTTGCCGGGCTCGGCCTTGTTCCAGGCGGTGTAGAGGTCGACCAGGGCATGTCGGCACATCATCGGATAGGTGCCGCGCTGGGAGCCCGCGGCTTTCTGGAAGCTGGCATGTGCCTCCAGCAAGGCGGATTCAGCCGTGGGATATTCGTCCAGCATGGCGCGTGCCTTGCCCAGCACCAGCATGAAGAAACCGAATTGCGGCGGCGAGGCGGAGGCCAGATTGTCGCGTGCCGCATTCAGCGAGGGCGTGAGCAAACGTTCGGCGTCACCGGGCCGATGCTGGTCGAGCAGCACTTTGCCCAGACTGGCCACCGCCAGCAAGGTGGTGCCGTTGTCCGCACCCAGGACGCGCGCGCAGCGGGCGACCGCATCGCGCAGCACCGGCTCGGCCTGCGCCGCCTTGCCTTCGACCATCAGCACGCCGCCGAGGTTGGCCAGCGATTGCAGCGTGTCCGGATGATTCTCGCCCTGCAAACGCCGATGTTTCTCCCAGGCTTCGCGGAAATAGGCCTCGGCCTGGTCGGGCTTGCCTTGCATCATCCATGCCGCCCCCAGGTCGTTGATCGCACCGAGGGTTCTAGGATTCTCCTCGCCCAGCACCCGCCGGCTTTCCGCCAGCACGTCCCGCATGATGGGAATGGCCTGGGCCGGTTTACCCTGGTCGAGCAGCAGCCCACCCAGAAGCGACATCGATTCGATGGTGTCGGGGTCGTCCTTGCCCAGAACGCGCTGCCGGCGCGCCAATGCATCGCGCGTGATCGGCTCGGCCCGGTCGAGTTCGCCCTCGTTGTCCAGCGCTTCGCCCAAAGCGGCCAACGATGCGAGCGTGTCGCGATGATTCTCGCCCAGCACATGCCGGCGGATCGCCAGCGCTTTCCGGAGCCACGGCTCGGCCTGTTCGGGCTTGCCTTGCGACTTGAGCAAGGTGCCCATGGCCTGCATCGATGCGGCGGTGTCGCGATCGGCATCGCCCAGCGCGTGCCTGCGCAGGGCCAGTGCCCGTTCCTGCAAAGGCATGGCCTGATCGTACAGGCCCAATGCCGCATAACTGTCGGCCAGCGCCTGCCGCAGCGAGGCATCCACCTGTGGCTGGTCGCGGAATTTGCGATCGATCGTGCCGATGGCGGGCTTCAGCAAGGTACGATCGATCAGGGCGACCGCGGAATCGGTGGCGTTGACGCGCCCCCACTGCTCGCCGAAAGCGGCAAACTGGCGCGCACGCTCGCCTGCCGGCAAACCTGCCTTTGCCAATGCCTTGCCATATCGTTCGAGCACGTCGTCCGACAGCAGCTTGCCGACCTGCATGGGATCGATGTTGCCCAGCATCGCTGCCTGGAAATCGGCGACCTGGCGCAACTGATCGGCGCGCTGTTGCGCCACCCGCGCCTGCCACGCGAATGCCACGATGCCCGCCACGAGCGACAGCGCCAGCAGCGCACCGGTGGCCACGCCGAACTTGTGGCGACGGATGAACTTGCGCATCCGATAGACCCGGCTCGGCGGCGCGGCCAGCACCGGCTGCGCATCGAGGAAGCGTTGCACGTCCGCCGACAGCGCGCTGGCGGTCTCGTAGCGACGACTGCGATCCTTCTCGATCGCCTTCATCACGATCCAGTCCAGCTCGCCGCGCACGCGCCGCGCGAGCGTGCGCGCCTGGGTGGCGTGGAATCCCGTCGTGCTCGTCGAGCCGCCAGTCCGCACGGCTGACTTGAGCAGGCGCGCGCTCGGCGGCTGCGGTTCGGTCTCGCAGATCAGGCGCTGGGTATCGGCCAGCGAGGCGGTCAGGAACTGGCTGCGTTCGACCGGGGTCGAGCCGGTCAGCAGCTCGTACAGGAGCACGCCCAAAGCGTAGATGTCGGTGCGGGTGTCGATGTCGTCGCTGCCGCGCGCCTGTTCGGGGCTCATGTACAGCGGCGTGCCCATCACCTGGTCGATGCGGGTGGCGTGGGTGCGCTCGCTCAGCTCGCCGCTGGTGGCCTTGGCGATGCCGAAGTCGATCACCTTGGCGAAGGGCTCGCCGTCGTGGCTGCCCACCAGCACATTGCCGGGCTTGAGGTCGCGGTGGATCAATCCCTTGTTGTGGGCATGCTGGATCGCCGCGCAGACTTGTGCGAACAGCCGCAGCCGCGCCTCGATCGGCAGCGCCTGCGTGTCGCAATAGGCCGTGATCGGCTCGCCCTCGACCAGTTCCATCACGAAGTAGGGCCGCCCGGCTGGCGTCGCGCCGGCGTCGAACACCCGCGCGATGTGCGGGTGATCCATCAGCGCCAGCGCCTGCCGCTCCAGATCGAAGCGCGCGATCACCTCGCGCGTGTCCATGCCCAGCTTGACGATCTTCAGCGCGACCTTGCGGTGCACCGGCTCGAATTGCTCGGCTTCGTAGACATCGCCGAACCCGCCCTCGCCGATGCGGCGCAGCAGGGTGTAGCCGTCGATGACCGTGCCCGGGCCCTCGTTGCGCTGGCCGTCCCATGCATCCTGGTGGCGGAGGGTGTCGTCGTTCATCGCCGAACCTCGCGTGATGGTTCGCCTCAGGCCTTGCGCTCGCGCACCAGCGATTCGACCACCGATGGATCGGCGAGGGTGGAGGTGTCGCCGAGCTGATCCGGAAGATTCTCGGCGATCTTGCGCAGGATGCGGCGCATGATCTTGCCCGAGCGCGTCTTCGGCAGGCCCGGCGCCCACTGGATGTGGTCGGGGGTGGCGATCGGGCCGATGATCGAACGCACTTCGGCCACCAGTTGCTTGCGCAGCGCCTCGCTGGGCTCGATGCCGGCATTGAGGGTGACGTAGGCGTAGATGCCCTGGCCCTTGATGTCGTGCGGGAAACCGACCACCGCGGCCTCGGCCACGTCGGCGTGCGCGACCAGCGCGCTCTCCACCTCGGCGGTGCCGATGCGATGACCGCTGACGTTGATCACGTCGTCCACGCGGCCGGTGATCCAGTAGTAGCCATCGGCATCGCGGCGGCAGCCGTCGCCGGTGAAGTAGCTGCCCGGGTAGGTCTTGAAGTAGGTATCGACGAAGCGTTGATGATCGCCGTACACGGTGCGCATCTGCCCGGGCCAGGAATCGAGCAGCACGAGATTGCCCTCGCACGCGCCCTCGAGCACGCGGCCTTCGGCATCCACGATCGCCGGTTGCACGCCGAAATAGGGCAGCGTGGCCGAACCGGGTTTTTGCGGGATCGCGCCGGGCAGCGCGCTGATCAGGATGCCGCCGGTCTCGGTCTGCCACCACGTATCCACGACGGGACAACGGCGCTCGCCCACGACCTCCCAGTACCAGCGCCACGCTTCCGGATTGATCGGTTCGCCGACGCTGCCGAGCAGGCGCAGCGAAGCGCGCGAAGTCGCTTTCACCGGCCCGTCACCCTCGCGCATCAACGCACGGATCGCGGTCGGCGCGGTGTACAGGATGGTCACCTGATGGCGATCGACCACCTGCCAGAAACGCGAGTGATCCGGCCAGCTCGGCACGCCCTCGAACATCAGCGAGGTCGCGCCATTGGCCAGCGGCCCATAGACGATGTAGCTGTGGCCGGTCACCCAACCCACGTCGGCCGTGCACCAGTAGATGTCGTCCTCGCGCAGGTCGAACACGTCGCGATGGGTGCGCGCGCAAAACAGCAGGTAGCCGCCGGTGGTGTGCAAAACGCCCTTGGGCTGACCGGTGGAGCCGGAGGTGTAGAGGATGAACAGCGGATCTTCCGCGTGCATGCGCTCGGGCTCGCAGGTGTCCGACTGGCCATCGACGACGGCATCGAACCAGCGATCGCGCGGCATCTGCATCGCCACCGCACCGCCGGTGTGGCGCACCACCAGCACGGTTTCCACCGACGTGGTGCCGGGGCGCTTGAGCGCTTCATCGACATTGGATTTCAACGCGACCGTCTTGCCGCCGCGCCGGCCCTCGTCGGCGGTGATGACCAGCTTTGCACCGCTGTCGGCGATGCGGCTGGCCAACGAATCGGGCGAGAAGCCGCCGAACACCAGCGTGTGCACCGCGCCGATGCGCGCGCAGGCGAGCATCGCCACCGCCGCTTCGGGGATCATCGGCAAATAGATCGCCACGCGCTCGCCACGGGCGATGCCCAGATGGCGCAGCGCGTTGGCCAGCCGGCACACGCGGGCGTGCAAGTCGCGGTAGCTGATGTGCTGCGGCGGCGTGGCCGGATCGTCGGCTTCCCATAGCAGTGCGGTCTTGTCGCCGCGCGTGGCCAGATGACGGTCGAGGCAGTTGACGCTGGCGTTGAGCTGCCCGTCGGCGAACCAGCGGATGTGCACGTCGTGCGGATCGAAACTCACCTCGCGGATGCGGGTGGGGAAGCGATACCAGTCCAGATCGCGCGCGGCATCGCGCCAGTAGCTTTCTGAATCGGTGATGGAGCGCGCGTAGTTGCGCTGGTAATCGGCAGGCTTGATCGCGGCGCGGGCGATGAAGTCGTCGGAAGCGGGATGGATGACGTCGGACATGGCGCGGCTCCGTAAAGGCTACGCGTCGATTCTAGACCTCGCGGACGCGGCTGCGGCACCCGCCGGATGCACGCGCGCCGATCAGCGCGGCGGCTGCGCCAGCTCGCGGGCGTCGAGGTAGCCGTCGTGGTTGCGATCCATGCGCGCGAAGGCTGCCTCGAGGTTGCGGCGGTATTGCGCGCGGGTCACGGGCTTCGCGCCCGGCGGCAGTTCATCGCCTTCCAGCACACCGTCGTGGTTGGCGTCGAGGCGGTCGAAGGTATGCATCATGTAGGTGACGTATTCCTCGCGCGACACCCGGCCGTCGTGGTCGGTGTCCATGCGTTGCAGGTATTCGCGCGGCGTGCGCGGCAGCTCGTCGGCGCGGGCGAAGCCGGTCGTGCAGAACAGCGCCAGTGCAAGACCTGCGAGCGACAGCCATGGCCACAAGCCGCGCACACTCGGTTTGTTGGGCCCGAATTCCGAGTCTGCCTGCCCCCATCCCAGCCTTCCCCCGCAAGCGGGGGAAGGTGTATGGGTGTCGGCGAATGTCAGGTGTTCGTCGGCAGTTGGCTTGCTGTTATCGCCATGACGATCATGGCTTGAGCCGACAGATGTCGCGCCTTGCGGTCGTGCATTCGAGTTCTTCAAGCCGATCCGCATGGCTTTATCCCTGAAGCTTGCGACCGCCCCTCAGCGCGCGGCGAGGGCGTAACCCTTCATGCGCGCCGAGAACTCCTGCAGGGCGCGGATCCCGGTGGCCTCGGCTTCCGCGCACCACGCTTGCAGACGTTGCAACGACGCATTCGCATCGGTGGAGCGTTCTTCCAGCACCGCGGCCAGACGCGTGCGGAACTCGGCCAGCGTGGCCAGATGCGGGCGGCGGGCGAGGAAGGCCTGCATGCGCTCGCGCGCGCTGCCATCCAGCCAGCGCCCGCCATCGGCCAGACCCTTGCGCAGCTTGCGTGGCAGGCGGTCTGGCGCAGGCGTGGTGTCGGCGCGCAGGGCCGGGCGCATGACGTGCCGCCAGTAGTCGGTCATGGCCTGGAAGCGGATTGCCAGCAGCGCCTTGAGGGTTTCGGCGTCGGGCAGGGCGATGTTCGGGCGCACGTCCAGCGTGGGCGCCACGCGCAGCACCTTGGCCAGCCGCAACGTTTCCAGCAGCTTGATCGCCGCCCAGCCGATGTCGAACTCGAATTTGCGCAGGGCGAACTTGGCCGAGCTGGGGAAGGCGTGGTGGTTGTTGTGCAGTTCCTCGCCGCCGATCCACACGCCCCACGGCGTGAGGTTGGTGGCGGTGTCGGTGGTCTCGAAGTTCCGGTAGCCCCACCAGTGGCCGATGCCGTTGACCACGCCGGCGGCCCAGAACGGGATCCACGCCATCTGCACCGCCCAGATCACCACACCGAGCACGCCGAACAGCGCCACGTCGATGAACAGCATCAGCGTCGGCCCCCAATTGGGATGCGCCGCGTACAGATGGCGCTCGATCCAGTCGTCCGGGCAGCCCTTGCCGTACTTGTCGATCGAGGCGCGGTCGTCGCGGGCGGCGCGGTACAGCTCCGCGCCCTTCCACATGACCGTTTCGATGCCGAGGATCTGCGGGCTGTGCGGGTCTTCGGCCGTCTCGCACTTGGCGTGGTGCTTGCGGTGGATCGCCGCCCACTCGCGGGTGATCATCGAGGTGGTCAGCCACGTCCAGAAGCGGAAGCAGTGCGCGAGCCAAGGATGGAAATCCACCGCGCGGTGCGCCTGGCTGCGGTGCAGGTACAGGGTGACCGAGAAGATCGTCAACTGGGTGACGATCAGGAAATACCCACCGATGCCGAGCCAGCCGAATCCCGTCAGGCCGTGCGTGAGCCAGTCGTAAAGGGCAGGATGCAGGGCGGGGGCCATGGCGGGCTCCGGAACCGGGCTGCACATGATGGGGCTTCCCGGGCGGGTTTTCCACCGCGAGCCGGCCATCGCGATCACTGGCAGGCAGGATGGAAACAGGTGATGCTGCCCGCCGATGCCCGAACTTCCCGAAGTCGAAACCACCCGCCGTGGCCTGGCCCCGCATCTGGTCGGCCGGTGCGTGCGCGGCGCGACCTTGCGCCGGGCCGACCTGCGCTGGCCGATTGCCCCGCAAATTGCCGCCGAACTTCCCGGGCAGACGATCGAATCCGTCTCGCGGCGGGCCAAGTACCTGTTGCTGGAAGCCCAAACCGGCGCGGCGCTGCTGCATCTGGGCATGTCCGGCAGCCTGCGTGTGCTGCCGGAGGGCACCCCGCACGGCAAGCACGATCACGTCGACGTGCTGCTCGATTCGGATCATGTGCTGCGCTTCAACGATCCGCGCCGCTTCGGCTGCCTGCTGTGGCAGGCGCACGGGGCCGTGCATCCGCTGCTGGCCGGCCTCGGCCCCGAGCCGCTGGACGAGGCCTTCGACGGCGACCACCTGTGGCGCGCGAGTCGCGGCCGCACTGCACCCGTCAAGACCTTCCTGATGGATCAGTCGGTGGTGGTGGGCGTGGGCAACATCTATGCCGCCGAAGCCTTGTTCCGCGCCGGCATCGCGCCGGGCCGCGCCGCCGGCAGAGTGAGCCGGGAACGCTACGCGGCGCTGGCCGCGGCGGTGAAGGACATCCTCGCCCGCGCCATCGCCCGCGGCGGCACCACCCTGCGCGATTTCATCGCACCCGACGGCGCGCCCGGGTATTTCGTGCAGGAGTTGTCCGTGTACGGCCGTGCAGGGCAGGCTTGCAAGGCGTGCGGCACGGCCTTGCGCGCACGCATGCTCGGCCAGCGCGCCAGCGTGTGGTGCCCACGCTGCCAGCATTGATCGATCCGGTTGCCCGATACGGGTAGACCGCGCGCCGGGGCGGTATGATCGCGGCTTCGGGGAGAAAACACGATGATGGTTGAAGAAACCGACATCGCCGCCTTGCTCGCATCGGCCCGCGCCGGCGACCGGGCTGCGCTGGATCAGGTGCTGGCATCGCTGTACCGCGAGTTGCACGCGATGGCGCGCAGGCAGCTGCATGGCCAGCGCAACGGCACGCTGGACACCACCGCGCTGGTGCACGAGTCCTACTTCAAGCTGATCCGCAACCAGAACGCGCAATTCGCCGACCGCGCGCACTTTTTCGCCTATGCCGCCACCGCGATGCGCTCGGTGGTGGTGGACTACGCCCGCCAGCGCTTGAGCCAGAAGCGCGGCGGCGACCAGCACCGGGTGACCGACCTGCCCGAAGACATCACCGCGGGCATCGAACTGGGCGAGGAAATGCTGCATCTGGATCGCGCGCTGGAAAAACTCGCGGCCGCCGACCGGCGGCTGGCGCAGGTGGTGGAGATGCGGTATTTCGCAGGCCTGTCGGAAGTGCAGATCGGCGAATTGCTGGGCTGCTCGGAACGCACCGTGCGCCGCGACTGGCAGAAGGCGCGGTTGTTCCTGCTGGCCGAATTGCAGCCGGGCTAGGGCGCAGGCCGTGCAGCCGGAACTGTGGGCGCGGGTCGGCCCCCTGCTGGACGAGTTGCTCGACTTGCCGCCCGACCTGCGGCAACGGCGGCTCGACGCCATCGACCACGAAGACGCAGCGCTCGCCAGCGAGCTGCGCCGATTGCTGGCCTTCGAAACCACCGACTCGCGATGGCTCGACACCCCGGTGCCGCAGGCATCGCTGCACGCGCCCGTGCCCGGAGCGCGGGTCGGGCCTTACCGCCTGCAATGGATGATCGGCGAGGGCGGGATGGGCCAGGTGTGGCTGGCCGAGCGCGCCGACGGCCTGTTCGAGCGCCGCGTCGCGCTGAAATTGCTGCATCCGGGCTTGGCCGGCGCGGGCCTGCGCGCGCGCTTCGACCGCGAGCGGCAGATCCTCGCCAGCCTCGGCCACGAGCACGTGGCGCGCATGTTCGACGCCGGCATCGCCGCCGATGGCCAGCCCTACATCGCGCTGGAATACATCGAGGGCCAGTCGATCACCAGCTACGCGGGTTCGCACAAGCTCACCGTGGTGCAGAAGCTGCAATTGTTCCTGCAGGTGTGCAGCGCGGTCAGCCATGCGCATGCCGGGCTGGTGGTGCACCGCGATCTCAAGCCGTCCAACATCCTCGTCACCCCCGCCGGGGAGGTGCGGTTGCTGGATTTCGGCATCGCCAAGCTGCTCGATGCGCCCGGCCGCGACACGTCCAGCGACGGCACGCAAACCGGCGCGCGCGCCTTCACCTTGTACTACGCGGCGCCCGAACAGATACGCGGCGACACGATCACCACCGCCACCGACGTGTACTCGCTGGGCGTGATCCTGTACGAACTGCTGGCCGGGTGCCGGCCGTACCGGGTGGATCGCGACACCGACGCGGCGTGGGAGGAGGCCATCGTCGGCGCGGAGCCCGCCAAGCCCTCGGTGGTCGCGCACGAGCGCGCCGATCTGGTCACCCGTTCGGAGCGCCGGCTCGCGCGCGTGCTCGCGGGCGACCTCGACACCATCGTCCTCAAGTCGCTGCAAAAGCACCCGGACGACCGCTACCGTTCGGTCGAAGCGCTGGCATCGGACATCAAGCGCCATCTCGCCGGCCTGCCGATCGAGGCGCATGCGAAGGGATTCGGATACCGGTTCGGCAAGTACGTGCGCCGCCACGCGGTGTCGCTGGTGGCCATGCTGGCCCTGATCGCGGTGCTCGGTTCGGGCTTGTACGTGATGTGGCAACAGCAGTTGCAGGCGCGCGCCGAAACGCAACGCGCGCAGGCGATGCACGATTTCGTGATCGGCCTGTTCGAGCAGGCGCAGCAGGAAGCGGGGCCCGACCGCACGGTGGACATCGGCAACCTGCTCGATGCCGGTGTGCGCCGCATGCAGTCCGAGTTCGCCGGGCAGCCGACCACCCGGATCGAACTGCTGGCGTTGATCGCGCGCATCCGCCTGCGCCTGGGCGATTATCGCGGCGCGATCGCCGCGCTGAACCTGCAAGACGGCGCACTGCGGCGTGCGCCGGCAGCGGTGCAGATCGAATCCCTGCAACTGCGCGGCGACGCCTTGCGCCTGCTCGGCAAGCCGACGCAATGCCGCGACCTGCTGCTGGCCCACGAGAACGAATTGGACGTGCGCGGCGACGCCGCCAAGCGCGACGCCGCCGATTTCGAATCCGTGTTCGGCCGCTGCGAGCGCGCCCTGCAGGATCGCGATGCGGCGCGCAAGCATTTCCAGGAGGCCCTGGCGTTGCGCGAAGCGCACGTCGATACCGGGGCCGAACCGGCCGAAAGCCTGTTCGATCTGGCCACCCTGGATGCCGATGCCGGGCGTCTGCAGGTCGCGCTCGGCGGGATGCGGGGGGCGCTGGACCGGCTGCACGCGGCGCACAACGACCGGGGCCCGCTGGCGGTTTCGATCTGGTTGAACCTCGGCATGCTGTATCGCGAGATGGGCGACGAAGCGGCCGCCGAGAATGCGTTCCAGGAATCGCATCGGTTGGCCGCGGCCTTGTTTGGAGAAGGCCACCCGTCCACCATCGATGCCGAGCGCGGGCTGGCCGCGATCTATGTCGATCAGGGCAAGCTCGATCAGGCGCAGGCGCTGTTCCGGCAAGCGCGGATCCAGCTCGTGCGTCTGCTCGGGCCCGATCACCCGGATCTGGGCTCGATCGAGAACTCGCTGGGCGTGATCGCGTGGGAGCGCGGCGACATCGCGACGGCGCAGTCGCACATGCGGCGCGCGATCGCCTTATGGAATGCCTCGCCGCGTCTGCAAGGCGGCATCTTCAACCTCGCCATGGTGTTGCACGATGCCGGCCGCGACGACGAGGCCGAGCCGTTGGCGCGGCAAGCCCTGGCGTTGCGCGAAAAGCAGTTCGGGCAACGCAACGGGCTGGTCGGCAGGAGCCTGCGCCAGCTCGGGTCGATCCGGCTGGCGCGCGGCGACCTCGCGGGCGCCGAACCGCTGCTGTCGCGTGCGCAGGCGATCCTGCTTGCCGACTACGGTGCCGCGCACACCGCGACGGGCGTGGCGGAATTGGCGATCGCGCGCCTGCGCGTGGCGCAGCAGCGCCCGGCCGACGCGCAACGGTTGCTCGCGGACATCCGCAGCCGCTTCAAGCCCGTCGATGCCGAGCATCGGCGGCTGCTCTGGCAAACACGCATCCTCGCCGCGCAGATGCAGTGCGCGCAGCCGTCGCAGGCGGTGTCAGGACGGCAGGCGTTGCAGGGCGTGCTGACGGAAATGGCCGCGACGCTCCCGGTCGATTCGGTGCAGCGCGAAGCGGCGGCGGCGCTGCAAGCCTGCGGGCCTTGAAGAGCGCATCGCCGCGCACGGCGGTGATGGCATGCCGGGCGTATCGGTAAACTGCGCACCTGTTTCTTCCCGTCGCATCCATGCCCGCACTCAATCCCGATCAACTCGCCGCCGTGCGCCACGTCGATGGCCCGCTGCTGGTGCTGGCCGGCGCCGGCAGCGGCAAGACCCGCGTGATCACCGAGAAGATCGCTTTCCTGGTGCGCGAGCGCGGGGTGTCGCCGCAGCGCATCGCCGCGATCACCTTCACCAACAAGGCCGCGCGCGAGATGCGCGAGCGCGTCGGCAAGCTGCTGCCCGGCGATCGCGGCGAGGGTTTGACGGTGTGCACCTTCCACGCGCTGGGCCTGCGGTTCTTGCACATCGAGCACGAACGCGCGGGGTTGCGGCGCGGCTTTTCGGTGTTCGATGCCGACGATGCGCTGGCGCAGATCCGCGAGCTGGCCGGCGCGGGCGCGAACAAGGATGCCATCGAAGCGCTGCGCCAGCTCGTGTCGCGCGCCAAGAACGAAGGCCTCTCGCCCGAACAGGCGCGCGAGGCCGCGCGCAGCCCGCGCGAGCGCGAGGCCGCGGCCATGTATGCGCGCTATCAGGAGCGCCTGTCCGCCTTCAATGCGGTGGATTTCGACGACCTGATCCGGCTGCCGCTGCAACTGCTCGAAGACGACGCCGATCTTGCCGCAGCGTGGCAAGAGCGCATCCGCCACCTGCTGGTGGACGAGTGCCAGGACACCAACGGCGCGCAGTACCGGCTGCTCAAGGCGCTGGCTGGGTCGCGCGGCAACCTGACCTGCGTGGGCGACGACGACCAGAGCATCTACGCATGGCGCGGCGCGAATCCCGAGAACCTCGACGCGCTGGCCCGCGACTATCCGGCACTGCGCGTCGTCAAGCTCGAACAGAACTACCGTTGTACCGCGCGCATCCTGCGCGCCGCCAACAAGCTGATCGCCAACAATCCGCACGCGCATCCCAAGCAGTTGTGGAGCCGGCTCGACGAGGGCGCGCCGATCCGCGTGTGGAGTTGCCAGAATGCCGATGCCGAGGCGCAGCGCGTGGCCGGCGAAATCGATTTCCTGCGGCAGTCGCGCAAGCTCGCCCCCGGCGATTTCGCCATCCTGTTCCGCGGCAACCACCAGTCGCGGCCGCTGGAGAAAGCGCTGCAACTGCTGCGCATCCCCTACCACCTCACCGGCGGCACGGCATTCCTCGACCGCGGCGAGGTGAAGGATCTGCTGGCATGGCTGCGGGTGCTGGCCAACCCCGAGGATGATGCGGCCTTCCTGCGCGCGATCGGCGCGCCCAAGCGCGAAGTCGGCGCGACCACGCTCACCAAGCTCGCCGATCTGGCGCGCCACGCCCGCCTGCCGCTGGCGCGCGCGACGATGCAGCCCTCGTTGCTGAAACTTCTGCCGGCACGCGGCGCGGCCGGGCTGGCCGAGTACACCGCCATCCTCGCGCGCCTGCAGGCCGATGCCGAACGCCTGCCTGCCGCCGAGTTGTGCAAGCAGACCGCCGAGCGCAGCGGCCTGCTCGCCGCGTTGCGCGCGCAGTGCAAGGGCGAGCCCGAGTTCGCCCGCCGCAAGGGCCATCTGGACGAACTGGCCGACTGGTTCCGCGATGCGCCGCCCTCGGCCGGTTCGCTGGCCGCGCAACTGGCCTTGCTCGCGCACGCCGACCGCGGCGAGCCCGGCGACGCGGTGCGGCTGATGAGCCTGCACGCGGCCAAGGGGCTGGAATTCGCCTGCGTGTTCATCGTCGGCTGCGAGGATGGCACCCTGCCGCACGAGGCCAGCCTCGACGAGGGCCGTCTCGAGGAGGAACGTCGCCTGTTCTACGTCGGCATCACCCGCGCCAAGCAAGCCCTCTACCTGTCGCACAGCCGCGAGACGAAACGCTGGGGCGGCATCGAGCAACGCCGCCCGAGCCGCTTTTTCGACGAATTGCCGGCCGCCGACCTGCACCGCGACGGCGACGACCCCGGGCGCGATGCGCAGGCGAAGCGGGAACGCTCGCGCGCCCAGCTCGACGCCATCGCTGCATTGTTGCGAACCTGACCGGCGGCGATCCCCGATCCATGCCTGATGGCACGGCGGCGGTGTCGCTTCCTTGCCAGCCGGCCAGCCGGTATCCTGTCCGGCCCATCATCGGCCGACGGCCCACTGGAGTTTGCGATGAATCGTCTGAAACTGCTGGCCTGCGCCGGTCTGACCGCGCTGGCCCTGTCGGCCTGCACCGGCGACAAGAACCTCGCCGCGAAGGATCCGGTCACCGCCGCCAAGGATTTGTCGGTGGCGTTCCGTGCCAACGATTTCGACCGCCTCACCCACATCATGGCCCCGCCCGAGGACTACGCGAAACTGGAGGCCCGCTACAAGGACAAGCAGGCCAAGACGCCGGCACCCACGGACGAGGAAAGCAAGCAATTCGCCGACCAGCTGGCCGAATACACCGCGCCCGACGCCGAGGCCAAGCTGTTCGCGCAGGTGCAGCCGAAACTGGCGCAGATGGGGCCGCAGATCCCGATGGGCGTGGCGATGATGAGCGGCATCATGGGGCAGTCGATCGAGCAGAACCCCAAGCTCACCCCGACCGAAAAGGATCAGGCCAAGGCGGTGCTGACCGCGATCACCAAGTGGGCCACCACCGCCAAGCTCGACGACCCGGACAAGGCCAAGCAGGCCATTGGCGTGATCGTGGCGACCGCCCGCAGCCTCCAGCTCACCACCCTCGCCGACGCGCAAAAGCTCAGCTTCGCGCAGGTCATGGACAAGGCCGGCACCGGCATCGGCGGCGTGCGCAAGGCGCTGGCCGTGTACGGCTTCGACACCGACAAGATGCTCGACAGCGTGAGCGTGGCGAAAAAATCGCAGGATGGCGACAAGGCCGTGGTGACCGTGAGTTACACGATCATGGACACGCCGGTGACGTTCGATCTGGACATGGTGCGGCGCGACGGCCGCTGGTACAGCGCCGATCTGCTCAAGACCGTCGAGGACTCGTTGTCCGACAAGCCCGCCGCGCCGACTGGAATCGCACCCGCCGCCGCCGCTCCTGCCGAAGCCGCGCCTGCTGAAGCTGCGCCCGCTGCTGCCCCGGAGCAGACGCAACCGGCTCCGGAAGCCGCCCAACCACCTGCCGAGGCGGCGCCGGCTCCGTCCGCCGCGAGCGATGCGTCCGGCAATACCGGCGCCTGATCCCCGCCGGTCCGTCGAGCATCCGCTACGCCGGGCCGGTGCGCCACCGCACCGTCCCGGTGCCTGATCGATGACCGATTCCCTCAGCGCCGTCCCGCCGCCGCCACGCCGCGCGCCGTGGTGGTTCCGGCTACTGGCTCGGCTGTTCGATCCGTGGATCCGTCTGCGCATCGAGCCCGCCGAAAAGGCGACGGCGCTGACGGTCGAAGAACGCCCGGTGTGCTTCGTGCTCGAACGCTACGGGCTGTCCAATGCGTTGATCCTCGATCGCGCCTGCCGGCAGTTGGGCCTGGATTCGCCGCTGGCCGCCGGCGGCAACGATGCGCTGGGGCTGCCGCGCGCCTACATCGGCCTGTCGCGCCGGCGCGGCCGCTGGTTCGGACGCCCGCGCACGCGCACGCACTCGGAGAGCCTGGCCAGGCTGCTCGATCGCCAGCGCGCGCAGCCCGATCTGGACATCCAGCTCGTGCCGGTATCGATCTTCGTCGGCCGCGCTCCCGATCGACAATCGGGCTGGTTCTCGGTGTTGTTCTCGGAAAACTGGGAACTGGTCGGACGCTTTCGCCGCTTCCTGTCGATCCTGCTCAACGGCCGCCACACTCTCGTGCGGATCGCCACGCCGGTGGCGCTGCGCGCGGCGATCGCCGAGGACCTGCCGCCCGAGCGCACCGTGCGCAAGCTCTCGCGCGTGCTGCGCGTGCACTTCGCGCGCATCCGTGCGGCGGTGATCGGCCCGGATCTGTCGCACCGTCGCCTGCTGGTGGACAAGGTGCTGGCCACGCCCACCGTGCGCCAGGCCATCGCCGATCAGGCGCGGCGCGAGAACAAGCCGGTCGAGGATGCGTGGCGCAAGGCGCATGCGATGGCATGGGAGATCGCCGCCGATTATTCGCACCCGGTGGTGCGCTCGCTGTCGTTCCTGCTCACCCCGTTCTGGAACCGGGTGTACGACGGCGTGGAGGTGCACCACCTCGACCGCCTCAAGGACGTCGCGCCGGGCCATGAAGTGGTTTACGTGCCCTCGCACCGCAGCCACATGGATTACCTGCTGCTGTCCTACCTGCTGTACGCGCACGGCATCGTGCCGCCGCACATCGTCGCCGGCGTCAACCTCAACCTGCCGGTGATCGGCACCATCCTGCGCAAGGGCGGCGCGTTCTACATCCGCCGCTCCATCCGTGGCAGCGCGCTGTATTCGGCGGTGCTCGGCGAGTACGTGGCGATGCTGGTCGGCGAGGGTTTTTCGCTGGAGTATTTCGTCGAGGGCGGACGTTCGCGCACCGGTCGCCTGTTGCAGCCGCAGGGCGGCATGCTGGCGATGACGGTGCGCGGCTTCCTGCGCGAGCCGCGGCGGCCGGTGGTGTTCCAGCCGGTGTACCTGGGCTACGAGAAGCTGATGGAGGGCAAGAGCTACCTCGACGAGTTGTCCGGGCGACCGAAACAGAAAGAGACGCTCTGGGCCATCGTGCGCGGGGGCTACGCGGCGTTGCGCGAGAACCACGGACGGGTGGCGGTGAGTTTCGGCGAACCGATCCGGCTGGAGGACGTGCTGAGCCAGCATGCGCCCGACTGGAAGCAGCGCCCGCTGGATGGCGACGAGCGCCCGAGGTGGATGCGCGAGGCGGTGGAGGATCTGGCCGTGCGCATCCAGGTCAACGTCAACGGCAGCGCGAACGTCAACCCGGTGAACCTGCTCGCGCTCACCGTGCTGTCCAGCCCCAGGCGCGCGATGGCCGAGGCCGACCTGCTCGATTTGCTGGCGCTGTACAAGCGCTTGCTGGCGGCAATCCCGTATTCGGATCGCATCACCGTCACCCGCATGGAGCCTGCGCAGATCGTCGAATACGGGCAGGCGATGGGCATCCTCCAGCGCACCGCGCACCCGCTGGGCGATGTCTTGTCGATGGACGAGGAAACCGCCGTCCTGCAGACGTATTACCGCAACAACGTCCTGCACCTGTTCACAGCCGCCGCGTGGGTCGCCTGCTGTTTCCAGCACAACCGCCGCATGCGCCGCGACGCCGTCCTGCAATTGGGCCGCGCGCTGTATCCGTTCCTGCAGGGCGAGTTGTTCCTGCCGTGGACGGTGGACGCCTACGGCCGGCGCGTGGAGGCGACCGTCGACCGGTTCGTCGAGGAAGGCTTGCTCACCTTCGACGCGGCCAGCGGATACCTCGGCCGCGGGCCCGGGCAGACCGACGAGGTGTTCCGCCTGCGCACCATCGCCAACTCGCTGCAGCAGGCGTTCGAGCGCTACTTCATCGCGGTGTCGGTGCTGGTGAAGAACGGGCCGCGCACCTTGTCGGTGGGCGAGCTGGAAAACCTGTGCCAGATGACCGCGCAAAGGCTATCGTTGCTGTACGCCCACACCGCGCCGGAGTTCTTCGACAAGTCGCTGTTCCGCGGCTTCATCAACCGCTTGCGCGAGTCGGGCGTGGTGAAGACCGACGCCAACGGCAAGCTCGACTTCGACGAACAACTGGAACAGTGGGCGCGGGACGCGAAGGTGATCCTCGGTCGCGAGTTGCAGCACACGATCCTGAAAATCACCCCGGAAACCGCACGCGCTGCGGCAGCGGACATCCCGGATGCGGCCGCCGGGTAGGGCGCTTGCCGCCGTATCCGACGGGCTGCGTTGCCCCGCATCCGGCGACGCATGCGCCTGCCGCGGACACTTTCGGCTCAGGCATCCAGATCCGGGATCAGCCGGCTTTCCAGTTTCGCGATGGCATCCTTGATCGCCAATTTGCGCTTTTTCAAGCGGCGCAACTGCAATTCGTCCATCGCCAAATCGGCCGCCAGACGCTCGATGGCCGCGTCCAGGTCGCGATGTTCCAGCCGCAGCGTCTGCAGTTTGGCGACGATCGTGGAAGTGTCGCTGGAGGGCATGCGTGGGCTCGCGCGCGGGTCGTCGCCAGCTTACACCGAAGTCGGCGATCGCCACGCGCTAGAATGACCGGCTTGCAGACGAGTCATCCGATGGATCTTCCCATTTACTCCACCGATGCCGCATCCGCCGGCGCGTCGCCGCCTGGCGTGACGCCGGCAACGGCGGCGCACGATGCCCGCGCCGTGCATGAACAGCACAAGCTCGCCAAGCGGCTGCGCCACCAGGTCGGCCGCGCGATCGCCGACTACGGCATGATCGAGGCAGGCGACAAGGTGATGGTCTGCCTGTCCGGCGGCAAGGACAGCTACACGATGCTCGACATCCTGTTGCAATTGCAGGCGAAGGCGCCGGTGCGTTTCGAGCTGGTGGCGGTCAATCTCGACCAGAAGCAGCCCGATTTTCCCGCGCACGTGCTTCCCGATTATCTGAGCTCCGTGGGCGTGCCTTTCACCATCCTCGAGCAGGACACCTACGCGGTGGTCAAGCGCGTGATCCCCGAGGGCAAGACCATGTGCTCGCTGTGCTCGCGCCTGCGCCGCGGCGCGCTGTACGAGCATGCGCAACGCGAAGGCTTCACCAAGATCGCGCTCGGCCACCATCGCGATGATCTGGTCGCCACCTTTTTCCTCAACCTGTTCCACCACGCCAAGCTCGCGACCATGCCGCCCAAGCTGTTGAGCGACGACGGCAAGCATGTCGTCATCCGCCCGCTGGCGCGCGTGGCCGAGCGCGACATCGAGGCCTACGCGGCGCACCAGCGTTTCCCGATCATTCCCTGCAATCTGTGCGGCTCGCAGGAAAACCTGCAACGCAAGCAGGTCAAGCGCATGCTGGAGGAATGGGAGCGGCAGACGCCCGGGCGCATCGAGCAGATCGCCAACGCACTGACCGACGTGCGCCCCTCGCAACTGGCCGACGCCCAACTGTTCGACTTCCTCGCGCTGGCGCGCCGCGGCGATGCGCCATTGCCGGATGCGCATGCGTGGCTGGCGGGGGAAGATCGCAGCGCTCGCGACGCATGAACGCCTTCCCCCTGCGTTGCAGGGGGCTGGGAGGGGGTTGCCCGCAGATTTCCGGCTGAACGACCCCACCCCAACCCTCCCCTGCAAGCAGGGGAGGGAGACCATCAACCAATCCGCAATCCCCAATCCCCAATCCCGGATTTTCAATGTTCTTCCGCAACCTGACGTTCTTCCGCTTCCCGACTTCGCTCGACCTCACCCACCTCGAAACCAGCCTGCCCGAGTGCGCGCTCAAGCCCGCCGGCCCGCTGGAGCTGTCCTCGCGGGGTTTCGTGCCGCCGTTCGGGCGTGCCGGCGAGGCCTTGCTGCACCGGGTGGGCGATTGCATCTGGCTCACCGTCGGCGGCGAAGAACGCTTGCTGCCCTCCGTGGTGGTCAACGAGGAAGCCGCGAAAAAGATCGAGGCCGCCGAGCAGCGCGAAGGCCGCAAGCTTGGTGGGCGGGCGCGCAAGAAGATCAAGGAGGATGTGCTCCATGAACTGCTGCCGCGTGCCTTCGTGCGCCCGCTGCGCACCGATGCCTACCTCGACCTCGAACACGGTTTCATCGCCGTGGACACCTCCTCGCGCAAGCAGGCCGAGAACGTGGTCAGCGAAGTGCGCCGCGCGCTCGGCAGTTTCCCCGCGCTGCCGCCGAACGCCGAGACCAGCCCGCGCGGCGTGCTCACCGGCTGGATCGCCGGCGAGACGCTGCCCGAGGGTGTGGCATTGGGCGATGAATGCGAGCTCAAGGATCCAGCCGATCGCGGCGCGGTGGTGAAGTGCCAGCGCCAGGAATTGCAGTCCGACGAGATCGCCGGGCACCTGGAATCCGGCAAGCAGGTCACCCGGCTGGCGCTGAACCTCGACGATCACGTTTCCTGCGTGCTGGGCGAGGATCTGGTCGTGCGCAAGCTCAAGTTCCTCGATGGCGCGGTGGACAAGCTTGAAAACAGCGAGCGCGATTCGGTCGCCGCCGAACTCGACGCCCGCTTCGCGCTGATGTCGGCCGAGCTCAAGCGCCTGTTCGCGATGATCGAGAAGGCGTTCGAGCTCAGTGGCGTGGAGTAGCTGCAATGGCAGGCTGTTGAGAAACAACCTGCTGGCGCGATCCAAGGATGGATCGCTCTGATAGATGGCATCCGCTGCCGGACGCATCGGCTTGCGATAGCATCGGGTCGCCATGCGAGAACTTCTGAACAGACTGTTCGCCAGACCACCGGCGAAACCTGCCGTGGACGACGATCGCACGGCATTGATGTTGCCCGACGGCAGCCAGATCGATGTCCTGCGCATCCGTCACCCACGGGCGCGACGGCTCAAGCTGTCGGTCAACGAACGCGGCGTGCGGCTGACCTTGCCGATGCGTGCCTCGCTGCGTGCGGCGGATGCCTTCCTGCTCGCCCACCGCGAGTGGATCGCAGCGCAGTTGCCGAAATGGATGGCGCGCGACGATGCCGGTGGTCTGAACGGGGATGCGGCGACGCTGCCCCTGCGCGGGCAGGAGCTGCCGCTGCGCCGCGAAACAGGGCGCTATGCACGGATACGACACGACGATGATGGGATCGTCCTGTCGCTGCCATCGCAGGCCGGCGATGCGTCCGCTCGACGGGCGTTGAAGGAGTTCTACCTCGCGCAGGCGCGCGCCGACGTCGGCCGCTGGCTGCCGCGCCATTTGCCTTCGTTCCCGCGCGCGCCAAGCGCGATCCGGCTGCGGCCGCTGTCTTCGCTGTGGGGTTCGCTCAGCGCAGGCGATGCGCTGTCGCTCGACTTGGCGCTGGTGCTGGGCGAGCCGGCGGCGTTCGAGTACGTGCTCGTCCACGAGTTGTGCCACCTGCTCCATCGCCACCATCGCCCATCGTTCTGGCGTGCAGTGGAAGCGCGCGGGCAGGACTGGCGGGCGCAGCGCGATTACCTGCGCGCGCGCGGGCCGGCGCTCAAGGCGCGGTTGCGGGCGCTGCTCGGCGGCTGATGAGTCGCGGGGCGTGCGCTCGTGGCCGAGCCTGGCCACGATCTGCGTTGATCCGCGCAAGCGCCCGGCGAGCGGGCGCGCTACCATCCGTCCATCTCGCCATTGCCCGGAGCCATCCATGAACACCCGCAGCCTGTTCCTCGCCTCGATCGTGTCCACCGCCGTGCTCGCCGCCCTGTCCGGTTGCGGCAAGTCGCCCTCGCAAAGCGCGGCCGAAGCCGCGGTCGCGGCGGCCACCGGCGGCAAGGTGCAGGTCAACCAGTCCGGCGACAAGACGCAGATGACGATCAAGGACGACAAGGGCAACGAGATCCACATGAACGCCGGCGGCAACGTCGCCCTGCCCAAGGACTTCCCGGCCGACGTGCACCTGCCGGCCTCGTACACCATCAAGACCGCGATCACCGCGCCCACCGGGGTGGTGCTGGAGTTGCACACGCCGGCGGCGCTGCAGGCGGTATATTCGGATTACGACGGCGCGATGAAGTCCGGCGGCTGGACCGAGGCGATGGCGATGCAGACCTCCGACAAGGAGTCGATGCTCAATTTCACCAAGCCCAATCGCAACGTGGTGGTGTCGATCAACACCGCCAGCGAAGGCGGCACCGACGTGCACCTGCAGGTGGCGACCGAGGCGAAGTAAGCGCCCCCCGCGATTCGGTCAGGGCGCGCCTTCGCGCAGGAAGTCGCGCACGATCGGCCCGACGATTTCGGGCTGCTCCATGTGCAGGTGGTGGCCGCCGGGCAGCACGCGCAGGCGGCCATCGCGCAGCCGCGCCACGCGCGCATCGCGCATCGCCTGCAGGAAATACGGCGGCGAGGGGTCGGCGGCGATCAGCAGGGTGGGCGCTTCCACCGCGGCCACGATCGACAGCGCCGCCTCCTCGGTGATGCGCAGGTGCGAGGGCAGGGCCAGGCGCGGATCGGAGCGCCAGCGCCAGCCGCCCTCGACCGCGCGCAGGTTGCGTTCCACGATCAGGCGCGCGGCGTCGGCGCGCATGTCGCCCACGGCCAGGCGCGATTTCACCGCGGTGTCGATGCTGGCGATGGTCTTGCGCGGGCGCTGCGCGGCGGTACGGCGCGCGGTGACCGCCGCGCGCAGGCGGCTGCCGGCGGTCTCTGCGGCACCCGCCACCGGCCCGAGCGCCTCGATCAGCACCAGTCGTTCCACGCGTTCGGGTGCGGCGGCGGCGACCATGGTGGCGATCGCCGCGCCCATCGAATGCCCGAGCAGGCGCGCGCGCGGCCAGCCCAGCGCATCCAGCGCGTCGAGGGCATCGTGCACCCAGTCCACGAAGGTGTAGTCGTAGCCGGTCGCGCGGTGCGCCGAGGCGCCGTGACCGGGCATGTCCAGCGCGACGAGATCGAATCCGGACAGGTACGGATGCAGCGGGATGAAGCTGGCGGCGTTGTCGAGCCAGCCGTGCATCGCCAGCAAGGGCGCGCCCTGCGGATCGCCGGCGCGCAGCGCGGCGATGCGCCCGCGCGGGCTGTCGAGGAAGATTTCCTGCATCAACGGGTGCCTGCCGATGGGTCGATGGCCATCATGATCGCGCGGATGCGTGGAGCGATCACTCGATCCAGCCTGCGGCATGGCGCTCGATCAAGCTCGCCAGCGCGGTGACGTGCGCGGGCTCGGCATTGAGCGCGGGTATATAACGCAAACGCTCGCCGCCGGCGGCGACGAAGGCGGCGGCGTTGTCGATCGCGATTTCCTCCAGCGTTTCCAGACAGTCGGCGGCGAATCCGGGGCAGGCCACGTCCACCCGGCGCACGCCCGCGCGCGCCCAGTCGCGCAGCACGTCGAGGGTGGCCGGGCCCAGCCAGGGCTCGCGGCCGAAGCGCGATTGATAAGCGAGCTGCCATTGGTCGGGGGCCAGTCGCAGGCGTTGCGCGATGGCCTGCGCGCTGGCCTCGCACTGCTGCGGGTAGGGGTCGCCGCGGCGGGCGTAGCGCTCGGGGATGCCGTGGAAGGACAGCAGCAGACGTTCGCCGGGCGCATCGCCGCGGGCACGCTGGATCGAGTCGGCCAGCGCATCGACCCAGCCGTCGTCGTCGTGATAGTCGTGGATGCAGCGCAGTTCCGGGCGCAACTTCCAGCGCGCCAGCTCGTCCTCCACCGCATCGAACACGCTTTCGGTGGTGGTTGCCGAATACTGCGGATACAGCGGCAGCACCAGCAGCCGGCGCAACCCCGTTTCGCGCAGCGACCGCAGGACGGAAGGGATCGACGGATTCCCGTAACGCATCGCCAGCGCGACGTGCAGCGGCGCCAACCGGGGCGCCAGTGCGGCGGCGAGATCCTCGCAGCACGCGCGCAACGGCGAGCCGCGGTCGGCGCGCCAGATCGTCGCGTAACGCTGCGCCACCGGGCGCGAGCGCAAGGGCAGGATCGCCCCGTACAACAACGGATACCAAAGCAGCCGGCGGGTATCGACCACCCGGCGATCATGCAGGAACTCGGCCAGAAAGCGGCGCACCGCGCGCGCGGTCGGCGCATCGGGCGTGCCGAGGTTGACCAGCAGGACGGCGGTGGCGGCGGGCGGGGCGGTGGGCATGCGACCTTCCGGAGATCGGCGCGCATTGTAACGGCCGCCCGGAACCATCCGTTCGAATCATGGTCGCAAGGCCGATGCTCACCCATGATTCATCGGTTCGCGCCATACTGCACGCACCCATCCGACGACGGAGACTCACCCGATGCACCGAGCCCTCGCCTTCCTCGCCACCTTCGTGCTGGCCTGCGTGGCCGTGCTGCCGCAGCCCTCCTTTGCTGCGGCGCCCGAACTCAAGCGCACCCGCGAAGCCATCAATGTGCTCGACAAGATCATGCGCACGCCGGACCGCTCGATCCCGCAGTCCATGCTCGACGAAGCCTACGCGATCGCCGTGATCCCCAACGTCATCAAGGCCGGCTTCATGGTCGGCGGCCGCTTCGGTCGCGGCCTGATCTCGGTGCGCGGCCCCAATGGCGCGTGGAGCAACCCGAGCTTCGTCACCATCGCCGGCGGCAGCTTCGGTTTCCAGGCGGGCGTGAACAGCACCGACGTGGTGCTGGTCTTCACCACCCGGCGCGGCGTGGATTCCATCGTCCACGGCAAGTTCACCCTCGGCGCCGACGCCTCGGTCGCCGCCGGCCCGGTCGGCCGCTCCGCCAGCGCTTCCACCGACGAGAAACTCAAGGCCGAGATCTATTCCTGGTCGCGTTCGCGCGGGCTGTTCGCCGGCGTGGCGCTGGACGGTGCGGTGCTGCAGATGGACGACCGCTCCAACGAGGTGATTTACGGCATCGACGCCACCCCGCGCGCGATCTTCGAGGGCCGTGGCCATCAGCCGCCCGCGGTGATCGTGGACTTCCGCGACCGCCTCGAGGAATACAGCGCCAGCCGTCGCTACCATCCCGTTTCGTCCGACCAGCAGAGCGAACTGCCGCCGCCGCAACCGGCGCAGACCGCGCCGCTCAACGGCGGCTGAGGCGGCCCCGCCAGCCCCCGGGCAGGCGCGATCCGTCCGCGCGACGGTGCCGGCCGCCCGGCGTGGCATGTGCGGGCCCATCCATCGCGTCGAGCTGCATCCGGCGACCGGCTCGTCGCGTAATGGGTTGGGACGCGCGCGTCGGCGGATCGCAACCGCGTGCGTTATCCTTGAGCATTCCCATCTTCATCACGGCGAGGCACTTCCATGGGCGGTCTGAGCATTTGGCATTTGCTGATCGTGCTCGTCATCGTGGTGGTGATCTTCGGCACCAAGCGATTGACGGGCGGGGCGCGGGATCTGGGCGCGGCGGTCAAGGAGTTCAAGAAGGCCATGGCCGACGACCCGGAGGCGGGCAAGAAGACCGATCCGGTGCAGCAGGCCACGCAGGCCCCGCCGCCGGATGTCACCCGCGTCGAACGGCCGCCGTCGTCGTCGAACGGCGATCCGAACCAGCAGGGTTGATCCCGCGCGCGGGCGGGATGGGCGGACATGTTCGACTTCGGCTTCGGCGAACTGCTGCTGCTGGGCGTGATCGGTCTGGTGGTGCTCGGCCCGGAGCGCCTGCCGGTGGCCGCGCGCCTGCTCGGGCGCTGGATCCGCGGCGCGCGCAGCCAGTGGAACGCGGTCAAGGCCGAACTGGAGAACGAGATCGCCGACGAGGAGCTGCGGCGCAACCTGCGTGAAGCTTCCGCTGCCCTGCGCCAAGGCGCGCAGTCGCTGCATGCGGCGCACGAAAGGCTGGCCGATGCCGGTGGGCAGATGGTGTCGCAGGCGAGCGGTGTGATGGGCGAGTCTGCATCGCCCCCCCTCCCAGCCTCCCCCCGTGAACGGGGGGATGGGCAATCCACGGAGGTGATCGAAGGCGTGGAGGATTCAGCCTCTATTCCATCGCGCGTGATGGCGACGGCTCCGACAGCCGCATCCACGGCCACGGCATCCGATCCGGCGCAGTTGAGCCTGCTCGATCCCGAGCCTTCGCAAGCCGTCAACCCGCGGTCGCGCGCCGATGGCTAGCGACGAGGCTCATCCCGCCGCGCCCGAAGCCGCTGCCCGGCCCGGCGAGCCGACGCCGCAGGATCAAGGCCTGATCGGCCACCTGGTCGAACTGCGCTCGCGCCTGCTGCGCGCCATCGCGGCGGTGCTGGCGGCCTTCCTCGCCCTGCTGCCGTTCTCGCAAAAACTCTATTCCTGGCTGGCCGCGCCGCTGCTCTCGCGGCTGCCGCCGGGCGCGCACCTGGTGGCGATCGACGTGTCCTCGCCCTTTCTGGTGCCGATCAAGCTCACCTTCTTCGCCGCCCTCACCCTGGCGATGCCGGTGGTGATCTACCAGCTCTGGGCCTTCGTCGCGCCGGGCCTGTACAAGCACGAGAAGAAAGCCGCGCTGCCCTTGCTGGTCTCGGCCACGACGTTGTTCTACGGCGGCTGCGCGTTCGCCTATTTCATCGTGCTGCCGATGGCGTTCCGCTTCCTCGTCGCGGTCACTCCCGAGGGCGTGTCGATGATGACCGACATCGGCCATTACCTGAACTTCGTCGGTGTCATGTTCATCGCCTTCGGTGCCAGTTTCGAGCTGCCGGTGGCGGTGGTGATCCTCGTCCTGCTCGGCTGGGTCACGCCGAAGCAATTGGTCGCGGCGCGGCCCTACGCCATCCTCGGCAATTCGGTGGTCGCCGCCCTCATCACCCCGCCGGATGCGGTGTCGATGCTGATGCTGGCGATCCCGCTGTGCCTGCTGTACGAGGTGGGCGTGCTGGCGGCCAGGGCCATCGCCAGGCCCGCGCCGACGCCATTGGCGTGAACGCGGTGAACCGGCCAGCCGGATTCTGGAAGCGCTACGTTGCTTACAGCATCGACGCGCTGCTGCTGTGGGCCGTGCTGGAAGGGCTCGCCCGCCTGTTCGTCCCCGATCTGGGCATGGGCGAAGTCGCGCACCTGCAAACCCTGCTGGGCAACGCCGATCCGGATGCCGGCATCGAACAACAAGCCGCCGTGTTGACGCAGGCGGTGGGTTTGCTCACCCGGCTGACCCTGTGGCTCACGCTGGCGTGGGCGCTGGTCGGCGGCGCGTATTTCATCGGCTTCGAATCCTCTGGCTGGCAAGCCACGCCGGGCAAACGGCTGGTCGGGATCAAGGTGACCGATGCCGATGGCGCACGCATCGGCGGCGCTCGCGCCGCCGCGCGTTTCCTTGCAGCCGGGCTGTCGTGGGCGGTGCTGAACCTCGGCCAGGCGATGGCGGCCATACCACCCGAACACCGAGCCCTGCACGACCTCATCGCCGGCACCCGCGTGGTCGATGCCGATCCCGCGCGGACGGACATGCCGTGGTGGGGCTGGCTGGTGGTGGCCGCCAGCGTGCTGGCTTTCGTCACGCTCATCGTCACCACGGTGTTTGCGACATGGCAGGCAGTGGCGGCGATCGGACAGGTGTGAGGGACGGGACTCGGGACTCGGGACTCGGGAAGCGGGAAGCGGGAAGCGGGAAGCGGCTCTTACTCCTCCCCTTGCGCAGCAGGGGGATGTTGGGAGGGGGTAGCTCGATCGCTACTTACACCCCTCTCCCGGCGCTGCGCGCCACCCTCTCCCGCAGGGGGAGAGGGTATTCGATCCGAAGCGAAGGTATGTGAGACCCCCGATCCGGGGCACCCGTAAAATCCTCGGGAACGCAACGGCCAGTTGGTGCATCCAATGGGCAGAACGCGGACGTATCGGCTTCACCGCCGATCCGCCCCACCGCCACCCACCGGAGCCGCCCATGCTCGTCCCGTTGCCGACCGCCGCCCTCGCGCCCGCCGAACCCGAGTCCCGCGCCGAGGCGCACGCCCTCGTCCCGGTCTCCGACCGCATCCGTCATCGCTTGATGCGCGCCGGGCAGCGCTACCACGCCAACGACAACATCGCCGCGCACATCCGCGAAGGCGAGCTGGACGAGCTGCGCGGCGAGGTCGAAGGCAAGCTGCGCGAGGTGCTGCATGCGCTGGTGATCGACATCGGCAACGACCACAACACCGCCGACACCGCGAAACGGGTGGCGAAGATGTTCATCGACGAGGTGTTCCGCGGCCGCTACCAGAGCGCGCCGAAAGTGACCGCGTTTCCGAACGTCTCGCATCTGGACGAGCTGATGGTGGTCGGCCCGCTCGCCGTGCGCAGCGCCTGCTCGCACCACCTGTGCCCGATCATCGGCAAGGTGTGGATCGGCGTGCTGCCCAACGCCACTTCCGATTTGATCGGCCTGTCCAAGTACGCGCGGCTGTGCGACTGGGTCATGAGCCGCCCGCAGATCCAGGAGGAAGCCGTGGTGATGCTGGCCGACGAACTCGAACGCCGCATCCGTCCCGATGGCCTGGCGGTGGTGATGCAGGCCGATCACTACTGCATGCACTGGCGCGGGGTGAAGGACGACGGCGCGGAAATGAAGAACGTGGTGATGCGTGGCGCGTTCAAGCAGAACGCCGGCTTGCGCCGCGAGTTCATCGGCTTGCTCGGAAAGCGTGAAGACTGAGCTGCGCAACACCGTGCTCCACGTCGTCATGCGATGATCGCAGTAACCTGTCGTCGGGATTTTTCAACTTGAGGAATTGGGTGGTCTGCTGCTACCGCTGGTGATGCTGAAGAGCCTGAGTCGGCGCTTCCTCCCCCGCTTGCGGGGGAGGGTTGGGGTGGGGGCGATGCGCGGCAAAAGCTTCCCCCATTCCAGCCTTCACCCGCAAGCGGGGGAAAGGGCAAAAGCAGTCGAACCGGAAGGCTGAGGATGCAATTGCTGTTTCACGTTCAGTTCGCGAGGTACCAGTCATGAGCACGCTATCCACCACCCTCACCGCCAGCAAGACCGTCGCCGAGGGCACCATGGCCTTCCATTTCGACAAGCCGGCGGGTTTCGAGTTTCGCGCCGGGCAGGCGATCGACCTGATCCTGCCCATCCCCGGCGTGGCCGCCGATTCCAGCGACGCCAAACACGCCTTCTCCATCGTCGCCGCACCGTTCGAGGACGAGTTGATCTTCGCCACGCGCATGCGCGACAGCGCCTACAAGCGCGTGCTGCGCGAGCTGCCGATGGGCGCGCCGGTGCAGATCGACGGCCCCTTCGGCGCGCTCACCCTGCACAAGAAGCCCACCCGCGCCGGCGTGTTGATCGCCGGCGGCGTGGGCATCACCCCGTTCATGAGCATCCTCCGGCAGGCCGCGCACGAACAGGCGCCGCAGCCCTTGTTGCTGCTGTATTCCAACCGTCGCCCCGAGGACGCCGCCTTCCTGCACGAGTTGCAGGAGCTGGAACAACGCAATCCGCGCTTCCGCCTGCACGCCACGATGACCGACATGCCCTTGTCGAAACAACCGTGGGATGGCCCGACCGGCATGCTCGATGCCGCGCGCATCCGCGACCTGTCGCGTGAATTGCCCGAGCCGATCTACTACGTTTCCGGCCCGCCGGGGCTGGTGGCGGCGATGCGCAAGCTGCTCGTCGAGGCCGGCGTGGACGAGGACGATGTGCGCAGCGAGGAGTTTTTTGGTTATTGATCCACGCCATCGACTGCACATCGGCAAGCGGGCAGATGCCACCGCGCTGATTGCAGCGACCGCTCGGAGTAATCCATGCACACGTCATCGCCACGATCCGCCGCACCCAACGACTATGCCAGCCTGTCGGAAAGCGAACTCGTCGCGCTCGCCGCCGCCGGCGATGCGGCGGCTTTCGAGGCGATCATGCGCCGCCACAACCGCCTGCTGTTCCGCACCGCGCGCAGCATCCTCAAGGACGACGCCGAAGCCGAGGATGTCTTGCAGGAAGCGTGGCTGCATGCCTGGCGTGCGCTGGATACCTTCCGGGCCGACGCGCGGCTGTCCACCTGGCTGGTGCGCATCGCCGCCAACGCGGCGCTGGCGCGCACCCGCCGCAAGTCCGCCACCATCATCCCGCTGGAGGCCGCCATGACCGCCACCGAATCCGCGACGCAAGCCGCGCTGACCGAGGACGCCGAGCGCCAGCCCGAGCGCGCGGCCATGCGCGTGCAATTGCGGCAACTTCTGGAAGCGCGCATCGACCTGCTGCCGGAAGCCTTCCGCACGGTGTTCCTGCTGCGCGGGGTGGAGGAGTTGAGCGTGGAGGAAGTCGCCGCCGCGCTGGACATCCCCGAGGCCACCGTGCGCACGCGCTTCTTCCGCGCCCGCAGCCTGCTGCGCGAGGGTCTGGCCAGCGAGGTCGATCACGGCATGGCCGATGTGTTCTCCTTCGATGGCGCGCGCTGCGACCGCATCGTGGCGGGCGTGCTGGCCAGGGCGGCTGCCGAAGGCTTGTGCTGAGCGTTTCTCCTGTCGTGAACAAGCTGACTTTCCATGAAAGGGTTCGGGTTGCATGGGCATGGGTCAGGGATGCAGGCTCCATGTGCACGGAATTTGCGATGTGGTGCCAGCCCATGAAAGGCGCACGATGGCTTGCCTTGGCCTTGCTGGGCGGTCTTGCTGCTCCCGTTTGGGCCCATGGTCTCGTCGTGGGTGCGGTTGCACCGCAGGTCACGACCACCACCCTCGACGGCCGGCCTTTCGATCTTGCCGCCGACAAGGGCAAGGTGGTGGTGGTTCACTTCTGGGCGACGTGGTGCGAGCCCTGCCGTATCGAAATGCCGGCGATGGAGGCGTTCTTTCGTGCGCACAAGGACGAAGGTCTCGCCGTGATCGCGATCAGCCTCGACGAGCCCGGCGATCTGGCCAGGGTGAAGGACGCGATGCACGGCATCAGCTACCCGACGGCTCTGCTCTCGGCCACGCAGGCCAAGGGCTATGGCCGCATCTGGCGGGTGCCCCTGACCTTCGTGATCGACCGCCGCGGCAACTTGCGCCGCGACGGTTTCAAGTACACCGAGATTCTCGACGCTGCCGCGCTGGATCGCGAAGTACTGCCGCTGCTGCGCGAGAAGTGACTGCGCCAGATGCGGACGCACATCGCCAGTCCATCGCTTCGCGCCCGAACACCGGGTTGATCCCGAGAACCGAACGACTCCATTCAAAGTTGCCATGCTGCTATTCGACGCCCTCAGCCCTGCTCCACGCACGCTGCGCATGTACCTTGCGGAAAAAGGGCTCGAGCTGCCGACGCAACAGATCGACGTATTCAGTGGCGAGAATCGGCAAGCGTCCTTCTTGGCGCGCAATCCAGCCGGACAGACACCCGCGTTGCAGCTCGACGATGGCAGCACGCTCGCCGAGTCCGCGGCGATCATGGAATATCTGGAAGAAAGCCATCCCACGCCGGCCTTGATCGGCTCCACACCACATGAGCGTGCGATCACGCGGCAATGGCTGCGGCGCGTCGAGCTCAACATCACCGAAAACATCCACAACGCCTACCACTACGCCGAAGGATTGGCGCGCTTCCGTGAGCGTATCCCGGTTGCGCCGGAAGCGGCCGATGGTCTCAAGGCCGTCGCGCAAAATCGCATCGCATGGTTGGATGGCATGCTCGCAGGCCATGCTTTTCTCGCCGGAGCACGCTTCAGCAGCGCCGACATCTGGCTTTATGTCTGGCTGGACTTTGCCGATTCGGTCGGCCAGCCCTTCGATCGCAGCCTGCGCCACCTCGCGCCCTGGTTCGAGCGCATCGCCGCGCGCCCATCGGCGGCGGCCAGCTTGCATCCTTCCTGCAAACCCGGCGGTGTGCGTGGCTAATCGATGCCTGTAGTTCATCAGCGAACTCGCAAGTCCGTCAAAACCCCGCACTGATACCCGCCGTCGCCGTCCAGCGCGGAAACAACTGGTAGCCCTGCAACCGGCTGTACACCGGCACCTGCACGAAGCCGTACAGTTGCAGGTTCTGGCGCAGGCTCACGGTGATGCCCGGGCTGAGATAGGCTACGGTACCGGCGGTATCGAAAGTATCCGCGAGCGCACCCTGGTCGCGGCTCTTGTGCAGCAGGTTCACCTGCAACTGGGGCACCCACGTCGGGTTGGCCTCGTAGCGCAGCCCGGCACTGAGACTGAGCTGATTGCCGGGGCGGAAATCGCCGCCGGCGCGGTCGAGGTTGTGCGTGATCGCCGCCTGGAACTGGCCGTTGACGTAGGCATCGAAATCCTGGCTGACCGCCTGATACCAATAAGCGCCGACGATGAAATCGGTGCTGCCATTGCCCGCCTGCAAACTGGTATCCAGAGCACTGCCCGTCGCGGGCCCGGACTGGAACATTTGCGGATGCCCGTAGATCGCGCCATTGCCATCCTGCCCGCCGTAACGACCGGTGGGCAGTTTCAGTCCGAACTGGATGCCGAGGTTGTGGGTCGGCAGAAACCCTTGCCAGCTCGCCATCAGTTTCACGTCGCCCAGACCCGACAGCGCCACGCCGCTGATCTGGTCGGGCGCGATCTCGGCAGGGGTGAACGGTGCACTCTGGTTGCCATAGGTGGTGTGGTTGCGCGACACCCACGGCAGCACGAGGGTGAAACCCCAATCCGCATTGGGCCGATACGTCAGGCTCAGGTCGAGGTATCGGTTGATCGTGCGTTTCTCGATTTCGGCACCACCCGCAGATGGTTCGACGGGATTGTCGATGACCTGCCCTGGCGATGCCGAACCGTTGCCATGCCGCAACTGATCCTGATCGATGTAGCTGTAGTCGAGATTGATCCGCCAGCCCGGTTGCGAGGAATAGCCGGCCGCCGCATCCGTGCTCAGCGTGCAACCGCAGGACGCGCAGGCGAAAGCCGGAACCGGCAGCAACGACAGGATCGCAAGGGCGGCACGCGAAAGCGCAGGCATGGACATCATCGTGGTTGAGGCATCGTTCATGGAATGCGGCTCGACGCGAATGCTGGTTTTCCTGATTCGCGTCGAGCCTCGGCCTGAGATTGCCATTGCCCGTCATTCCCGCCTTCGCGGGAATGACGGGCCGGGTTCGGCACCGATCAGGTCAGTTCTTGAACTTGTCGGGGAACGCCTTGACGAGACCCGCGCTGAGCATGTCGGCCAACATCATCATGTGCGACTCGGCCTTGCCGTAGGCGGCGATGCCATCGGCGTACTTGCCCTGCAACACGTCCGTGGCATACACCAGGGTCGTGTCGATATGGCCCTTGAGCATTTCGCGGACGTCGTCCTGCTTCCAGTTGGGGTTGGCCTTGGCGAGGAAATCGGCGATTTCCTGCGCGTTGGCATAAGCGGCGGCGATGGCCTTGTCCAGCGCGGGCTTGTCGCCGGCCTTGGCCGCCTTCACGACCGCGACCGCGCCAGCGATGTGCTCTTGCAGCAGCTTGGTCAGCGCGTCGCCGGCGGCATCGCCATAGAACGGCTTGATGGCGTTGCCGATATCGACCTGATTCTGCATCAGGCGCGCCGCCGTCGCGCCGGTGGCCGGCGAATCGCTGGCGAGCGCGGTCACCGCCGCATACGTCCACTCCATGTGCTGCGCCCACAAGCCCTGCATGGCCGAATACAGCGCGCTCGCGCTGGGCGTGCGGCAATCGGCCGAGGCGGTGTGCGTGGAATGGCCGGCGTGGGCGTCAGCGGTCACCGGGAAGATCGCAGGGACTGCCAGCAGGGCTGCGCTGGCGCTTGCCAGCACGAGGTGGCGAATGGAGGGCAAACGGGATTTCATCATCGACGACATGGGAGTGCTCCTGAAGGGTGGTGGTTCAGGATCGAGCGTCGTTAGCGGATTGCATGCGCCTTCGCATCTCGTCCTGCCCATGAGATGCAGCGACCTGGTGTCACGTTCCCGGGTTTACACGCCCCTCATGATCACAGCACCACGCCCGCGCGCGGCGGTGGCTGGGTTGGTGCACCCTCGCCGCGGCCGAACACCTCGCGCCAGGCGAGGTAATTGGCCGAGGTGCTGACCAGCATCCACACCACCGTGAAGGCGATCATCAGCCCTTGCTGCAACAGCGCGCCGACGTTGCCCAGCAAGTGCAGGAAAGCGAAGGCGATAGAGATCACGATCGCCGCCACGAAGGCCACCGCCAGCAGCACCACCCCGTACACGAACAACGCCAGCACGTTGGCGGCGCAGGCCAGCAGGCTCTCGCCCAGTGCGGCCAAGGCGTTGCGGCCATCGAACAGCACCCGCGGCACCGCGAAGTACATCGCCGCCATCAGCACGAACAACACCGCCACGGCCAATCCGACGACCTTGAGGAAGGGCAGGATGATCGCCTGCATTTCCGGGCTGTCGGGCTTGGCGTTGGTTTCAATGAGATGCTGGAAGGTGCGCAGGTTGTCCTCGCCGACGATCCGGTACGCGGCTACCGCGAGCAATGCCCAGACGCACAGCATCACCACGCCGAGCACGATCAACTGGCCGCGCACACCGGGCCGACGCAGGCCCGCAAACAGTTGGGCAAGGCCGACCGGCTGGCCTTCGCTGGCGGCGTCGATGGCGGTGAACAAGCCGCCCAGCAAGGCCGGCGTGAACAAGGCCAGCAGCACCAGCAAGCCCAGCCATGCCTCTTGTTGCGATTGCATGAACAGGCCGGGCAGTTGGTTGAGCAACACCAGCCCCAGCGCCACCGCCAGCAAGCCGCGCGGGTTGCGATCAAGCATGCGCACCCCGCCCTGAAACCAGGCCAGGCCACGGCTGGGCGCTGCTACTTTGTAGTCCATTTATCGACATCCTTTTACGAAAATGAGCGTCGATCCCAACCATCGAGGTGAGGGCTGCTTTTACTCCTTCCCCCGCTTGGGGGGAAGGCAGGGATGGGGGCTTTGGTCGCATGTATCGCCCCCACCCCAACCCTCCCCCGCTTACGGGGGAGGGTGGTGTCATGATGCCGTTTTCATCTGCAGGACTGAAACCTTCTGGGCTGGAGCCTGCGCCCACCTGATCGTCAGGCACACGCGGTATGTGCGCGGGCATGCCGCACGAAGCGGCGCAGCACCCTTCGCGCCAGCGGCGCGGCGGTGACGGTGGCTTCCACCGCGTGGCGGTCGATGCCCTCGTGCCGCAATTTCTCGCGGCGCACGGCGATGTAGCCGCGCATCATCGCGGTGCTGAACTCGGGATGGAACTGCACGCCCCATGCGTGCTCGCCCCAGCGGTAGGCATGGCAGCCGTCGCCGGCCGATTTCGCCAGCCGCACGGCACCGTCCGGCAGGCGGGTCACGCTTTGCATGTGGGTGGCGTGGGCGCCGAAGTTGTCGGGCAGACCATCGAACAGTGGATCGCCAGCGGCCCCGGCGAGGCGTTCGATGCATACCGTGCCGATCTCGCGCCCGGCCGGGTTCCAGTCCACCTGCCCGCCGAGTGCATGCGCGATCAACTGGTGGCCGTAGCAGATTCCGAACAGCGGCAGACCGGCGTGCGCTGCGTCGCGCAGCCAGGCCGCGCTGCGCTCGCTCCAGTCCAGCTTGTCCGTGACCATCGCGCCCGAGCCGGTGATCAGCACGCCGGCGTAGCCTTCCCGGTTGGGCAAGGTTTCGCCGTCGAGCACACGGCACACCACCGCTTCGTCGCGTTCCAGCCCCGCCGCGATGCGGATCCAGTGCGAGAACGGGCCCAGACGCCGCAGTTCGGGGGCCGGATCGCCGGTCTCGATGACGAGGAACGGGGCGCGATGGTTCATGGCGTGCTCATTCCCGCGGCGGCAACACGGACAGCACTTCTTCCACCGTGGTCAGGCCGGCGGCGATCTTCTGCATCGCGGTGGTGCGCAGGCTGCGCATGCCCTGGCCGATGGCGGCGCGGGTGAAGCCGTCGAGATCCATGTCGGCGCGGATCAGGCCGCGCAGGGCCGGGGTCAGGGGCAGTAGTTCGTACAAACCGGTGCGGCCGAGAAAGCCGGTGTTGCGGCATTCCAGACAGCCCTTGGGGCCGCAGGTGCCGGAGGTCGGCAGCGGCAGCAGGCCGTGGCGCTCGTTGAGCGCCTCCCAGCCGTCCGCGCTCACCGGTGCGGGCTGCTTGCAGTGCGGGCACAAGGTGCGCACGAGGCGCTGGGCGAGCACGCCGTTCAAGGTGGAGGCGATCAGGTAATGCGGCACGCCCAGGTCGAGCAGGCGGGTGATCGCCGAGGGCGCGTCGTTGGTGTGCAGGGTGGACAGCACGAGATGCCCGGTGAGCGAGGCCTGCACCGCCATCTGCGCGGTGTCGAGGTCGCGGATCTCGCCGACCATGATGATGTCCGGATCCTGCCGCAGCAGGGTGCGCACGCCGACCGCGAAGCTCAGGTCGATCTGCGGATGCACCTGCATCTGGTTGAGCTCGGGCGCGATCATCTCGATCGGATCTTCGACCGTGCACACGTTCACGTCGGTCGTGGCCAATCGGCGCAGCGCCGAATACAGGGTGGTGGTCTTGCCCGAACCGGTCGGTCCGGTGACCAGCACGATGCCGTGCGGACGCTCGACCAGCTCGTTCCAAACCGCTGCCTCGTCGGCGTCGAAGCCGAGTTGTTCCAGCGTCTTGAAAGCGGTGTCGGGATCGAAGATGCGCATCACCGTCTTCTCGCCGAAGGCGGTGGGCATGGTCGAAAGGCGCATCTCCACCTCGCGCCCGCCCGGCGAGCGGGTCTTGATGCGCCCATCCTGCGGGCGCCGGCGCTCGGCCAGGTCCATGCGCCCGAGCACCTTGATGCGCGCGGTGACCGCGTTCATCACCGGCGAAGGCAGTTCGTACACCTTGTGCAGCACGCCGTCGATGCGGAAGCGCACCCGGCTGATCTCGCGCCGCGGTTCCAGGTGGATGTCCGATGCGCGCTGCTCGTAGGCGTACTGCAACAGCCAATCGACGATGTGGACGACGTGGCGGTCGTCCGCGCCCAGCTCGCCGGCGCGCCCGAGCTCGACCAACTGCTCGAAGTTGGGCATGCCGGCGTTGGCGTCTTTCGCATCGCGGGCATCGCGCGCGCCGCGCACCGAGCGACTGACGCCGAAGAACTCCATCGTGTAGCGGTTCAGATCGAGCGGGTTGACGATCACCAGCTCGATGTCCCGGCGCAACAGGCGTTCGACATCGCCGAGCCAGTCGGTCGCCTGCGGTTCGCTGGTGGCGATGCGCACGCAATCGGCGCGCACCTCCAGCGGCAGGAAGCGATAGCGCTGCGCATAGGCTTGCGAAACCAGCGCCGTCACCGCCGGCACGTCCACCTTGGTCGGGTCGATGCGCACGTAGGGCAGGCCGGTTTCCTGCGCCAGCCATTCGGTCAGGCGTTCCAGGCTCAGCGGCACGCCGGGCGTCTGCTGGCTGGGCAGCTTGAGGTTGGCCAGCAGGATCAGCGGGTGCACCTCGGTGCGCGTCTCGCGCGCGGTGGCGGAGGCGCGCGCGGCATCGCCCGGGGCGACGATGCCGTCGGCCACCAGCAACCCGAGCACGCGCTCGAGCGTCAGCTTGCCCGGCGGCAGGCGCTTGCGCGCGGGAGAGCGCGTCGAAGGTTGCGGTGAGGCGGTGGTTTCCAAGGCGTGGACGCAGGTCGGCCGAGTGCTGCCGGCTATACTAGCCGCTTTCCCCGCAAAGCCACGGCATGCCTGCGTCCGCACCGACCTTCCAGCAACTCATCCAGCGCCTGAATACCTACTGGGGCGAGCGCGGTTGCGTGCTGATCCAGCCGCTCGACCTCGAAGTCGGCGCCGGCACCTTCCATCCGGCCACCTTCCTGCGCTCGCTCGGCCCCGAGCCGTGGAACGCGGCCTACGTGCAGCCCTGCCGGCGGCCCACCGACGGCCGCTACGGCGACAACCCCAATCGCCTGCAACGCTATTACCAGTACCAGGTGGCGATGAAGCCCTCGCCCGACGACATCGTCGAGCTGTATTTCGGTTCGTTGAAGGAACTGGGCATCGACCCGTTGACGCACGACCTGCGGCTGGTCGAGGACAACTGGGAATCGCCCACGCTGGGCGCCTGGGGCCTGGGCTGGGAAGTGTGGTTGAACGGCATGGAAGTCACCCAGTTCACCTATTTCCAGCAGGCCGGCGGGTTGGAGTGCAAGCCCGTCCTCGGCGAGATCACCTACGGGCTGGAACGCCTGTGCATGTATTTGCAGAACGTGGACAGCGTGTTCGACATCGTGTGGACGCACGGCCCGCAGGGTACGGTGCATTACCGCGACGTGTACCACCAGAACGAGGTGGAGCAGAGCGCCTACAACTTCGAGCACGCCGACGTGGCCGAACTGTTCCACGCCTTCGACGTGCACGAGCGGCAGGCGCTGAAGCTGGTCGAACTGGGCCTGCCGCTGCCGGCCTACGAGCAGGTCTGCAAGGCCTCGCACAGCTTCAACCTGCTGGATGCGCGCCGCGCGATTTCCGTCACCGAGCGCCAGCGCTACATCCTGCGCGTGCGCACGCTGGCCAAGGCCTGCGCCGAAGGGTATTTCGCGCAGCGTGAAAAACTCGGCTTTCCCGGCTTGCGCGGTGCGGGGGTGGCGGCATGAACACGATGCAGCCGTTGCTGATCGAACTGGGCACCGAGGAACTGCCGGTCAAGGCCCTGCCGCAGTTGGCACAGGCGTTCTTCGTAGGCGTGCTGGCGGGCCTCGCCAAGCGCGGCATCGAGGTGGATTCCGCCGGCGCCAAGCCGCTGTACACGCCACGGCGGCTGGCCGTGCTGTTGCCCGGCGTTGCCGCCGAACAACCCGAGCAGCGCAGCGAAGCGCTCGGTCCGTATCTCAACATCGGCCTGGATGCGCATGGCGAGCCGACCCCGGCGCTGCGCGGTTTCGCGCAGAAGAACGGCGTGGATCCCGCGCAACTGGTGCGCGTGAGCGATGCCCGTGGCGAGCGCTTCGCCGTGCGCCGCGTGCAGGCCGGCGCGACGACGGCGGCGCTGTTGCCGGAGGTCGTCCGCGATGCCATCGCCGGCATGCCGATCCCCAAGCCGATGCGCTGGGGCGATCACGACTTCGCCTTCGCGCGCCCGCTGCACTGGCTGGTGCTGCTGCACGGCAAGCAGGTGGTTGCCGCCGAGGTGTTCGGCATCCACGCCGACCGCATGAGCCGCGGGCATCGCTTCCATCATCCCGGATCGGTGTGGATCGGCGAGCCGGGCGACTATGTCGAAGCCCTGCGCAGCGCGCGCGTGCTGGTGGATGCGGATGAGCGCCGCGAGCGCGTGCGTAACGAGGTGGCCGCCGCAGCCGAACGCAGCGGCGGTCGGGCGAGCATCCCCGGCGACTTGCTGGAGGAGGTCAACGGCCTCGTCGAATGGCCGCGCGCGATCGCCTGCGGTTTCGAGCCGCAGTTTCTGCGCGTGCCGCACGAGGCGCTGGTCTCCACCATGCAGGCCAACCAGAAATACTTCCCGGTGCTCGATGACGAAGGCCGTCTGACCGCGCATTTCGTCGGCGTGGCCAACATCGACAGCGCCGACCCGGCGCAGATCCGCAAGGGCTACGAGCGGGTGATCCGCCCGCGCTTCGCCGATGCGAAGTTCTTCTTCGACGAGGACATCAAGCAGGGCCTGGACGCGATGCGTGCAGGGCTGGCCACGGTGACCTACCAGCAAAAACTCGGCAGCTACGCCGACAAGACCGCGCGCGTGGCAGCACTGGCCGAAGCGATCGCGCGCGAGGTCGGCGTCGATCCGGCGCAGGCGCGCCGCGCGACCGAACTGTCCAAGGCCGACCTGCTCTCGCGCATGGTCGGCGAGTTTCCCGAATTGCAGGGCGTCGCCGGCCGCCATTACGCCAGCGCGGCCGGCGAGCCCGGCGCGGTGGCCGATGCGATCGATCAGGCCTACATGCCGCGCTTTGCCGGCGACGCCATCGCGCCATCGACCTTGGGGCAGGTGCTGGCGCTCGCCGAGAAGCTCGACACCCTCGCGGGCGGTTTCGCCGCGGGCCTCAAGCCGACCGGCAACAAGGATCCGTTCGCGTTGCGTCGCCATGCGCTGGGGCTGGCGCGCACGCTGATCGAAGGCGAAATCGAGATCGCACTTTTTCCGTTGCTCGTTGAAGCATTCGATCTGAATGATCTGGCCTTGGGGGCTGAAGCAGCGGAGCGGAAGTTGCGTGCGGCAAAATCAGCCGCTGATGCTGGCGTGGCAATCAGACATGCGCATGCGAATGTGAGCCGCGAGTACAGTCAGGACGATATAGTCCAGATATTCGACTTCATCCTCGACCGCCTGCGCGGCTACTACGCCGATCAGGGTTTCACCGCCGCGCAATTCGATGCCGTCGCCGAGCTGCGGCCCGCTTCCCTGATCGACTTCGACCGCCGCCTGCGCGCCATCGCCGATTTCGCCGCGCTGCCCGAAGCCCCGGCGCTGGCCGCGGCCAACAAGCGCATCGGCAACATCCTGCGCAAGGCCACCGATGCGATCCCGGCAAGGGTCGATGCGTCGCTGTTCGACCACGACGCCGAGCGCGCGTTGCATGCGGCGGTCGAGTCCGCCATCGCTGACACCGATCCATTGCTTGCACAACGCGACTACGTCGGCGTCCTGCGTCGGCTCGCCACACTGCGCGCGTCGGTGGACGCCTTCTTCGATGGCGTGATGGTGAATGTCGAGGATGCGCGCGTGCGCGGCAATCGTCTCGCCCTGCTCAAGCAACTGGCCGACCGCTTCAGGGCGGCGGCGGACATCGCCTTGCTCGCCAGCAGCTGAGATCACTGGCGCATGCTGTGCTCTCAACTTGAGCACTCGTTGCATCCAAGGTTGACGCCCTCATCCGCCCTACGGGCACCTTCCCCCGGAGGGGGAAGGAAAGAAACCGCCTCTCCCTCTGGGAGAGGCCGACGCGCCTACGGCGCGGCGGGTGAGGGAGCGCGGGGTTCGATAGCTGCGAAGAATTGGATCGTCCGCAAGCTCAATGCGCGGCGGCGAACGCCTCGCGGGTGAGGTTCTCCGGCGCGGCGTCGGTGCAGTGCACGTCGTCCTCGATGCGCACGCCGCCGAAGCCGCGCAGGTGTTCGACCACCGCCCAGTCCACCGCCTGCGCGTGCGGGCCGGCCTTGAGCTGCGCCAGCAACAGGTCGATGAAATACAGTCCCGGTTCGATGGTGACCACCATCCCCGCTTCCAGCGTACGGGTCATGCGCAAGTAGGGGTGCCCCTCGGGCTTGGGCAGCGTGCCGCCGGCATCGCTGGCCATGAAGCCGCCGATGTCGTGCACCTGCAAACCGAGCTGGTGGCCCAGTCCGTGCGGGAAGAAGACCGAGGACACGCCGGTCTCCACCATCGCGCCGGCATCCATCCTCACCACGCCGACCTCGCGCAGCACGCCGGCCAGCCGCCGATGCGCCTGCAGATGCAGTTCGCGATAGTCCATTCCGGGACGCACCTGCGCGGCCAGCGCCTGCTGCTCGCGATCCACGCCTGCCACGAGTGCACCGAAGCGCTCATCGCCGTCGTGGTGCGTGCGGGTGATGTCGGCCGCGTAGCCGGCATGCGCGGCGCCGGCATCGATCAGCAATGAATGCGAATGCCCGGGCGCCTTCGCCTGCTGGTGCTGGTAATGCAGGGTGGCACCGTGTTCGTTGAGGCCGACGATGTTGCCGTAGGGCAGGTCGCGGTCGGTTTGCGTGCTGGCGACGAGGTAGGCGTGGTGGATGTCCAGCTCCGAACCGCCGTCGCGGAAACACGCCTCGGCCGCGCGGTGGCCGGCCACCGCCTCACGTTGCGCGACTTTCAGCATCGCAATTTCGTAGGGCGTCTTGAACGCGCGGTGATAGTGCAGGTAGTCCAGCAGCGGCTGCGGATTGTTCGGCACGCAGCCGGGCAGGACCGCGTCCGCTTCGCCGAGGATGGCGATGCGGCCGCTGGTCGGGAAGTGCTTGGTCGCATCCTCGGCCGCGCGCACCACGCGCACGTCGAGGCTGTGCGTCCAGTAGCCCGACGGCGGCGCCGGCGGCAGGTGCCAGTAGTCGTCGGGCTGCATGTACACCAGCACCGGCATCGCGCCCGGCGTGTAGGCGATCCAGCAATCCGGGTGCTGGGTCAGCGGTGCCCAGGCCTTGAAGTGCGGGTTGACCGCGAACGGGTACGGCATGTCGTCGAGGAACTGCATCTTCTGCACGCCCGCGGCGATCAGTGCGTGGTCGTGGCCGCTGCGCTCCAGCGCGCGATCCATGCGTGCGCACAGGGTGGCGATGTGGTTCTGGTAGGCGGTGGTGTGCATGGGTGCCGTGAATGGTGATTGGTGATTGGTGAGATGCGGAGGCAATCGCCGTCGCGTCGATCCCATGAAAGCTGACATTTCGAGTGACGCGGCTTCGGCTCTTGCTTGCAACAAATCACGAATCACCATTCACGAATCACTGCTTCAGGATCACCGCGCACCCGTATCCAGCCCCACCCATTCGCGCAGGCGGGTGGCGTCGTCGGTGGAGATGTCGATGAAGCGGAAGCCGATCCAGGTCTGGCCCGGGGTGGCGGCCGGTTCCGACCACAGGTGGTGCGAGCCGATCTCGAACGAGCGGCGATGGCTCTCGGCATCGGTGAGGACGAAGCGGAACTGGTACAGGCCATCCTCCACGAGCTCCTGCTCGGCCAGCAGTAGCATGCCCGATTCGGACAGGTTGCCGAGGCGGCCGATCACCGCTTCGGTCATCGTGTCCTGCACGTCGATGATCCGGTCGGGGTTGCGGCGCGGCTTGCGGCGGAGGTCGTTCATGCCTTCGCGCCGGTTTCGTGGGTGGCGTCGGCGGGGCTGCGCAGCAGGTCGCGTACCCGGTGCAGGGCGCGATCGAGCAGGGATTCGCGTTTGGGTTCGATGATGCGCACCTGGTTGCGCGCCATCGCGCGGGCGAGGGAGTCGAGGGTGTGGTCGCCGATCTTTTGCCCGCGATGGTTGATGAACAGGCAATGCCCGGTGATCGGGCTGAACCACGACAGGCGGCGGCGCACGCTGTCGCCCTGCTGGTTGGTGATGAACTCCAGCCAGGTGCCAAAGGGCAGGTCGCGGATGCGTTCGAGGCAACGCTGCTCGTGCGCGGTCAACACGGGCAGCTCGGCCTCGTCGGCCGCGACGGCCGCCGCTTCGCCGAGGCGGCCGCGGTGCTTCATCTTCAGCGCCAGCTCGGTGCGGCTGGCGTTGTCGTCGCCCTCCGCTTCGCCTGCGCCGAGGCGCTGGCCGATCGCGGCGGCTTCCTCGGCGTGGTAGCCCACTTGCATCAGCGAGCGTTCGACGTGCTCGCTCAAGGCCGCCGCCTGTTCGGGGTCTTCCGGCAGGCCATGCTCGGCATCGCCGGAGACGCTGATCGATGCGGTGGTGGCGATCTGGTTGGCGATTTCCACCTGATGGCGCCATTCGTCGCTGTCTTCGCCATGCCGCAGCGCGGTCAGCGCCAGCACGTCGGTCCATGCCTGCGTGAGCAGGGTGCGGGTGAACTTCGGCACCGGATGGGCGGTGGTGATCTCGTGCATGATGCGGGTGGCGTGGGCCTGCGCGACGGCGAGTTTCTCGCGGCCCTGCGCGGCCTCGACGTGGCGGCGCTCGGCCAGCTCGGCGCGGCGCATCACGGTCTGGGTCTGCCCGGCCAGCTCGCTGAGCAGGGTGTTGAACAGACTGATGTCGCCGTCGAATTCCTGGCTGATGCGCCCCACCAGCCGTTCGACGTTGCCGATCAGCTCGCGGTCGGCGGCGTCCTCGCCCGCCCAGTACGCGCCGGTCTCGGCCACCGCGTCGAGCATCTGCCGGGCCGGGTGCTCCTGCTGGCTGAAAAACGCCTTGTCCGACAGCGCGACCCGCAGCAGCGGCACCTGCAGGCGGCTGAGCAGGTGCGCGGCGGTGCTGTTGGGGCGCACGTCCTTCATGATCTGGTCGAACAGCATGCCCACCAGATCGATGGTGTCGGTGTCCTCGCTGGCCAGCACCGGGGCCACGTCGGCACCGGTGACCTGGCGCAGTTGCGCCAGCAGATCCTGCTTGATGTGGGTGACGGACGGCGGCCGCATCTGCCCGTTGACCGAGATGGATGTCTGCGGTCGCCGTTGCAGCAGGCCTAGCATCGACTGCACGTCGCTGGCGGACACCGCGCCGGGCCCCTGCGGGCGCACGGATGCGCCGGCCGGCGGGATGCCGCGGGCGTTGTGCAGCATGTCGCGCAGGTTGGTGTAGATCGCATCCTCGGCGCGGCGCTGCGGCAGCGCGCCCGGGATGCCGATGGCATCGCCGGGCCAGCCGGTGAAGGCGGTCGGCCGGGCCATGCCGCTTTCGGCGGCCACGTGCGCCGGCGAGGTGGCGCGCCCGCCGGTACGCGACCGCTCATCGACACGTTGCGGCGGTGCCGGTGCCGGGGCTTCCTCGGCGCGTGCGCCGGGTTTGTGCCGCGGCGGCACGTAGGCGAGGTGGGGCAGCACGCCCTGATGGACGAGGTAGGCGTTGACGCGATCGATCAGCGACGGGTATCCCAGCAGCACGTGCCGCTCGAACTGGCGGAACAACAGCTGGCGATGCTCCGGCAGCAACTCGAAACACTGGCTGGCGCGGCGCAGGTGGCGGCACAGCATCGTCGGCCCGACCGGCAACGCGGTGGCGTCGAGGGCGGGCTTGCCGGCGATCACCCCGAAACGCTGGCTGAGCAGGAACAAGGGCAGGCTGACCTTGGATTCGGCACGCGCGGCGATCTCGTGCAACAAGGTCGTCTCGTCCAGATCGGCTTCGGCGACGAGTTCGAGATCGTTGTAGGAGATCGCCTGCAGCGCCGCCTGATCGCGCTGCGACGATTCGCGCACCAGCGCCAGCTCGGATTCGAGCAGGGCCACGAAGCGCGGCATGAGGTCGAAGCGGCCGTGCTTGATCGTGCCCAGGGCTTCGAGGCAACGCAGTTGCATCTCGTTGCTGCGCACCTGGTCGGCCATCTTGAACAGTTGCTGCTCGATGCCGTCGAGGGTCGCGGTCAGTCCGCGATCGACCTCGTCGGCGACCAGTTCGAAGATGCCTTCCAGCAAGGTGCGCACGCGCCGCGGGAGCGCGCGCGAGGACAGCGTCGCCAAGTCGGATGCCGCATTGGACGCATGCGAGCCGGTTTCGGACATGGATACGGCAGACCCCGTCACAAGGACAGCCGATCATAGTCCAGCAGCCGCCCCGCCACCAGCGGCGGGACGGCATGGGCGAGCCGGGGTGCGGCGCTCAGGGTTGCTGATGCCAGGACAAGGTCAGCAGCACGCTGCGGCCGGGGGTGCGGTAGCCGCTGGCCAGTTCGTAATCCTTGTCGAACAGGTTGCTCAGGCGTACCTGCGCGCGCCAGCCGGGATGGAAGTTCCAGCCGGCGGCGAGGTTGAGCACGGTGTAGCCGCCGAGGCGCACGCCGCCGTAGTCGGCGCGCTCGGATGCCGCCAGTCCGTCCACCGACACGTCCCAGCCGTTGCCGAAATCGTAACGGGTGTCGGCGGCGAGCTTGCGGTGCGGTCGGCGCAGCAGCGGCTGGCCGGTGCCCAGGTCGCGCGGATCCTGCACGGTGATCGCGCTGCCCGCGCTCCACGGCCCGCGCGTGTAGCGGTACGCCAGCTCGGCACCGTCGAGCGCGGCGCGATCGACGTTGATCGCCTGCATCTGCGGCCCGTCGAAGGCGATCATCTGGCGCACCCGCGTGCGCCACGCCGAGAGCTTGAATGCGTGCCCGCTGGAGGGCTTGAACTCCAGCCCCGCCTCGACGCTTTGCGAGCGCTCCGGCCGCAGCAGCGGATTGCCGGCGTAGTAGCCGAAGAACCCCGGCGAATACAGTTCGTCGAAACTCGGCGCGCGAAAACCCTGTCCCCACGAGGCGCGCAACTTCCACGCCTGGTCGATCTGCCAGCCCCACGCGGCGGTGCCGGTGGTGGCCCCGCCGAACTGGCTGTTGTCGTCGTGGCGGATCGCCAGCTCGACCTGCTGGCTGCCGAAGCGGCCATCGTAGCCGGCGAAGCCCGCGGTGTTGCTGATCGCGCGCAGGTAGTCGGTGCCGCCGAACTCGTAGGATGCGCCGGTTTCGCGCTGCCAGTTGCCGCCGAAGGTGATGGTCTGTCCCGTGCCCAACGCCACGTTGTTCACCCAGTCCACGCTGGTGCGCCGGCTCGACGTGCGGCTGGCGTAGACCGGCGTGTTGATGTCGTTGTCGGCGCCGCCGACGGTGAGCGCCTGCGTCCAGTTGCCGGTGATCGGCCCGGACAGGGTCGCGCCCCCGGAGGTGTTGCGCGAGAACATGTGCGCCGGTTCGGGGCCGGGGCCGGCGGCGATCTGCGTGTCGCCATCGGTGTACAGCGCGGTCACCCCCAGCGTCTGCGTGCCCAGCGGGATGCTGCCGCGAAGGCTGGCGTTGCGGTTGCGGTAGCCGTCGTCGGCGGGGCTGCCGTAGGGATTGAAGGGGTCGGTGGCGGGGAAGCCGTGCAGGCGGTCGTAGCCGATGGTCAGGCCCAGATGGGCATCGTCGTTGCTGGCGGGTGTGCCGAAGGACGCCGTGCCGCCCCGCTGCGCGTAGCTGCCCCCATGCGCGCTGCCCGACCAGCCGTGCGGATTGCGGGTGAAGATCTGGATCACCCCGCCGATGGCGTCCGAGCCCCAGTAGGCCGCGCGCGGGCCGCGCACGATCTCGATGCGCTCGATCTGGTCGAGTGGCAGGTTGGCGAAATCGAAGTAGCCGTTGCTGGCCGCCGCCACGCGGATGCCGTCGATCAGCACCAGGGTCTGGTTCGAGTTGGCACCGCGCAGGAACACCGAGCTGGTCTGCCCGGGGCCGCCGGTGCGCGACACATCCACGCCGGCCTGCTGGCCGAGCAGCGCGATCACATCGGTGGCCGGGCTGTCGTCGATGTCCTTGCGGGTGATGACGGTGACCGCGGCGAGCGCGTCGTCCACCGTCTGCGCGTGGCGCGTGCCGGTGACCACGACGGTGTCGAGGGTGGTGGGCGGGTCGGCCGCGAAGGCGGTCGGCACGATGATGGAAGCCAGCGCGGCAACGATGGTGCGGCGGCGCGGCAGCGACGAAACGAATGAAACGATCATGGATAAAACTCCGTGGCGCAAAAACCCCGTGGGCAGCGCGAACGGAAGACGACAACGCACGAGGCACGCGACGAAAGCGAACCTCGCTCACATCGCCCTCCGCGACGCGCCGGTGATGCCTCGAGCCGGTCTCCGGGCTTGCCAGCGATGCGGCACGCGATGTTCGCGGTGCGGCATCCGCCCTCCGCCTTCCCGCTTGCGCAGTGGCGTGATGGAGGGTTTGTCTGGCTTACCGTTGCGGGGGCAGCGCCGGACTCTCACCGGCTTCCCGAGCACTCGGGGCGGGGCAAGTTTACATCACAGAGGACTGAGGACAGAGGACTGAGGACAGAAAAGAAGTGGCAAAGCTCGTACAGAGGGCAAGAGGGTAGCGGGCAGAAAAGACGAAGCAATGCCTTTCAGTCCTCTGTCCTCTGTCCTCAGTCCTCTGACCGCAGGAACAATCCGATCACGTCGTTGGTGAAGCGCTGGCCGAGGTCGGTGGGTTGCACGCGGTCGCCGGCGATCGTCAGCCAGCCGCGTTCGCGGGCGATGGCGAGTTCATCGGCGATCGCGGTTCGCGGCAGTCCGGTGCGCGCCTCGAACATCGTCAGCGTGAAGCCTTCCGGCAGGCGCAGGGCGTTGAGCATGAAATCGAACGGGCGGCGCGTGGCGTCCAGCCATTCGTCGCCGCCGATGCGATCGACACTCGCGGCCACGCTCATGTAGGCGGCCGGATGCCGGCGCTTCCAGCGGCGCAGGATGCCGCCGCCGGGATGACTCTCTGCAATGGCCTGCGTGTCGTTGCCGGACTCCGGCATGAACCCGGGCAAGGTGATCTTCCCGTGCGCGCCCGCGCCGATGCCGAGGTAATCGCCGAACAACCAGTAGTTGCGGTTGTGCGCGCATTGCATTCCCGGCTTGGCGTAGGCCGAGACTTCGTAGTGCTCGAAACCGGCCTGCGCGATCAGGCGCTGGCAGTGTTCCTGCATGTCCCACGCGTGGTCTTCGTCGGGGATGCCCTGCGGCGGTTTCGCCGCGAATGCGGTGTTGGGTTCCAGCGTGAGCTGGTAATGCGACAGATGGGTTGGCTGCAAGGCGAGCGCGCGCTCGAGGTCGTGTTCGGCCATCGCCAGCGTCTGCCCGGGCAGGGCGTACATCAGGTCGAGGTTGAAATTGGCGTAGCCGGCAGCGCGCGCCAGTTCGATCGCACGCTGCGCCTGCGCACTGTCGTGGATGCGCCCGAGCCGTTGCAGGCAGCCGTCGTCGAAACTCTGCACGCCGAACGACAGCCGGTTCACCCCGGCGGCGAGGTAATGCTCGAAGCGGCCGTGCTCGGCGGTGCCGGGGTTGGTTTCCAGCGTGACCTCCAGACTCGGCGCGAAACGCAGCCGCGCGGAAGCTTGTTGCAGGAAGCTGTCGATCGCATCCGGCGGAAACAGCGACGGCGTGCCGCCGCCGAAAAACACGCTGGTCACGGTGCGGCCCCACACCAGCGGCAGGTCCTGATCCAGATCGGCCAGCAGCGCATCCACGTAGCCGGCGAACGGCAGCTCGCCGCGCTGCTGGTAGGAATTGAAATCGCAGTACGGGCATTTGCGCACGCACCACGGCAGGTGCACGTACAGGGCGAGGGGTGGGAAGGTCAGCATGTCGAGGCCGTGGCGATGTCAGGCGATCGCGTCACTGCTGGATCACAGCAGCGCGGCATGCGGGCGCAAGAGGCTGACAGTCGTGGCGAGCCCGTGATTCAGGTACCCATCCAGCAATTGCGCAACCGTCATGGCGGGGCTGCCCATCGACGCGCGATGGTCGGCCACGGCGGCGATCACGGCAGCGAGGTCGATGTGAAAGGCATGCTCGATGAAGGAATCCGGGTGTTGCGCATTGATGCCATGGGGAGCGAGCGCGGCATCGGGAAAGTGTTTCACGTTGTACGTGACGATGGTTCCCGCATGGCAATGGATCGCTGCGGCCAGCACATGGCGATCATCCGGGTCGGGCAGATGCAAATCCGCTTCCAGCGGCTCGTAGCCGGTGATGAGGCAGTTGGGTACATGCGCATCCATCAGCCGGCGCACCCGTTCGAGCTTCTCGCCCGGTATATCCGGGCGGTTCATGCGCAGGTTTCCCATCCATTCGGCATGGATCCGTTCAGTCCAGCGCGCCCGGAAAAGATCGCTCAGCGCCAGATGCATCAACAGGTCGCGCAATAGCGCGGGATACAACACGCAGGCGTCATAGACAGCGACGAATTGGGACATCTAATACAGGCCCAGTTCCTGCGACAGCCGGGTGAGTTCGGCGAGCCCGGCCTTGTTCGCCTTCAATTGCGCTTCGCGGTACGCAAGCAAATCGCGGAAATACACGCGCCGATGCGTGCCGACCTTGTGATGCGGCAGTTCGCCGCGATCGAGCACGCCGATCAGATAGGGGCGGGACACATTGAGAAAATCCGCCGCTTCCTGGGTGGTCAGCTCGGCGTGGATCGGCACCAGGCTCATCGCGTTGCCGGCGGCCATGTTGGCGAGGATGTCCACGAGCATGCGCAGCGCCGCCACCGGCACTTCGATGGTCTGCTTGCCGTCGATCACGCGCAGGCGCGCGGTCGGGCCGTGGCCGATGCAGGCGGCGAGCAGGCGGCTGCTGGTGCGGGCCAGTTCGCTTTCCTGCGGCGTGGCGGGCGGGGTGATCAGTTGTTCGTGGCGCAGGGCGATCATGGCGGCGATCTTCGGCAGGGCGGGCGCGGCCGGGATGAAAGAATACCTGTTATCCGAAACAAACGCAATAAACGAAACAAGCGAAACGGGATGTGCCCGGCGCGTCCCGCTCAGAGCGCCAGCACGGTGTGCGTATCGCCGGCGGCGAGCGCGTTCATGTAGCCAAGCACCAGCTCCTTCGTGCGGTAGCGGCCGAACGCGGCCTCGTCCTGTTCGCGCACGATGGGGAAGGTGTCGAGCACGTAGGCCGCCGCGTCGCGGTTCAGGCCGTACAGGCGGAAGTACAGCGCGTCCAGCCGCGCGATGCGGTGGCGGCGGTCTTCGGCTTCAGGCGGCGGCCACGCGGTTTGCACAGGCCGGTTCGCGCTCAGCACATTTTTTTACCGGTCATCTGCCACTGCCCTTGTGTGCTCCCGACAAACGTTCGCGCAGCATCGCCAGCGCCTGCCCGCGATGGCTGATGGCGTTCTTGTGCGCAGGTTCCAGTTCGGCCGAGCTGCATGCGTGGCCATCGGGCTGGAACAGCGGGTCGTAGCCGAAACCGTTGCCGCCGCGCGGGGCATGCAGGATGCGGCCGCGCCACACGCCTTCGGCGATCAGCGGCTGCGGGTCGCTGGGCGAGCGCAGCAGCACCAGCACGCAGTAGAAATGCGCGCCGCGCTGTGCGTCGGGCACGTCGCGCAGGCGCTCGATCAGCAACGCGTTGTTGGCGGCATCGTCGCCATGGCGGCCGGCAAAACGCGCCGAGCGCAGGCCCGGTTCGCCGCCGAGAGCGTCCACCACGAGGCCGGAATCGTCGGCCAGCGCGGGCAGTCCGGTCGCGTGCGCGGCATGGCGAGTCTTGATGATGGCGTTCTCGATGAACGTGCTGCCGGTTTCGTCGGCATCACCGACGTGCAGGTCGGATTGCGCGACCAGTTCGTAACCAGCAGGTGCGAGCAGGTCGCCGAGTTCGGCGAGCTTGCCGCGGTTGGAGCTGGCGAGGACGAGGCGGGTCATGCGCCGGACAGCGCACCCTGCTGCAACGCCAGCAACTCGCGCACGCCCTTCTCGCCCAGCGCCAGCAGGGCGTCGAGTTCGTCGCGGCGGAAGGCGTGGCCCTCGGCGGTGCCCTGCAATTCGATGAAGCCGCCGCCGTCGTTCATCACGATGTTCATGTCGGTGTCGCAGGACGAGTCCTCGGCGTAATCCAGATCCAGCACCGGCACGCCGCGGTACACGCCCACCGAGACCGCGGCGACCGCGCCGTGCAGCGGATCTTTGCCGATGTCGCCGCGCGCGCGCAGCACGCGCAGGGCATCGACGAGGGCGACGTAGGCGCCGGTGATCGCCGCGGTGCGGGTGCCGCCGTCGGCCTGCAGCACGTCGCAATCGAGGGTGATGGTGCGCTCGCCGAGCGCCGCGCGGTCCACGCAGGCGCGCAGCGCGCGGCCGATCAGGCGCTGGATCTCCAGCGTGCGCCCGCCCTGCTTGCCGGATGCGGCCTCGCGGTTCATCCGCGAATGCGTCGAGCGCGGCAGCATGCCGTACTCGGCGGTCACCCAGCCCTCGCCCTTGCCGCGCAGGAAACCGGGCACGCGGTTGTCCACGCTGGCCGTGCACAGCACGCGGGTGTCGCCGAAGCAGGCGAGCACCGAGCCTTCGGCGTGGCGGGTGTAATGGCGCTGCAATTGCACGGCGCGCAACTGGTCGGCGGCGCGGCCGCTGGGGCGGGTGGGCGAAGTCATCGCAAGGTTCCGAAAGTGCCGCAAACGCGGCGCGAGAGTTTACCATCCGGGTTTTCCCGCTTCGGCCACATCTGCATGAACATCCGCAGCATGACCGCCTTCGCCTCGGCCGAGCGCAGCACGGCATGGGGAACGCTCGGCTGCGACCTGCGCGCGGTCAACCACCGCTTCTTCGAACTCGGCTTGCGCCTGCCCGAGGAACTGCGCCCGCTCGAGGCGACGCTGCGCGAGCGGCTGGCGGCCCGGATCGGCCGCGGCAAGGTCGATGTGAGCCTGCGCCTGCGTGCGGCGGACACCGCATCCGCCGAATTGCGCGTCAACCACGCCCTGCTGACGAGATTGTCGGAGTTGGCCAACGATCTCGACACCCGTTTCCCCGGCATGCACACCGATTTCATGGACTTGCTGCGCTTCCCGGGCGTGCAGGAAGAAGCCAGCCCCGATGCCGCCGGACTGCAGGCAGAAGCGTTGACCTTGCTGGACGCGACCGTCGCCGAGTTCCTCGCCGCGCGCGAGCGCGAGGGCGGCAAGCTGGCGGCGGTGATGATCGAACGGCTGGATGCGATCGCGGTTCTGGTCGAACAGGTGCGCGCGTGGATGCCCGGGATCCGCGCCGGGCTGCGGGCGAAGTTTCAGGCGCGACTGGCCGACCTCAAGCAGCCGCTGGAACCGGGCCGGCTGGAACAGGAAATCGTGCTGGGCCTGCAGAAGCTCGACGTGGAGGAAGAACTCGACCGCCTCGACAGCCACATCGTCGAGGCGCGCCGCGTGCTGGGACTGCCCGAAGCGGTGGGGCGGCGTCTGGATTTCTTGATGCAGGAGTTCAATCGCGAGGCCAACACGCTGGGCTCCAAATCGGTGGATGCGCGCACCTCGCAGGCATCGGTGGACTTGAAAGTGTTGATCGAGCAATTGCGCGAGCAGGTGCAGAATTTGGAGTGAGTTTATGGTCGACGATGGGGCATCGTGCCCAACGTCGACGCACGACTCGAAAATCGTGGTTTTCGAGTCGCGCTGCCCAGCCGATCAAGCCGGCTGGGCGTTGGCACATCCATGTGCCAAGGTCGGCTTCGGTTCGACCCAGCTTCGGAAAATCGAGTGGAAGGATGCACACATGCGCGGAACGTTGTTCATCGTCGCGGCCCCCTCGGGGGCCGGCAAATCCAGCCTCGTGCGGGCGGTGCTGGCGCGCGACCCGGCGATCAGCCTGTCGGTGTCGTTCACCTCGCGCGCGCCGCGCCCGGGCGAGATCGACGGCGTGCACTACCACTTCGTCAGCGCACAGGCGTTCGAGGGCATGGTCGCGGCGGACGATTTCTTCGAGCATGCGCTGGTGCACGGCGACTACAAGGGCACCGCGCGGCAGTCGGTGCAGCCGCAACTGGCGCAAGGCCGCGACGTACTGCTGGAAATCGACTGGCAGGGCGCGCAGCAGGTGCGCGCGAAGATGCCCGATGCGGTGGGCATCTTCATCCTGCCGCCTTCCTTGCCCGAACTGGAGCGCCGCCTGCGCAGCCGCGGGCAGGACAGCGAGGAGGTCATCGTGCGCCGGCTGGCGGCTGCGCGCGGAGAGATGCAGCACTGCCGCGAGTTCGACTACATCGTCGTCAACGAGGTGTTCGACCGCGCGGTCGACGATCTGCTGGCGATCTTCACGGCCAGCCGCCTGCGGCGCGACGTGCAACTCGCGCGCAACGGCGCCTTGCTGGATACCTTGCTCGGCGGGCGAGGCTGAGCCTCGGGCCATCGCCGCCGCAGACGCCGGCGGCGGCTTGTGGCGGCATCCGCCGCTGTGGCACAGTCGAACCATTGAAGGATTCGGAGTCCGTGCCGTGATCGATCCGGACGGTTATCGCCCCAACGTGGGCATCGTGTTGATGCGCGACGACGGGCAGGTGTTCTGGGCCCGCCGCGTGCATCGCGACGGCTGGCAGTTCCCGCAGGGCGGGATGAACACCGACGAGACGCCGCTGGAAGCGATGTACCGCGAACTGCACGAGGAGACCGGGCTGTTGCCCGAGCATGTCGAGGTGCTGGCCGCCACGCCCGGCTGGCTGCGCTATCGCCTGCCGTTTCGCAGCATGCGCCGCGAAGGGCAGCCGGTGTGCATCGGCCAGAAGCAGGTGTGGTTCCTGCTGCGTCTGCTGGCGCGCGACGAGGACGTGCGTCTGGACTTGACCGAGAAACCCGAGTTCGACCGCTGGCGCTGGGTCGATTTCTGGTACCCGCTCGAACACGTCGTCACCTTCAAGCGCGGCGTGTATGCACGGGCATTGCGCCACCTGGAGCCGCAGGCGCAGGCGCGCGCGACCGGCACGCTCGGCCCGCGCCCGGTGCTGCCGGACACCCCCGACCGGCCGTACCGGCGGCGTGGCTGGGGTTGAGGCGACCGCCCCCGGCCGACGCCACCCGCGCACGCATCATCAAGGAAGCGCCGAATAATTCCTTCCAGGAATTCTCGGCGCACGTCGAGTCCGGTACACGCCCGGACTCGACTCGCACGCAACAATCACTTGCGTGATTGCTTCGTGGGCGGCCATCCATGGCCAACGGGAAACGCTGAATAAATCAGCGTTTCCTCAACTGAGCAAGGTGCGCAATTCGCGTTCGGCGCGGCGGAATTCGTAGCTCGCCACCTTCACCGCCACCTGCGGCTGCGCGAGGGTGCCCGCACGCGCGCCTTGCTCGATGTGTTTGGCGGCGGCCGACAACTGCATCGCGCCGAGGTTGGCGCTGGAGGATTTGAGCGCGTGCGCCGGCCCCACCAGACCGGGAACGTCGTGATTGGCGATCGCCTCGTCGAGCTTGGCCAGATGCTTGGGCGCGTCTTCGAGGAACACCTGCAGCAGCTCGCGGAAGGAGTCGCCCATTGCGCTCCACAGATCCTCGATGATCTCCGAATCCAGCGCCGGTGAGGGTGGGCGTGTCGGGTGCTCACCGATCGCCCTGGATGCGGCGGGTTCCACGGGTGCGATTACCACGGGTGTGATCGCCGCCGCGGCGCTTGCGGTGGCGACTTCCGCGGGGGCTGGTACGGGTGCCGCAGCGACCGGGCCGGGTTCGAGCGTGCGCCGTGGCGCGGCCGCGGCCGCGGGCGCGGGGGTGGGCGGCACCTCTTCCCTGGGCGGTTGCTGGGCGACGAAGGCGGCGGTGGCCTGCGCCGCTACCTGGCTGGCCGCTGCGATTTCCTCGGGCGTCAGACCGGCCGCTGCGCTGTATGGGCTCGGCTCGGGCGGCGGTGCAGGCCATTCGGAGGGCTCGGCCGAATCCGCGTGTTGCAGGGAGCGGCGCAGGCGGGGCGACCTGCTCATCCAGCGGCGCAGCATGGCTTCCAGTTGATCGCGCGCGACGGGCTTGGACAGGTAATCGTCCATGCCTGCATCCAGACACTTCTGCCGGTCGCCGGCCATCGCGTTGGCGGTCATGGCGATGATCGGCAACGGCGGCAAGCCGCGATCGGCCTCCTGCGTGCGCCAGTTGCGGGTGGCCGTGTAGCCGTCCATCACCGGCATCTGGCAGTCCATCAACACCATGTCGTAGCCGCCGCGGGCGATCTTTTCGAGCGCCAGTTCGCCGTTTTCGGCGGTGTCGCATTGCGGTCCGAGCAACGAGATGATGCGCTGCGCCACCAGCAGGTTGACGGGGTTGTCCTCCACCAGCAGCAGCCTGCCCTTGATCGGGCCGACGAGGGGGGCGCTGCCGGCCGCGGACGTCGTCGGCACCTTGGCCGGCGCGGGTCTGGGCTCGCTGGCCTCGTCCGCGCCGGCGATGAGGCTCACCGCCGCCGGCGCATCGCGACCCGTGGTGCTGACGGCTTCGCCGGCCATCAGCTCGTCGAGTTTCGGGCGCACGTCGCTTTCGGCGAGCGCGCGCGGGGCGACGACGGTGTTGGGCAGCTCGCGCACGTCGTCGGGCAAGGGGTCGGAGGCTTCCAGGAACAAGACCCGCAGGCGCTGGATGTCGTTCATGCCGGCCAGGTTGCGTTGCAGGGCCACGAGGGTGTGGCGGATCGAGGCGGCATCGACGACGAACACGTCCAGCCCGCGCTTGAGCGAGGTGGCGGCTCCGCGCAACTGGTTCAGCGCGTCCTGCGTGTTTTCGACGAAGGCCAGTTGCGCGCCGGTATGCGCCAGCGAGGACGCGATGCGCTTGCGCAGCGCCTCGTCGGAGGTGAGCACCAGCACGCGGGCGTTCTGCAGGCCGGCGCGCGGGCCTTCGATGTCGCCTGCGGCCTTGAGCATCGGGATCTCGAACCAGAAGGTCGAGCCGCGACCCAGCTCGGATTCCACGCCGATGCGCCCGCCCATCAAGTCCACGATGCGCTTGCAGATCGCCAGCCCCAGGCCGGTGCCGCCATACACCCGCGTGGTCGATGCGTCGGCCTGCGAGAAGGCGCTGAACAGCTTGCCCGCCGCATCCGGGGCGATGCCCACGCCGGTATCGCGCACTTCGATGCGCAATTGATGGTGGGTGCGCGTCTCCTTGACCTTGTTCACGTGCACCGAGATCGTGCCGCGCTCGGTGAACTTGAGTGCGTTGCTGACCAGGTTGCTGACGACCTGACGCATGCGCACCGGGTCGCCGCGAAACACCGCGCGCACATCCGGGTCGATGTGCAGGGACAAGCCGAGCCCCTTGGATTGCGCCTGGCGATCGAGCAGGCGGATCACCGAGTCGAGCGTCTCGCGCAGGTTCATGTTGACGCTTTCCAGTTCGAGCTTGTGCGCTTCGAGCTTGGAATAGTCGAGGATGTCGTCGACGATGCGCAGCAGTTGCCGCGACGACTGCAACGCGGTGTTGAGCATCTCGCGCTGGTCGAGCGCGAGCTTGGAGGATTGCAGCAGTTCCAGCATCGGCACGATGCCATTGAGCGGCGTGCGCACCTCGTGGCTCATGGTGGCCAGGAACTCGCTCTTGGCCCGGGTGGCGTCTTCGGCAGCCTGTTTGGCGCTCGTCAGTTCTTCCTGCAGACGCCGGTTTTCCTCCAGTTCGCTGCGCATCGAGGCGAAGCGCGCCTCCTGCTCGTCGGCGCGGGTGGCGGCATCGGCGGCGGCGTCGCTGGCGTGCCGCACCCCGGCGCTGGCCTGCTCGATGGCGACGTTGAGCAGGTGCAGGGCGGTCGCGCAGCAGACGAAGGACAGCGTCGACAGCGCCAGTGCGACGATCAGCCACGGCCCTTCGACGCGGAACAGATCGATGCCGACCACGACGATGGTGCCGCCGATGGCGCCCAGCGTGATCCAGCGCAAGGTGGTCAGCAGCAACGCGGACTTCGCCATGGCTTCAGGTCACATGAGCGTGGCGTTGAAGTCGAAGTCGAGCCCGCCGCTGGCGCTCTGCACGAGGTTGCCCTGGATGTAGTCGATGCCGGCAACCCACAGGGTCGCGGCCACTTGCGGATCCTCCACGCGGTGGCCGATCGCCTGCACGCCGAGGCCGTGCGCATGCTCGATGATCGCCTTCATCTCCTCGCGCAGCTCGGGCGCGGCGTCGCTGGCCGCGTATTTGTGCGAGAGCTTGATGTAGCCCAGCGGCACCTGGTCGAGCAGGCGGTCGGCATCGGCCGAGCGTTCGAACTGGCCGATGCACAGGCGCACGCCATCGTTGCGCAGGGCGTTGGCGAAGGTCGTCAGTGCCGGCGGGTTGAGCAGGGCATCCTCCAGCCGGCATTCGAGCACCAGGCTGTCGCCCGCCAGGCCATGCGCGGCTATCTCGCCCTTGAGCCAACCGGGTTGCTCGCGGGTGGCGAAGGTCGTCATCGATTGCGGCACGAACAGGCGCATCGCGTGGTTCTTCTCGTGCTGCTGGCCCAGCACGCTCATCGCCCGGGTCAACACCCAGCGGTCGATGTCGGTCATCAGGTGCGCGCGTTCGGCCAGCGGCAGGATGAGCGCGGCCGGCACCTGCTTGCCCGAGGCGTCGCGCAATCGCAGCAGGGTCTGGTACTGCGCGCCGCCGCCGCCCTGCACGGCGACGATCGGCTGGTAGATCAGGCCGAAGCCGTCGTTTTCGATCGCTTGCCGCATGTGCTCGACCAGCGCCGCTTCGGCATTGACCTCGCTGGCCTTCGGCGGCTCGTGCAGGCGCACCCCGCTTTCGCTCGCTCGCGCGTCGCGGCAATCGCGCTCGGCGGTGTTGAGCAGGGCGCTGGCGTCGCCGAAGCCGTAGCGCAGCGGGCAGGCGCCGATCGATGCGCGCAGGCGCATGGGCTTGCCGACCGCCTCGAAGGCGTGGCTGCCGATGGCCTCGTGGAGGCGGCGGGCGAGCGCGAGCAGGGCTGCGTCGTCGAGCCCGAGCGCCAGGACGAGGAAGGCGGTGTCGTTGATGCGCGCGGCGACGTGCTGATCCATCAATTCGTCGTGGACGACCCGCCCGGCGTTCACCACCAGATGCTCGAGCGCGGCCAGCCCAAGCCGTTCGCGCAAGGTGGTGGCATTGTCGATCTCCACATACAACGCGCCGCCTTCGGCCGCCGGGCTGTCCGACCCGGCCCCCAGCGCCTCGTTGACGCGGTCGAGGACGAACGGGCGGCGGTGCAGGCCGGTCGCCTCGTCGCGCGGGGGCAGGTCGGCGGCTTGTTGCTGCTGCAACGTGCGCGTGCGGCGCACCCGGTTCTGTACCGCGGTGATCAGGTGCTTGGGGCGGATGGGCTTGCTGAGGAAATCGTCGCCGCCGGCATTGATCGCGTCGAAGCGCGTGTCGGGATCGTTCTCGCCGGACAGGAACACGATCGGGGTGTTCCTGAAGGTGGCGTGCTCGCGGATCAGCGCGGTCAGCTCCACCCCGTTGGCGTGCGGCATGTGCAGGTCCATCAGCACCAGATCCGGGTGCAGGGCCTCCAGCGCTTCCAGCACGTGCAGGGGTTCCTGTTCGACCACCGCCTGCATGCCCGCGTTGGTCAGCACGCTCTGCGCGAACAAGCCCTGCGCGCGGTCGTCCTCGACGATGAGCACGCGCAGCTTTTCCTCGGTCGCCGGCGTCAGCAGGGAATGCAGCTGACGCATCACCTCGGGGGTGGTGAATGGCGGGAACAGCAGGGCATCGCTGCCGGCGCGGCGCGCATCCAGCCGCGATTGCAGGTTGTCCGCGGCGGCCAGCGCGACCAGCTGGATGCGCTGCCCGCTGCCGCGTTGCTGGGCTTCGCGGCGCGCGGTGCCGACCGCGAGGATGTCGGGCATGCGCGAGGCGTCCACCAGCACCAGGTGCGGGGACAGGCTCATCAGCAATTCGGACAAGTCCGCCGCGGTCTCGACCGGCTCGACTTCGAAACCTTCGGATTCCAGTTGTTGCGCCAGTTCGCTGGCGAAGGCGTTGCCGTCGCTGAGCAGGTAGATGCGGCGGGCGATGCCGCCGGGTTTGGCGACGTTTTCGGCGATGGGCTCGGGCATGGCGTTCGGGTCGGGAGCGTCGCCCGTCCAGCGCCGCCAGTAGGCGGCGGGGGGCACTTCGGAGTGGGCTACCTTCTGCGGCCCGGTCGATTTGACGGTCAGGGCGGCGGAGACCGCGGCCGTCAACGTCAACATGCGGTCGGACTGCTGCGCGTTGGGCAGGGTGCGCTGGGACATGTGCTCGCCGAGCATCTGCTCGAGGGTGAGCAGGTGCTGGCTGGGCTCGATCAGGTCGTAGCGGCCGCTGGCGCCGGCCAGACGCTGCACGTCGTCGGTGAGCATGCGCAGGCCCTCGGCGTCCCAGCCGTCGCGGCGGTAGCGGCCGATGCGTTGCTCGATCGACTCGACCCGCTTGGGCAGGTGGCGCAGGAACGCCTGTCGGTACTCTTCGTGCTGCGAGGAGGCGGTCGTGTTCATCGGGATCCCCTGGACAGGCCGATTATGCGCCAGCGTTGCCGGGTGGTGGACGGGGCGATGCGGAAAGGGCGCGTGACCGGTGACGGCTCAAAAAGCGGGTTTGACCACCACCAGGCACACGATCGCGACCAGCAGCAGCGCCGGTGCTTCGTTGAACCAGCGCAACCAGGTCGAGCCGGGCACCGGCCGGCCGTGGCGGAAATCTCCCGCCAGCTTCACGCACCAGCCATGATAGGCGACGAGGGCGACGACCAGCCCGAGCTTGGCGTGCATCCAGCCCTGGTGCAGGAAGGCCGGCGCCTCCAGCAACAGGCTGATGCCCAGAGCCACGGCCAGCACGGCACCGATGTGGGTGATCGCCAGCAGGCGGCGCTCCATGGTGACGAAGCGCGCGCGGGAGATCGCGTCGGTCGCTTCACGGTGGTAGATGAACAAGCGCGGCAGGTAGAACAGGCCGGCGAACCAGGCCACCACGAAGACGATATGGAAGGCCTTGATCCAGAGAATCATGCATGGGTCTCGGCAGGCGACCGCGTGGGGGAAGGCGGCCGATGCGCTGGGCCGAGCGACGCCTGCGGTCGGGCGGGAATGGACGGCGCTGCGCTCGTCGTGTCGGGCATGACCCAAGCTGCCGTATGGCGGAATGGGCGCAGTATAACCAAGCCGACTTGACGGCCGTCCAGCGCGGAGTCTATACCCCCCACGATGACCGACCCTGCTCCCGAATCCGCCCCGGTTCCGCCGCCGCGCACGGTGCGTCTGCATCGCTGGATCGCCCTGCTGCTGGCCCTGTGGATCGTAAGCCTCGTCATCACCGGCTGGGGCGCGGTGCATTGGTTTTTGCCGCAACAGGTCGAACTGCAACGCGAGAACGCCGGCTTGCGGCATCGCCTCGGCCAGATCGATGCGCTGCAGCAGCAGATCGCCAACCTGAAGAACTCCGACGCGATCACCCGTGCCGCCAATCAGGATCTGCAGACCACCCTGTCGGGGCGCGACGAGGAAGTGTCGGCCCTGCGCGCGGACGTGGCTTTCTACGAGCGCCTGGTCGGTGCCGGCGGGCAGCGCCACGGCCTGTCCGTGCACAGCGTGAAGTTCGCGAAGGACATCAACGGCAGTTGGCATTTCACCGCCACCCTCACCCAGAACCTCAACCGCGGCAAGATCACCGAAGGCGACATGAGCCTGCGCATCGACGGCGCGCGCGGCGGCAAGCTGCTCACCCTGCAATGGGCCGACTTGTTGCAAAAGCCGCAGCCGCCGGGGCAGCCGTTCCAGTTCCGGTATTTCCAGAAGGAGGAAGGCACGGTGATGCTGCCGGCGGGCTTCACCCCGCATCAGGTGACGGTGATCCTGCATTCGGATGGCCGCACCATCCAGCAGGCCTTCAGTTGGGCCGAGGCGATGGATGGCGAGCCCGCCGACCCGGCCGATGGATCGTGACGCTTGAACCCGCGGGCCGGCGGCCCCATCCTTGACCGCATGACCGACGTTCTCGCCCTGCATCCGGATGCCCTGCCAGCGCCGCTGGCCTTCACCCATGCCGCCGCGGCCAAGGTGGCCGAGCTGGTGCGCGAGGAGGGCAATGCCGCGCTCAAGCTGCGCGTGTACATCCAGGGCGGCGGCTGCTCGGGCTTCCAGTACGGGTTTTCCTTCGACGAGGAACAGGCCGAGGACGACCTGGCCGTGCACACCGACGGCGTCACCTTGCTGGTCGATCCGCTCAGCCTGCAGTACCTGATGGGTGCCGAGGTGGACTACAGCGAGAGCCTGCACGGCGCGCAGTTCACCATCCGCAACCCGAACGCGAAAACCACCTGCGGTTGCGGCAGCTCGTTCGCGGCCTGAGGCCAGGGCCGCCGCGCGCACCGGCGCAGCGCGTGCGGTCGCATCGGCGCAGCGGGCGATCCGCGCAGGCCGGGCGCTGGATGGCCGGCCGGATGCGGCGCGGCGGCGTGCCATGCCTGCGCCCCGGGCAGGCTAGAATCCCGTCCATGCACCGAGCGCTTCCATGTCCGCCGCGCTGATCGCCGTCGTCCTCGTCCTGCTGGCCGGGCATGTGCTGCCGTCGCTGTCCGGGTTGCGGCGTTTCGATGGGCTGGTGGCGTGGCGGCGTTACATCGAGGGCGCTTCCACGCCGGATGGGGCGATGAACGGCCGCCTCGGGCTGGCGCTGACGATCGGGCTGCCGGTGGTGTTCGTCGCCTTGCTGCAATTGGCCCTGCGGCAAGCGTTGTGGGGGCTGCCCGCCTTCGTGTTCGCGACGCTCGTCCTGTTCGCGTGCTGGGGCCCGCGCGATCTGGATCTGGACGTGGACGCCATCGTCGATGCGCCGGACGCCGAGGCGCGGCGCGTGGCGACCGCGCATTTGTTGAACGCCGAGCCGCCCGCAGACCTGGACGGCCACGCCTATGTCGAAGCGGTGTTCGCTGGTGCCCTGCGGCGCTGGTTCGGCCCCTTGCTGTGGTTCCTGTTGCTGGGGCCGACCGGCGTGCTGGCTTACCGCGTGATCGCCCAGCTCGGGGCCGATGCCGCGCACGCCGATGCGCCGGCATCGCAGCGCGAGGACGCCCGCTGGTTGCTGGCGATGCTGGACTGGCCGGCCGCGCAGTTGATGACTTTCGCGCTGGCGCTGGCGGCGAATTTCGATGCGGTGTTCACCGCGTGGCGCGAGTGGCATGCCGGCGGGATGCGCCTAGACACCGGTTTCCTCGCCGCCGCCGCACGCGCCAGCGTGGACGTCGAGGTCGCGCAGGACGACACCGACCTTGCGGAGGCCGAGGTCGCCGCGTCCACCCCGGCATTTCTGGAGCTGCGCGATGCGATGAGCCTGGTGTGGCGCATGCTGCTGCTGTGGCTGGCGGTGGTCGCGATCTTCGTGATCGCGCGGTTGCTCTGACATCCGCCTGCTCTGACATCCGCCTGATCTGGCATCCCCCAACGCTCAGGCTTTGCCCGTCATTCCGGGGCCGCCGCCGCTGTTTGTGGCGGAACCCGAAAATCCAGTGCCTTGTGCACCATCCTGCAACACGTTTCCCTATGCCATCTCTCCGCGCAGTGTCCGCACGCGTGCTTCCAGCAGCGCGGCGTTCGCCTGCGCGCCATCGATCGCCTCGCCGGCGATCAGTTCGACCTGCGCACGGAAGCGCCGCGGCAGACGCAACCGCCGCAATGTCGAATCGCGGCGGCTCCACATGCTGGCCCACATGCCGCGCAATGCCAACGGCACCACCGGGACGTGGCGTTTTGCGAGGATGCGTTCCACGCCGCCGCGGAACGGTGCGATGTCGCCGTCCCTGGTCAGCGCACCTTCGGGAAAGATGCACACCAGTTCGCCATCGGCGAGCGCGGCATCGATACTATCGAAAGCGTGCTCCATCAGCGCCGCGTCTTCCTTCGCTCCGGCGATCGGAATGGCCTTGGCCGCCTTGAACATCCACGCCGCGCCGGGGGTGTTGAAGATCTTGTGGTACATCACGAAGCGCGCCGGGCGCGGCAGCGCGCCGCCGATCAGCACGGCATCCAGATAACTGACGTGGTTGCACACCAGCAGCGCCGGGCCTTCCTCGGGGATGCGCTCGATGCCCTCCACGCGCAGCCGATACAGCGCGCGGCCGAAGATCCAGCACAGAAAGCGCATCAGGAACTCGGGCACCAGTGTGAAAATGTAGATCGCCACCAGCGCGTTGAGCACCGCGGTGGCCAGCAGCAGTTGCGGCACCGTGAGCCCGAGCTTGCCCAGGCCCACGGCGAACACCGCGGCGGCCACCATGAACACCGCGTTGAGGATGTTGTTGCCGGAGATCACCCGCGAGAGCTGCTCGCGAGGAGTGCGGCTTTGCACCAGCGCGAACAGCGGCACGATGTAGAAACCGGCGAACAGGCCGATCAGCAGCAGGTCGGCGCAGACGTGCCAGTTCGCGCTGCTGGCGAGGAAGGCCCATGCATTCACGTCATGCGCGCCGGCCGGCGCGTGGCGGGCGAAGTACAAGTCCACGCCCAGCACCGTGAGCCCGATCGCGCCGAACGGCACCAGCCCGATCTCCACCGTGCGCCCGGAGAGTTTTTCGCACAACACCGCGCCGGCACCGGTGCCGATCGAGAACAGCGCCAGCGCCAGCGTCTCCACGCTGCCGTTGCCGCCGAGGTAATCGCTGGTGTAGGTCGGCAATTGCGCGGTGAACACGAAGCCGAAGAACCAGAACCACGAGATGCCCAGCACCGAGTTGAACACCGTGCGGTTTTGTTTGACGAATTGCAGCGAGCGCCAGGTCGCCCGCGCGATGTTCCAGTCGAAGGCCAGTTCCGGCGCGGTGGCCGGTGCCGGCGGAATGCGCCGGCTGGCGAGATAGCCGGCGAGGGCCATGCCGATCACCACCGCCGATGCCGCCGGCGCGCCGTAGGTGCTCATCGCGAAGCCGCCGGCGATCATGCCGATCAGCACCGCCATCGAGGTGCCCATCTCCACCAAGCCGTTGCCGCCGACCAGTTCCTGCGGGTGCAACACCTGCGGCAAGATCGCGTACTTGATCGGCCCGAACATCGTCGAATGCAGGCCCATCATCACCAGCACGGTGAACAGCAGCGGCACGCTCTTGGCGTAAAAGGCGTAGGTCGCCAGCGTCATCGCCGCGATCTCGAACAACTTCACGAAGCGGATCAGGCGCGTCTTCTCGTACTTCTCCGCGATCTGCCCGGCGCTGGCGGAGAACAGGAAGAACGGCAGGATGAATAGCGCGCCGGCGAGGTTGGAATACCAGCCCACCGCGTCATGCCCGAAACCGAGCTGGAAGCCGACCATCACCACCAGCGCCTGGCGGAAGGCGTTGTCGTTGAACGCGCCCAGCGCCTGGGTCAGGAAGAACGGCGCGAAGCGACGCTGGCGCAGCAATTCGAATTGGTTGTGGCCGGACATGCGCGCGATCCCGTGGAGTTCGGTGCAGTGTAGCGGCGGGGTTGCTGGCGTGTGGCACCGAATGCGATGTGCAGGGGATCGATGCGGCCGGTAGCGTTTTGCGCGACGGGGGCTCGTGATTCGTGATTCGTGATTCGTGATTCGTGATTCGTGATTCGTGATTCGTGATTCGTGATTCGTGATTCGTGATTCGGGGATCGGGGATCGGGGATCGGGGATCGGGGATCGGGGATCGGCAGGCGCGACCAGATTACTTCGTGCGGCGATAGCTCGGCTTCGCCTCGTGCACGGCGCGATCGGTTTCCATCCGCAACCGCGGGCGCAGCCACGCAGCGAACTCGGCTTCGGACAGGCTGCCCTCGGCGAGGGCGAGCATGTGGGTGTACTTGTCTTCATCGCCAGCTTCCAGACGCGCATCGTTGAGCGCGAGGAAGACGCGATAGCACACGTGCGCGGTACGCTTGTTGCCATCCACGAAGGGATGATTGCGCGCCATGCCGAAGGCGAGGCTCGCTGCGAGGTCGGCCAGATCGGGCGGCGGAGCGCCATACGCGAACAATTGCTGCGGTCGCGCCAGCGCCGATTCCAGCAGGGCTTCATCGCGCACGCCGCCACCGCCGCCGTGCTCGGACAGTTGCCGCTCGTGCACGGCCAGCGCGAGCGTGCGATCGATCCAGACGATCATGACGATGCGTCACTGCGCGAGTTTGCGCAGCAATTCGCGATCCTCGCGCATGATCTTCTCGGCCACTTCCATCTGTGCGGCGAAAACCGGGTCGTAGGTGGTCAGGCGGATGCCGTCCGGGGTTTCCAGCGCGTACAGCTCGTCGCCCTTGTCCACGCGCAGGCGGGCGAGCAATTCCTTGGGCAGGATGACGCCGGCGGAATTGCCGATGGCGGTGACTTTGAGTTTCATCGCACGTGCCCAGCCGAAAGTTATAACGGATGTTATACCGTCGGACGGTGACGGGCAAGCGCCAGCCTTACGCTTTGCATCGTGGTCGCGTGCGCACTCCCCGGCACGCTTGCCGGAATTGGGGCCGTCGATACGGCTCTCGCCGCCGTGCTTCAGACGTTGCTAGCCGGGGCCTGGAACACGCCGAGCACCTGCCATTCGCCGTGCCCCTCGCCGCCGCGGTAGGTGGACTTGCCGCTGTCGAGGGTGTAGCAGGTGTCGAACATCAGGTGCTTGCAGAACGCCAGTTCCAGTTTCTTCTCCGGATCCATCAAATACAGGCCATCCTTGGTCTGCGTCCAGAAGCCGTTTTGCGGGCCGAGCCAGCCGTCGCCAGGAGAGCGCCACTTGCCGTTGGCGCGGTTGACGTAGACGATCTCCGGCTCGGTCTGCCCTTTGCGGGACAGCGTCAGCGAAATGCTCTGGTTCGGCGGCACGTCCATTCTCCTTGGCGAATGAGGGCGCGGTTCCGCCGGCGGCTTGCAAAGCGGCACTCGCGCTTGCGCAAGCCCATCATGTATCCGCATGCGACGCGCGCGCAAGTCGTCGCTCGCGTCGCGTCCTGAGCTTGCGTGGGGCTCAAGCAAAAGATGTGAACTGCGTCACATTTCAAGGAATGGTGCCGGCACCCGGGTTCGAACTGGGGACCTACTGATTACAAATCAGTTGCTCTACCTGCTGAGCTATGCCGGCGTGGGCGCTGATTCTAGCAGGCTGTCGACAGGCAGCCTGTTGCGGCTGCCGAAAGGGGATCGCATTGCTTTCGGGGTGAAATCGCATACGCGAGCGCGGCCTCAATGCAGCGACGGGCAAGCCATGTCCTTCGCGTCGATGCCGCTGAAACCCGTCAGGTGCGCGCGCCAGTCGAAGTCCGGGGCGACGGTGACATCCAGCCAGTATTGCTGCACCTGCCCCACCTTGGGCTCCAGGCGGGCGTCGAAGCCGAGCTTGCGCACCTCGTCGCGACGCTTGGTGGCGTTGTCCAAATCCTGGAACAAGCCCAGCGAAATGGTGTTGACCTGATCGCCGGTGGTGACCACGTAATAGTCGGTCATGCCCTTGGCGGCCATCTGGCGGACGGCTTCCAGCGCAGCATCGCGGTTGGGCAGGGCGGCGACGAAGACGCGGTAGCCGGTTGCGGCGGTGGCGCTGTCCGTGCGCTGCTGGATGCGGCCGACCAGCGGCGCGAGGGTGTCGCTCGCGCGGCGTGTGTCGTCCGGGCTGGCGAACGGGCCGATGGTCTGGCAGCGCGGTGTGGCATCCATGGAGACCGGTGCTGCCGCCAATTCTTCCGACGAGCCTTTCTGGCGGCTGGCTTCGGACTCGCTGAGCAGCATCAGCGTGGGCACCCCGGCGTCGGTGGCGGGCACCGGCGCGGGCTTGGCGGAAGCATGCAACCCCCACCACGCCAACGCGCCGAGGTTCATCACCACCAATAGCAAAACCAGCGCGCGCGGGAGCATCCGCCTAGTCTAGCAGCCGAGCCGCTGGGCCTGCTGGTACGTGCTATGCGTCGTCGATCCGGAACACCACGGGCACCAGTCCCCTGGCCTGAATGGCTTTGCCGTCGCGCTGGGCCGGCTGGAAGCGCCAGTAACGCAGGATTTGTTCGCGCGCCGCGGCATCGAGCCGGCGGTCGCCGCTGCCGTGCACGACGCGCGCCTGCAACACCCGGCCATCCACGTCCACCAGTAGCTCCAGCACCACGGTACCGGATACGCCGTCGCGCAATGCCTCGCGTGGATAGGCCGGAGCCGGGCTCACCAGCGGCGTGAGCGATGTCTCGCTTGCGCTTGCGACGGGCAAGGCGTCGGCATGGGTGTCCACGCCACTGGCCACGATGGCGGGCGGGCCGATCGGGATGGCAATTGGGCTGATGGCCGGCGGCGGCTGCATCGTCGCCGGATGATTGCGCGGCGGCGCGATGGCCGGCGGGGCCGGCGTCGGCGGCTGCGGCTTCACCGTGATCGTGGGCGGGACGGGAGGCGGTGGCGGCGGGGTGATGATCCGCGTGTGGATGTCGCCGTTCGTCGCGATGGGCGAGTCGGTCGGGCTGATGGGTTGCATCAGCAAGGCGAACAGGCTCAGGTTGACGAGGATGGCCGCGCTGATGGCCGCGATGCGAACCGGATCCGGGCGCTGGGTCGCGTGTTGGAACAACGACGTGCTGCGTACCATGAGCCACCTCCTTGACCGTGCGGGACTGCCGACGTTGAACGGAGGGCGACGGGGAATGGGGTTGTCGTCAGCATCCTCCCGGCAGACGAGTTGGACGAACCGCTCATCGGCAATCCGGGTACGTCCGCCGGGTTGCCAAAAGCCTGCGCACGCCGTGGCTCGCGCGATTCCGTTCGTGGTCAGGGTTCTGGAATGAGCTTGCGATGCTCGCGACGGCATTCGGAGGCGCTGCTCGACTTCGCAGGCGCCGCCACCAGCGCGCGCCGTCGGGCTTTACCAGCAGGTACAAGCCGCGTTCGTCGGCGAGCTTGTAGGGCTTGTCCTTGCCCTTGGCATTCTGGACTGCGGAAGGTGTCAGCATGACGGTAACTCCCTGTGTGAAACGGGTCGGTTGCGCCAGTTACCGTCAACGTTACCGTCAGACTTGCGGTAACTCAAGGGATATCGGCATGCCTTGCGTGGCGTGCGGACAACAAAAAACCGCGCCGTAGCGCGGTTCTAGGGGTGTTGCGGGGTGTTGCGGGATGGGTAGATGGCGCCCGAACTTGGACTCGAACCAAGGACCCCCTGATTAACAGTCAAGTGCTCTAACCGGCTGAGCTATTCGGGCGGGCCGCATATTGTGCCGGGCACCCGTTGGCAGTGCAAGCTGCTGCTGCCCAGGCCCGGGAGACAGGCAAAGCACGGTGCAGTCGTCGGGCTCGGGTCAAGGCCTGCGAAGCGATGGCGTTGGGTGGCGGCATGGCCGATGATGCAAGGGCGGGCGCGTTCGTCGGCCGCCGTGCAGCAACCTCAGGGCAGGAGCGTGGCATGAACGATGACCCATCGGATGTGGCAGGGCTGGATCTGTCGTCTTTGCCCGAGCCGGTGCGCGCGACGGTCATGAAACAGTTGGCGCGGATGCCCGCGCCGATGCGCGAGAAACTGCTGCGCGAAGGTTCGCCGTTCCTGAATCGGCTGATCGCGAAATTGAACCAGCAGACAGACGATGGCACGGCATCGCTGCCGGCCGCGGCGGCCGAGTCGAAGCCCGGACGCGGCGGCGATGCGGCCAGTCAGGCGCGTGCGGCGACCTTGAGCCGGATTCTCGACACCAAACCCATGCCCACGGTCAGCCCGGGCGACTCCGTGAACCACACCGGCTGGTTTGCGATCATCGGCGCGGTGCTGATCGCGGCGGTGGCGTGGGCGATGTACGGCTGATCGGCGCGACTGCGGCGAGCGGCTTCATTACGGGTGGCTGTTGCCGTGCGGTGGCGACGGCAACTGCGCGGACTGCAGGGCTTGCGGTGAGGTTTGTGCGGATGCGGGCAACGGCGGCCATGTACCGGGGTCGCGCTGGCGCAGGGCGATGCGGAACGGCCGTTCGTCACCCAGCGGCTCGGGGTTGTCCGCGTGCTCGCTCAGGATGGCCAGAAGACGTTCCAGCGGTGCATCCGGCCATGGCGCAGGTGCGATCCGCCAGTGCGCGGCGACATGCTCGGTGCGCGCCAGCAGTTCGTTGCCGTCCGGCGACAACGCCAAGCCGACGATCCGGTCGCCGGCCGGGGCATCGATCCACAACGGCACGCTCAGCGGCGTGCCGTCGGCACCGAACAACTGCACGCTGCGCGAGCCGGCCACGGCGACCCAGCGACGGTCGCGATTGGTCGCATAGGCACCGATCCCGGCCTCGTATCCGTTGGCGACCCGCGGGATGCGCTGCACGGTGTTGCCGTCGTAGCGCAGGTGGTAAGCCTTGCCGGGCAGGAAGGCGGTGCCGTCGGCCAACCCGACCACGCCATACGGGAGCGCGTCGGGCAACGCGATCCTTGTCGGCGGTCGCGCCGCGTCCCACAGCAGCAGCAGCGCCGCAGCCGGGTGCTCCACGCTTTCGTCGCGCGTCAACAGCAACAACGAGTGCCCGTTCGCCGCGAAATCGGCGGCGATGACCGGATGACCGGCTTCGTGCCGATAGCGAGCGACCACGCGCAACTGCGCGCCGGCTTCGAGCAGGCTGGTGTCGCCGTCCGGCGGCCCGACCGCGGCCACGCGCGCGCCATCGGCGGCGTAGCGCAGGCTGCGCAACGGCCCACGCAACAGCGCCTCGCCCGGCAGGCGTGTGCCGGTATCGAGCGAATACAGCCACAGGCGCGTGCGCCCATCAGCCGCGCTGCTCGCGTCGAAGCCCAGCACGGCACGATGGCCGTCCGGGCTGGTCAGCAGGTACTGCGGGCTCGATGGCAAGGCGGCCAGATGCAGCAGGCGCAGGCTGGTCGCATCGTGGACGCGCAGTTGCGCACCCGTGGTCACCAGCAGGGTGCGGCCCTCGCCCGACGTCTCGGCGTAGTCGGGCGGCTGCGGCAATTGCAGCCAGCGTCCCGCGACGCCGCCGTCGAGGGCGACGGTGCGCACGCGATCGTGATCGACATCGATGGCATGCAGGCCATCGAAGGCGCTTGCCGCGACGACCCGCTGGGCCGGACGGATCGGTAGGATGGGTGATGCGGGTAAGCGCCAGAGGCTGAGGTTGCCGCGCGTATCGGCGCTGGCCAGCAAGCCGTTGCGTGGCGCGAAGGCCAGCGCTGGCCGGGTGGTCGAGCCATCGATCGCCGGCGCCAACTCCAGGCGGATCGGCGGCAAGGCATGCAGGACACCGGCGGTTGGAATCCGCCACAACGCGCTCGTGCGTTCGCCGACCGCCAACAACAACCGCTGCGCATGTTGGAGTTCCATCTGCCGAATCGGATATCCCGGATTCAACTCGACGCCGGTCAGGGCATCATCGCTGCTCGGATCGAACACACTCACGCGGCCATCGCCGCCCCCCACCGCCAGCCACGCGCTGTCCTCGCTCCACGCCAGCGCGGTGACCGCGAGGCTGCGCACCGACGAGAGCGCGCGCAACTCGCCGCTGTCGATCGCGTACACGAACACATGCCCGTCGCCGTCACCCAAGGCTAGGTGGCGACCGTCGGGTGCCGCAGACCACACCCCGATCGCCGCGCCGGCCGGCAGGCTGTCGCTGCGTTGGCGCTGCAGCTCCGGCCATGTGTACAGGTCAAGGTGGCGCATGCCCGCGTCGAATGCGAGTGCGTGGTGGCCATCGGGTGCGATCAACCAGGTCTGGCGCGAGGCATCGCTCGACGGTGTTGGCAGCAGGCTCGATAGCTGGGTCCACGGCGCGCCTCGCCATGCCTGCATGCGGCCATCGCGGGATCGCAGCAGTGCTGTTGCGCCGTCGTCGGCGTAGGCCACGGCGGCAAACCCGGTCGGCAGGGCGATCGATGCGCTGCGTCGCAGATCCAGCAGTCGCACGTCGTTTGCATCATCGCCAACACGAGCTTGCGGCGATGCGAGCGTCGCCAGCAGGCGATTGTTGCCGGCGAAATGCAGGTCGATGACCCGTTTGCTGCGGTCGTCGACGTCCATGCGCAACCGGCCGCGCTCGGTGAGGGTGGCGGTGTCGTACCAGCGGATGCTGCGATCGGTCAGCGCCAGCGCCAGTTGGTCGCCACCGGGGTCGAGCGCCAGCGCCGACGGTATGCCATCGGCGATGCTCATGCGGTCGATGAGCGTGCTGCCGCGGGCGAGCATGATACCGATGCGGCGAAGATCCTCGCGTGAAGGCTCGGCCAGCCCGGCGCGCGCCTGTTCCTTCGCGTTTTGCAGCAGCAGGGCCGCCGCCTGCCAGCCATCGCCTTCCCCGGCCAGATGCATGGCCGACTCGCGCCGCCCTTGCCAGAGCAGGTCGCGGGCTGTCGTGCTGCTGTCGATGGCTTGTTGCGATTCGCACGAGGTGGCGAGGATCGATGCACCGATCGCCAGCACGGCCAACAGCATCAACACCCCGGCGATGGCCGTACGCGGTTCGCGGCGCAACCACAGCGTTATCGTCTGCCAGGCGTTGCGAGGGCGCACCGCGACTGCATGGCCGTCCAGATAGCGCCCCAGATCCGCAGCCAGTTCGCGCGGGCTGGCGTAACGCGATTCGGGGCGCTTGGCCAGACAATGCAGGCAGATCGCCTCCAGATCCGGTGGCAGTGCGCGGTAACGCGACGGCGAGCGCACCTTGCCCTTGCGCAGCAGTGCCAGCGTGCGTGTCGGCGAGCCGCCCTCGAAGGGTGCGTGCCCGGTCAGGATCTCGTACAGGATCGCGCCCAGCGCCCACACGTCGGCGGCGGTGGTCAGCCGCCCGAAGCTTTCGTCGAGTTGTTCGGGTGCCATGTAGCTGGGCGTGCCGGCCACCGACTCGTCGCGGCGCGCCTGCTCCACGCCACTGGCCAAGCCGAAATCGGCGATCAACGGCGAGTCATGTTCGTCGAGCAGGATGTTGCTGGGCTTCAGATCCAGATGCAGCACGCCCTGCCGGTGCGCGTAATCCATCGCCAGCGCGAGCGTGTGCAGCAGGGTTGCCGCGCAGCGTGGTGCCATCGGGCCTTGCGCGTCCAGCCACTGCGACAGGTTGCGCCCGCGCACCAACTGCATCGCGTAGCAGATCATCCCGTCGCATTGCCCCAGTTCGTGCACGGCGACGATGTTGGGGTGCTGCAAACGCGCGGCATGCTGCGCCTCGCGGCGCAGGCGCTCGCCGAACTCGGGTTCGCCCGCGCAGGCCGGCGACAGCAGCTTGAGGGCGACGTCGCGATCGAGTTCGCTTTGCCGAGCGCGATAGACCACGCCCATGCCGCCCTGACCGATCACCTCGCGCAGCTCGTAACCTTCGATCTGGCGGATGTCGTCGCCATCGAAAGCGTCGATGGCGAGCCCGGGTGGATCGAGCGCAGACATACTGTCCGACAAGGTCGGCGCATCGGCGTCGTTGCCGAGTGCGACCCGCGCCAGCGCCGGATCCAGCCACCAGCGGGCAGTCTGCTTCGACGCAGCGGGATCGGTGTTCATGGCGCGGCTCCAAGCACCTCGCGCAGATCGGCCAATTCCAGATCCAGCGCTTCGCGGCTGTCCACCGTCTGCAACAGTTCCAGTCGCACCAGTTGCCGCAGGCGCGCGCGCAGGCGATGGATCTGCACCGCCAGCGTGTTGCTGCGCACGCCCAGTTCATCGGCCAACCGGCGCAGCTCGTCTCCCTCGCAGCCTTCCACCAGCAGCGGACCGAGGTGGTCGAAGCGATCCTGATGGCCAGCGGACTGCCATTCGCGTTGCAGCCGCGTCAGCGCGCGGGTCAGCACGGTGGCGATCCACGCGGCGTGGAACGCCTGCTCTGGCGATGGGGCGTCGTCGGCGATGGCGTCCGGATCGAGCGGATCGCCGGTCGCTTCGCCGCCGCGCCGGGCCGCGTGCGCGCGTGAGCGCTCGTCGGCGAGGAAATGCCGCAGCGCGGCCAGCAACAGGTTGCGGAAACGCCCCCGGTCCGGGTCGGCGTCGCCATACCAGCCCTGTTCGACGAAGCGCAGGAAGAACGCCTGCGCCACGTCCTCGGCCTCGTGCTCGGGCTGCCATGCGCGGCGGACATAGGCCAGCACCGGCGGGCGGTAGATGCGGCAGAGCTGTTCCAGCGCCGGGCGCGCGCTCGGCGTGGCATCCGCAGACGCCTGCGCGATCAGACTCCAGCGCGTGGTCTGGAATCGGCTCATGGATGCCCCGGGAGAGCTCCCGAATCCCCTTATAGACCTGCGGATCGACCCGCCGCAACTGGCAGGCCGACCCATGCTGCGATCGCGCCGCCCGTGCTGGCGCAGGGCGCAGCGCCGGCCCGTCGCCGGAGCACCCGCCGCGAGGTGGGTGACCGGCAGCGCCGGCGTCGGATGGGCTGCGCGGGCTGGCCTGCAACCATGCGATGCGGCGTGTCCTCAACCGACCCGGAACATCCGGTAGTTGTGCGTCGTCGGGGCGAAACGATCGCGCTCGCCGGCCTCGCGCTCGTCGAGCCGGGACAGGCTTTGCCGGGCCTGGCGGATCGCTTCCAGCCAATGCTGCCGGGTCAGTCCCGATGCGGACTCGGGGATGCCGGCGAACTCGGTCGCCACCTTGCGGAACTGGCAGAAGTGATCGTAGTCGAGCAGTTCCGGGCGCAGCAACTGGTAGGCGACATCCGCCAGCAGGGCATCGTCGAGCAGGCCGACCACCGGCAGATCGTCGGGGATCAGGTCGTCGGCGCAGTGGTGGTATTCGTCGACCACCTCGATCTTGTGACGGGACTCGTCGTCGCAGCCCCAGGCGGCGTCGCGAACCAGTTGCTCCATGCGCGCCAGCGCCGCCATCCGCGATTGCACGAAAGTCGGCAGGCTGCCGTCGGCGTGCCGTTGCAGCGCGCGTTGCCCGGCGCTGGCGATCTGGTCCATCGACACCGGGGGCGCTTCCTTGCTGAGCGCGTGCAAGGCATCGTTGAAACGATCCAGCCGCGCCGGATCCAGATCGTAGTCGCCGATCCGGTGGCGGCGGCCTTCGCTGATCTTGAGGAAGTCCATGAAGCCGTGCGGGAAGGTGAGGCCGCTGGCGGCATCGGCTGCGCGCGCGGCGGCATGGGATTGCGGCTTGGCGTTCATCGGGGTCTCCGTGACCGGGCGGCGCGGCGGTTGCCGTGCCTGTCCCTTACTACGGCATCGGCTGCGTTCGATTACAGCCGATTTGATCCTGGGCAGACCGTCGTGAAACCGCCTGCGCTCGGCGACCGCTTCAGGCCGCCGCGGCGAAGCTTGCGCCGGCTATCAGCGCGTCGAAATAATCGCGGGTCAGCCGCAGTTGCTCGGCCGCCGATTCGGCGCGGTTGACGACAGTGCGGAACGCCGCGTTCTCGGGGCGATCTTTCGCGTACCAGCCCAGGTGCTTGCGGGCGATGCGCACGCCGGCTGTCTCGCCGTATAGATCATGCAGGGCGTGCAGATGGCCGAGCAGGAGGTCACGGATTTCTTCCAGCGACGGCTCGGCGAGCAATTCGCCGGTGGCGAGGAAGTGCGCGATCTCGCGGAAGATCCACGGCCTGCCTTGCGCGGCGCGACCGATCATCACCGCGTCGGCGCGGGTGTAGTCGAGCACGGCCTTGGCGCGCTGCGGCGTGTCGATGTCGCCATTGGCGAGCACGGGAATCGAAACCTGCGCTTTCACCGCGGCGATGGTGTCGTACTCGGCGACGCCGGTGTAATGCTGGTCGCGGGTGCGGCCGTGCACGGCGAGCGCGGCGATGCCGCAGTCCTGCGCGATGCGCGCGATCGCCAGCGCGTTGCGGTGCTCGCGATCCCAGCCGGTACGGATCTTCAGCGTTACCGGCGCGTGCCGATCCGCGCTGGCCACGGCGTCCACCACGGCGGTGAGGATGCGCGCCACCAGCGCCTCGTCGCGCATCAATGCCGATCCGGCCCAGGCGTTGCACACCTTCTTCGCCGGGCAACCCATGTTGATGTCGATGATTTGCGCGCCGTGGGCGAGGTTGTAGCGCGCAGCCTGCGCGAGCTGCATGGGTTCCGTGCCGGCGATCTGTACCGAAATCGGCGCCGGCTCGTCGGCGTGATCCATGCGGGTGATGGACTTGCGCGTGCTCCAGAAACGCGGATCGGAGATGGTCATTTCCGACACGCACAGCCCCGCGCCGAGCCGCTTGCACAGCACGCGGAAGGGCTTGTCGGTGACGCCGGCCATCGGCGCGAGCACGACGTGCGGTTCGATGGAGTAAGGGCCGATGCGCATGCGCGCATTCTCGCATGCGCACTTGTCGCCGACAGCCTGCCCGCCGATCAATACACCAGCGGCAGCAGCCGCCACGTCCGCTTCGCGTAGTCCTGCCACGCATCGCCGAAGGTCTGCGCGAGCGCGGCTTCCTCGACCACGATGCGGCGCACGAACACCGCCAGCACCGCCAGCAGCACGATCGCCAGCGTCAAGGCGTTGCCGTTGCACAGCAGGTAGCCGACGAACATCAGCAGCGAGCCGGTGTAGGACGGATGCCGCAGCAGCTTGTACGGGCCGGCCTCGATCAGGCGATGGTCGCTGGCGATGGCCACCTGCACGGTGAAGAAGCGCCCGAGCACGTGGATCGCCCACGCCCGCAGCATCGCGCCGAATACGAACAAACCCAGCCCGAAGGGGTACATCGCTTCAGCGTGCGGCAGGCGTGCCCACGGCGTGGCGATGCCGACGCTGATGCCGATCACGATCGCCAGCGTGATCACGATCCAGATCAGGGCGAAGCTGCCGCGATCCTTGTTCTGCGCGCCAGGCAGCGGCCGGCGGGTGAGCGAGATCGTCGCCTCGAAGGCGAGGAAGACGATGGCGATGGCGGTGGGCGAGGGCAACGGCATGGCGGTCGCATCCGGGGATCGGAATCAGCATACGCTGTGCGACCCGCGATTCGTGCCGTCGATGGCGGCATGCGTGTCGTCCGTTTGTCTACGCCCGTGCCACAACCCGATTGCGCCCGCCGCGCTTGGCCACGATCAGGCGCTGGTCGGCGCGTTTCAACAACGTGGACACGTCGGCGCCGTCGGCAGGAAAGCTGGCCAATCCGGCGGACAGGGTGATCGACAAACGCTCGCCGCCCGGCCGGCCGCCGGTTTCGGCGTCGTCCAGTTGCAACGGCGTGTCGGCCACGCGCTGACGCAGGGCCTCCATGCGCTCCCATGCCGGGCCCATGGAATGCGGCAGGATCAGCACGAACTCCTCGCCGCCCACGCGCATCAGGGTTTCGCCATCGGCGAGCGCGTCGTCCAGCACCGCCACCACGTGCCGGAGCGCGCGGTCGCCGACCGGATGCCCGTGGCGGTCGTTGATGCGCTTGAAATGGTCGAGGTCGATGATCGCCAGGGCGACCGAGCGTTGCTCGCGCTGCGCGGATTCCAGCAATCGCGGCACGCGGTGCATCAGCCAGGACCGGTTGGGCAGCCCGGTGAGGGTGTCGGTGCCGGACAACAGCACGAGGCGCTGGATGCGATAGACCACCACCGCGGTGAGCAGGGTCGCGATCAGCAGCAGCACCATGCGCTGCAATTGCAGGCTCACCGACACGACGCCGTAGTCGGGCGAGGACAGCACCTCGCCCGGCGCGAGCCCGGCGAGGAAGTACCACGCGATCAGGCCGTATTGCGCCATCGCCAGCAGGCCGGCCAGCAAGGTGACGCGGCCGTCGTTGCGCAGCGCGGTGGCGAAGATCGACAACGGGTAGCACGACCACACGATCACCGTGTTGAGGCTGGCTGCCGGCGACTGGGTGGCGGCGATCAGCACGATCACCAGGGTTTCCATGCTGATGTCCGATGCGCTGGTGACGAACGGCAGCCAGGCGTAGCGGCGCTTGCGCCGGGCCAGGATCAGCCAGATCCACGCCAGCATGGCGCCCAGTCCGGTGCCGACCAGGCCCGCAACGGTGTCCGCCATGCCGCCGCCGCTGGCCAGATTCAGCAGCGGGGCCAGCATCAGCAGCAGGGTGGCGATCAGGCGGATGCGCGCCACCAGCAGCTCGCCGCTCGCGCCGATGTCGAGGACGATCTCGTCCGGGCGATCGCGCAGCGTGCTGGCCAACTCGCGCAAGGTGTCCCGCAGCGTGCTCATGGTGCGTGCGATGCCATCGGTTCGGGATGTCGGAAAGGCGGTTCCATGGTGAGGTGGATCATGCCTCAGACCAGCAACCCGTGCAGGTTCCACAAGCCCAGCGCGAGGAACAGCAGGGCGGCGGCGATGCGCGCGGCGCGCAACGGGATGCGCGCGGCGAAGCGCGCGCCCAGCCACACCACCGGCACGTTGGCGATCAGCATGCCCAGCGTCGTGCCGACCACCACCTGCCACAGCGGATGGTATTGCGCGGCCAGCGCCACCGTGGCGAGCTGGGTCTTGTCGCCCATCTCGGCGATGAAGAAGGTGATGATCGTCGCCACCACGAGGCCGTGGCCGCGCCCTTTGTTGGCGTCTTCCTCGCCGGCCTTGTCGGGGATCAGCGCCCACGCGGCCATGCCGATGAACGACGCCACCACCGCCCATTGCAAGGCGCGCGGCGAGATCCAGTGCGCGAGCAGTACGCCGACGCCGCCGGCCATCGCGTGGTTGGCGATGGTGGCCAGAAAAATGCCGATGCAGATCGGTAAGGGCCGGCGATACTTCGCGGCCAGGGTGAGGGACAGCAGTTGCGTCTTGTCGCCGATTTCCGCCACCGCGACGGCGACGAGGGAAACGAGGAAGGCATCCATGGGTCAGGTTCTCCGGGCCGGGCGATGGACACGGGAAACGCGGACGCGCCCGGCCGGGCCGCATCCACGCTTCCCGGTCTGGCCCATCGATGCCTGGCATCGACCCTGCGCGCCATGACCGTCGTCTCGTTGCGAGCGAGGGTCAAGTATGTTGACGGCAGATCCCGCTGGACGCGGGTGGCTACTCCCCGGAAAACGCGCACATTATATAGGTGCGGGATGGAACCACGCCATCATCGGGAGCAAACATGGAATACCGTCGTCTGGGCTCATCGGGCCTGAAGCTGTCCGCGCTGTCGTTCGGCGCGTGGGTGACCTTCGCCAACCAGCTCGATCGCGGGCAGGCGCGCGCGCTGATCGCGCAGGCCTTCGAGGCCGGCATCAACTTCTTCGACAACGCCGAGACCTACGCCAACGGCGAGGCCGAGCGGATCATGGGCGACGTGCTCGCCGACCTGCGCCTGCCGCGCGATGCGTGGTGCGTGTCGAGCAAGGTGTATTTCGGCGCGCACGATCATCCCGCGCCCACGCAAAAGGGGCTGTCGCGCAAGCATGTCATCGAAGCCTGCGAGCAGGCGTTGCGGCGGTTGCGGGTGGAGCATCTCGACCTGTACTACTGCCATCGTCCCGATCCCGAAACGCCGATCGCCGAGACGGTCGGCGCGATGGACAGCCTGATCCGGCAGGGCAAGGTGCTGTACTGGGGTACGTCGGAATGGCCGGCTGAATCCATAGCCGAGGCTGCGCGCATCGCCGCCGAGCGCGGCTGGTACGCGCCGACGATGGAGCAACCCGAATACAACCTGCTGCACCGGGATCGCGTGGAGGTCGAATACGCGCCGCTGTACGCGTCGCTCGGGCTGGGCACGACGACGTGGTCGCCGCTGGCCTCTGGTCTGTTGACCGGCAAGTACGCCGCCGGCATCCCGGCCGATTCGCGGATGGCCACGCCCGGCTACGAATGGCTGGCGCGCAGGCTCGCCTCGCCGGAAGGGCAGGCGCGGCTGGAACGCGCTCGGCGATTCGCGGCGCTGGCCGCCGAAATCGGCGCGAAGCCGGCGCAACTGGCCATTGCATGGTGCCTGCGCAGCCCCCATGTCTCCAGCGTGATCCTCGGTGCTGGCCGCGCGGAGCAGTTGCGCGAGAACCTCGGCGCGCTGGCGCTGTCGGCGCAACTGGACGCGGCAACATGGATGCGCGTCGAGGTGGCGGCCGCTTGAAGCCCGGCGCCGCGTTGCCTGTCGATATAAACTGCCGCATCACCGCATCCGTTGGGAAACCGCCATGCAATTCCTGGTTCTCGTCGTCCTCGTGCTCGCCCTCGTGTTCGTGCTCAAGGCCGTGCGGATGGTGCCGCAGGGCTACGAGTGGACGGTCGAGCGCTTCGGCAAGTACACCAACACGCTCGATCCGGGCCTGCACTTCCTGATGCCGGTGATCCAGAGCGTGGACCGCAAGATCAACATGATGGAGCAGGTGATCGACGTGCCCTCGCAGGACGTGATCACCAAGGACAACGCGGTGGTGAAGGTCGATGGCGTGGTGTTCTTCCAGGTGCTCGATGCGGCCAAGGCCGCCTACGAGGTGGCGACGCTGGAGGTCGCGATCCTGAATCTGGTGATGACCAACATCCGTACCGCGATCGGTTCGCTCGACCTCGACGAATCGCTGTCCAAGCGCGACGAGATCAATGCCAAGGTGCTGGTGGCGGTGGATGCGGCCACGCACCCGTGGGGCCTGAAGGTCAACCGCATCGAGTTGAAGGACATCCAGCCGCCGCGCGACCTGGTGGATTCGATGGCGCGGCAGATGAAGGCCGAGCGCGAGAAGCGCGCCAACATCCTCGAAGCCGAAGGCTTGCGGCAGGCCGCGATTCTCAAGGCCGAGGGCGAGAAGCAGTCGGTGATCCTGGAAGCCGAAGGCCAGCGCGAGGCCGCCTTCCGCGCCGCCGAGGCGCGCGAGCGCTCGGCCGAGGCCGAGGCCAAGGCGACCGAGCTGGTCAGCAACGCCATCGCCAACGGCAACGTGCAGGCGATCAACTACTTCGTCGCGCAAAAGTACATCGAGGCCTTCAAGTCGCTGGCCGAGGCGCCGAACCAGAAGTTCGTGATGCTGCCGATGGAAGCCTCGGGCGTGCTCGGCTCGCTGGCCGGCATCACCGAGCTGGCGAAGGAGAGCCTCGGCCGCCAGCAAGCCGCAGCCTCGACGCGCGCGGCCTTCCCGGTGCCGCCGGGCCCGCAGGGAGGCTGATGCCATGAGCTGGACTCAGATCGACTGGGCAACCGCGGCGGTGGTGCTGATGGTGGCCGAGATCGTCGCCCCCGGCGCCTTCATGCTGTGGCTCGGCTTCGCCGCAGCCGGCGTGTTTTTGCTGGTGCTGGCGATGCCGAATCTGGAACCGATCTGGCAGGCGGTGGCGTTCGGCGTGCTGGCCATCGCCAGCGTGTCGCTGTACTGGAAGGTGTTCCGCAAGCAGCGCGTGGTGAGCGACCAGCCGCTGCTCAATCGCCGCGCCCAGCACCTGGTCGGGCAGGTGTATCCACTGGAGACGGCGATCGTCAACGGCCGCGGTCGCGTGCAGGTCGGCGACGCCTTCTGGACGGTGGAAGGCGCCGATGCACCCACCGGCGCCCGTGTGCGCGTCATCGACGTGCGCGACATGACCTTGCAGGTCGAAGCCGCAAAGTAAACGTCACGTTCGGCGGGGCTGGCGGGTCAGCGTGAAAGAGTCTTCTCTCCCCGACACGATTTTGCCCGAAGTCGACCCCTTCCCCCGCAAGCGGGGGAGTGCTAGCGCAGGCTCTTTCATCCTCGGGGGCGGAGCCAGCCGCCATGGCCGTTAGCGAATCCCGGCGAGTAAATCCGCCAGCCGCGCACGTTCGCCGGCATCCATGTCGGTCACCATCACCGCCGGCTGCGTGCCGAGCTGGATCGACTCGGCGGCATAACCGCGCGATAGCGCATGCGTCGGCGGCGCGGCCTGCGGCAGCGCGTAGACATCGATCAGGTGCGCGCCGTGGCGATACACCAGCACCGCCACGCGCTGCGTGCCGAGGTAGTCGATGCGGCCGCCGACCAGCGCGAAGCCCTGCGCGGCGAAATCCTGCACCGGCGGCGATTCGGCGATCTTGCCGGCGAACCACGGCTTGACCGTGTGGTGATCGCTGGAGACCACGTCCACCGGCGAGGTGGCGGCGAGCGCGCGCCAGTGGCTGGCGAACAGGTCGCGCTGCCATTGCGCGGAGGCGTCGGTGGCGGTCGTATCGACGCTGCGTTGCTGCATGAGCAGCGCACCGCCACCGAAGGAGAGCAGGCACGCGGCGGCGATGCCCAGCCATGCCGGCAGGCGGCGTGGTCGCGGCGGGAAGGCGATGACCTGCGTGCGTGGATCGACAGCCTGCGCATGAGCGGCGACCGGTGGCGCGGCGTGGATCGAAGTCCTTGCCGTCGTCTCGGCGGCAGCCGCCCGCGTTTGCGCATCCAGCGTGGCGCGAACGCGCGCGTGCAAAGCTTGCGGCGCGCGATGGCGCAGGGCCGGGTCGCGCAGCGCACGGCGCAGATCGTCCGCGCTCGCGAGCGCGGCGGCACAGTCGGGGCAGGAATCCAGATGCGCCTCCAGCGCGCGCGCCTCGGTGCGGTCGAGTTCGCCGTCGAGGTAGGCGTCGAGCAAGGCGAGCGAAATCCTACAGTCCATGATCGGACTCCTTCGTCGGGCCGGCCAGCGCGCGTTGCAACAGGGCGCGGCCGCGTGCCAGCCGCGACATCACCGTGCCGATCGGCACGCCGAGCACGTCGGCGATCTCGCGGTACGACAGATCCTCGATCTCGCGCAGCACCAGCGTCTCGCGGAACTCCACCGGCAGCCCATGCAGCGCGCGCTCCAGCAGCGCGCGTCGTTGATCGGCCTCCACCTTGCGCTCGACCTCGTCGGGCGGCCCGGACAAGGCTTCGGCCGCCTGCGCGGCATCCACGTCCACCGCGCCATGCAGGGCGTCGTGGCTGCGCGCGCCGAGCCTGGCGAGGCAGCAGTTGCGCACGATCGCCAGCCACCACGCGCGCGCGTTGCCGCCGGCCCAGGTATGCGCCGAGCGCAGCGCGCGCACGAAGGCGTCGTGGACGGCGTCGGCGGCGTCCTGCTCGTTGCCCAGCAGCCAGCGGCCGAGGTTGTAGCCGGCGTCCAGATGGCGCTGGGCGAGTTCGCCGATCACCGCGCTGGTTGCAGGCGCGGTCATCGACGCGGGCGCGTAGCGGGCGCGGTGGGACTCACGGGCGGACGTGCACGATGCCGGTCATGAACGGGTGCATGCTGCAAAAATAGCTGAAATCCCCGGGCTGGGTGAACGTGTGGCGGTAACTGTCGTCGGTATCGAGGCCGGCGCTGGTGAAGCTCTTGTCGCGCGCCATCACCATGTGCGGAGTCTGGTCGTGATTGGTCCATACGATGGTGGTGCCCGGGTGGACGGTGATTTCCTTCGGCGCGAAGGCGAACTGGTCGATCGACACGGTGGTGGCGGGCGTCGGAGTCGCCCGCGATGCGGTTGCCAGCGCGGCGGCCAGCAGCAGCGCCGCGCCGCGGCGCAGAAGGCGAGCGTGCTGGGTCGTCGATGCGATGGGCGGAAGCATGGGGGGGCTCCTTCAGCCTGATGCGAGTGGATGGTCGATGGTGGCCAGCGGGCCACGTCCGCGCACGAGGCGGATCTCGCGCGTGCCGATCAGCTTGCCGAGCTCGCCGGCGGGCACGGTGACCGGTGCGGGTTCGCCGATGCCCGCCTGCCCCGGCGTGGGCAGCGGATAGGCCAGCGACATCGCGGTGTGCAGGGCGATGTTGCCTTCCACTTTCTGCATCACCTGATGGATGTGGCCGTTGAGCACGGTCACCGAGCCGAACGGCCGCAGCAGCGCCATCGCCTGGCCGGCGTCCTGCGTGCCCCATCCCCACGGCGCCCAGATCGTCCACAGCGGGATGTGCGCGAGCACCACGATCGGCGTCGAATGCGAGACGCCGGACAGATCCTGCTTCAGCCAAGCCAGTTGCTCGGCGCCGAGCGAGGTCATCGTGCCCATGCTGAAATCCAGCACGTTCGACAGGCCGATGAAGTGCACGCCGCCCTGATCGAAGCTGTACCACGCGCGCTGTTTGCCGTCGTGGTCGAACGCCTTGAGGTAACCGCCGAGGCCGTCGTCGAGCGCGTCGTGTTCGCCGGGGATGGTATGGACGCGGTCCACCTGCAATTCCTGGAACAGTTCGCGGGCGGTGCCGAACTGCTCGGGCTTGGACAGGTGGCTGATGTCGCCGGTGTGCACGATCAGCGACGGGGCCCGCGGCAGCGCGGCGATGGCGGCGATGGCGTGGCGCAGGCTGCCGACCACGTCCGGGTTGGCGGCCTTGTTGAAGCCGATATGGGTGTCGGAGATCTGCACGAAGCTGAAAGCGCCCGCGGGCATCGCCGCCGTGCTGCCGGCGGCACCGGTGGCGAACGCGCGCGGAACGCCGCCCACCACGCTCCAGACCACGGCGGCGCCCGCCCATGCGCCGAGGCAGGCGAGCGCGCGGCGGCGGGATGGTTGGGTGGGGAGATTCTCGGCGTGCGGGTCGAGGCGGTTCATGGCGGGCTCCGGCGGGGTTCAGGAGTCCAGATCGCCGGTGTAGCGGATTTATTCCCGGCGCAGTCGGATCGGTTCTGCGCACGGTGCCCGGGCTTGCGATAATGCCGACCCTCGCGGCCTTCTTGCCGCCATCCCGGAACGGAAACCCGCATGAGCCAGACCTCCGCCACGCCGCAGCAGACCGTCCTCAACGCCACCCACCGCGCGCTGGGCGCGAAGATGGTGGACTTTGGCGGCTGGGACATGCCGATCCATTACGGCTCGCAGATCGACGAGCACCACCAGGTGCGCCGCGACGCCGGCATGTTCGATGTCTCGCACATGACCGTGGTGGATCTGCACGGGCCGCGGGTGCGCGCTTTCCTGCGCCACCTCGTCGCCAACTCGGTCGATAAACTCAAGGTCTCCGGCAAGGCGCTGTACACGGCGATGCTCAACGAGCGCGGCGGGGTGATCGACGACCTCATCATTTATTACCGTGACGAGACGTTCTTCCGCATCGTCGTCAACGCCGCCACCCGCGACAAGGATCTGGCGTGGATCACGCAGCAGGCAAAAACCTTCGACGTGGAAGTCAAAGAGCGCCCCGAGTTCGCGATGATCGCGGTGCAAGGCCCGAACGCGCGCGAAAAGGTCTGCACGCTGCTGTCGGCGGCAGGGCGCGCGGTGGCGATGAAGCTCGGCAAGTTCTCGGCCGCCGAGATCGATGGCATGTTCGTCGCCCGCACCGGTTACACCGGCGAAGACGGTTTCGAGATCATGCTGCCCGACACGCAGGCGGCCGCGTTCTGGCAGCGCCTGCTGGATGCCGGCGTCAAACCGGCCGGCCTGGGTGCGCGCGACACCCTGCGCCTGGAGGCGGGCATGAATCTGTACGGTCAGGACATGGACGAGACGGTCTCGCCCTACGAGGCCGCGTTGGCGTGGACGGTGGCGCTGGACGCGGGCCGTGATTTCATCGGTCGCGCCGTGCTGGAACAGCAAAAAGCGCAGGGCGCGCCGCGGCAGATGATTGGCGTGGTCATGGACGAAAAAGGCGTGCTGCGCCACGGCCAGAAAGTGCTGACCGCGCATGGCGAGGGCGAGATTCTCTCCGGCACGTTCTCGCCGACGCTGGGCAAGGCGATTGCCTTCGCGCGCGTGCCCGCCGGCGAGATCGCCTTGAACGTGCCGGGCGCGGTGCATGTGGACATCCGCGGCAAGCAGGTGCCGGTGCGGGTGGTGAAGTTCCCGTTCGTGCGGGATGGAGCCAGTCTCGTGCCTGCGATGTGAGGGGACATGAAAGTTCGTTCCTCTCCCGCACCTGCGATTGAAACGGTTTGACCCCTTCCCCCGCTTGCGGGGGTGATGAGGCGCGCATACGAACTGCCGGTGGCAGTTCGTGCACCGAAGAACGCCCGGCAGGGCAGGACAGGCTGGGATGGGGGCGAGTTGTCACGGCATCTCCCCCCGCCCCAACCCTCCCCCGCAAGCGGGGGAGGAAGTATTGGCACAAGCTCCTTCATCTGATCCTCCACGCCGCATCTACTGAAACCCGCCACCGCCATCGCTACAATGGCCGCCTCCACGCGGTGCCTTCCATCCCATCCGGAGCTGACATGAACGAAATCCCCGGCGACCTGAAGTTCCTCAAATCCCACGAGTGGGCGCGCAAGGAAGACAGCGGCCGCGTCACCGTCGGCATCTCCGACCACGCGCAGGGCCTGCTCGGCGATCTGGTGTATGTCGAGCTGCCGGGCGTGGGCGACGAGGTCAAGGCCGGCACCGCCTGCGCGGTGGTGGAATCGGTCAAGGCCGCATCCGACGTGTACAGCCCGGTGTCCGGCAAGATCGTCGCCGTCAACGAGGCGCTGGCCGACAAGCCCGAGACGATCAACGAGGACGCCTACGGCGAGGGCTGGCTGTTCGCGGTCGAGCCCGAGGACGCCGCCGAGCTGGACGAGATGCTCGGCCCGGACGACTACGCGGCCGAAATCGAGGGCGAGGAGCACTGAAGAAGCCGGGAATGGGGAATCGAGAATGGGGAATGGGAAAAGCGGGCTTGTGGCTTGCGTTCCAAAGTTCTCCATGAGTCGTTCCCGTCGCGCGCTTTGCTGTTCCCATTCCCTATTCCCCATTCTCCATTCCCGACCTCCCCATGCCCTTCATCCCGCACACCGAAGCCGACGTTTCCAGCATGCTCGCCGCGATCGGCGTGGCGCGCATCGAGGATCTGTTCGACGAGATCCCCGAGGAGCTGAAAGTCCATGCCTTGCACGGCGTGCCGCCGGGGCTGTCGGAGATGGACACCAACCGGCTGCTGAAGGATCGCGCGCGGATGGACGCGATCGAGCTCAACTTCGCCGGCGCGGGAGCCTACGAGCACCACATCCCGGCGGCGGTCTGGCAGATCGTCGGCCGCGGCGAGTTCTACTCGGCCTACACGCCGTACCAGGCCGAGGCCAGCCAGGGCACGCTGCAACTGATCTACGAATACCAGACGATGATGACCCGGCTGACCGGGATGGACATCAGCAACGCCTCGCTGTACGACGGCGCGACCGCGCTGGCCGAGGCGGTGCTGATGGCCGAGCGGTCGCGCAAGAAGGGCGCGCAGCGGGTGCTGGTGCCCACATCCGTGCACCCGGCCTACCGCAAGACCCTGCGCACCATCGTCGCCACCCAGAACGTCGAGGTGGTCGAGATCGACTGCCCGCGCGGCCATCTGGAAATCGCCGCGCTGGAAAAGGTCGAGGGCGAGTGCAGCGCGCTGGTGATCCCGCAACCGAACTTCTTCGGCGTGCTGGAAGAAGCCGACGCGCTCACCGACTGGGCGCACGCGCGCGGCGCGCTGGCGATCGGCGTGGTCAACCCGCTGGCGCTGGCCGTGCTGAAGGCGCCGGGCCAGTGGGGCAGCGGCCACGGTGCCGACATCGTCTGCGGTGAAGGCCAGCCGCTGGGCGTGCCGCTGTCCTCGGGCGGGCCGTACTTCGGCATCCTGTGCTGCCGCAGGGAACTCGTGCGCAACATGCCAGGGCGCATCGTCGGGCGCACCACCGATCTCGATGGGCGCGTCGGCTACGCGTTGACGCTGCAGGCGCGCGAACAGCACATCCGCCGCGCCAAGGCGACCTCCAACATCTGCACCAATCAGGGTTTGCTGGTCACCGCGGCCACGATCCACATGGCGATCCTCGGCCCCGAGGGCGTGCGCCGCGTCGCCGCGGCCAGCGTGGCGAACACCCGCGCGCTGGGCGAGCGCCTGCTGCGCATCCCCGGCGTGCGCGCGTTGTTCCCGGATCGCGCGCACTTCCACGAGCAGGCCTTCGTGCTGCCCAAGCCGGCCAGCGAGGTGATCGAGAAGCTCGCCGCCGAGCGCATCCTCGCCGGCTACGCGCTGGGAGATGAGTACGCCGCTCTCGGCGATGCGCTGCTGGTGTGCGTCACCGAAACGAAGAACGCCGCCGACCTCGACCGCTTCGCCGCCGCGCTCGCCGCCGTTCTCGGGTGACGAATTCCGCCTGACGCACGCGCGATCGGGCGACGGAATCCACTGCGACACGCGCGATCGCACGATCGCGCCGCGAAATTTTTTGCGCAGTTCGGCTTGTGCGACGCGAAAAGCGCGCGCATCGCGGCCGTGCAACGAAGAAAATTTTTCGACGCGCAGCCCCGTTGCCGACTGCCTTGCGGCCGCTCGCGCGGAAGACCGCGGCGGCGCGCGCCGTCGAGAAAATTTCCGCACGAGCCGCGCCGTTGCTCGCTTTCATGCGGCGCGAGCACACTCGCAACGCACGCGCTGCGTGCGCGTCGAGTGTGCGTCGCGAGCGCGACGCGCGTCGTTGCGGTCGACGACGATGAATATTCCGAAAAAAAATTTCGCAAAGTTGTTGACACGTGCGTGAAGCGTGATTAGGTTTCGCGCAGCAGACACGAACTGCGGAAGAGAGTGATAGCGAACGAACTGCCAATCGCAAGCGCACACAAGGATTCCATCGACAGCGTCATCCCGATGGTTCAAGGGCAGTCTTCCCCCCAAGAAAAATCGCCTCTTCATCCCCGAGTACCGTCATCCAGCGCCCGCGTCGGCAACGATGCGGGCGTTTTTGCGAGCCGATCCGCACGCCATCGCGCGTGCGCAACCCATCCGTCCGTCATCGCCTCCGGCGTGGCGGCGGTCGGACGCGACATCCCGTCGCGCGCCGTTGCGTTGTAACTGGGCATTACCCTAAGCCACTGACGAGGAGCGACACATGGCTACGAAGAAAGCTGCTGCGAAGAAGAAACCCGCCGCCAAGAAGGCCGCGAAGAAAGTCGTGAAGAAGGCCGCCAAGAAGGTTGCGAAGAAGGCCGTCAAGAAGGTCGCCAAGAAGGTCGCCAAGAAGCCGGCCAAGAAGGCCGCCAAGAAAGTTGCGAAGAAGCCTGCGAAGAAGGCCGCCAAGAAGGCCACCAAGAAGAAGGCTGCTGCGGCTCCGGCGATGCCGGCGTCCCCTGCTGCCTCGATGTAAGACAGCCCCGACTGTCGTAATCGGCACCATCGTTGCACCTGTACCTCTCTCCCTGTACCGCCCAGGCGGGGAGAGAGTCTTTCTCTTTGCATTCCGACGACCTTGCCGCGATGGCGTGGATCGCGTCTGCTTTGTCCGTTTCCTGCCGGCGCTTGCGTATCCATCGCCGATGCGCGGGCCTTGCCAGCATCTTCCGGTGAATGCACGATGGCTGCGCGCGGTCGCGGCTTTGTGTCGGCATCCCTGCATGCGGCTTGGCATGGACGATGCCGCGCTCGCATGAGTGGCCGCATCCAGGAACAGGACGTCGGGAGCCGTTGATGCCATCCAGCCACGACGCGGCGAAAAACTGGCATGCGATCGCCCTGGGCGTGGTCGGTGAAGGCGTGATCAGCCTCGATGCCAGGGGCTGCGTCGAGTACCTCAACCCTTCAGCGCAGCGCATGACCGGGTGGCCGAGCGAACTGGCGACCGGATCGCACGTCTCGAACGTGCTGCCCCTGATCGGCCTGCGCGAGCCGCCGCCGGATGCCGATGCCGCGGCGCTGTCGGCGTGGTTCCACAGTTCGGCCGACGCGCACACCACCTTGCGCATGCGCGACGGCAGCCAGCGCGAAGTGCAGATCGCGGTCGCGGTGGTGGTGGACGGGCATGGCCGCCCCGAAGGCCTGGTGCTGGGGCTGCGCGACCTGTCGCAGACCGCCCATCTGATGCGCGAACTGGCGCGCCAGGCCAGTTACGACCCCTTGACCGGCGCGTTCAATCGCGAGGAATTCGAGCGCCGCTGCCGCCGCCTGCTCGCCGATGCGCGTGCTGGCGGCGGCCCGCATGCCCTGTGCGTGCTCGACATCGACCAGTTCCGGCTGGTCAACGAAACCTGCGGGCATGCCGCCGGCGATGCCCTGCTCAAGGAAGTCGTCAGCGCCTTGCGCGACCAGTTGGGCGATGACGACGTGCTGGCCCGGCTCGGCGACGACGCTTTCGGCATGCTGCTGCCGCAGATGAGCGCGCACCGCGCGATGCAGGCGGTGCAACAGGCGGCCGGCACGATCGAGCACATGCGTTTCGGCCACGGCGACCGCCCGTTCGCGGTGAGTTGTTCGGCCGGCGTCGCGCCGATCACGGCGCAGGCGCGCGACATCGACGAAATCCTGGTCGCCGCCGAGGCCGCCTGCCAGGTCGCCAAGGAGTCCGGCCGCAACCGCGTGCACCTGTTCGACGCGGCCGATGCCGATGTCGCGTTGCGCCACAGCCTGATGCGCTGGGTGCCGCGGCTGGAAGCGGCGCTGGAGGTCGGGGATTTCCAGTTGATGTTCCAGGACATCGTTCCGACGGCTTCGGGCATCGCCAGCGGGCGTCACCTCGAAGTGCTGATGTGCCTGCCCGACGCCAGCGGCAAACTGGTTTCGCCCAGCGAGTTTCTGCCGGCCGCGCGGCGCTACGGCTTGATGGGCCGCATCGATCACTGGGTCACCGCGCAGGTCGGCGAATGGCTGCACTGGCGCGCCGGCACCGGCCGCGCCATGCCCGAGCTGGTGACGATCAACCTGTCGGGCTCATCGCTGGGCGATGGGCAGTTCCGCAATTTCGCCGAGGAGCAGGCGCGCTCCCTGCCGCCCGGCGGCTCGTTCTGTTTCGAGATCACCGCTGGCGAGGCGATCGCCAACATCGAGGAGGCGGGCGACTTCATCGCCCGCATGAAGACGCACGGTTGCCGTTTCGCCCTCGACGATTTCGGTTGCGGGCTGGCCTCGTTCGCCTATCTCAAGCGCCTGCCGGTGGACTACGTCAAGATCGACGGGCAGTTCGTGCGGGATGCGGCGAGCGAACCGGTCAACCGCGCGATGGTCGAGGCCATCCAGCGCATCGCCGCCGTGATGGGCGTGCGCACGATCGCCGAGCAGGTCGAAACACGCCCGGTGTTCGAGTGCATGCGCCAGATCGGCGTGGACTACTGTCAGGGCTACCTGTTCGGAGATCGGCAGCCGTTGCTGGGGTTGCCGTGAAGGTGCGTGGTGAGGCGTGAATCGGGAATCGGGAATCGGGAATCGGGAAGCCTCAGTCCGCAAAGAACGCAAAGGGACAAGCCAAACCATCGGCGACAGCAGCGTTATTCGCGTCTATTGCGTTCTTTGCGGACGCATGCGCTGTCCGCCCTTTGTCGCTCATGGGCTGGCTCGGAACCGGGGAAATCGTTTCCCTGCGTGGTACGAGGCTGCTTTCAGCGTCGGCGCTTGTGTTTCTTCGCCTTCTTCGCCGGCGCGGCGGCGTGGCCGACTTCATCCACCTGCACCCAGTCGTGCTCGGGCAGGCCCAGCGCGCGATCCATGATGGTCGGCATCAAGCCGGCGGGCACCACGCTCTCGGAGTTCCACAGCACCACCGTGCCGATGTCCTTGTCGGGCAGGAAACCGATCATGGTGCGGAAGCCCTGCACCGCGCCGCCGTGGAAGATCATCGTGTGGCCGGCGTAGGTGTACACGCGCCAGCCGGTGGCGTAGCGCGCATCGGTCAGGCGCTCGCCGCGCCAGGGCGCGCCGTGCAACTGGTCGACGGTTTCCACCAGCGGGGTGTGGATGTCGGCCAGCAGGGCCGGCGAGAGCACGTCGGGGCGATGTCCCATCTGCGCCAGCAGCCAGCTGGTCATGTCGTGGATCGAGGTGTTCACGCCGGCCGCCGGCGGCACGTGGTAATAGGCTTCCTTGGGCGTGATCGGCACCCAGCCGCTGCCGCCGCGCACGTGCGGGCGCGCCCAGCTCGGGCTGGACATGAGCCCGTCGCGGCCGTAGCTGGAGTCGTACATGCCCAACGGGTGGAAGATCCGCGTTTCCACCAGATGGGTGTAGAAGTCGCCGGTCACCGCGAACGCCACGTCGGCGATCAGGCTGAAGGAGACGTTCTGGTAGGCGTAGCACACGCCCGGCGCGCAGGCCATCGGCGCTTGCGCGAGCTTGCCGACCAGGGTCTGGAACGGCACCTCGGCTTCCAGATCGCGATCGTAGGTGTTGCGGGTCAGGCCGGCACGCTGGCTGAGGATGTCGCGCACGGTCAGGTCGGACGTGTATTGCGGGTTGGGCAGCATGAAGGCGGGCAGGTGATCGGCCACCTTCCAGTCCCAGCCCAGCGCGCCGTCCTGCACCAGCAGCGCGGCCAGGGTGCCGGCGAAGGCCTTGGACAGCGAGGCCAGCCGGAAGGCCGTGTGCACGGTGACCGGCTCGCGGCCGTTCATCTCGGTGGTGCCATAGCCCTTCATCAGCAGCACCTTGTCGCCCTGCACGATGGCCATCGCCATGCCGGGGATGTGCGCGCGCTCGACGATCTGCTGCGCCAGCGCATCCATCGCACGGGCATCGTTGCTGAAGCTCGGTTCGCCGGGTACCGGCGTCGGCGCGGGCTGCACGGCCGCGTTCGGGACGGTGCTGGCGATCGGCGCGACGGGCAGCGCTTCGGGCTGCACCGGGGTCGGTTGCGCGAAGGCGCTGGCGGTCAGGCAGGCGAGAGCGCACAGGCCGGCGCGCAGGCGGGCGGGCATCGGGGTCGTCGTGGGCATGGGAGGCATGTTGCGGACAGGCGAACAGTGTAACGTGCGGGGGATTGAGGATGCGCTGATAATTCCACCCTGGAATTATCAGCGCGCGTTTCAGTCCGGTACATGCCCGGACTGAAGCTCACACGAATCAATCACTTGCGTGATCGGTTCGTGGTCGGCCAGCCATGGCCGACTGGCAACGCCGAATCAATCAGCGTTGCCTTGAATTCCCGTTGCGCGATTGCTCCTCCGGCCTTCGAACCCATCACCTGCGCATGGATGCATCGTCCGCGACCACGGTTTTCGTCCTGCTGCTGTTGCTCGCGCTGCTGCTCGTCGGTGCCGTGCTGATGTGGGGCATCGGCACCTACACCGGCCTGGTCGCGGCGAGCAAGGCATGCACGGACGCCTTCGCGCAGGTCGCCGAGTCCTTGCGGCGACGTTACGGGTTGCTCGGCACGCTGGCCGTCATTGCCGAGGATGGCAGGCCGAGCGCGGTGGCAACGTTCGCAGCCGTCGCCGCCGCGCGCGATGCGGCGATGGCGGCGCTGAAGGCGACCGATGACCATGGCGGTGATGCGCGGGCGATGGCCCGGCTTGACGTCGCCGAAGCCCGACTCGCCAACGCGCTGGGAGGGCTGCTGGCGATGGTGGAGTTCGATCCGTGGGCGCGGGTCGACCGGAACCTGCAGCAGCTCACCCGGGAACTGCTCGTCATCGAGAACGGCATCAGCCTCGCGCGGCAGGCCTACAACGCGGCGGCGACGCGCTACAACGAGCGGCGCGAGGCGTTCCCGGCCAGCCTCGTGGCCGGCTTCGGCCATTTCGTCGCCGCCGGTCTGCTGGCGATCGACGTTGCGGAGAAGCGCGAGCCGGCGACGGTTGCGTCCGGCTGAAACTCAGGCCGCCACGAATTCGCGCACGTGCGCTGAAGTTTGCGGCTGCGTCGCCTTGCCGCGGATCAGATCGGCCGCGCGCTCGGCGATCATGATGGTCGGCGCATTGGTGTTGCCGCCGATCAACTTGGGCATCGCCGCGGCATCCACCACGCGCAGGCCCTCCACCCCGCGTACGCGCAGGCAGGGATCGAGCACGGCATCGGCGTCGTCGTTTGCCCCCATGCGGCAGGTGCCGACCGGGTGATAGACCGTTTCGGCCTTGGCGCGGATGAAGGCCATCAGTTCCTGATCGGAAGCGTTGCTGCGCGCCGGGAAGATCGGCGCGCCGCGATAGGGGTCGAAGGCTTTTTGCGCGAACAGCTCGCGCGAGAACTTGGCGCATTCGAGCATCATCGCCGCATCCAAGCCCTGGACATCGCCCAGGTAATTCGGGGTGATGCGCACCTTGGCGGACGGGTCGGCCGAGGCCAGTTCGATGCGGCCGCGGCTGTGCGGGCGCAGGAAGCAGGCGTGCAGGGTGTAGCCGTCGCCGGGGATGCGGTGGCGGCCGTGGTCGTCGAGCATCGCCGGCACGAAATGGAACTGCACGTCGGCGCGCGCATCCGGGGCCAGCGCCGAGCGCACGAAACCGCCGGCCTCGGCGATGTTGCTGGTGCCCGGGCCGCTGTGCCCGCGCAGGAAATAATCGAAGGCCACCCTGGCATCGCTGAGGCGGTCGTAAGTCACGCGCCGGGTGGCATGCTGCAAGGTGCACACGTCCAGGTGATCTTGCAGGTTGGCGCCCACGCCGGGCAGATCCACCCGTGCCTCGATGCCATGCCCGCGCAGCGCATCGGCAGCGCCGATGCCAGAGAGCATCAGCAACTGCGGCGAATTGATCGCCCCGCCGCACAGCAGCACCTCGCGGCGCGCGCGCGCCAGCAGCGGCCGCCCGTATTGCAGATAGTCCACGCCGCTCGCGCGCTGGCCCTCGAACACCACGCGGCGCGCCAGCGCATGCGTGTGCACGGTGAGATTCGTGCGCGATTTCACCGGATCGAGGTAGCCCACCGCGGTCGAGCAGCGCGCGCCGTTGGCCTGGGTCACCTGATACAGGCCGAAACCCTGCTGCACCGGGCCGTTGAAATCGGGATTGCGGGCAAAGCCGGCTTGCGCGGCGGCGTCGATGAACACTTTGGAGAGTTCGTTGACGTAGCGCAGGTCGGAGACCTTCAGCGGGCCGTCGCCGCCGTGCAGGGCATCGGCGCCGCGCTGGTTGCCCTCGGCGCGACGGAAGTAGGGCAGCACGCCGTCCCAGTTCCAGCCTTCCGCGCCGAGCGCTGCCCACTCGTCGTAGTCGGCCGGCACGCCGCGGATGTAGCACATCGCGTTGATCGAACTCGACCCGCCGAGCACCTTGCCGCGCGGCCACCAGAAGCGGCGGCCATCCAGCGCCGGCACCGGTTCGGTGGTGTAGTCCCAGTTCACGCCCTTCTTGTTGACCAGCTTGGCCAGGCCTGCGGGCATGTGGATGAAGGGGTGCCAGTCGCGCGGGCCGGCTTCCAGCAGCAGCACCGTGACGTCGCGATCCTCGCTCAGGCGATGGGCCAGCACGCAGCCGGCCGAGCCGGCGCCGACGATGATGTAGTCGAACTCGGGGGGCGTGGTCACGGCAGTCCCTGCTGACGGCTATGCGTCGAGGCTAGGCGCTGGCGATAGAGCAAACATTCCAGCATGCGCCAACCAGCTCGGAAGCATCGAAATCGTCCACCGAGATCGCATCCAGGGTCATCGCGCGCAGTTCTTCCAGTTGCCTGCGTTCCTCGACGGTGATCCAGCCGGCCTGCACGCCGGCATCGAGTTGCGCGGCGTAATCCAGCGCATCCAGCCCGGCGCCCTTGAGCGCCTTGGCGAACTTGCGTTCGACCGGTTCGGCGAGAATCGCCTTCTCCAGATAGCTGTCGATGCGGCCGGCGGGGTTGTGCGGGCCCGGCGTGAGGTACAGGCCCGCGGCGAGGCGGTCGCGGGCATCGTTGGGTGACATCAGCAGCGCGGCGGCACGATGGCCGAGGCGGTCGGAGGGCGGCTGCGCACGCCGGCCCCAGGGGAACACCAGCAGCCACAGCAGCCAGCCCACCGGGCGGATCGGGAAATTGCGCAGCGCGCCGGAGCAGGCGACTTCGATGCGATGCACGGCGTCGTGGAAGGCCCACGCCAGCAGCGGGCGATCGGCCACCGGCTCGCCTTCGTCGTGGTGGCGCTTGAGCATGCTGCTGGCGATGTACAGCTCGCTGAGCACGTCGCCCAGCCGCGCCGAGAGCTTCTCGCGGAACTTGAGCTTGCCGCCGAGCAGCAGCATCGCGGTGTCGGTCAGCAGCGCCAGCGCCGCGCTGTAGCGATCGAGCTTGCGGAAGTAGCGGCGGGTGTAGGCATCGCCCGGGGCCATGCCGATGCGCGCGGCGGTGCAGCCGAACCACCACGCGCGCACCGCGTTGGAGATCGCGTAGCCGACGTGGCCGAACAGGTTGCGGTCGAACTCGCGCAGGCGCTGCTGCGGATCGTCCAGCTGCGCGGCTTTCATCTCCTTGAGCACCCACGGATGGCACAGGATCGCGCCCTGCCCGAAGATCATCAGGCTGCGGGTCATGATGTTGGCGCCCTCGACGGTGATCGAGATCGGCGCGTGCTGCCAGTTGCGGCCCAGGTAATTGCGCGGGCCCAGGATGATGCCCTTGCCGCCGTGCACGTCCATCGCGTCCTGGATCACCTCGCGGCCGATGGTGGTGCAGTGGTACTTGGCGATCGTCGATGGCACCGCCGGGTTCTCGCCGCGCGCGACCGCGGCGGCGGTGGCCTGCGCCAGCGCGCTGATCGCGTAGGCCTTGCCGGCCATGCGTGCGAGGGCTTCCTCCACGCCCTCGAAGCGGCCGATCGACAGCCCGAACTGCTTGCGGATGCGCGCATACGCGCCGCTGACCACGGCCGCCATCTTCGCGCTGCCGCTGCCGGAGGACGGCAGGGTGATCGAGCGGCCGATCGACAACACCTCGACCAGCATCTGCCAACCCCGGCCTGCGTATTCCTCGCCGCCGATCAGCGCCGACAGCGGCACGAACACGTCGCGGCCGCGGATCGGCCCGTTCATGAAGGCCGCGTTGAGCGGACAGTGCCGCTGCCCGATCTCCACGCCCGGGGTATCGCGCGGGATCAAGGCGAGACTGATGCCGATGTCCTTCTTCTCGCCCAGCAGGCCGTCGGGATCGTACAGGCGGAAGGCCAGCCCGATCAGCGTGGCCACCGGCGCCAGGGTGATGTAGCGCTTGTCGAAACTCAGGCGGATGCCGACCACGCGCGCGCCGTTCCACTCGTGCGTGCACACGATGCCGACATCGGGGATCGCGGTGGCATCCGAGCCTGCGAACGGGCCGGTCAGGCCGAAGCAGGGGATCTCGCGGCCATCGGCCAGCCGCGGCAGGTAGTGGTCCTTCTGCTCGGGCGTGCCGTAGTGCAGCAGCAGTTCGCCCGGCCCCAGCGAGTTGGGCACGCCGACGGTGGCGCTGAGGGTGGAGGAGATCGAGGCCAGCTTCTGGATGACGCGATGGTGCGCGTATGCGGAAAACCCGAGGCCGCCGTATTGCTTCGGAATGATCATCCCGAAAAACTTGTTGCGCTGGATGAACTCCCAGGTTTCCGGCGCCAGATCGGCGCGCACATGCGTCGTATCCCACTCGTCGGCCATGCCGCACAACTGCTCGCAGGGGCCGTCGAGGAAGGCCTGTTCCTCGGCGGTCAATGCGGGCTTGGGTTGGTCGAGCAGCAGCTTCCACCGCGGCTTGCCGGAGAACAGCTCGCCCTCGAAGCCGACCGTGCCGGCCTGAAGCGCGGTGCGCTCGGTGTCGGTCAGCGGCGGCAGGATCCTGGTGTAGAAATCCAGCAACGGGCGGGTGATGAAACGGCGTCGCAGCGCCGGAACCAGCAGCGCGATGGCGGCCAGCGCGAACAACGCGCCGACCACGCCGCTCGCCGTCCGGTTCGCCCCGAGCCATGCGCCGGCGACGAGCGCGGTGGCCGTGAGCAGCGCGTACAGCCACAGCGGCAGCCGGTGGTAGGCGGCGATCAACCCGGCCAGCAGCAGGATCAGGATCGGTACGGCGATGCCCATGCAAGGCTCCGTTCGGCCGCTTGCCAGACGCATGAAGCTGCGTGCGGGCGGATGCGGGCCGCCTGCGATCGGCAGTTTCGATCATGGTGTGGCCCTTGCGATAGAGCAAGTGCTCAGAGATGGCGGCCGCGCCCGCCGACGTGTCGGCATGTTCGAGGGCCGGCCGGGTCGGACGCGCCGATGGGCGTCGCGGCAGGTGGCTTTGCGGGGTGCGGTTGTGGGCCGCCAGTCCGGGCGGCTTTCAACCCGGGTCGGCTGGCTGCCGATCCTCGCGGGTGTCGGTCAGCGGACGAAGAACATCGCGATGCTTGCGCCGAGCCCGATGGCCCAGAGAGCCGAACGCAAGGTCGCCCGATCGGCAAGGTAGGCGCCGATGTAGCCCAGCCGTGCCGCCACGAACAGCAAGGACAAGCCATCCACGCGCGCCTGCGGCGCATGCCATTGCTGGGCCAGCAGCACGCCGGCGATGAACATCGGCAGGGCTTCGAAGCCGTTCTGCTGGGCGGCATTGGCGCGCGCCTGCCAGCCCTGCAGCCGCGACAGCCATATCCGCGGATTGTTGTTGTCGAATCCGCCCTCCCGGCGCGGTTTGCCGAAGCCCGGGGATTTCGCCAGGACGGCGCAAACCAGCGGCAACAGGCAGGCGACGAGGATGCAGATGTTGGCGATGGTCATGGGATGTTCCAAAGGTCGTCAGGGAAACACGGGAACGCCTTGCTTGCAGCGACTTTCATGGGCCGAACGGATTCCCGCAACCGGCGGCGGCGCCGCCATATACCTGCGATTGCACGGCCGGGGACTGCATCAACAGATTGGCATACGACTGGATCGGGATGCCGCCGGCCGCGTAGCACATGGTACCGAAGGCGGCATTGTTGCCCGAGTCGGTCATCAATTGGGTCACCCAGCGCACCGGCGGCACGATCACCGGATCGCAGTAATTGACGCGGATGCTCAGGATGTTGGCGTCCTGGATGCTCTGTCTGGACTGGGTTCCGGGATTGGTGCTGCGATACAGCAGGCGCGCATTGGGGATCGCGGTGATCGGCGTGCCGTCCTGGAGCACGTTGTTGTTGGTCGCGAAATCCCTGAACGATGCCCGGGTGGGATTGATCACGTCGATCGCCACGTTGTCCAGGCCGCCGACCGCGCCCAGCGTGGTCTTCGTCCATGCATTGGCGAGCGCTGCGCCATACCCGGCGAGATTGCGTTTCATGTTCCCGGTTTGATACAGCGGAACCAGTCCCTTGATGACGCCGGTCCGGATGGAACACACGCTGGCGTTGTTGACGATGCCCTCGCGGGCGCCGGTGATGGCGGCTTGATCGAGCGTCGATTTGGCCATGAAGAACAATGCGAATTGCAGGACGCCCAGCGTCAGCAGCAGCATCACCGGGATCACGATCAGGAACTCGGCCAGCGATTGGCCGGCCATGCCGCGGCGGCTGCCGGATGCGCGTGTGCGCGGGCATCGCATCGGTGCGTTCATCGGGTGCACTCCGCTGTTCCGGAACCTTCCTCGTGCAGCATCGAGGCGAGCAGGGTTTGCTCGCAGGCGATGGCGGCGGTGCGTGCGCTGCCCGGCGGCAAGGACGTGCGTTCGGCGGCGAGCATGGCCTGCGCCTGCCGCATCCGGATGATCGCCAGGTTGTGCCAGGCCTCGGTGGCCTTCGGGTCCAGCCGCACCGCCATCTCGAAGGCGGCGGTGGCTGCGGCGGGGGCGTCCTGCAGCCATTCCAGATTGCCGATCCGCGTCCATGTCTGCGCGTCCCCCGCGCCATGCCCGACCAGTTGCTGGTAGGCGGACAACGCGCCGGCCGCATCGCCGCGCGCATACGCCGCTTCGGCCTGCGCGCGCAGCGCCGGGGCGGGCGCGGCCGCTGGATCCGCCGCGCGGGCGCTGCCGGCGATGGCGATCCCGGCACAGACCAGCAGGCCGACGATGCGGGCTTTCATGCGGATGTCTCCCCGCTCACGCGCAGCCGCTGGCGCGGCGCGATGCCGATGCGCGCGCACTGGCCGGCCGCCAGCTCCACCGTCGCCTGCGCGCGCAGGCAGGCTGCCATGCGCAGCGGCCGCAGGGTGTCGACCACCCGCAGGACTTCTCCGGAAGCGTCGAGGAACACCACGTCGATGGCATGGCGCATGCCCACGGTGTGCACCGCATTGCAATGGGCGAAGTACATCGCCTCGCCGTCCTGCAGCGGCGCTCGCCACAGCAGCCCGCGCATGCGCTCCAGCGGCCCGCGCGTCACCAGCAGGCGCTCGGCGACGACGCGGTCTTCGGACATGAGCGTGGCGATCTTCAAAACAACCCCTGCTCGCTGATCATCATGAGGATCGGAAACGCCAGCACGATGAAGGTGGTCGGAAAGATGAACATCACCAGCGGGAACAGCAATTTGACCGGCGCTTCCATGGCCATCTTCTCGGCGCGCTGGAAGCGCTCGTTGCGGCGGCGCTCGGCTTGCAGCCGCAGCACCTTGCCCACGCTGGCGCCGACCTGTTCGGCCTGGATGATCGCCGACACGAACGAGGACACCTCGGGAATGGTGAGCCGCTCGTCCATGCGCCGCAGCGCGTCGGACCGGTTCAGGCCGGCGCGAATGTCGCGCAGCACGAGGAAGAACTCCTGGCGCAGCGCGCCGGTCGGGCCTTTCTCGATGGTCTGCGCCATGGCATTGGTGAAGTTCAGTCCCGCCTCCATGCCCAGCACGATGTAATCGAGAAAAATCGGCAGTTCCCTGAGGATCGACTTGCGCCGTGTCGTGTAGCGTCGGTTGAGCCACATCACCGGATAAAACAGGCCCAGCGCGATGCCGAACGCGGTGAGCGAGTACGCGAGGGTCGGGCCGGTCTCGCGCACGCCGAGCCAGATCAGGCCGCCGACCGCCACCGACCCGATCAGCATCACCGAGCAGAACTCTTCGGCGGTGAGCATGTAATTGGCGCCCGAGCGCGCGATCCGCACGTACACGCCTTCCAGCACCGGCGTGGGCAGGCGCGAGCCGATGTAGGTGGACACGAAGCGAACCAGCGGCCAGATCGCCCGCAGGATGCGCGGCAGCGGGTCCAGATACAGGCGGTCTTCCTCCGGCATCTCCCAGTGCAATCCCGCGAGCGCCCAGATCAGCAGGACGATGCTCGCGATCACCAGCAGGCAGATGAGGACGATCAGGATCATACGTCGATGTTGGTGATTTTCCGGATGCCGAGGTAGCCCAACAGCTCCATCACGGCGATCACGCCGAGCGTCATGTAGCCTTGCAGGGTGGTGAACAGCGGGTGCATCTCGCGCGGCTGCAATTGGGACAGCACGACGATCATCAGGGGCGGCAGGGCGGTCATCACCAGGCCCTGGATCTTGCCCAGCGAGGTCAGGCTGCGGATCTTGCCTTCGATCTGCAGGGTGCGGGTCAGGGTGCCGGCCAGCGAGTCGAGCATTTCGCCGAGGTTGCCGCCGGTCTCGCGGGAAATGCGCACGCCGGCGGCGAACAGCCCCATCTCCTCCAGCGGGACGCGCTCTTCCATCTTGTTCAGTGCGTCCTCGAAGCTCATGCCGATGCGCTGATTGCGCAGCAACAGCGAAAACTCCTGCGACAGCGGCGGCCGGGCTTCCTTGGCGAGATTTTCCAGGGTGGTCATGAGGCTGGCGCCGGCGCGCAGCGAACTGGCCATGACCGCCAGCGCGTCGGGCAACTGGAGGCGGAATTTCTCCATGCGCCGTTTGCGCACGAAATCCACGATGAGCTTGGGCGCCAGGATCGGTACCGGCAGGCTGAGCGCGGTGAAGAACAGGTTGCCGGTGAGCAGCCACACCAGTGCCGGCACGGCGATGAAGCCGAAGAAATACACCGCCGCCAGCTTGCGGTAGTCCACGAACACGAACAGGTCGGCCAGGTCGCGTTCGGTGGTGCCCTTGAGGCGCTCGACCTGGCGGTCGGCGAGCTGGCCCATGAACAGCAATGCCAGCCATCCCAGCAGGATCAGGGTGGCCGCCACGGTCAGGATGATGGCCGCGATCATCATGCGTGGCGGCCGCCGGATTTGGCGAAGAACAAGGTCCGATCGATTTCGATGCCGCGCGCGCCCAGTTCCTCGTAGAACTCCGGCACGCGCCCGGTGGCCGCGTACTCCCCGATCACCCGGCGTTCGGAATCGAACCCGTGCTGCCTGAACTGGAAGATGTCCTGCAACTGGATCACGCCGTTCTCCATCCCGCACACCTCGGTGATGTGGGTGATCTTGCGGCTGCCGTCGGACATCCGGTTCTGCTGGACGATGATGTTGATCGCCGAGGACACCTGCTGGCGGATCGCCAGCACCGGCAGATCCATGCCGGCCATCAACACCATCACTTCCAGTCGCGCCAGGGTGTCGCGCGGCGCATTGGCGTGCACCGTGGTCAGCGAGCCGTCGTGGCCGGTGTTCATCGCCTGCAGCATGTCCAGCGCCTCGCCGCCGCGGCATTCGCCGACCACGATGCGATCCGGGCGCATGCGCAGGCAGTTGCGCACCAGGTCGCGGATCGTCACCGCGCCCTTGCCCTCGATGTTGGCAGGGCGCGATTCCAGCGACACCAGGTTGTTCATGCCCAGCCGCAGCTCGGCGGCGTCCTCGACGGTGATCACGCGCTCGCGGTCGGGAATGAAGTTGGACAGGATGTTGAGGAGCGTGGTCTTGCCCGAGCCGGTGCCGCCGGAGATCACCACGTTGCGCCGTTGCTCCACGCACAGGCGCAGGAAGTTCATCATGTCCACGCTGGCCGAGCCGAAGTCGACCAGATCCTTGGCGACCAGCTTGCGCTTGGCGAACTTGCGGATGGTGATGGAGGGGCCTTTCAGCGCCAGCGGCGGGATCACCGCGTTGACGCGCGAGCCGTCGCGCAGGCGGGCATCGACCATCGGCGAGCCCTCGTCGATGCGCCGGCCCAGCGGCGTCACGATGCGCTCGATGGCCGAGAGCACGGCCTTGTCGCTGGAAAACACCACCGGCGCCGGTTCCAGCCGGCCAGCGCGTTCGATGAACACCTGGTCGAAGCCATTGACCATCACCTCGCTGATGCTCTCGTCGGCCAGCAGCACCTCCAGCGGGCCCAGCCCGATCGCCTCGTTGAGCGCGTTGCGCGCCAACTGGTTGCGGTCGTAGGCGCCGATCAGGCCGGGATCCTCGTTGATGATCTCGTCGATCAGCTCGCGGGTCTTGGCCCGCAGCTCGACTTCGCTCAGGCGCGTCACGTCCAGCCGGCGAAAGTCCATGCGGGAAATGATGCGGTCGTGGATGATCCGCAGCACCGCATACTCGCCCTGATCGAAATGGTGGCCTGCGGCGGCCGCAGGCTCGGGTGCCGGCGCGCGTGCGAGCGACGGGCCGCTCGCCGGCAGCGCGGGCGCCGGTGTTGCGGATGCCGCCACGCCCGCGACTTCCTTCTGCAGCACGGCCTGGATGCGGTAACTGCCGATCCCGACCACGTCGTCGGGCTGCAACGGACCGTAGCTGCGCGAGATCCGGTGCGCATTGACCGTGGTGCCGGCGCGGCTGCCCTCGTCGCGGACGTGGACGCCGTCATCCTGCACGACCAGCACCGCGTGCGTACGCGCCACGTCCCAGCCCTGCAGCACGACGAGGTTCTCGACCGACTTGCCGATCGCGCAGATCGGCGCGTTGCAGTTGATCGATTGCACCTTGCCGCGGGAATTGGAGACGGTTACCTGGAACATGGCGGGGTCACTGCCGCTTGGCAGGGCCCGTGGCCGCGGGTGCGGCGTCCGGGGCTGCGTGCAGGGTCGTTGCGGGCGTGGGCGCGCTTGCCGACCCTCGTGCGCCGGGGTTCGCGCCGGCAGTCGTGGCCGTCGGCCTGACCGCCGTCATCGCTGCCGGTGGCGGCGGCGCTGGCGTCGCGGCCGGAATGCGTTCCTCCGCTTCCCGTTCCTGCCGCGGATGGGATCCCGGGCCGATGCCGAAGCCCGGCATGTCGATGCCGTTGCCGTACTGGCGGTCGAAGTCGTGGATCATCCGGGTGCCGCGGTCGATCATCTCGCGATCGACCGGCGAACCCGGCTCGATGATCTGCGGGGTCACGAAGATCACCAGCTCCGACTTGTTGGCGCTGAAATTCTTGTCGCGGAACAGGTTGCCCAGGATCGGGACATCGCCCAGCCACGGGAACTTGTCGATCGAGTGGGCACCACCGGCCTGCACCAGCCCGGACAACACGATCGTCTGCCCGCTCTTGACGTTGACCACGGAACTGGTCTTGCGCGTCAGGAAACCGGGGAAGCCCTGGATGGTCACCGACGGGTCGATCTGGCTGACCTCGGTGTCGATGTCGGCCAGCACGTTGCCGTGCGCGTCGGCGACGGGTTTGATGTCCAGATGCACGCCGTAGTCCTTGTACTGCACCGTGCTCTGGCCCAGCACGGAGGTGATCGGGATCGGGATCTGCCCGCCGGCGAGAAAGCTCGCCGTGCCCTCGCTGCGCGTGCTCAGTTGCGGGTTGGCCAGCACGTAGGCATCGCCCTTTTGCGCGGCCAGGTTGATCACCGAGGACAGCGAGCTGGTGATGCCGAAATATTCGGAGAACGGCACGTGCAGAGGCAGCCCGGTGAGGTTGCCGCCGGGGCCTTGCAGCGCATTGTTCGGATTGCCGCCCTGGGTGAGGTCGCCGAGCCGGAAATACGGGTTGGTGCGCCAGTCCTTGACGATCCCCAGGCCCGGCCCGGCGACGGCCTTCTGCCAATCGATGCCGATGTTGCGCAGCGCGGATTTCTTGAAATCCACCACCTGCACGTCGAGGTAGACCATGCGCTGCATGTCCACCGTGCCCGGGTGCGTGAGATTGATGATGCCCGGCACCGTCTGCGCGATCTGCTCGACCCGTTTGTAGTCCTCGGGCGTGAGGTCGCCGGTCAGGACGACGTGGCCGGTGGTGTTGGCGACGGTCAAGCCGGGAATCGAGGCGAGCGCACCGGCGAGGCTTTGTGCGGCCTCACGCGCATCCTGCGCGGTCACGATGATGTTGAAGGCCTGCATGCCGCCGTCGGCATGCCACAGCAACAGGTTGGTCGCGCCGGCGGCCTGGCCGATCAGGATCAGGTCATCGCCTGCCTGCTGCACCGACACCAGCTTGCCGTTGCCCAGCGCCACGCGCTTGACGTGGCGCAGGTGCAAGACCTTGACCTCGCCGGCGTACAGCACCAGCTCGCCCGCGGCCGCGGTGCCGGAAACAGCATCGCCGGCGGGGGCGGCGATGGCCGCGGTGCCGGCGGCGGCGGGCAGCGCAGCCAGCAGCGTCGCCACGGCCGCGCCCAATACCCATCGTGTGGATCGTTTCATCGTGCAGGTCGTCCCTTGAATGCAGTCGTGGAGGCGTCAATGGCTGTCCAGTGCGCCGGGCCCGGAAGGTGTGGGCGTAGCCGGATTGTTCTGGAGCAGGGCGCGCAGCAGGGCCTTGGCGCCTTCCTGGACCTGATCCGGCGGCAGGGGCCTGGCTGGCTCCGCCGCCGGCCTGGCGGCCGCGGGCGCCGTGCCGGTATACATCACCTGCTGGGTGACCTCGCCGCCGGCGCCGATGATGAATTGCACGGGCCCGATGCCCCTGGCCCGCGATACCTCGTCGCCCGCCAGCCTGGCCAGCAGGTCGATGCTGTTCTGCCGTGGCATGTCCGGTGTGCCGGGTAGCGGCTCGGCCCCGGGTGTCAGCGCCACCCGCAAAGTCCCCATCTGATGCGCCAGCATCAACTCGGATGCCTGGTCGGCGGTCAGCTGCAGGGTGATCGTGCCGAACTGGCTGGACAGGTTCTCGCCGGGCTTGGGCAAGCCCTCGCTGTAGCCCAGGTCGTTGCCGGTTGCCAGCACCAGCACACGCTGCAACACCGGCAGGATTTCCTTGTCCTCCACGCCGTCGTCGCCGGTGCGCGAGGTGGCCAGCAGGATGTCGATGTGGTCTCCGGCCCGCAACAGGCCGGCCACCGCATTGATTTCATCGACCGAGATCGTCACCGCGCGCGTGCCCTGCGGCAGCAGGGACGCGAAATCCGACACTTCGAGCTTGTCGAAATAGCTCGACAGCAGCGGCTTGCCGGCGGCGACCGGCCGGCGCAACGCGCGTCCGGAAAATTGCGGCCAGTCCTTCACCAGGATCGTGTCCGGATACAGCAGATCCTTCGGGAACGGCCGCACCGACATGTTCTGGTCGTTGGCCAGCGTGCCGGGCGGCAGATCCATGCTGGGGACGACCACCTGCACCGTGCCCTGCGACAGCTTCTGCTGCAACTCGGCCTGATATTGCGATCGGGTCTGGTGCAGATAACGCACGATCAGGGTGACCGACACGATCGCCAGGAAGATGGCGATCAGCAGCATGCCGACATATCTGTTGACTTGAGGTAGGCGCATGTCCGGGGGCTTATGGCAGGGAAAGCAGGAAGGTGAAGTTCATCCACCACGAGTGCAGCGCGTCGATCAACAATGCGATCACCGACTTTCCGCCCGACCCGGCCAGTCCGGGGATCGGGACGACTGCCAGCAGGATCAGCACCGCCAATGCGGCCACGATGTATTCGACCATCGCCTGTCCGCGCTGCCGGGCGCGCGCCAGGCCGCGCGGCGCGGTCGGGGCGTGCCGGAATCGACTCATGGCGACATCACCGTCAAGGTGATCGTGGCCCCGGTGTTGAGCGGCGACACCACGATCCCGGCATGCCGGTGGCCCTTGCTGAACATCAGCACGGTGCCGGTCGGGCCGTTGCCCGGCGGCATGTCCGGGTGCCAGCCGTAGGCTTGCATGGTGTGCGTGTACCAGCCCACCACCGCGGTCGGCACGTTGTTGCTGTACAGCAGCCAGGTGTCGCCGGAGCGGACGCCGTCCTTGCTGAGCATGTGCGTCAGCGGTTCGGCATCGCCCGGTGCCGGGAAATCCGGCGCGCCCATGCCGAAGTCCTGGTCGAGCGCGCCGATCCCGAGCAGGGCGCCGCTTCCGCCCTTGCCGTCGGGCCGGATTTGCACCGTGTAGAAGCACTGATCCTGCTGGTGCGCGACCACGTCCCACGGGCCGATGGTGTTTTCCACGAACGCCGGCCGGTTCGGCTGGCCTTTCCACAAGGTCTTGTAGAACTGCGCGAACGCTTCCGGGGCCATGGTGCTGCTGGCGGCCACGATGCTCATCGGGCGGCCGTCGACGATGATCCGCGGCGCGACGACCTGCTGCACGGTATGCGCCGGCGTGGGCAACGCCCGGCATTCGACCTGCGGAACCGCCGTTGCGTGGGCTGCCGATGCGGCCAGCGCCGTCCACGCCGCAACCCGCCGCAAGGTGGCCAGGGTTGGATGCGAGTGGGCGTGGGGACGGTGCATGGCGACGGTCAACCGGTGGTGATGATCGAGTTGCCGGGGTTGGCTGGATCGGGTTTGACCGTGATCGTCATCGACGAGCCGCCGGCGATCGTCGCCACCGCATCCACCTCGATCGCGCTGGCTTGCTGGCCGGCGGCGCAGGTCGTGTTGCCGGCGCACACGTAGCGCACGTTGGAGAAGGCGTAACCGGCCTGCGTCAGGCTGGCCGAATAGTTCTGCCACGCGGCATAGGGTTTGCCCGGCACCGACAGCGCGCTGCCCACGGTCACCGCGCCCGACGGGCTCACCGTCACCGTGGAGGTCGCGCTGCCCTTCTGGAACACCAGCACCACGGAACCATCGGCCTGCGTGGTCTGGCTCACGAGGGTGAAGCCCGCCGCGGTGTACTGCTGGATGATCTGGTTGATTTGCGACGGAGGCGTGGGGCCGCCGCCGCTGGCCGGCGGGGTGTAGTTCTTCAGCCGGTCGGCCGGCACCGAGCCCGGATCGGTCACGTCGATGTAGCCGAAACCCGGCGGGCCTTTGCTGCTCGCCGACAGATCCGGAATGATGTAGCCGAGGATGGATTGAACCGACTTGTACAGGTTGCCGATCGCCGCCAGCGCCTTGGGCCGCGAGGGGCAGTTGCTGGTGGCCGTGCCCAGCACCGAGGTGGGCACCGCGGTGGCCGCCTGACAGCGCTCGTAGGCTTCGTCCGAGGCGCTCCAGCCGTCGGCCAGCAGGGTGTCGCGCGCGGAAAACGTCAACGGCAGGCCGTCGAGCATGGCGATGTAATCGGTCGGGCCGACCGGCAGCTTCGGCTGCACCGCGACCGCCGCGGTGTAGTACTTGTCCATGGTCAGCGAAAACCCCAGCCCGACCAGGTTGCGCAAGGGTTGCAGGGTTACCCCGAGCAGCGCGTCGGATGCGAAGCTGTTCGGCTCGCCGTTGCCGACCGCCGTGGCGGTCACGTCGGCCGCATTGCCGACCAGCTGGTTGCCGCCCTGATCCACCCACAGCGGGTTGTTGGCGAACGCCCCGGCCGAATTGTTCTGCGCCTGCGTGATCGCATTGAAGTTGCCGCTGAAGAACCGCATTCGCACCGCATTGGCCAACTGCGCATCGGTCAGTTGCGCCATGGTGGCGTCGCGTTCGTTGCCCGAAGCGCTGTAGACGGTGCGCTCGAAGGCCGTGTAGCGGGCCGCCTGCAAGGTCGTGGAGCGCATGTTGATGAACTTGCCGATCAGCACGATCATCAGGAACAGCGGCACCAGGAAGAACAGCGCCACCACGATGGTTTCGCCCATCGCCTGTCCACGCATCGAACGCCGCGCGGAAAAATCTCCGACGATGGCGCGCGGGCGTCCCGTCACGGGCCCGCTCCCGCCTGCGCGCCGTCCGCCGCCAGCACGAGCGGCAGCGGGGTTTTCACCAGATGCGCTTCCCAGTACGGGTTGAACAGATTGCCGTAGACCAGATACCCGCCCAGGTTCCATTGCCCATCGGGACGCACGAAGTAGGCGTTGGCCGAGGATGCGACCTGGAGCATGCCCGAGGCTTCGGAGTCGTACATGTCCAGCTGGCCGCCGGCGATGGGCTGCCCGCGGTCGTGCATCTGCTTGGTCGTATCCACCGTGTTCGTCTTGCGCTCGACGAACAGGTTGATGGTCGGCGACTCCCAGTCGGGCTGGTTGAGCCGGCTCAAGCCCATGTACGAACGCAGCCCGCTGTAACTGCCCACCTGCCACTGCCCGGCGTTGCCGCCGGCGATGCCCATGCCCGTGGATGGCGGCACCGGCATGAAGATCGGGATCGGGATGGGAATCCATCCGGCCCTGATGATGCACACGCCAAAGCCGAAGTAGGTGCCCCGATCATTGGCCGTCCATTGGGTGTTGTCGTTGGACAGCGCTGCCGTGCCGCTCCAGTTCCCGAAAAAATCGATGCCGCCGATACCCGCGCCAAAAAGGCAGCGGCCGAAGGCCGTCAGCCCGGTGGTGAAGGGCGGATCCTCCGAACCGCTGCGCGAGGACGTCCATGGGTCGAGGCTCGCCATGGTCACGTTGTGGAAGCGGTTGCCGGGATCGTTCTGGCGGCGCAACGGCGTATAGCGCCGCTGGTAGGTGAGCAACTGGCCTTCGGCCACCGCCACCGCCGCGGTGCCGGCGCCGCTCAAGGCCGCCTGCGGGTCGTTGTCCTTGACCACCTGGTCGGCCACCGCGGGCACTTCGATCGCGGTTCCCAGCAGATAGGCCGTGGAAGCATTGCTCAGCACGCCCTCGAGCCCATCGAGAAAGGTCACCACCGGGCCGGTGGTCGCATCGAAGGTATTGAAGACGCTGTTGGAGATGTTCTGGTAGATGTTGTTGACGGTTTTCCCGGGTTGGCTCCCGAACAGTTTCAAGCCGAACAGGATCGCCCGATCGGTGCCGTTGGCGGCAAACTTGCCGCATTTGGAATCGGCGAAAACCAGACAATAAAACCGCGACCACGAAGCCAGGCTGACCATCTGCGCGATCGCCACCTGATTGGCGACCATCGCGCGGTTGGAATAGGCGGTGAAGTTGTAGGCGCGCGCCATCACCAGCGCGCTGCTGTAGGAGGCCGAATCGGCGGTGTTCTGCAAGCGTGTGCGCACGAGGTTGACCCGGCCGACGTTGTAGACCAGCAGCGCGGCCAGCAGCAGCACGATCGCCAGGATGGCGACCAGGATCATGACCTGCCCGGATTGCCGCTGCCGCGACCCGGGGGGCAGGTTCATCGCATGGAATCTGGCTGTGCTCCCCCGCACGCTGCCTCCCGCTCATACCCGTCCAAGACGGCCTTGGGGGTGTGTTGAAACTCGCTGGATGGGGCCGCCGCCGCGGCCGCGAACCCCGGCGACGCACCCTTGCCTGTATTCCAGGCCTGCCCGGCAACCCTCCTGCGTCATGCCGCATGACGCAGGAGGGGCGACGATCGATCGGGTCGGCGCGTATCAGCCGCCCGTCTGGCCGGCGTTCTTGGCGTTGGTGTCGTAGTTCTTCAGGTTGTATTGCTGGGTGGCTTCGGTGTTGGCGTTGGTGGAGCCCGTCTGCGCCTGCGTCTGGCCGGTGGTGCCGCCATTGCCTGCCAACTGGCTGGTGACGGAAGCCATCTGCCCGCGCACCGTCTTGCCGAAGAACGAATACACCGCGATGGCGGCGATCGCGACCAGTGCGACGATGATGATGTACTCGGTCATGCCCTGGCCCAGTTGCCCGAAACGCAGTACGCGACCGTTGCTTGAACGAATGCCTTGCAGCTTCATGGTGATCTCCTCAAGTTTTGGATGAATGACCGCACCTGCACTGGCCGGAACCCGACGCTGCCTCTTGCGACCCGACGCCGACCCGCCGTGTGCAATCCAGGCCCTTCCTGGAACCTGACAACGCCTGCCTTGCGACGCAGGGCGATGGACGGGCGGCTCTGGATGCCGCCACGGTGTCGGCGGGCTCGCCGACAGCCACAAACCGCCCCGCCCCTCGCCGCCCCTGGCGTCTTGCCGCCGCAATCCCCGCACCCCGCAAGTCACGCCCCACCGAAAGGACGTTGGCCTTCGGGACTCGCCTCGCCCATGCTGGCGGCCGGGAACATACGCTGCCGAATGGAATCGCGAGCGTGGGGACTATACGCCGGCGAATGGAGCGATCAAGCAGGTACCGAAAAGTGCCTGCCGTGGCTGCCGTCGCGACGCAAAGCGTTGCGATGGCGAGGATTTTTCGGATCCATCGGATTTGTGCATCGCAACGAATATGAACGTGCACTTAATGGAAAATCTGAAGGCGTGGCGGGTTTCTTCCGTTTTCCGTTGTGCGTGAATTTCGTTGGTACTCGGCTGCGCCGATGCCGCCGTCGGCGCGGCGCTGCCCGGCCGGCCGATCCCGGGCCGGGCGAACGCATGCGCACGCCGCGATCCGGCGATCTGGTCGGCCTTTTGGGGGGGGCGTTGGCCATGGCAGCGGGCCGTGGTGCATGGCCGCGCTGCGTGCCGGCCGGCGCGGCCGCGCCGACGCCGTTCCCGAAGCTGCCTGAATGGCATCCAAAGCAGCTTGCGTGCGCAGCGCGGACAGGTCATCATGGGATCGACATACGCTAGCGTATGGATTTGCTCGGCATGCCACGCGAAATGGCCTGTGCCCAAGGCTGTATCCGGGTTCACGCCTGCTCGCGCAGGTTGCCGGCGCGTGATCCCTTGCAGGAGCCGCTCAGCACATGAAACCCTGGCTTGCCTTGTCGTGGTGCGTGTTGCTGGCGCTCGGCCTTGGCGGGCATGCCGTTGCGAAAGCCGGCAAGGTGCGTCTGCTGCACCTGCGCCGCGCGACGGGAGGCGCTGCCGTCGATCCGCCCGGTGCGGTTGCGCGCCGCGCCCGCCCGCGTGCCGGTATCGCGCCTGGCGCGATACCGATCATCGTCGGCTCGGTGCCGACCCCGGTGATGGATCGGCCCGAAGATGCCGCCGGGCTGTCGGCGAATGCCGCCTCGGCGATCCGTACTCCGCCGCCTGCCGGCGGATCGGCAACCGGCCCGGTCACGGCCGGGGTGGTCACCGCCGCCCCCGCGCGGGCGCCGTCCGCATCGCTGCCGGCGGTCGGGGCGGGCGCGTTTCGCTACACCCGCAACGGCATCGCCTTCATCACCACCACGCCGCCGCCGGCAGGCGCCACGGACGTGCTTCTTCCATACATCCTCGTCGGCAATTGCCACGCCTGCGACACGCTGCCGGACGCGGGCTTCGGCCGGCTCGCGCTCAACACCACGGCGTATGCGACCGAGATCGCGACGGCAGCGCAAACCTGGGGTGTCGACGAATGGCTGGTGCGCGCGATCATCCACGCCGAATCCGGCTTCAATCCGAACGCGGTCTCGAACAAGGGTGCGCAGGGCTTGATGCAGCTCATGCCGGGAACCGCCACGCGCTTCGGCGTGCGCGATGCGTTGGTCGCCGCCGACAACATCCGTGGCGGGGTGCAATATCTGGCGCTGCTGACGCAACGCTATCACGGCGACATCCGCCTGATCGCCGCGGCCTACGATGCCGGGGAGGAGAATGTGGATCGCTACGGCGGAGTACCGCCGTTCGCCGAGACGCAGCGTTATGTGGATCGGGTCGTTGCGCTGGCCGCACGCTATCGAGGCGTGAATTGATCGTGGAGCGCCCGCGCCCGTTCCCGGCGAGCGCTTCGGTTACACTGGCCGGATGGATGCCCTCGACGGAAAGGCCCGACGCCCCGCGCGCCTGTGCGCGGAGGACTGGATGCGGGCCGCATTCGACGCATTGTGTCGCGAAGGGCTGTCGGCCGTCGCGGTGGAGCCGCTGGCGCGCCAACTGGGCGTGACCAAGGGCAGCTTCTACTGGCATTTCAAGACCCGCGACGCGCTGCTGGCCGCCGTGCTGGAGCGCTGGGTGGCGTCCGAGCAGGATCGGGTGTTCGACCGCCTCGATGCGATCTCCGATCCGCGCGAGCGTCTGCGCGAGTTGTTCCTGCTGGTCGCGGCGGAGTCCCGGGAGCACGTCGTCTACACCGCCTTGCTCCAGGGCCTGGATCACCCGCTGGTGCGGGATGTGATGGAGCGGGTCTCGCAGAAGCGGCAGGACTACATCGCCACCGGCTACCGCCAGACCGGCATGGATCCCACCGAGGCCCTGCATCGCGCGCGCCTGACCTACGCGGCCTACGTGGGCTTCATCCAGATGGCGGTGCAACTGCATCGCCCGCGCTTGCGGCTGGAGGAGTACAAGGCCTACGTCGAACATGTGATGCGCACGCTGATCCCCTGATCCGGCGGCGGCTCAATTTGCGGCCCCGTTGAAATGCGGGCATGGTTGAGTCCCCGAGCGACGCTGGTTGCCCGCGAACCGGGTGCCGCAACGAGTGCATGCCACGATGAGTTGTCGGCCTAAGCGGATCCAGGGCTGGTTCGCTCCACGCCCTGACGCCACTCGCGCACACGCCAGCTGGCTCCGATCGCATCCAGCCAGCGCAGGATCGCGTGTACGGTGACCACTTGGTACTCGCCTGCCAGCCGTGCCGAAAGCGGATGGTCGGTGAACACGGCATTGGCCGAGAACAGGCCGCCGAGCACGCGCTGGCCGTAGGCGATGTGGATGATGTCGGGCGCGAAGCCGAGCGCCACTTCCTCGACCTGCGCACGGTCGCGATCGATTCCGGTGTCGGGCGGCAACTGCGCGGCGGCGAGCACATCCAGCACCCATGACGTGGAGTTTTGCCAGTGGTGGCTGCCGTAGCGTGCGATCACGCTGTAATGCGGGTCGAACACCGCCTTCGCGCCGGGGCCGTCGAGCACGGCCACCACGCGCCGTGCAAGGTCTGGCTTCAGCCAGACGATGCGGGTGTCCTGATCGACGAGATCATCGGCGTAGAAGTTCACCAATCCCTGCGCGTACAGGCCTGCGTGGTCGGTGCCGCAGGCATTGAGCAGGTGAACGACGGTCCAACGCCCCTCGGGACGATCGCGCACGGCGAAGCCGACGTGGCTGTAGTACAGGCCGTACTTCGACAGGTTCTGGCCGTGGCGGGCGATCAACGCGAGCGGCGCATCGACCTGTTCGAGCGCGGCATAGGTGCGTTCGGCAGTGGCGGAGGCGGCGGCAAGTTGAGCGGGGGTGATCGGCTGGTTCGTGCACGCCGTGCCTGCATGGGCGGGCCCCGCGTGCGCGGCGAGCAGCAGGACGATCGGCAGAATCAGGCCGCGCAATGCGATCCGGATGCGCATGTCACAGTTCCCGGTGATGGGTGAGCGAGCGGGCCAGTCGATCTGGCACGAAGGCGAGCGTTTCGCCGGCCGCGCTGATGACCCAGCCGGCACCGATCGCGGTGACCGCGAGTGTGGCGCCGACCGAAAGGCCGACTTCGCGCGCCGTTTTCGCACTCACTCGCAATCCGGTGATGGCGACGTGGCCGGTTGTTTCGGCGCTGACCTCGACCAGCTCGCCCATGGGACGCAGCGCAGTCACGACCAGATGCGAACCGGCCGGCAGGGTCTCGATCGCGACTGCGGCGCTGGCCTGCGATGGCGCCATCGACAGCTCGGAGGCCTGGCTGGGGGCGTCGGACTGGGCATGTAATGGCGTGGCGGCCAGCAGCTCCAGCAGCATCGAGGCCAGTAGCGGGTGGAACATCGAACATGGACGAGGCATGCGCAGCTCCGGCGAGAACTGACATGCACGCTCGCCTCTTGCGCAAGGCAAGTGAAGCGCCATGGATATCGCAGCGCTTGCATCGACCCGAAGTAGCCCGAACCGCTACCATGCCCTCACCATGCCCCTGCGCCACGAACTCATCGCCGCGCTCAAGCGCCAGCTCAAGGCGCAGGGCATCACCTATGCCGCGCTCGCGCAGCGCATCGGCTTGTCCGAGGCGGCGGTGAAGCGGATGTTCTCGCGGCAGGCGCTGAGCCTGCAGCGGCTGGAGGAAATCTGCGGCGTGCTCGACCTCGGCCTGCACGAGCTGGCTTCCGAGGCGCAGCAGCGCAGGCCGGTGCTGGCCGAGCTGGACGCGCAGGCCGAGCAGGCGCTGGTGGACGATCCATCCTTGTTGCTGGCGACCTTCCTCGCCCTCAACCACTGGACGCAGGAACAGGTGCTGGCGACCTTCCGCTTCGACCTGCCGCAATACACCTTGCTGATGGCGCGGCTGGATCGCATGGGCCTGATCGAGCTGCTGCCGGGCAACAAGTACCGCGTGCGCACCGCGCGCAACTTCCGCTGGCGCCGGCACGGCCCGATGGAACGCTTCTTCCGCCTGAAGCTGCTGCCGGATTTCTTCGGCCACGACTTTGCCGGCGACAACGAATCGCTGCTGCTGCTCACCGGCATGTGCGCGCCGGCCTCGCTGGCCCTGCTGCGCCGGCGGCTGGAGGAGCTGGCCGGCGAATTCGATGCCCTGATGGCGGCCGATGCCAAACTGCCCTTCGAGCAGCGCTCGGGCGTGAGCCTCGTGCTGGGCATGCGGCCCTGGCACATGAAACTGTTCGATCCGTTGCTGGCCAAGCCGTGAGGCGGTGCCAACGAGCTTGGTGGCTGGCACCACGCTGCAAGATGATATTGCTTGCACAACACACCCTCCCTCGCCTGCGGGGGATGGTTGGGGTGGGGGCGGACTTGCAGGAAAATCCCCCATCCCAGCCGTCCCCCACACGCGGGGGAAGGAGTCGAAGCGACTTGTGCTGGAAGTTCGAGAGTCAAGCATTCTCTGGGATTGACGTCTGAGACGGCGTTGCATGGCGAGACCTGGAACCGTTGTCATCATCTATGGGTCAGATTCCTGTTGCACGCGCTTGATGGCTGCGCCATCAAATGCAAGTCCTTGTTTTGATTGACGGCGGCAAGACGATATAATCAGCGGCTATGTCGCGCGCAGCGATGCGCCACGCACCCATCCCCACTTCACGGCCCACGCCGGTTCTCACTGCAACCATGACCAGCCAACTCGCAGCACTCAATCGATGGGTGGACGACGTCGCCCGCCTGACCCAGCCCGACCGCATCCACTGGTGCGATGGTTCCGATGCCGAGGCGCGTGAGCTCAACGACTTGATGGTCGAGCGCGGCGATCTGATCGCGCTCAACGAAACCACCCATCCGAATTGCTACCTGCACCGATCCAATCCCTCCGACGTGGCCCGCGTGGAACACCTCACGCTGGTGTGCACGCCCGAGCGCGAGGACGCCGGCCCGAACAATCACTGGATGGCCCCGGCCGAGGCGCACGCGAAGATCGATGCGCTGTTCGCCGGCTGCATGCGCGGGCGCACGCTGTACGTCGTGCCCTATTGCATGGGCCCGATCGACTCGCCGATCAGCCGTTGCGGCGTGGAGATCACCGACAGCCCCTACGTGGTCGCCAACATGCGCATCATGACCCGCATGGGCGCCGCCGCGCTGGCGCGCATCGAGCGCGAGGGCACCTTCGTGAAAGGCCTGCATTCGATCGGCGAGCTCGATCCCGAGCGCCGCTTCATCATGCACTTCCCGCAGGAGCTTTCGATCAAGTCCTATGGCTCGGGCTACGGTGGCAACGCGCTGCTCGGCAAGAAGTGCCACGCCCTGCGCATCGCCAGCCATCAGGCGCGCAGCGAAGGCTGGCTGGCCGAACACATGCTGATCGTCGGCATCGAAAACCCGCAGGGCGAAACCCACTACGTCGCCGCGGCCTTCCCCTCGGCCTGCGGCAAGACCAACCTCGCCATGCTGATCCCGCCCGAAGGCCACCGCCAGGCCGGCTGGAAGGTGTGGACGGTGGGCGACGACATCTGCTGGATGACCCCCGGCGCCGATGGCCGCCTGTGGGCGATCAACCCGGAAGCCGGTTTCTTCGGCGTCGCGCCGGGCACTTCGGCCAAGACCAATCCGAACGCGCTGGCGATGCTCGGCCACGACACCATCTTCACCAACGTGGGCGTGACCGCCGACAACCAGCCGTGGTGGGAAGGCCTGCCCGAGGGCACGCCGGTGAAGGACTGGCAGGGCCGCGATTTCGACCCGGCCAGGGGTCCGGCGGCGCATCCCAATTCGCGCTTCACCGTCAGCGCCAAACAGTGCCCGAGCTATTCGCCGCACACCGAGGATGCGCGCGGCGTGCCGATCAGCGCGATCGTGTTCGGCGGCCGCCGCGAATCGCTGGTGCCGCTGGTGTTCGAGGCGCGCGACTGGACGCACGGCGTGCTGGTCGGCGCGGCGATGGCCTCGGAAACCACCGCCGCCGCCACCGGCGCGGTCGGCGTGGTGCGCCGCGACCCGATGGCGATGAAGCCCTTCTGCGGCTACAACTACGGCGACTACTTCGCGCACTGGCTGTCGTTCGACCGGCCCGGCGCGAAGCTGCCGAAGATCTTCCACGTCAACTGGTTCCGCAAGGGCGCCGATGGCAAGTTCCTGTGGCCGGGTTTCGGCGACAACCTGCGCGTGCTCGAATGGATGCTCCAGCGCGTGGCTGGCAGCGCCGGCGCCGAGGAAACCCCGATCGGCAACCTGCCGCATGCGGCCGACCTCGACCTCGCCGGCCTGGCCCTGCAACCGCAACAGGTCGATGAACTGCTGCGCGTGGACGTGGAAGGCTGGCAGCGCGAGATCGGCGAGATCGGCGCGTACCTGGACAGCTACGGCGCGCGCGCGCCGGCGGCCCTGCACCGCGAGCGGCAGCGCATCGCCGATGCGCTGGAAGGGTGCCGGGAAACGGCCTGAAGTACCCTGACTGCGGGGATTCACCACATCAAGATGGGGTTGTGGAATCCATTTCGATCGCATCCTGTGCGGCGATGGCGTCCAACCGTGGCAAGAACGGCTGCAACGCTTCTTCATAGCGTCGCCACTTCCCGATGCCGAAGGAGTTCAACGGCTGACGCACCTGGAACTGGCTGGCCGTGCGTACGAAGCCCTTGCGCTCGGAGAATGCCAGTACATCGGGATGCCAATCCATTCCCATCGCCGCAAGCACCCGTCGGAGTTCGGTCTGGGGGTCGGCGACGAGACGTTCATGACAGACATCGATCAGGCGATCCCCGAGAGTCGCCCGCCAGTGACGCATGATTCGCCGATGTTGTTCGAGGCGGTGAGTGATGTGTTCAAGATCGAGTCCCCAGGCGATGTTTGTGAACTGAGTTCGCCAACAGGAAAGTGCAACGTCCCTGGGATCTCGAAGACTATGGATGATCGTCGCGTTTGGGAAGGCAATATGGATCCACCCCGCATACAGATAGTTCCCTGGCAGCTTGTCGACGATGCGTTTTGCGTCCGTATTCAGTGAGAGGCGATGGACACGTTCCTCAAGTTTTCGCAAGTGCCAATCTGCAGCTTCGCGAATTACGGTTGCGGGAATTCCCGCGATAGTGGCACTGCGGCCTCTGATGAGTGCGCGGCAAAAGCTCTTGCTCGCAAACATCTGCTCGCCCACACTGATGATCGATGGATGTGCAGCCAGCATCTGTGAAAGCAAGGTCGTCCCGGAGCGTGGCATGCCGATGATGAAGACTGGGCGAGCATCTGGATTCCCGGTACCCCGCAGATTCTCAATGGCCACTGGGGTGAGGTCGGCAATGGTCAAGTTGATGTTGTCTTCCGCCTGCTCGGGACGGTAGCGTTTGTCCGCCGGAACACATTGTATCCGTGCCGTGTTCGCATGCCGTATGTGATCGGCAGAAATTGAATATTCGCCGATGCGATCGTTGTGACGCGCCAATATGTTGTGGAATATCGGAATCATCGAAGGATCGCGCTCGGTTTCCAGTAGATGCTGTATTCTGGACAGTGCCGACTCGTCCAGTTGCCGACCTTCGATCTGTACTTCTTCCCAAATTGCAGGGGGATAGTCCGGATCGATGGTGAAAGCGGCGTCTAGGTGCTGGCGTGCATCTTCGAAGTCGCCACGAATGACTGCTAGTCGAGCGAGATCCGCATGCGCCGCCGGATCCCTTGGTTGTAACAAGGAATAGCGTTCGAATGCGCCCTTGGCCGTTTCCATGCGTTCGGTCGCCAACGATGCGTGCGCATATCGGAAAAGGAGGTCGGCTCGTTCTGGAAATCGCGTCACCAAGGACTCGTGGATGTTGAAAGACAATTCCGGGTCGGCCTCAAAACTTTCCAGCATCATGTCCAGCATCCCATCCGGTTCGGCAACGCGCGGGTCAAGCGTAAGCGCACGTTCCAGCAGAACGAGTCCTTCGTTGTCTTCACCTGCTTTCCACCATGCGCGCGCCCACCCCAGAAGCACCTCGACATTGTCCGGCATCAGGGTGGCGCAATGGCGAAAGCGATTTACTGCCTCTTCGGGCCGGCCCGTCATTTGTAACGCATGGGCGAACGCATGAAGGATCGGAAGGTCGGTAGGGGTGTTGCGATACGCTGAATCGAGATAGTTCAGAGCTTCTTCGAATCGGCCCGTTTGCACCAGCGCCATGCCCGTCGTCGCATCAGAGTTGTCCATATTGGAACTCCGGAGAGGCGATTCGTGCATATCTTCTTTCACGATGGCATCCAGCCGCGGCAGAACCGGCGCCAGAACTTCCTCGTAGTCGCGCCAGCGTCCGACGCTGCGCGCGTGAAGCGGCTCGCGCACCTGGAATTCGCTGGCGCTGCGAACGAATCCCTTGCGCTCAGCGAAGGTAAGCACATCCGCATGCCAATCCAACTCCACCGCCGCAAGCGCTCGCTGAAGCTCCGTTTCGGGATCGACTACCAAGCGCTCATAACGGATCTCCGTCAGACGGTCGCCTATGGTCGTATGCCAATGATGCATCACACGCCGATGCTGCTCAATGCGATGAACGATATGGTCAAGATCGAAACTCCAGTGGAGTTGCCGGAATTGCGTCTGCCAGCACGACAGCGCGACATCGCGCGGGTCGCGCAGGCAATGGATGATTGCTGCGTTCGGGAAAGCGATGCTCAGCCATCCCGCCAACATGTAATTGTCCGGCAGCTTGTCGACGATGCGCAGGGCAGCATGTCTGCCGTGCAAACGATGCGCGCGATCCTCCAGTCTGTGCAGATGTTGTCTCGTTGCGTCGCCGATGGCAGGTGCGGTCAGTGACTCGATCTTCCATCCCGAGTTGGCTAGCGCGCGCCGCAAGCTTTCGCGTGCGAACTGCTGCTCCCCCACACCAATGATTGCAGGGTGCGCGGCGAGCATCTGCTCCAGCAAGGTCGTTCCCGAGCGAGGCAAGCCGATGATGAATACGGGGCGCCGATCCGAGCTTCCGGTGCCACGGAGGCGATGGAAGAGCGCATCGTGATAGTCGCGGATCGTGGCATCGATTTCCAGTGTCCACCGTTGCGGGGTATAGCGCTCCTGCGGTGGAACGACCTGTGCTTGCAGCTCATTCACGCGCGTCGTATGGGCTGCGGCGGCGCGAAACTCTCCGCTCCGGTCGTAGTGTCGCGCCAGAATGTCATGAAGGGCCGCGACGCTCAGCGTTTTCTGTTCCGTCTGCGTCAATCGATGTACCAGGGCTAGCGTTGTTTGATCGACCCGCGCACCTTCGGCTTGAGCTTTCGACCAGAGGGCGGAAGCATTTTCGGGATCGATCTCCAAGGCTGCGCGGAAGTGCTCCAGCGCTCCTCCGGTTTCACCGCGTCCTACGGCGAGGCGTCCGAGTTCCGTATGCCCCAGCGCATCCCCCGGCAGCAAGCCGCAATGGATCTTGTAAGCCTCCTCCGCTTCCTGCAGGCGATCTGCATCCACGAGCGCGCTTGCATAGCGGCGTACAAGGTTGGCGTTCTTTGGATGGTGATCGACCAAGGGGTTCAGGATGGCGCATACCCGATCCGCGTCAGCCACTTCGGACAGCAGCATGTCCAGCAACCCTCCTGCTTCGGCAACGCGGGGCTCCAGCGTGACTGCGCGCCCCAGCAATTCGATGGCTCGGAGAAAATGGCCTTCCAACAGCAACGCGCGAGCCCATCCGATAAGCACCTCAGTATTTTTTGGTGCGAGTGCTGCGGCGGATCGATAGCGATCCACCGCATCGGAAGTGCGTCCTATCCGCTGCAGCAGGCTGGCTACGGCGTGCAGCAACGGAAGATCGGCGGGAACCGCACGGTGTGCGCGTTCGAGGTATGGCAAAGCATCGGAGAACCGGCCCATATGCGCCAGTTGCATGCCGATCGTCGCGTCGCTGGTGTTCATGGCTGATTCTCGTCGAGATTCGGTTCAAGGCGCATCGGATGTGGGGTGCGCCACATGGTGGTTCAACTATGCGATGCGGGCACAAGCGATTTCCAGTCGGCGGGCTCGCTCGCGAACGGAGCCACCGAGTCGCGTGCCCATGTCAATGCACTACCGAGCACGTCGGCGTAACGGGCCATGGCTTCCTTAATCCCCTGCGCTCTCAAGGCCGCGTTGAATGCCCGGTGGGGGTGTTTGGCGTTGCGCCGAAACTCTACCAACACACGTGCTTGCAAGACGCTGGCATCGATGTCGAATTGCAGCCAGTTGGCGGCGGCGGCGACGGCAGCCTGCGGCTCGTACAGCAGAGCTTGCATGTCGAGGCTGCGCAGCCGGTCGCAGGCATCGGCTGCCAATGCGTCGGTATAACGCTCAATTTGCGCGTACCAGGTCAGGACGCAGGCTTCGATGAAATGGAAATGATGATCCCATGGAATCTGCAAAGCGGCCTGCAGGCGAGTGTCCTTGATCAGATGTTGCGCCATCCACCTTATGCGGCGATCAGCCTCCGGCAACTTCTTGCAGCATGAGATCACGAATTCAGGCAAGCTCGAATACAGCAATATGGCTCGCCCCCTTGTCATTTCCAACATGCGGCACAGCAGGTTGTTGGCCTGATTGGTCGGCTTGATCAGGACGCTTCCTCCTGCAGTCGATGGCCGCGCAAGCAGTTCGAGTGCGGCTCGCAAGGGGCCTTCGATTTGCGGGCTTGGTCGCTTCAGGGCTACGGTTGCCAGTCTGCTCAACGCGAGTGGTTCCCGTAGTGCAACCAGGCGAGGGGGCAACTGGAGGCTGCGCGCGAGCAGCGTGGAGCAGCAGAAGGCCGTATGGAACAGCAGTGCGGCTCTCGGTGGGTCGGCGCTTGATTCGACTTCGCGCCAATGGAGTCGTTCTGCAGCGGACCAATCGACCCCGAGCCGCTGGTCGAGAAAGGCCGCATCGGCGATGCGATCACTTGCCAAAGGCAGCATCAGAAATTCGCCCCGCGACTCGTCGAAGTCCGCGGGGAACTTCACGATGTGGCCGGGAGGCGGGCTCGGCTCGGCGATGACCATGCCGGAACATTATAAGCGTAACGTACATGGAGGCCGCCGATTCCGGCATAGGACGCTATTGGATCCACTGAGGATCGAATGGACGCCCCCATCGGCATCAAAAGGATCCTTGACTTTTTCGGGAGCGCATGCGCGTTGCCGATTCGACGTGCTGCCGAGCGGCCCGTGCGATCGGTCGGGTCTGGCACGATCCATCGAGGGGCAACGGGCTGCTTGGTGGGAGGGTGGCCCCGACGAATCAGCTTTCGGTGATGCTCCGACTTGTCAGGAGGCGACTGTTCGGCGGCGGGCCGTCGTAGCGCCGCCAGTGGCGAAGTCGCAGTTTTCCTGCCACTGGGATCACCCGTTTGCGGGCACCCTAGCGTAGCTGAGTGCCGCGCTCGCATAGCTCCGCTTGTGTCTGTCGAATCCGCTGGGGTGCACCCGTCCCATTCTGTTTTGTCGAAATAAAGCAAGTTAAATCAACAACATATGCGTTGACTGAAATTTGTTGTCGAAAGGTATTTCTTTTTTGTTAAAACTTCGCTAGGATTCTGGGCTACCGGGGAAGCTTGCACCAGGATGTGGTGTGTCCCGGTGCTGCCACGGACGGCGAACGTGTTCCGCTACCTGCTCACCACCCCTGACGCTGGAGACAAATCCAAATGACCCCTATCCGCAATCTGCTTAGTGACGCGGTGCGATATGGCCTCGCCGCTGGAGCCGTCGGCTTCGCCGGCCTCGCCAGCGCGTCCGCCTTCGCCCAGGACACCACCGCACCGGCTGCCGATTCGGCCAAGGCCAAAGAAGTGGGCCGCGTCGAAGTCATCGGTTCGCGCATCAAGCGCGCCGTCGACACCGAGCCGACCGCTCCGGTGACCACGATGACCCGCGCCGACATCGCCCAGACTGGCCTGACCAGCACCTTCGACGTGCTCAACCACCTCACCGCGTCCGACGGTACCGGCTTGAGTACGGTCACCACCGCGACCAATGGCAGCGACGGCAGCACGAACATTTCGTTGCGCAACCTTGGCCCCCAGCGCACCTTGATCTTGGTGGACGGCAAGCGCTGGCCGACGGATATCGCTGGAGTCGTCGACGTTTCGTCGATCCCGCTTGCGATCATCGAGCGCGTCGAAGTGCTCAAGGATGGTGCCTCGACGATCTATGGCTCGGATGCTATCGCCGGCGTGATCAACATCATCACCCGCAAGAAGTTCGAGGGTGCGCAGTTGAATTGGTCTTATGGCCAGACCACCCACGGTGATGGCGCGCAGAACTCCGAAGATGCCACGATCGGAGCGAACGGCGAGCATACCAACGCCGTTATTTCGATCAGCCGCTCGCAACAGAAAGAAATTTTCGCGGGCAATCGCGCGATCTCCAATTTTCAGCATTATGGCTGCCAGGCGCTGTTCCAGCCGGGTGGAGACCCAACAGGGATTCTTTCGGGTTCTGGCGCAGCCCATGGTGCTGGCTGCGGATCGTCGAACCCGGCATTCGGGCGCATTTTCATCTCCGACGTTAAAAATCTGACCACCACCACCACTACCGCCAAGGGCGCAAAAGTGATGGGTCCGACGGCCCTGGGCAGTTTTGCGTTGAACAATAGTTTCAACGATGGGAAATTCCAGAATGCAGACCCGAATACGGCTCACCAGACGTCCGCCACGGGCGGTCTGAGCCCGACGGACTTCCATCATTTCACGGCGTATGATCGCTACAATTTCGCGCCGGTGAACTACCTGCAGCAGCCGCAGACGCGCAACAATTTCTTTGGTGCCGGCAATTTCGATATCAACGACAATGTGACGGCTTACGCCCGCGTGTCCTATACCCAGCGGCAGTCGGCGCAACAGATCGCCCAGGTGCCCGGAAACTTGTCGAATCCCGACTACGTTGACGCCAACGGCGTGCACCACGGTGGGCAATCGACATTTGGTCCGCAGTGGGATTTCGTACCGAGCACAAACAGTTTCTTCAATCCGTGGAAAAATGATCCCAATTTGGTCATTACCGACTTCCACACGCGTTTCGTCGCAGTCGGCCCGCGTCACAATAGTTACGACTTCAACACCTTGGGTTCCACGGCTGGGCTGAGGGGCTCCTTCCAAGTTGCCGATCGCAATTTTGATTGGGATGTCTATGCGCAGTACAACAGCGAGCACGATTCGCTGGTCGGTACCAACTACATCAACCTGTTCAACCTCAGGAATGCCGTTGGCCCTTCATTCCGTGATAACGGTGGAATATTGCGTTGCGGCACCCCAGGCAATGTGATCGCAAACTGCGTGCCGTACAACATCTTCGGTGGTCCGGATCTGGGCCTTGGAGCCGGCGTGATCAGCAAGGCCGAATACCAGGCGATGATCAACTACGTCTCGTACACACTGGTCAATTCCAACAGCAACAAGGGTTATAACTACGGCGGTAATATCTCCGGTGAGATTGCACCGCTGCAAGGTGGCATGCTCGCCTTCGCGGCGGGTGTTGAGCAACGCCGTAGCACGGCACGCTCGACGCCCGATGCCCTCGTGTCAGCCGGCGGCTCGTCCAACAATTTCCAATTGCCGTCCAATGGCGGCACGAAATCGCAGGATGAATATCTGGAAGTCGATGCGCCCCTTTTGAAGGGTGTCCCCGGTGCACAGGAACTCGAGCTCGATGCGGCCGTACGTCATTCGAATATAACGGGTAGCGGCGTTTTAGGTACAACGCCCGTGACGAACAATGCAGGTAGCCCGACCGAATCGAAGTTCAGCCTGCGCTGGAAACCGTTCAACGATCTGTTGGTACGGGCGAGCTATGGTGGCACCTTCCGCGCTCCTTCCGTGAACGATTTGTATTCAGGCCAGACGGAAAACTTCCCATTCGCCACCGACCCCTGCTCCAACACGGTGATCAATAGTCTTCCTGCGGCTGGCAAGGCGGTGTGCTTGGCCCAAGGCGTTCCCGCAGCCGGCATCGACACCTCGACGGCTAGCGGACAAGTTCGCGCCTTGTCGGGTGGCAATCCCAACCTCAAGCCGGAACATGGCCATGATTTCACCACTGGTTTGGTGTATAGCCCGAGTTGGGCCAAGGGCTTGAACTTGACCATCGATTATTGGCGCGTCAACCTGAAGGATGCGATTCAGGCACAAGGTGCCGGTACGACGTTTGGTTTGTGCTACCAATCGGCCAACCCCGACCCCACCAGTTGCGGCTTGGTGCACCGCGATCCGATATCGCATCAGATCACCTTCGTGCAAGGCTATAGCTTCAACGCGGCAACTTTCAAGACGGATGGTATTGATACCGGCCTGACCTACCATTACGAAACGCCATCGTGGGGCAACTTCGACCTAAAGTGGGATGCCACGTACAACCGGCATGTCAACGTTAACGGCATCAATTTCGTGGGCAGTTACGCCAATGGTCCGACATGGAAGTGGCGTTCGGCGGCTACCATCGGTTGGACACGGGGCGACTGGGATGCTTCTTGGACGATACGATACGTTTCCGCGCTGGATGAGGCTCAGGGCTGCAGTAAGCCCAACGTGACAGGGACTACCCTGATCTGCAACCACCCGGGGCAGTTCTCGAGCAACCCGGCGGTTAATAATGGCGCGGTCAGCCCTGGCTACAATCGACTGGGCGCAGTGACTTATCACGATATTCGGGTTGGCTGGAAGGCTCCATGGAAAGCGCACATCTCGATCGGTGCACGCAACGTGTTCGGAAAGGAGCCGCCTTTGGCCAACTCCGCTGGGCAGTCTTCGTTTGACGGTGCCTACGACCTTCCGGGCGGCGCTTACTACTACATGCAATACAGCCAGAACTTCTGATCGCGTATTCAATAAATCCTGGTGTACTTCAAGCCGCGGCCTCGTGCCGCGGCTTTTTTTTGCGCGATCGACACAGTGAAGCAACGGCGGGGTCGACGATGAATCCGATCGTCGAAGTTCCGCAGTTCGTGAGCGTTTTTGCTCATCGGAGACTTTGCGGGTCTCGTGAGTTCAAGGACTTGCGTCGTCTCCGGGCCCTGTTTTCGCGAACCGCTGTAGTGTCACGTCGAAGGCCACTTTGGTCTTCTTTCAGACGTGCGATGCTGGTAGCGTGGCGACATGTTCACGCGCCTCACCCGCTCCGGCGGACGCACCTGCCTGCAGATCGTCGAGTCGTTCCGTGAAGGCGGCACGGTGCGTCAGCGGATCTTGTAGCGCTCGACGATCCTGGCTGCGGCGAAGTCCTCGACATTGGTCAGCAGCACCAGCTTGCCGTCGAAGCGTTCGGTGTGCGCGATGGCCGCCTCGTCGAGGCCATAGCTGAAGCGATCCGCCTGGTAGTGGGGCTTGATGAAGCGGGTCAGCGCGGCATCGGCAACGGCCTGCTGGAAGCGGCTGTAGGCGCCGCGATCGCTGGCGCGCCGGCCGCATTCGGTGATCGTCGAGTACGACAGTTCGCGCGCGTTCGGCGACGTGTATGCGTTGTACGCGCTGTGGAACGAGCTGGGGCTGGATGACCGGCGGCATCGCGCGGCAGTTCGTGCTCGGCGTGGTGCAGTCGGCCGACGGGTTGCCGTTGATGCACACCGTGCACGCCGGCAACGTCGCCGAGACCACCACGCTCACGGCGATGCTGGGGCAGGTACTGGAGCGCTTCCCGGTCGAACGGGTGATCCTGGTCGCCGATCGCGGGCTGCTCAGTCTGGACACCATCGCCCAGATCGGCGAGTTGGCGAAGCAGACCGAGCGCAAGCTGCAATTCATCCTGGCGGTGCCGGCACGGCGCTACGCGGAGCTGGGCGGCACTCTCGAAGCGCTGACGTTCGCCGATGGCCTGGCGGAGGGCCGCTTTGCCGACCATCGGTTGGTGGTCGCACACGACTCCGTACGCGCAGCGGAGCAGACCCGGCGTCGGCGCGAGCGCATCAGCGAATTGGAAGCCTTCGCGGACAAGCTCGTCGCCAAGCTCGACGCACAAGACGCAGGGAGCACCGAACGCGGCCGGCGTGCCAGCGATCGCGGCGCCTACAGCCGTTTTCAGCAGGCCGTTGCCGATGCCGAGCTGACCCGCTTCATCAAGCCCCACTACCAGGCGGATCGCTTCAGCTATGGCCTCGACGAGGCGCCCATCGCGCACGCCGAACGCTTCGACGGCAAGCTGGTGCTGCTGACCAATGTCGAGGACTTCGCCGCAGCCAGAATCGTCGAGCGCTACAAGAGCCTGGCCGACATCGAGCGCGGCTTCCGGGTGCTCAAGAGCGATCTGGAGATCGCACCGGTGTACCACCGACTGCCCGACCGCATCCGCGCGCACGCGCTGATCTGCTTCCTGGCGCTGTTGCTGTATCGGGTGATGCGCATGCGCCTGAAGGCCAGTGGCCATGCACGCAGTCCCAAAGGCGCGCTGGAAACGCTGCGCCGCATCCAGCACCACCGCGCCTCGATCGGAAACCACACCTACACCGACATTAGCAGGACCACCCCGGAACAGCTCGGACTACTCGATGCACTGAAGCTCCCGCGACCCTGAACAGCCGGTTGTAGTGTCAAAATCGCCTGTCGCCACATAAGCGAATCAATCACTTACGCGATTAGTTGCGGAACTTGGGCGATCGGCGACAGCCCTGGATACGCAGGCAACCTGCTGGCGCTTCAGGCGTAGCCGAAGCGTTCGATCCACGGTTGCAGCAGCGGCTGCACCGGCGCGAGCTGCGTTCGGTAGCGTTCCCAGCGGTACACGGCATCGGCGTACAGCGGTCGGCTGACCTGCGCGTAGCTGGGGGTGTCGATGCGGCCGCGTTCGCGGGCACGGCCGGCGAAGCCGCGCAGATCGGCATGCCACGGAACACCCAGAAATCCGCACAGTGCGCCGACCTCACTGTCGAAGTCGGCCACCACGTCCTCGTAGCGGATCGTGTGCACGGCCAGCGGCAACCGCGTGCGCACCGCGTCCCACAATGCCATCGTCCGCTCGTACAAGGCGACCGTGTCTTCGAGCGTGCAGAAGTTGGCCATCGCGTGGTTCAGGCGGAATTGCTGCATGAAACAGCTCAGCACCGCGTCGCAGGGATGGCGCAGCGCGAACACGAAACGCGCGTCGGGGAACACGCGGTGGATCAGCGCGGCCAGGTTGATGTGCAGCGGGAACTTGTCGAGCAACCGTTTCGAGCGGTCGCTCGCGCCGTGCTCGGCGGCGCAGCGGAAGTACAGATCGCGCAGGTACTCGACATCGATCGCGTCCAGCTTCGCCAGTGCCTGCGGATAACCGCCGGGCATCGCGCGCACGGCGGCCAGCATCTTCTGCGTGGGCGGCTTTTCTTCCAGCGTCTGCATCCGCTCGTGGCCGTCGAGCACCTGGTTGAGCAGGCTGGTGCCCGAACGCGGAAAGCCGACGAGGAAGGCCGGCGAGGCGACGGATGTCGGCATCCCGGCGAGCGGTCGCCATGCCTGCAGACCGCCGTTGCGCACATGTTCGAGCATCGATTCGATGCCGGCCAGATAGGCATTGCGTCCCGGATGCGCCTGCTGCCACGCGGCCAGCGCCAGCGCGTTGCCGCGCGCGAAGGCCGCGAACGCATCCGCGTCGTCGCGCGCGATTTCCAGCAGGCGGCCACGCTCGAACGCGACGAACTCGTGCTGCGCATCGGTAGCTGCCAACGCTTCGGCGCACGCCACCTGCGCCAGCCCGACGTCGGTATCGCGTGCGCGGCGTGCGGCCTTGGCCAGCGCCAGATGCAGTTCGATCGCGCCGCTTGGTTTCGCGCCGGCAGGCACGCATCGCAGACCCTCGTGCGCCACCGCGGCGGCCGCGTCGGCGCGGTTGGTGTCCTCGTACAGGTGCGCCAGCCCCGCGGCGGCATCCAGCAGGCTCGGGTCGCAGGCCAGCGCACGCCGCCATGCCGTTTCGGCATCGCCCCAGCGCTGCCGTGCATGGTGCAACCGTGCGAGCGCATCCCAGCCGGCGGCGCACTGCGGTTGTTCGATCAACAGCCGATCCGCCAGCGCCTGCGCGGGCTCGAAGTGCCCGGCGGCCGTCCACGCGGCGATGGCGCGCACCCAATGCCGCGCCCGCAGCGAGGATTGCGCGGGAGCGTCGAGGCATTCGCCGTAGATCGCGCTGTTCTCGGCGATGTCCGGTTGCCGGGTTTCGAGTTTTTCCAGCCAGCGCATCGCGTCTGCACGGCGATCCAGCGCCAGCAGGCAACGTGCTTTTTCCAGCCACGCCGCGGGTTCGCGCGGATGGCTGCGCCCGTAGCGATCGGCCCGTGCCAATGCGTCCGCACCACGGCCTAGGCTGCGTAGAAAAGTGGCGCGCGACAGCCACCACGACGGATCGTTGGGGGTCTGCCTTTCCAGTTCCAGATAACAGCGCTCTGCGGTTTCAACGTGACCGGCCGCAGTGGCAGCCTTGGCCAGTTCCAGCAACAGTTCGGGCGCGTCAGGTTGCGCGCGTAGAGTGCATTCGAGGTGTGCGACGGCCTGATCTGCGTGCCCGGTTTGCCGCAGCAAGCAAACCGCCAACCCGCGGTGCGCGGCAGCATCGTCAGGCGCGCAGGCCAGCACCGCCTCGAAATGGTTTTGCGCGATCGTCGTCGCGCCCGCGGCCAGTTCCGCCCAGCCCAGATCGCAGCGGATACCGGCATGCGCAGGTGCCAGCCGATGCGCGCGATGCAGCAAGCCGCGAGCGGTTTCGATCCGCCCGCTGCGCAGGTCGTGGCGGGCGAACGCCGCCAGTACAGGCACGTCGTTGCGCCAACGCTCGAAGGCGGCCACGAACTCGGCCTGCGCCTGCTGCGGGCGTTCGCGCAGCAACCGTTCCCACTGCGTTGGCGAGCGGTCGTCGGGGGTGGGTGTTGAAGGAGATGCCATCGATGCCGTCTGGATGCGTCGTTGCGTCGCGGCATGATAGTTCGCATCGAGGCGGGAACAGGATGGCCACGAGTGAATGTCCGTTCCTGGATGGTTTCTTCGTGATTCACAAGTTGGAGGCGCTGCGGCTCGATGCGGTCGCAGGCTCGGGTATCCGCGAACCGTGGCGTGCAGGGGGGTGCGTCGATGGGTTCGTCGCCGCCGGTCGAATCGATGTCAGCGTCTTGCGGTACGCACGGGGCATGCCGATAATGCGGCGGGAACCGCAGCCGAGCGTGGGCGGTGGCATAAAGGGGTAGGATGTCGGGAAGTGCCCGTGGAAAGCAGGCGGGCACTCGAGCGTTGCCGCAGGGCGCACCGCGTCAGCGGGTGGATCGAATTTGTGGGGCAAGTGAAGGGCTGGGGGCTGGACGCCCATGCAACACGCCGTGATGCAAGCGCTCCCGGCGTAACACACTCATCATCTCTGGGATCATTGAAATGAACACGAAGTCCTTGCGGAAAACCACCATCTCACTTGCCGTCGTCGCCGCCATGTGCGCGGGCCCGGCCTTGGCGAGCGGTTCGGATGCTTCCCTGCTGTCGGTCGCCAAGCCGGTGACCCTGCGCCACGGCGACGCGATCATGGGCGCGCTGCCGGCCAACCAGCCGATGCACGTGGTCGTCGCGCTCAAGCTGCGCGATCAGGCCGGTCTGGATGCCTTCAACAAGGCCCATGCCAAGAATCCGGGCAGCGCTGCGCCGATGAGCAGCGCCACCTTCATGGCCAACCACGCGCCGAGCCAGTTGCAGGCGCAGACGGTGGCCAACTACCTCACCCGCATGGGCTTCACCAACGTGCAGATCGCGCCCAACCGCATGCTGGTGACGGCCGACGGCAACGCGCTGAACGCCGGCAAGGCGTTCCTGACCAGCTTCGCGCAGGTCAAGACCCACGACGGCCGCATCGCCTACGCCAACACCAGCGACGTGCGCATCCCGGCCTCGCTGGGCGGCGACGTGCTGGCCGTGCTGGGTGTGGAGAACGTCTATCGCGGCCACCTCACCTACGCCAAGCCCAAGGGCACGGTGCATACGCAGGCGATCGTCGGCCACAACCCGACCGACTTCTCCTCGATCTACGGCGGCACCGGCGTGGCGACGGCCTCGGTGACTCCGGTCGGCATCTTCACCAACGGCGATCCGTCCTCGTCCGTCACCGACCTCAACACCTTCACGGCTGCCAATGGCCTGGCGACGGTGACCACCTCGATCGTCAAGACCAATGGCGGCGGCACCGACACCAGCGGTCAGGTCGAATGGGATCTGGACAGCCAGGACATCGTCGGCATGGGCGGCGGGCAGGTGGCCAGCATCACCTTCTTCACCGCGCCCACCCTGTCGTTCGCGGACATGGCCGCCAACTTCAACACCATCGTCCAGTCGAACACCACCAAGATCAACAACGTGTCGATCGGCGGCTGCGAGACCAATGCGCTGACGTCCGGCTACGCGGCCACCGTCGATCAGATCCTCTCGGCCGGCGTGGCGCAGGGCCAGACCTTCTCCATCTCCACCGGCGATTCGGGCGCGGACGAGTGCGGCAACGGCGGCACCACCCCGAGCTGGCCGGCCAACTCGCCGTATGCGGTGGCCGTGGCCGGCACCACCCTGGATGCATCCACCGGCGCCAACGCGACCTGGAACAACGAAACCGTGTGGTCGGGTACCGGCGGTTCGCCGTCCAAGTACGAACCCAAGCCGACCTATCAGATGCTGCTCGTGCCCGGCAACTTCCGCGGCGTGGCCGACGTGGCCTTCGATGCCGACCCGAACTCCGGCGCCATCATCAACGTCGGCAGCGGCACCCAGCAGGTGGGCGGCACCAGCCTGGCGGCGCCGATCTTCGCCGGCTTGTGGGCGCGCGTGCTGGCGGTCAAGGGTGCCAGCTTCGGCTTCGCCAACCCGTACCTGTATGCGTTGCCGTGGGCGGACTTCCACGACATTACCGTCGGCAACAACGGCGGCGAGAGTGCGGCGGTCGGCTACGACTTCGCCAGCGGCCGCGGCAGCGTGATCCTCAACAAGGCCATCAACGACATCGGCAGGCCGGTCGGCACCCCGCCGACGGCGAATTTCAGCTACGTCGCCAACGGCCTGACCGCGAACTTCACCAACACCTCGGTCGCCGGCAGCACGCCGATCACCAACAGCTTCTGGAAGTTCGGCGATGGCTCGGCCATCAACACCCAGACCAGTCCGTCGTACACCTACGCGGGTGCCGGCACCTACAACGTCACCCTGACGGTAGCCGACCAGAACCTGAACCTGGCCAGCAAGACCGCTCCCGTCACCGTCGCGGCTGCGCCGAATCCGGTGCAGAACACCGGCTTCGAGACCGGCCCGGCGCCGTGGTCGTTCTCCTCGTCGAAGGTGCTCAGCTGCAGCAGCAGCGGCCAGGAAGTACCGCACGCCGGCCAGTGCTACGCATGGCTGGGGCAGACCATGCCGGGCAGCGACTGGGTGTCGCAGCAGATCACCCTGCCGACGGGCACGTCCACGTTGAACTACTGGCTGCACATCGACACCAAGGAAGTCACCAAGCTGCGCAAGTTCGACAACCTCACGGTGGGCGTCTACACCACCGGCGGTGCCTTGGTCGCCGCCTGCCCGGGCTTCTCCAACCTCAACGCGGCTCCGGGTTATGCGCTGCAGACCTGCGACCTGTCCGCGGCGGGCGGGCGGACGGTGGTGCTGAAGTTCAGCTCGCGTCAGGACGCCACCTTGCCGACGAACTTCCTGATCGACGACGTGACGGTGGTCACCTCGGGCACCTCATCGGTTCGTCACTGAGCCGATCGGCGGCAGATCGTGTGTTCGGGAACCCCGGCCTTGCGCCGGGGTTCTTTCTTGGCGGCGTGGAAATCGTCGATGCGATCGCGGCGCAGCGAAGGCGCGTGGCGCGTCTCAGCCGACCGCCTCGAAGCGATTGGCCTCCACGTTCTTGCGCACCTTCAGCGGATCCCAGATGCGCCCGTTCATGGCGATATAGACGCCGGGCGGCAGGCACTGCACCGCGCCGACCGCGGTGCCGATGTTGAACTCGGCATCCGAGCCGCGAAAGCGCGCCGGACTGAGCGCGCCGGTCATCACGATGGTCTTGCCGGCGATGGCTTGCAGCACCTTGCCGGTGGCGACCATCGAATCGGTGCCGTGGGTGACCAGCACGTGCCGCGCGGGCTGCGCGGCGATGGTGGCGCGGATCAGCTCGCGGTCGGCGTCGGAGATGTGCAGGCTGTCCTTGCGCAGGATCGGGATCACACTGAAGCGGAAGGTCACGCCCAGCTCGCGCAGGATCATGCCGATCTGCGGGTCGCCGATCTGGTAGTCGGACTTGTCGTCGAAATAGATCTTGTCGATGGTGCCGCCGGTGGTGACGATGCACAGTTCTTCCATCATCGCGGTGCGCCTGATGTCGGGAGGGCAGGGCGCGGCATCGGGACGGTGCCGCGTGCGATCGGGCACGGCGTGCCTGACGGGCGGATTCTATACGCCCGGCTTGCGCATGAAGCGCGCGCGCAGGCCGCTCCAGCTGGCCGCGAAGATCGCGATCAGGCTCAGCGCGATTTCAATCGAGGCCGGCGTGCGCAACGCGGGTGTGCCCATCGCGAACATCACGCCGTGACAAAAATAGAGCAGGGCAGCGATGGCCGCGACCAGCGGCGCGCCACGGTGCCCGCGCGCGAACATCCACAGGCCCGGCAGCAGGGGCACGGCGTACAGCAAGGCCAGCGCCCACGGCGCGGCCGCGGTCGGCGGGGCGATGCGTGCATGCCATTGCCATTGCAGCAACAGCAATGCCAATGTCGCGGACAGTGCCAGTGCGCGTGCGCTCATGGCCGCGCCAGCTTCGCCGCGATGCCCGCCACGCGGCGGCCGAGCGCGCGGGCCAGGGATTTTTCGTCGTCGCTGAGCGGCAGCTCGTTGCGCACGCCGGCGACGTGGCTGGCGCCGTAGGGCGTGCCGCCGCTGGTGGTGGTGTTGAGCGCGGATTCGGTGAAGGGAATGCCGACCGGCAGCATGCCGTGATGCAGCAGCGGGATCAGCATCGTCAGCAGGGTCGATTCCTGCCCGCCGTGCATCGTCGAGGTGGAGGTGAACACCGCCGCCGGCTTGTCGAGCAAGGTGCCCGAAGCCCACTGCGCGCCGAGCCCATCGAGGAAGTGTTTCACCGGCGCGGCCATGTTGCCAAAGCGCGTCGGGCTGCCGAGGATCAAGCCCGCGCAGTCGTCGAGGTCGGTCGTGAGCACATACGGCGCGCCATCCTCCGGCACCGCCGGGGCAGCCGTCGTCGTCACCGCCGCCACCGGCGGCACGCTGCGCAGCCGCGCCTGCATGCCGGGCACTTCTTCCACCCCGCGCGCGATCTGCCGCGCCAGCGCCGCGACCGCACCGCCACGGCTGTAATAGACGATCAGGATCTCGGGCATGCGGCCTCCGGCAAGGGTGGCCAGACTAGCAGACAGGGGACAGGGGACAGGGGGCAGGGGGCAGGGGGCAGGGGGCAGAAAATCCAGATTCCTTCCCCCAGAGGGGGAAGCAACTGTGTTCAAGGTCAAGCAGTTTTTGCATGTCGCGAAGGATCCCAATGAGTGTTATCGCGCAGCATGGCGTTGAGCATCGTCAGCAGCTTGCGCATGGCAGCGACGATGGCGACCTTGG
>JAFEBW010000052.1 GCA_018242445.1 Pseudomonadota bacterium | reverse complement strand
CCAAGGTCGCCATCGTCGCTGCCATGCGCAAGCTGCTGACGATGCTCAACGCCATGCTGCGCGATAACACTCATTGGGATCCTTCGCGACATGCAAAAACTGCTTGACCTTGAACACAGTTGCTCCCCCATCGAGGGGGAGGGGCTCGAAAGCCCTACACCACCCGCACCTTGCGCAGGTTCAGCGCCGGGTCGCGCCAGAAGGCATCGTTCTCGAAGCGGCGGAACAGATCCGCCGGCAGGATGGTCTGGCGCTCGTTCGGGTGCACTTTCGCGCCCACCACGTGCAGGCCCGGGGTGCCGGCGCGCATGTCGAACTCGTTGGCCTCGTACTCGACGTTGTCGAAATCGTGCTGGAAGAACGTCTCGCCGATGAAGTCGTAGATCGCCGCCATCGTGCGCGCCGGCTCGCGGGTGAGGCTCTCGTACTGCACCAGCATCAATTGCTGGCCCGCGCCCTCGTCGTTGAATGCTTCCTTCAGCGCGTTGAACGGAAAGCCGACGAGGCCTTCGTTGCTGGCCATGGAGTCGGCGCGCTGGTAGACCGTGCCGCCCGGCGCATAGCCGAAGATCGAGGACGGTTGAAAGGTGTTCTTGCGCACCAGCCGCTCGACCGAATCGATCACCCACGGGATGTGGCGCACGCAGGCGATTACCTTGCTTTTCGGCATCAACTCGCGCAGGTGGCGCAGCTTGATGCACCACATGCGGTTGGTGTCGAAGATCACCGGGCGGTCGAATTCCGGGCCGTAGTAGTTGTCGAACAGGCCGCGCAGCACGCGCTTGCGCTGCTCGTCGGTGATGAACACCGAGAACTCGTTGCGCGCGCTCATCTCGCCGGTGATGGTGTTGAACATGCCGGCCACCGGGCCGCTCATGCCGGCGTGGAAGCGCGGGTTCTGCCGCAGCAGGCCCGACAGCAGGGTGGAACCCGAGCGCGGTAGGCCCGAGATGAAATGGAACGTGTGCGACATGGCTTCCCCTGGGATGATGAGTCCGGACGACCGGCGAACGCCGGATTATGCCCTTATAAGCGCCGTCGCGCAGCGACACCGCACCCCCTGCCTTGCCTCGCGGGAGAGGGGGAACCGCCTGCGAAGCAGGCGGTGGGGTGAGGGTGTATCCCGCGGGAGCCGACACGTTGCTTTGGACGCAACACAGGCAAACGTTGCTGCCATTGCGGAAGGCAGCGCTGATTTATAAGCGTTGCCAGTCGGCCATGGATGGCGTGCGCTGATCATTCCAGGATGGAATGATTCAGCTAGCCGAAAGGGACGGTGGGCCGTCGCCGCTGCCCGTCCCTCACATCCCCAGCACCAACTCGCCGGCATCGACGTGATCGAGCCGGATGCGGTTGGCGAACAGCGAGAAGGCCAGCATCCCGGCCAGCCCGTTGGCGCGCTGCACCCATGGCGGCACATACAGCGGCGGGGCGATGAAGCCCTGCTCGAACAGGGGCTCGAAACGCAGCACGTCCTGCAAGGCCATCTTGCCGGCGAACAGCAGCCGGCACAGCGGCAGCTTGCCGTGGCGCAGCGCCCAGCGGAAAAACGTGTGCACGGCGATCAAGCCGTGCAGGTACACGGTGTCCTTGGTGAAGGCGCTGCCGCCGCCCAGCGGGGCGCCGCGGAACACGCGCTGGGCGGAGGTGAAACTCTCCGCGTCGGATTGCCCGGATTCCTTGAAGAACTCGAACACCTCGAAAAAATCCGCGCCGTGCAGGGCGCGGTCGATGGCGACGATGCGCAGGCTGATGCGTTTCATGCGGGCGATGTCGATTGTGCCGGTGATCTGTTCGGCGAAGGTCGCCAGCCCTTCCTGGGTGGCGGTGACGCGCGGAGATGAGCGCGCGAAGGATTTCAGCCACGGCTGCTCGCGGCCGTTGAGCGCGGTCAGCGAATGCACGAAGGCCTCGTGTTCGAGCAGTTGCTGGCGGTCGTAGTCGCTGAACGTGGCCGAGGTGCGCAGGCGGATGCGGGTGGGGCCGGCGGCGGCCTTGGCGATCAGGTTCGGATCGAGCAGCACGTTGATGCGGTGGCGGGTGAAGAAGGCATCCAGCCGTTGCTGCAATTCGGCCTGCAGGGCTTCGGCGGGCAGGTTTTCCGGCGGCTCCTCGGTGGCCAGTTCGTGGCCGATCTCGTCGGCGATGGCGATGAAATGGCGCGCCGCTTCGAGGTTGCTCGGCCCGTCGCCAGGCAGGCGGTCGCCGGGGCGGCCGAACAGGCGGATGGAGTGTCCGGTGATCTCCGGGGTGCCCAGCGCCTCGAACAATTCGGTGACGATGCGCCAGCTTGCACAAGTTCGCGCGATGTAATCACCGAGCGGATGGCTGGCGTCGGTCTGCGCGGCGATCGCGTCGAGCTCGGCACGGATCGCGTCGTGCTGTTGCTGCGGATAATCGATCTTCGGGAACTGCCGCAGGCCGCGCGCGCGCGCGTCGAGGAACTCGGCCTGCGCCTGCGCCGGCCAGCTCACCGTGGCCAGCAGGTCGGTGCCCTTCACCGCCGCGACCATGCGCGCGTCGAGCGCTGCGTAGTGGGCGAGTTCGGGCGTCGGCGGCGGCGGCAGGTTTTTCGTGGCCATGTCACTTCCTGCCGTACTTGTGCAGGTGGCGCTGCTGCCGGGAACGCGCGCGCGCGCTGCCTTCTGCCTTGCGCAGCAGTTGCGCGGCGAAGCCTTCGGCGGCCGCGGCGACTTCCTCGCCGAGCTTGCAGTAATTGGCAAGGCGTGCTGCATCGAGCGTGCCGGCTTCCAGCGCCGCGCGCACCGCGCAGCCGGGTTCGCTGCCGTGCGCGCAATCGCGGAAGCGGCATTGCCCGACCAGCGCCTCGATGTCCTCGAACCCCCCGCGCTCGACGCTCTCCGTCCCGGTCGGTTTGAGCTCGCGCATGCCCGGCGAATCGACCAGTACGCCGCCCTGCGGCAGCCCGATCAGCGCCCGGTGGGTGGTGGTGTGCCGCCCCTTCGCATCGTGCGCGCGCACCGCCGCGGTCTTCATTTTCTGCGTGCCGAGCAAGGTGTTGGTGAGGGTGGATTTGCCGGCTCCCGATGAGCCCACCAGCGCGACCGAGCACCCCGGCCCCAGCCACGGATGCAGCACCGCCACGCTGGCCGGATCCTTCGCGTTGATGCGATGGATCGCCACGCCTTGCGCGGCGATGGCGGCCAGTGCCGCTTCGGCGTCGACGGCAGGGTGCTGATCCTGCTTGGTCAGCACCAGCACCGGTTCGGCACCGCAGGCTCGCACCAGCACGAGGTAGCGTTCCAGCCGGCGCGGGTTGAAGTCCGCATCCAGCCCGCTGACCACGAACACGGCATCCACATTGGCGGCGATGGGCTGCCGACGGAACGACTCGCCTGCGGCCGCGCGTTGCAGCAGGCTGCGCCGTGGCAACAGGGCGACGACCTGGTCGCGCTGCGGATCGAGCAGCACGAAATCGCCGACCACCGCGCGCGCTTCGGGCGCGCAGTCGCGGCGCGTCCACGCCGCCAGCGCCTGCACCGGAAATTCGCGGTCGCTGGCGGTGGCGACGATGTAACCGGAGCGGTGCTGCGCGCACACCCGCGCGATGCGGCCATCGGGCAGCGCAGCGAGCGTCGCACGCACCGTCGCATCGTCGGGCCAGCCGAGGGCGGTCAGGTCGTGGCGTGCGGCATCGGGCAACTGCATCGCGGCGATTGTGCAGCAAAACGTTGTGGCAGCGGGAACCAGATCCGAACACGCGGCAATGGCGTTGCTACACGGTGATACCATCCCTGCGAACGCTTTGCATCGCAGCACGATTCGACCCGCCACCCACCACCCTCCACCCGACAGACGCAGGATCATCCATGCAGTGGTGGGCGAATCTCGGGGATTCGATGCTTGCCGACCGCTATCGCCTCGAGGGCAAGATCGGCGAGGGCGGCATGGCCGAGGTGTTCGTCGCCCGGCAAATGCCGCTGGGCCGCAAGGTGGCGATCAAGGTGCCCAAGCTGGGCGATGAAAACGCCGGCTACCTGGTCAAGCGCTTCCGGCAGGAAGTGGAGCGGCAGAATCAGGAGCGCATCGTCGGCGTGGTCGGCCTGCTCGATGCCGGCGAATGGGTGGGCGGCGATGGCGTCACGCGGCCGTATCTGGTGATGGAGTACGTGTCCGGCGGCAGCCTCGCGGGCCGGCTCGGCGGCGGCTTCGGCGGGCGCGATCACGCGCAGGGCATCGAGGAGGTGCTGGCCTGGCTGGCGCCGGTCGCCTTGACCCTCGACCGCCTGCACGGGCGCGGCCTGCTGCACCGGGACGTGAAGCCCGACAACATCCTGTTCAACACCGACGGCGATCCGCTGCTGTCGGATTTCGGCATCGCCACCACCCTGGACACGGGGCCGGGCGGGGTCGGCGGTGCCTCGACCGGGCTGTGGGTGGTCGGCTCGCCGGGCTACATGTCGCCGGAATGCGTGAGCAGCCAGAAGACGCCGGCCAGCGACCAGTTTTCGCTCGGCATCACCGTGTACGAGGCGCTGACGTGCCGGCTGCCGGTGGTGCCGACCAGCTTCGCCGGCTGGATCCAGGCGCTGGGCAATTGGCATCCCAAGCACCTTTCCTGCCTGTGTCCGGAATTGCCGCGCGGCGTGGCCGATGCGGTGATGCGGGCGATCGAGACCCGCGGCGAGGACCGTTTCCCCACCTGTTCGGCGTTCGCCAACCGCGTGCGCGAGGCGCTTGCGGAAAGGCCAGCCCCCGCCCACGCCACGGATGCCCAGGCCACGACCGTCATGCCCGCCGAGGTACCGCAACCGGCGCGCCAGGACGATGCCGAGAGTTGGCACTATGTCGCCGCAGACGGTCAGCAGCAAGGCCCGATCTCGCAGCAGGAATTGCGCCAGCGCTTCGCCTCCGGGCGGCTGGATGCGGCCTCGCTGGTATGGTCCACGGGCATGCCGCAATGGCGCGAATATGCCAGCCTGTTCGGACAGGAAACGCCGCCACGGGTACCGCGTTTGCCCGGCGCGCCAGCCGTGCCTGCTGCCTCGGTTGCGGTCGCGGCAACGAGTGCGCCGGGAGCGGCCGCAGCCACGCTTGCCGTGGCTGCGACAGCCCAGTCGCAACTGCCATCGGCCGGCTTCGGCATGCGCTTTTCCGCACGCCTGATCGACTTGCTGGCCGTCGCCTTGCCCCTGATCGTCGTCGATAAGCTGGCCGACAAGGATGGTTATGACGGCATCGTCACCACCGCCAGCTTCATCTGGCTGGGCGTGCTGGTGGCACAGGCCTGGCTGCTGGCCCAGGACGGGCAGACGCTGGGCAAGAAGATCCTCGGCACCCGCGTGGTTTCGGCCAGCGATGGCGGCAATCCGGGCTTCGTGCGCACCGTCCTCGTCCGCGAACTGGTGTTCTGGGCCTTGCTGTTTCCCGGCGGGTTGATCTTCGGCATCCCGCCGCTGGTGGATTGGCTGCTGTTCTTCCGCGCCGACCGCCGCTGCGGTCACGACCACCTTGCCGGGACGCGGGTGGTGACGGGGGCGGCGTCCTGATTCATCCGAGCATCGTGGCGATCCCCTCCCCTGCACGCAGGGGAGGGTGTGTCATTCGACGATCGTCGAGATCACGCGAACATCAACCTAGCCACCATCCTCACGCCACCGCCGCTTCCGGCTTGCGGTCGTGGAACTGCGCTTCCTCGGTCGAGCCCTTCAGGGCGACGGTGGAGGCGTGCGCGCCCTGGATGGTCTGGGTGACGGTATCGAAATAGCCGGTGCCGACCTCGCGCTGGTGCTTGACCGCAGTGAAGCCGCGGTCGGCGGCGGCGAACTCGGCTTCCTGCAATTCCACGAAGGCGCTCATGCCGCCGCGGCTGTAGCCGTGGGCGAGGTGGAACATCGAATAATTCAGGGCGTGGAAGCCGGCCAGGGTGATGAACTGGAAGCGGTAGCCCATCGCCGCGAGCTGCTGCTGGAAGCTGGCGATGGTGGCGTCGTCGAGGTTCTTCTTCCAGTTGAAGCTGGGCGAGCAGTTGTAGGCCAGCAGCTTGCCCGGGTATTTGGCGTGGATCGCGGCAGCGAACTTGCGGGCGAACTCCAGATCGGGCTTGCCGGTTTCGCACCACACCAGATCGGCATACGGCGCATAGGCGAGGCCGCGGCTGATCGCCTGATCCAGACCGTTGCGGGTCTTGAAGAAGCCTTCCGCCGTGCGCTCGCCGGTGAGGAAGGGGCGGTCATTGGCATCCACGTCGGAGGTCAGCAGGTCGGCGGCCTCGGCGTCGGTGCGGGCGACGATCAGGGTCGGCACGCCGCACACGTCGGCGGCCAGCCGCGCGGCGATGAGCTTGTCCACCGCCTCGCGGGTCGGCACCAGCACCTTGCCGCCCATGTGCCCGCACTTTTTCACGCTGGCGAGCTGATCCTCGAAGTGCACCGCGGCGGCGCCGGCCTCGATCATCGCCTTCATCAGCTCGAAGGCGTTGAGCACGCCGCCGAAGCCGGCCTCGGCGTCGGCCACGATCGGTTGCAGCCAGTCGATGTCGTCGCGGCCTTCCGCGTGGTTGAGCTGGTCGGCGCGCAGCAGGCAATTGTTGATGCGCTTGACCACCTGCGGCACCGAGTTGGCCGGGTACAGCGACTGGTCGGGGTACATCTCGCCGGCGAGGTTGGCGTCGGCCGCCACCTGCCAGCCGGACAGGTAGATGGCCTTGAGCCCGGCCTTGACCTGCTGCATGGCCTGGTTGCCGGTCAGCGCGCCCAGCGCGTTGACGTAGTCGGAGGTGTTGAGCGACTTCCACAATTTCTCCGCGCCCAGACGCGCCAAGGAATGCTCGACCGGCACCGTGCCGCGCAGACGCACCACGTCCTCGGCGGTGTAGCTGCGGGTGACGCCTTTCCAGCGCGGGTGGTTGGTCCAATCGAGCTTGAGCTGTTCGGCGGAGGGGAGGGTTTTCATGGCGGGGCTCCGAAATTGGGGAACAGGGAACGGGGATTGGGGATTGGGGATTGGGATTGGGATTGGGATTGGGAATTGGGATTGGGAATTGGGAATTGGGATTGGGGATTGGGGATTGGGGATTGGGGATTGGGGATTGGGGATTGGGGATTGGGGATTGGGGATTGGGAATTGGGAATTGGGGATTGGGGATTGGGGATTGGGGATTGGGGATTGGGGATTGGGAATTGGGAATTGGGGATTGGGGATTGGGATTGGGGATTGGGATTGGGGAAGGGTGATGGGTGATGGGTGATTCGGGATTCGGGATTCGGGATTCGGGATTCGGGATTCGGGATTCGGGATTCGGGTAGCCGGTGATCTTCGGATGCTGGTGTTCTTCTCCTTCCCCCGCTTGCGGGGGAAGGTCGGGATGGGGGCAGGTTCTCGCGAGGTTTTGCCCCCACCCCAGCCCTCCCCCGCAAGCGGGGGAGGGAGTGGTTGGCTTGCTCACGTTCGGTTTTTCGGGATTCGGGATTCGGGATTCGGGATTCGGGATTCGGGAAGCCGGTGATCTTCGGATGCTGGTGTTCTTCTCCTTCCCCCGCTTGCGGGGGAAGGTCGGGATGGGGGCAGGTTCTCGCGTCAGCTCCCCCCTCCCCAGCCCGTCCGGCCCACCGGCTACGCCGGTGGGCGCTCGGAGCCGCAGGCGGCATGCCGCCTAATCGCGTCTCCTCGCCCCCCCCGCAGGCGTTTCAGATGCATTCCGAAACGGATCGGCTCGAACAGCTTTTCTGCCAACTGACTACCGGCTACCTTTTTGTCCTCTGTCCTCTGTCCTCCGTCCCCTTTCCCTGCCCTCAGAGCTTCTGATACGCCGGCACGGTCAGGAACGGCGCGAGGATCTCCCCGTGGGTCAGCTCCTCCAGCAGGGCGATGGCCTCGGGGATGCGTGCCGCGCCGGGCAGGGCGCCTTGCCCGGCGAGCTGGCTGGGCAGGCCCAGCAGCGCGCGGTCGAACAGCACGAAATCCACCGGGGTGCCATCGTCCAGGTGCAGCGGGTCGGTGCCGCTGGCCGAGGCGTGCAGCCACTGCCAGAGCTGGGCGCGGGCGATCTCGGCGGTCGCCGCGTCCTCCATCAGGTGGTGGATGGGCACGCAGCCGTTGCCGTCCAGCCACGCCGCGAGGTAGCGCACGCACACCTCGACGTTGTTCTCGAAGCCCTTGCGGGTGATCGTGCCCAGCGACGGGCAGATCAGGTCGTCGCGGCTGGCCTGCACGTCGTCCCGCAGCACGTGCTGCTGGTTGGGCCCGGGCATGTGCGCGTCGAAGATTTCCTTGGCGACCGGGATCAGCGCCGGGTGCGCCACCCAGGTGCCGTCGTGGCCGGCGGTGACCTCGCGCAGCTTGTCGGCGCGTACCCTGGCCAATGCCGCCTCGTTGGCCGCAGGATCGCCGGAGATCGGGATCTGCGCCGCCATCCCGCCCATCGCGTGCGCGCCGCGCCGGTGGCAGGTGCGGATCAGCAGCTCGCTGTAAGCCTTGAGGAAGGGCTGGGTCATGCCGACCTGTCCGCGCTCGGGCAGGATGCGCTCGCGGTGCTTCCGGAACTTCTTGATGTAGCTGAAGATGTAATCCCAGCGCCCGCAGTTCAGGCCGGTGATGCGGCCGCGCAGGGCGTGCAGGATCTCGTCCATCTCCAGCGCCGCCGGCAGGGTTTCGATCAACACCGTGACCTTCATCGTCCCGGTCGGCAGGCCGAGCAGGGTTTCGATGCGGGTGAGCACCGACTCCCACAGCGCCGCTTCCTCCATGCACTCCATCTTCGGCAGGTAGAAGTACGGGCCGCGATCCTTGCCGTGCAGGGCGCGGGCGTTGTGGAAGGCGAACAGGCCCAGGTCGAACAGCGAAGCCGAGATCGGCACGCCGTCCACCAGCATGTGCTTCTCGGCCAGGTGCCAGCCGCGCGGGCGCACCATCAGCACCGCGCGCTCGGCCTCGGGCTTCAGCGCGTAGCGCTTGCCCTGCTCGGAGGTGAAGCTGAGCGTGCCGGCGACGGCCTCGCGCAGCGCCTGCTGGCCGGCGATCAGGTTGGCCCAGGTCGGCGAGGTGGAGTCCTCGAAATCGGCCATGAAGCAGTTGGCGCCGGAATTGAGCGCGTTGATGACCATCTTCGGGTCGGTCGGCCCGGTGATCTCCACGCGGCGGTCGCGCAGGGCGGCCGGGATCGGCGCGACACGCCAGTCGCCGGCGCGGATCGCGGCGGTGTCGGCGCGGAAGTCGGGGAGCTGCTTGGAGTCGAAACGCGCCTGGCGGGCGCGGCGTCCGGCCAGGCAAGCCTGCCGGGTGGCCTCGAAGTGGCGATGCAGGTCGGCCAGCAGGGCCAGCGCGTCGGTGCTGAGGATCGCGGCCTGCGCCGGCACCGGCTCGGCCTGCACGCGGATGCCGGCCGGGGCGAGGTCGAGTTCGCCCGCTTCGGAGTCGGTTTCGGGTTGCCGCTGGATCGAATCGGTCATGTCGGGAGCCTCGTTTCCGGGGCTTCGACCTTAGATGCAGCGCAACACGGTTGACAAACGATATGATTGAATGATCTATATTAACTTTGTTAATTGATGGCCGATCCGTGACCGAATCCACCTCCCGTTTCTACTACAAGGGCGAGCGCCTCAAGCCGCTGCGAGCGTTCTGCCAGGTCGCCCGCCTCGGTTCGATCTCGCGCGCGGCGGAGGCCTTGTTCCTCAGCCAGCCGGCGGTGAGCCTGCAATTGCAGGCGCTCGAACGGCATTTCGGCGCCCGCCTGTTCGAGCGCAGCGGCAAGCGCGTGGGCCTGACCCACGAAGGCGAGGCCCTGTACGAGCTGGCACGGCCGCTGGTCGAGGGCCTCGACGGGCTGGATGCCGAGTTCAAGGCCAAGCTGCGCGGCATGGCCGCCGGCGCACTGAACATCGCCGCCGGCACCTCGACCATCCTCTACCTGCTGCCCGCGCTGGTGCAGGCCTACAAGCAGCGCCACCCGGAAGTGCAGCTCGTGCTGCACAACGTCACCGGGCAGGACGGGCTGGGCCTGCTGCGCTCGGACGGCGTCGATCTGGCGGTGGGCTCGATGCTGGACGTCCCCAGCGACCTCGACTACGCGCCGACGCATTCCTTCGACCCGATGCTGATCGTCCCGCGCGGCCACCCGCTGGCCACCCGCGAGCCGCTGCAACTGGAGGATCTGTCGCCCTACGGCCTGATCCTGCCGCCACGCCGGCTGACCACCTGGCGGCTGGTGGACCTGGTCTTCCAGCAGCGCCGCGTGCCCTACTCCGTGGCGCTGGAGGTCGGCGGCTGGGAGGTCATCAAGCAGTACGTGGCGATGGGCCTGGGCATTTCGATCGTCACCGGCATCTGCCTGACCGATGCCGACCGCGCGCGGCTGGCGGTGCGCAACCTGCGCGAATACTTCCCCCCGCGCAGCTATGGCGTGGTGGTGCGCAAGGGCAAGTTCCTCAGCCCGCACGCGCGCGCGTTCGTGAACCTGGTCAAGCCCGGGCTGTTCGCGCGCGGGGACTACTTCGAGGCCGGGCACTCGGAACGGTGACGCGGTTCAGGCATCACCGCCAGGCTTGCAGGAATCCTTGGAAACAATGGATGTACCATGCTGCCGCGCCATGCTGCCGCGCACGGCGCATCAGGTTTTTCGGCAGGCGCCGGCAACGGAACGCTTTCCAGCCGCATCCTGATATCGACGGCTTGCCGGCAGGGCGCCGTGCCAACCTGGCGTGCCACCGTTGCCTGGATGTGTTGCGGCAGGGGCTGCCAT
>JAFEBW010000051.1 GCA_018242445.1 Pseudomonadota bacterium | reverse complement strand
TGTTCCCCCCCAATTTAACTTTTACCCGGCCCCCTTCGCTATTGTTTTCAAGGGGGGCCCTTTTTACCCCCCCCCCCCCCCCCCCGTCAACGCAAGTCCCCTGGGGGAACGTCGTTCGCTTTTCCGGCACACTCGGATGATGGCAGTTCGATTTACGCGAGCGATTGAATTGAACAAGAACCGCGTGCGGTCTAGCCAGCCAGCGCCTCCGCCACGAACGGCGGCGTCGCCAGCGCACCCTCGTGGATGCCGGCGGTGTAGTACTTCGTCGCAAACGATTTTGCCGCGGCGTCGGCCTTGCGGAATGCCGACAAGTCGCGCGGCTGCTTGCTGGCGATCAGGCAACTCCACCAGCCGGTGGGATAGCACGGCTGCGGGAAGGGCAGGATCTGGAAATCGATGAAGCCGGCATCGCGCATCGCCTGGCGCATGTCGCGGATCAGGTGCAGCAACGCCAGCGGGCTCTCGCTTTGCTGCACGAGCAGTCCGTCGGGGCGCAGCGCCTTGCGGCAATTTTCGTAGAAGGCGCGATTGAACAGGCCTTCGGCCGGGCCGACCGGATCGGTGGAATCGACCACGATCACGTCGATGCTCTCAGGCTTCGCGTTGGCCATCCAGGCGATGCCATCGTCGAACATCACCGTCGCGCGCGGATCGGCATTGGACTCGCACAACTCGGGGAACCACTTCTCCGCCATCCGCGTCACCTGCTCGTCGATGTCGCACTGCACCGCCGTACGCACGCCCGGATGCTTGAGCACCTCGCGCAGGGTGCCGCAGTCGCCGCCGCCGATGATGACCACGTCCTTCGGATCCGGATGGGTGAACAGCGGCGCGTGCGCCATCATCTCGTGGTAAAAAAAATTATCGCGTGTGGTCACCATCGTCGCGCCGTCGATCACCATGAGATTCCCCCAGTCGGTGGTCTGGTAGATCTCGATCTTCTGGAACGGCGATTGCACCTCGTCGAGCTTGCGCACGATGCGAAAGCCGATCGAGGAACCGGTGTGGGTGAAGTCCTCGCGGAACCAGGAGGATGAAGAGGTGGTCATGGGTGTTCCATGCAGGTCGGCAAGCCAGCTCGGCATTGTAATGGATGCCGATTTGCGCTCGTCATGTCGTGCCGCGCATGGTGAAGGGCGTATTGTGCCGACGCGAAAAACGGCAAGGCCCGCCGAAGCGGGCCTTGCCGTTTTCAACCGATCCCGGCGGGAGCCGGACTGACGCGGAAGGCGCTGGATCCCCGCTTTCGCGGGGATGACGCAATGACAAAGGCCTTCGCGCGTTGCGCGAAGGCGTCATTGCGTCACTTGATCTTGGCTTCCTTGTACGGGACGTGCTTGCGCACGACCGGATCGTACTTGCTGATTTCCATCTTGTTCGGGGTGGTCTTCTTGTTCTTGTCGGTGGTGTAGAAATGACCGGTGCCGGCGGTCGAGACGAGGCGGATCTTGTCGCGCTTGGTTGCCATGACGGTTCTCCTCAGACCTTCTCGCCGCGGGCGCGCAACTGCGCGAGGACGGAATCGATGCCATTCTTGTCGATCGTGCGCAGGGCATGCGCGGACACGCGCAGCTTGACCCAGCGATTTTCGCTGGCGACCCAGAAGCGACGTTCGTGCAGGTTCGGCAGGAACCGGCGGCGGGTATGGTTGTTGGCGTGCGAGACGTTGTTGCCGGTCGTCGTTCGCTTGCCCGAGACTTGGCAGGTACGTGCCATGGAGTTCACCTCAAGGATTGCGGTCAGGTTCCCCGTAGCCCGGGAAACATCGGCCCCGCGCCGACGCAGGGCGCACACGATGCGGGAAAAACGGCTCGCCTGATGGGCCGGCACCGTGCTGCCGGGTTCCGCACCGATGCGACATGCATCGACAAGCGAGCCGCCCATCTTAGCAAATTCACGGGCTTGCGCAAGCTGGGTGTGGTATTGCACGGGTCAAGCGGGGATGCCTTTTACCTGACCTCCCGAGGGCAGTGTTGCCACGATGGTGGCATGGGAGGCGAATTTTCCCGTACCGCGCGTGCCGCGCGGTTGTGCGGCTTTCGTGAAAGTTCGATACGATGCATAAACACCTGTACACACAAGCACAAACGAGAACATGCCGAACTCCGTTCGCTGGAACATCGCCGTATCCCCAGACGTGGATCAGTCCGTGCGAATGTTCATTGCCGCGCAGGGTGGTGGGCGCAAGGGCGATCTGTCGCGTTTCATCGAGGAAGCCGTGCGTTCCTTCTTGCTGGAAAGCGCCGTCGATCAGGCCAAGACGGCAGCTGCCGGGCTGAGCGAAGCCGAACTGACTGATCTGATTGACGAGGCTGTGCAATGGGCGCGTGAGCACTGATGCGGGTCATCCTTGACACCAACGTGCTGCTCGGCGCGCTGATTTCACCCCACGGATCACCCGATGCCATCTATCGAGCATGGCGAGCGGCGCGCTTCGATTTGGTGACGTCGGTATCGCAACTCGATGCGTTGAGGCGAGTCAGTCGCTATCCCAAGCTCAAGTCCATTTTGCCTGCGCACCGGGTGGGTACGATGGTCAAGAACATGCAGCGCGCCATCGTGTTGGCGCAACTGCCGCCGCTGCCCGATGGCATCGACACGAGCGACCCCAACGACGCTTGTTTGCTGGCCATGGCATTGGGAGGAGAAGCCGATTATCTGGTGACAGGCGATCGTCGCGCCGGGCTGCTGCAACTGACCCGGATGGGGCGCACCCGGATCGTCACGCCGAAGGCATTCTGCGCCGAGACAATTTGAAGTCATTCCGAGCCGGCTTAGCCAAGCCGTTGAAGGGCTTCGGTGGCGCAGGCGTGTTGGAAGTGGTGGAAGACCATCAAGGCGACCTTTCGTGATGTATGAGCAAGCGCGAACGGCAATGCCCGGCGAAGACTGGCGGGTGGCTGCATGAAAACGATGCGGCGTTGAACTTCAGCCCGCCTTGCAGCCCGACATCACGTAGCGCTGTCCGTTCGCGCTGGCTCCTGCGATGGCTGCGGTCACGCGCTCTTGCACGGCAGCATCGTCGATGCCGGCATGGCGTGCCGCAGCGCCGAGGTGTTGCCACGCCGTGCGCACGTCCAGATCGGCGATCTCGTATCCGTGACCCCGAGCGATCCAGTGCAGGGCCGCCAGCCCGGCAGCGAGCGCGAAATCGGGATGTTTCTCGCCGTAATCGCGGCAGGCCCGGATCAGGGTGCGCGGGTCGGTCGGGCTGGTTCGTGCCAGTTCCGCTGCCAGCGGCAGCATGCCCGCATCCTTCGCGGCTGCGAACCACTTGCCTTCTTCGCCCGGCGTGCTCGCGATCAGGTCGCGCACGATCGTTTCCTTTGGCCATTCCGGATAGGCCTTCGCCACGGCCCACAGGGTCGCCAAGTGCGTGCCGGCGCGGTGGGTCGTCAGTGCGTAGCGGCGGTACGCTTCCTCGCGCATCCCCGAGGCCAGCAAGACCGCTTCGCAAAAGCCATCGATGGCCTGCGCGTTGCTCCAGGATGAGCGCGAAGCCTCCGCATAGCGCAAGGCCTCGGCGCGGCGGTTCAATGCCAGCAAGGCACGCGCACCCCATTGGCGGTAGTGCCACAAACGTTCTGCCCGGGGCGACTCCAGCAGCGTCAACAATTCCTCGTGGCGGCCTGCGGCGTACAGGCTGGACAGGCAAACCGGCGTGCCGGTGAAGAAGCCATGGCCCGGCGTATCGGGGTGCCAGATCCGGCGCACGGTCGGCAGGCATGTATCGGCCCAGCGCGAGGCGATGGCCGGATCCACGCACAACGTCCCCCACTGATCGCCGAGCGCTTCGATCCACGGCATCTCGTCGTCCTGCAAGGCCTGCCAGAGCCGTTGCAGCCAACGCTCACGATCCTTGCCGGACACCGGCGCGGCCGCGATCAGGAGCACCATCCATTCCAGACCGCCACGGATCGCCGAGCTCAGCATGCCGCCGGAATCATCCACGCGGGTGAACGCTGGCGACAGGCGCTCGATCAGCAACACTGCGCCTTCGGCTGCGGCGATCGCATCCTCGCGAGCCACTTGCCGGATCTCGGCCAGCGCTTCTTGCAAACGCTTGCGCGGCAGGTCGGAGCGCCAGGCAAAGGCATTGCGCCGGAAGTGCGGCAGGAAGGATCAGCCACGCTGCTTGTGGCCAATGCACTGGCGTTTGGATGCAGGCTTTTACTCATGTCCGGCACAGCGCCGAAAAAGTCGGGCCACAGATTGGCCTCAGTCTGGTCACAGGCCCGTTTGGCGCGCTCGGCGGGATTCGAACCCACGACCCTTGCCTTCGGAGGACAGCACTCTTTGCTAGGCTATACTGTCGATCCGGGCACGGCTACGCTACTCAAAAGTCGAGCGCCCGGCAACAAAAAGTCCTTACAAAACGCGCCCGTAGCTCAGCTGGATAGAGTACTACCCTCCGAAGGTAGGGGTCACAGGTTCGACTCCTGTCGGGCGCGCCACTCTCTCCCGTGCCCTTTTCGTGCCCACCTTCGTGCCCACGACTGCGGCCTGGTCCGTTCGGTTGAGTAAAGGCTGCGATCGCGTTCTCCAAGCCAGTAACTTGGCAGCCCCCTCTTGCCCGGACGTCGTGTTGTTCTGCCGCATCACCTGACTCCGCCACCTGACAGCTACGTCTCGGGCGAGGACGGCCGTAAGTCGACGGTCAACGCTTCTGCGAACGCTACTGGCAGCGGCTGCATGGGTTCGTCGGCCAGCCCGTACTCTTCGATCCGAGGCGCCGCGCCGAGCAGAAACTCCAGCCACCGCTCGCGCAGACGCACCGTTCGCTCGAGGCGCTCGTCGATCGTGTTGGCGATGAGCGGCAGCGAGATTTCGAGCTTCGCGTCCGGCGCACGCGCGCGCATCCGCTGGACGAGCGAGCCGAGTCGGTCGACACGGCCAACGCGCTGTTCGAGTTGCGCCGGGTTCCATGCTAGGTCGTGGTGCACGACGCGCCGGCAATGGTGATGGAGGTCGAGTCCTTCCTGCATCACCTCGTTCGCGACAAGGATCATCGGGTACAGGGGCGTGTTGAACGCCTCGCGAAGTCGTTCGCGGCTCTCGCCATCGACGGTGTGACGCACGACCGCGGTGGCCTTCACTACGTCGTCGAGAACCTCCTTCCGACGCTCCTCGTCAAGCCTCCCTGCGTAGATGAGGAAGTCGCGAAGCAGCTTGCGCCAGGGGTGGCCCTTGGGTGTTGGAGATTCCGGTTCATGAGAAGCCAGCATTCCGGAACATGAGAAGCCAAGATTCCGGAGCATGTGAGGCCAGCGTTCCGGAGCATGTGAGGCCAGCGTTCCGGAGCATGTGAAGCCAGCATTCCGGGACATGTGAGGCCAGTGCTCCACGCCTGATTCCGGATCATGGGAAGCCAGTGCGGGTACTCGATGGAGGTGGGTCATCCTTGCGGCCTTTTGGCTGCGAGGTTCCCTTGTCCCAATCGAGACTTCCCATGCGACAGATACGCCAATTGCTGCAATTGCATTTTGAACAGGGACTCAGCCAGCGCCTGATCGCGCGCAGCCTGGGTGTGGCGCGCTCGACGGTGGAGCGGGTGCTTGCGCGCCTGCCCACGTCCGGGCTGGGCTGGCCGGTGGACCCGGTGGTGACCGACGCCGAGCTGGAACGGCGGTTGTATCAGAAGCCGGCCCACCAGGCCGCTGCCAAACGGTGCGCCCGGCCCAACTACACCGAGGTGGCCAGGGAGCTTTCCCGCAAGGGTGTCACCCGGCTGCTGCTGTGGAGCGAGTACCGTGACCGGCACGCCGATGGCATCGGCTACAGCGTGTTCTGCGATGAACTGGCCGGCTACCTGGCCGATCGGGATCTGTCGTACCGGCACGACCATGTGCCCGGCGAGAAGGCTTACTTCGACTTCGCCGGCCTGAAGCTGCGTTAACGGGATGGCGAGGGGGAGCGGTCGGCGCACATCTTCACCGCCGCGCTGGGCTACTCGAACGCGATCTTCGCGTACGCCTATCCCGACGAGACCGCGGAGAGCTGGCTGGATGGGCAGCACAGGGCGTTCGTGGCGTTTGGTGGAGTGCCCAAGGTGGGCGTGCCTGACAACCCGAAGGCCTTGATTGCCAGGGCCGACCGCTTCGAGCCGAAGCTGACCCTGCTGTATGCGGACTTCGCCTGCCACCACGGCATCACCATCATCCCGGCGCGGGTGCGCAAGCCCAGGGACAAGGCGACCGTCGAGGGCGCGGTGAAGATCGTCGAGATGCGCATCCTGGCGACCGCGCGCGATCGCGTATTCGCGTCGCTGGAGGCACTCAACGTCTGGCTGGCCGAGGCTGTGGTCGCGCTCAATGCGGCGCCGTTCCAGAAGCGGGTGGGCTCGCGGCAGAGCCAGTTGGCAGAGGAACAACCACAACTGTCGCCGCTGGCAGCCACGCGCTTCGAGATCCCCACGTACCTGGTCCGCAAGGTCGCCCGCGATTACCACGTCGATGTGCACCGGCAGTACTACAGCGTGCCCTGGCAGCGCGCCGGGCAGACCGTCGATGTACGGCTGACCCGCAATCACGTCGAGGTGCTGATCCACGACACCCGGATCGCACTGCATCGGCGCATGCCGTCCAGCCAGCGCTTCGTCACCGACCCGGAGCACATGCCCGTCCACCACCAGGCGTTCCGGGATCCGAAGATCCTCCAGCGCGCCGCGGCGATCGGCCCGGCCACGCTGGCCCTAATCGACGCCCTGTTCGCCAGGCGTCGCCATCCCGAACAGGCGATCCGCAGCGCCCAGGGCGTGCTCGGCCTGCGTCGCGATCACGGTGCCGGTGCATTGGAAGCGGCCTGCGCGCGGGCGATCGCGCTGGAGTCCATCGGCTACGAAAACGTGCGACGCCTGCTGCAGGTCGGCCAGGTGCAAGTGCCACTGCCATTGCCTGCGGTCTCCCACGAACATGTGCGTGGCGGCGACTACTACGGCGCGTCCTGCACCGCGGAGGTCGCCCATGCTGCATGAGCCGCTGCACCAGCAACTCGTACGCCTGGGACTGCGCGGCGCCGCCGACGCCCTGGCACGCCTGGCGTGCGACGAGGCGGTCCTCGACATGCTCGCCCTGCTGCTCGAAGCCGAGTGCCTGCACCGCGACAGCCTCGCCCAGACCCGCCGGCTCAAGCTCGCCAAACTCGGCCAGAGCGCGCATCCGGCCGATGTCGACATCCGCACCCCGCGCGGCCTGGGCAAGACCCGCTGGCAGCACCTGCTCAGCCTGAACTGGTTCCGGCAGCACCAGCACGTTCTTCTGGTCGGACCGACCGGCATTGGCAAGAGCTATCTGGCCTGCGCGTTGGCCAAGGCGGTCATCGAACAGAAGAAGTCGGTGCGCTACCTGCGCCTGCCACGTCTGGGTGAGGAACTGGTACCGCTGCAGGCGCAGGGCCGGATCAGTGCATGGCTCAAGACGCACGCCCGCATCGACCTGCTGATTCTCGACGACTTCGGTCTGGTGCCGATGAGTCCCAGCCACCAGCCGCTGCTGCTCGAACTGCTCGAGGACCGCCAGCAACGCGGCAGCGTGCTCGTCACCAGCCAGCTGCCGATCAAACTCTGGCACGGCCAGTTCCAGGATCCGACCCTCGCCGACGCCATCCTGGATCGTCTCGTCCACAACGCCGAGAAGATCGAACTGACCGGCGAGTCCATGCGCAAGAACCAACCACGCTCGCCCGCAAACGAGGACAAACCCGAACCAAAAACCTAGACTGCAATCACCACCTTCATCCGACCACCCGCCACTGGCTTCCCATGGTCCGGAACGGTGGCTTCACATGACCGGAATATCCAGGTGTCGTCCAGAAGCGATCGACCACGGGCAGGAGCGCGCGCGCCTCGATGCTGTCGACATCGACTCCCTCGTCCCTTGCGTAGATGAGGACGTCGGCGAGGAACGGCACATACGCACCCTTGGAGTCTGCAGGGTGGTAGCGCGCCAGCCGTCTTGGATGCCATCAATTCTTCTAGGAGCAAGGCACTATCGGCAGTCATTGAGGTCATCGGTCGCACGACGCACACCGGTGAGGATGACGTTTACTACTGGCCACCGCATGTGGCGCGGAGGCTGGATGTACGCGCTCAATTTGTAGATCTCGTTGTAGGAGAAGACGTCCGGGACTGGGTGATTGGACCGCAAGAGGTGGCGCTGCTTCCCCGTGGTTGAAAAGGGCCCCCTCGTGTTCTCGACACGCATGGAGGATCTTGCCCGTGAGTTCGAGAGTCATCTGCCAACCAGGCTCATGTCTGGGCCGCCTTTGTCTCGGTCAGAACTGGACCAACACCGTGCACAGTCGGAGTCGGTTCGTCGCCGAATGATCAGGGTTCTTCGTTACAAGGACGCCGGCCTGCGCAAGCGCGCCGACTGGGAGCACACCTGGGAATCTCAGCGCCGTGAGGATGCGATCGATGCCGCGGTGGCCGCCGAGCAGCCACGGCAGGACGGCGAAACGGAGGCCGTATGGTTGGCGCGCGTCAAGCGGGAGCAGGACCGCCGCAAGGCCTCCGAGATCGGCCCGCTGCCAGCCCCGCCGAAGTACGACTTCCTGAAGTCCACCTACTGGCGCCTGCGCGGCGGCCTAGACGTCCCTAAGGAACGCTTTTTCACCGTTCCCGACCCACAGTCGCCGGGCGAATGGCTGTACGGCTGGGCCGGCTGGAACCCCGCCCAACGCGTGCGCGCATTGGCCGGTGCCTGGATCGAGGGCGAGGAACGCAGCGGCGCGGCCCCGGATCAATTGCTCCCTCTGCTGGTCGCCTTGAACGAGGACCTGCCGTGGGTCCTGCAGTGGCACAACAAGGTCGACCCCGATACCGACGTCCGCCCCGGCGACTACTTCCGGTCCTGGCTGGGCGAGCAGCTCAATCGCCAGGGCTGGACACAACGTACGTTGACGGACTGGGCCCCTGTGGCAGCCCCCCGTCGGGGCCGGCGGCCGAGGGGTGGCGCGTGATGGGCCGTTCAGGCACACTGTTTATCATGGTGATAAATTAGATGGCCTCCCTATGGCTAGTCGATCGCGCCAAGCTGCCCACGCCGCAACAGCGGCGGAAGTTGGGTCGTATGCGCGTCATCGATCTGGCCGGGCTGCAACAAGCGATCAGCACCGGAGCGTTGGGGGATGGCGATGTCTGGATGGCTGGCCGAAGCTCGGACCAATTGCAGGACCTGCAATGGGACGTGGGCGATCTTCTCGAATGCATCGCTCGCCTTGCTGCCGCCGATCACAAGGGCGCGGAGTGGTGCGAGGACGGACGCGGCAACTGGTATCTGTGCGATGCCTATTCCATTCCCTACGACGACACCCGCCGCTGCCGCGACCCGCGCAGCTTTGTCGCCTACTACCTGAAGTTTTCGATTGACGAAGACGGATCGCTGCAGTTGATCATGCTTCGAAATCACCTGAGTCGATGAGTTGCAAGCAGGACCAAATCATGAATGATCGAGTGAACAAGCCGCGTCCGTGCCCCGCCTGTCGCAAGGCGGAAATGCAGCCGGCGACCTACGTGCGGGAGTTCCACCCACGCGATCGGAAGGTGACAGTGGAACTGCTGACCTCGCGCTGCCCGGCGTGCGGTGCCGAAGCGACGAGCGCGGCCCAGCATGTCGAGAACCTTGCGCGCCTCAAAGCGCGCAAGGACCAGTACGACGGTTTGCTGATGGGCGAAGAGATTCTCGCGTTGCGCCGCCGTTTCGGCATCACGCAGCAGCAGGCCGCAAAGCTGTTCGGCAAGGGCAAGATCGCCTTCTCGCGCTACGAGAACGAGGCCACGTACCCGGATGAAACGATGACCCTGGTGTTGAAGTTGGCGATCGAGAAGCTGGATGTCGTGCGCTGGCTGGCCGAGAGGGCGGGGATCGAATTGCCGTTCCTGGACGCGCGGTGCGAGGACGAGCGCAAGCAGAAGCTGCGTGTGTTCCGGAACGACGCAAGGGCGACCCGTTGGCTGAAGATCGCTTCGACGGAGAAAGCGCAACGGGCGGTCGACAGCGATCTGGTTCGATGGTGGGAGGGAGGCTCTCAGGATCATTCGTTGGAAGCAGCACCGGCCAACGACGATCGTTGCGAAATGGCGCGGGAGCAATACGCGTGAAGACCGCGCCCATCCAGTTGAGCCAGCTGTCTTTCCGTCGCGTGAGCGTCGAGCTGGATGCTTCGCGCGTCCAGGAAGACGGCTCTCCTCCCAGTGATCTGGCGTTCGATTTCGAGGGCGTCATCATCCAGACGCATGTCGGCTATTCGCCTGTGGAAGAGTCGAAGGAGCCTGGTTCCAGCTTCTTCCTGACGTTGCGCGTGGTGATCGACAACCGGTCGGGCGAAAACGACAGCGTCCGGTTCTGTCCTTATCTCATCGACATCGAGGCCGGCGGGGTCATCCGCGCGGTGCCGGGTGCGGAAGCGCTCGGGGATATCGAGGACCTGATCGTCGTGAACGGGACGTCCATGCTTTGGTCGGCTATTCGCGAGCAGGTCTGCAATCTGACGGCGAGAATGCCCGCAGGACAGGTGTTGCTTCCGACGGTTCATTTCCAGGACTTGAAGAAGCAGCATCGCCAAGCCGCCAAGGCGGATTCCGAGCCCGTTGCCAAGCCGCGCAAGGCCGTCAGGGCGGAGAGTCCGAAGCTCGTGAAGTAGGTTCTATCGTTTGTGGCGGGGACTATTTATCTTGGCCATGGTAATTAACACGGCCAAGGTATATAACATGGCCAAGATACCAGCCCCCACGAACCGATGCCTCCTTCCCCCTCCCATCCGAGCAGCAGCGAAGCGGACGCAGTGCAACGACTGGCTGCGCTGTTCCGTGTGCACGGCTGGCACGTGGAGGTGGAGTCCGGTGAGCCTTCGCTCAAGTCGGATCTCATCGCACACAAACAGAAATTCCACTATGCGGTCGAACTGAAGTCCGTCGGTGAAGGGCGCCCGGACCGAGTGATTGCGCTGCTGTCGCAGGCCATCCTCCAAGCGCACCGCCACGCCGAAGGCTTGGGCCTGCAACCATTGGCAGTCGTCCACGTCGGACAAGCCTCGGCGTCGCTGCTCAAGAAAGTGCAGCAGTTCCATTCTGACTACGCGCCGGATGTCGCTGTCGGACTGGTCTCGGGAGATGGGGCCTGCCAATTCATCGGTCCGGGTTTGGAAGCGCTCAACGCGCACGCACCTCAGAGGGCCGGCAACGAAAAGCTGGCGCAACCGCGCAAGGCTTCCGATCTGTTCTCCGATCTCAATCAGTGGATGCTCAAGGTGCTGCTGGCGCCCGAACTGCCCGAACGCCTGCTCAACGCACCGCGCGGTGAGTACCGTTCGGTGTCCGAACTGGCCGAGGCGGCGCAGGTATCGGCCATGAGCGCGTCGCGCTTCGTGCGCCGACTTCAGGAAGACGGATTCCTGGAAGAATCCGGCCGGGCGTTCCGCTTGGTAAGGCGTCGCGAACTGTTCCGGCTCTGGCAGTCCTCGGCATTGCGCAGCGCACCGGAATTGCGCATGGCCTTTCTGATTCCGGGCAGCGACATTCGACAGCTGCAAAAGGTGCTGCCGAGCCTGAATGCTTGCGTCGGGCTGTTTGCGGCCGCGGACCTGTTGAAGCTCGGGCACGTCAGCGGCGTAGCGCCATACGCCTATGTTCGCCGCCTGCGACCGCCTTTTCCCGGCGGCTGGCCCGGGCTGGCCCCTGCCAAGCGCGGTGAGTCGCCGCAGCTCATCCTCAAGCAGGCGCACGCCGCCGAGTCGTTGTTTCGAGGCGCCGTCAACGTGGATGGCCTGCAGGTCTCCGACGTGCTGCAGATCTGGCTGGATGCATCCGCCCATCCTGCACGTGGCGCCGAACAGGCGGAGCTGATCCGACATAAGGTCCTTTCCGGCGTCATCGAGGGGGTTGCATGACCGACCGGGCAGCCTTCGCGAGACTCGTCGAAGCTCTGTCGCCGTGGAGCCAGCAAGTGGTGTTCGTCGGTGGATGGGCTCATCGGCTCTATCGGCTCCATGACTTGGCTGAAACGCCGGCCTATCAACCCCTGGCCACGCTGGACGCCGACGTCGCTTTTGCCGAACGCGAGAGGTTGGAAGGCAGCATCAAGCAACGCCTGCTGGCCGCCGGCTTCCAGGAGCAACTGACCGGCAATCACCGGCCTCCTGTCTCGCAATACACACTGGGCGAAGACGAGCCCAGCGGCTTCTACGCCGAGTTCCTGACGCCGCTCACGGGCAGGGAGACGACCCGCGATGGCAAGCCGCTGGCCACGGTGGAGCGTGCGGACATCACGGCGCAGCGCCTGCGCTATCTGGAGTTGTTGTTGCGATCGCCGTGGACCGTCACTCTGGACGCCGACTGGGGCACCCTGAGCACGCAGTCGCTGCGCATTCCCAATCCGGTGAGCTTCATCGTCCAGAAACTACTGATCCACGACCAACGGCCTGCCCAGAAAAGAGCGCAGGACCTGCTCTACATCCACGACACGCTCGAGCTCTTCGGGCCCGAGATCGATCAGCTCGCTGCGGTCTGGCGGGACGAGGTACGCACGGCGATGCACGACAATTGGGTGCGAAATCTCATGCAGACACGAGACCGTTTGTATGGCGAACTGAACGATTCGATCCGCGATGCGGCGGCAATCCCGCAGGATCGCGACCTCGACCCGGAACGGATGCGCGCGATGTGCCAGGCAGCGCTGGAGGAAGTACTCGCATGACCATGATCGGCGATATCTTCGTCATTCCCGAGGCCGTCCATCAGGGCGACTTCGTGCTGCGCCTGACCGAAGGGCTGAAGGCGGACCGGCGCAGACAGACGCTGCAGCAATACGTGGTGACGCCGCAGCTGGTGCAGTCCTTCGAGCAGTCGCTCTCGCTGATCGGCAGCGCCGTCACCACCAACACGTCCAAGGGCGCCTAAGGCGTCAGAGACACTTTCCTTGCCGCACTCATGCGAAGGAAAGCAACTGGAAATGGTGGAAATGGGGTCGGGGGTAGTCAATTAGCGCTGATTACGCTCGCCCGCGATTGGCCATACCAATTGGCAATCTTGACAGGTCTCGGGGCGACAAGGGGACGCGACAGCGACAAGGCGCGACAAGGGGACGGAGGCAATTGATGTTTGAAACGATTATTGCCGTCCCCATTTTGGGCCCTTTTCTAATCCAGCTCTGAACTAGTGTGGTGTCTCACAAGTAATATGAACTAATTGTGCTGCAATTTGTCTATGAGTTTTCGGTGACGGAGACTCAGGCGATGTCCAGAGCGGGGCGACCGGTGAAGGTGTTGCAGGTGACGGAC
>JAFEBW010000050.1 GCA_018242445.1 Pseudomonadota bacterium | reverse complement strand
GCTCGTGGCCCTGGCAACTGTTCGGGATGTGAAGAAAGACTCCGCACCGACCCTGGCTCCCCCACGATCTCGTAATCTCAGGGATATCGGTCTGGGGCGGAGGCGGAAACAACTTACAAGGGGAAACGTCTCACCACTGCGGCGGCGGATCGGGCACGTAGCCCACCGGGAAGGCCTGCGGCGAGGGCTGGGCCGGGCGCGGATACCAGCGCGGGATGATGCCGCGCGCGGCCAGTTGCTGCGGCGAGTCGTACCAGATCTGGGTGACTTGCTGCGGCGTCGAACTCAAACGCTCGAAACTGGTGCGCGAGATCGGCGAATACTCGCGCGCGCCGTGGCCGGTGCCCAGCTCCTGCGCGACCGCGCCGCCGACATCGCCGTAAGCCTTCGCCGCCGGCGCGGCCTCGCGCGCGGCCTGCGCGTTCGCCGACATCGCCGGCGCTGGCGCGGCAGCACTGTTGCGTGGTGCGCCCGTGGCGCGATCACTCGCGTCGTAGCGTTGCTCGTCGGTCGGATACGGCGTCATCGGCGGCGGTGGCACGTACACCGGCTGCTGCGGGCGCTCGCGGAACACCGCCATGCCGACCACGCCGACGTTGTCCGGCCGCCCGGTGCGCGCGGCGTAGCTGTCGCCCAGCGAGGTGAACACGAACTGCGCGATGTCGTCGTCGCTCTTGCGCCAGCCGGCGATGTCCGCGCTCTGCCACGGGCCGAGCACGTAACCGGCCTGATTGGCGGCGGCAGTCTGCCCGGTCACCGCGTTCACGCCATCCACGCTGAGCACCACCATCACCCGTTCGGCGGTGTGGTTGTACAGGTGCAAGGCGTAGCGGTGGCCCGGCTCGCCGGCCACATAGCTGCGGTCGTGGTGGCGGTAGGTGGTCAGCGAAGAACCGGTATCGCGATCGACGATCGACAGATCGACCAGCGGTTGCGCGGCTGCGCAGGCGGTGGCAGACAGGGCGCAGGCGGCGGCGAGGGCGAGGCGGAGCGGCGTTTTCATGGGGCACCTTTCGGGTTGGGGTAGTCCATGCAACGGCGGGGGCGGGGAAATGGGGTTGAGAGAGCGGGGACTCGGGACTGGGGACTGGGGACTGGGGACTGGGGACTGGGGACTGGGGACTGGGGACTGGGGACTCGGGACTCGGGACTCGGGACTCGGGACTGCGGAGGCAGGATGCCGGAGCGAACGGCGAAGCCGACCCGCAGGGCGGAGTGCAGGAGCGCGCCGTCATCGGGAATCGGCTTTTTCTCCTTCCCCCGCTTGCGGGGGAAGGTTGGGATGGGGGCAGGCTTCGCATGGGATTCCCCCCACCCCAGCCCTCCCCCGCACGCGGGGGAGGGAGTCATTGCGCAATGCATCAGAAAGTCCTCTCGTTTCAATCGACGATGAAGCCGCTGTGACATCGTCAGACGACAGATCGCGGCCAACTGACTACCATCTGTCCTCTGTCCTCTGTCCTCTGTCCTCTGTCCTCTGTCCCCTGGCATGCGCATCCTCACCGGCATCACCACCTCCGGCACCCCGCACCTTGGCAACTACGTCGGCGCGATCCGCCCGGCTATCGCGGCCAGCCAGGCGCCCGGCGTGGAATCGTTCTACTTCCTCGCCGATTACCACGCCCTCATCAAGGTCTCCGAGCCGGCGCGCGTGCAGCGCTCGACGCTGGAGATCGCGGCGGCGTGGCTGGCCTGCGGGCTGGATCCTGCGCGCGTGTGGTTCTACCGGCAGTCCGACATTCCGGAAATCCCCGAACTCACATGGCTGCTGACCTGCGTCGCTGCCAAGGGCCTGCTCAACCGCGCGCACGCCTACAAGGCGGCGGTGGATCGCAACCTCGCCGAAGGCGCGGATGCCGATGCCGGCATCACCGCGGGGCTGTTCATGTACCCGGTGCTGATGGCCGCCGACATCCTGCTGTTCAACGCGCACAAGGTGCCGGTAGGCCGCGATCAGGTGCAGCACATCGAGATGGCGCGCGATATCGGCGCGCGTTTCAATCACCTGTATGGCGAGCCGAACTCGCAGCCGTTTTTCGTACTGCCCGAAGCGGCGATCGAGGAGCACGTCGCCACCTTGCCGGGGCTGGATGGCCGCAAGATGAGCAAGAGTTACGACAACACGATCCCGTTGTTCGCGCCACGCGCTGAATTGAAAAAACTGATCGCCGGCATCGTCACCGACTCGCGCTTGCCTGGCGAGCCGAAGGATGCCGAAGGCTCGAACGTGTTCCAGTTGTATCAGGCGTTCGCGACGGCGGATGAAACCATCGCGATGCGACAGGCCTTCGCCGAAGGTATCGGTTGGGGCGATGCCAAGCAGAAACTCTACGCACGCATCGACGCCGAGGTGTCGCCGCTGCGCGAGCTCTACGAATCCCTGATCGCGCATCCGCAGCGCATCGAGGAACATCTGCGCCACGGTGCCGACAAGGCGCGGGCGATCGCCAAACCCTTGCTCGCCAAGCTGCGCGAGGCGGTGGGGCTGCGCAACCTCGCAGCGACGGCGCGGGCGACGTCTGCGCACGGCAAGGCAAAGACGACGTTGCCGCAGTTCAAGCAGTACCGCGAGAGCGACGGGAAGTTCTACTTCAAACTGATGGATGCGGACGGCCGTTTGTTGCTGCAAAGCGCGGGCTTTCCGTCGCCGAAGGAAGCCGGCGCGCTGATCGGACGCATCAAATCGAAAGGCATCGATCAGGCGGAACTCATGCGGCACGCGACGCTCGCGGAAGGCATCGACGTGGCGGCGCTCGCAGCCGCGTTGCGCGAATTGCAGGCGGCGGACTGAGTCGATGCCCTACCTTGCCCTGATACTGTTCACGCCATGGTTCCTGATCCTCGGCGTGCTGTTCTGGATCTATCCGCGCACGCCGCGTCCGTCGTCACGCAAACTGTTCGATGCGCTCGCGCTGCTGATCGCCGGCGGCGGCAGCTTCTTTGGCATGGACTGGGCGTACCACACGGCCAACACCGACGTGGGCGCGCTGTGGAAACAGATCTTCGCCTGCCTGGTCGCCTACGGTGTGTTTCTCGGGGTGATGACGCTGGCGGTCTTGCTGCGCATCCCGCTCGTGCGCAAACCGGCGTGACGAGCCGCCGCGCGCGGGACTTCCAGCGCGCCGTCAATCCCGGTCGTTGAGGTGCGGCCCGAACTCCGGGCGCTGCTTGCGCACCACGCAGAAGCGGTGCCCTGTCGGAGCCTGCATCACCCACCAGCGCTTGACGAAAGCCACGCGCGTGGCGCCCAGCGCTTCCAGTCGCGCGACCTCGGCGTCGAGGTCGTCGGTTTCGATGTCCAGATGGATGCGCGCCTCGTGATCCACGCGCTGCAGCAGCAGGAAGGGTTCGTCGGCGTCGGTCGCCAATTCGGCGTACTTGCCGTCGCCGTCCTGATCGGCGGATGCGACCTCGCGCCCCAGCGCGGCGCTCCAGAAGCGCGTCGCTTCGGCCAGGTCATCGACCTTGCAGTCGAGCACGAACGCGCTGATGCGGCTGCGGTGGGGCATGCCGATGCCGCGGCCTCAGTGCGGCGCGGACAGATCGTCCAGCAGCGCCTTCAGAAAACGTGCGGCCTCGCCGCCGGTGCAGGCGCGGTGGTCGAAGGTCAGCGAGATCGGCATGCGCCGGTGCACCTCGATGCCGCCCATCACCGCCACGACGTCGTGGCAGAGCTTGCCCGCGCCGACGATGGCCACGCACGGCGGCACCACCACCGGCGAGGCGTAGCGGCCGGCGAACATGCCGAAGTTCGACAGCGAGATGGTGTAGCCGGACAGTTCCGATGGCGCGATGGAGCGATCCTCGACCTGCGCGCGCAGGCGGCCGATGGCGGCGCGCACGCCCTTGCCGTCGAGCATGTCGGCGTTGCGCAGGGCGGGCACGAACAGGCCGTCGTCGGTGTCCACCGCGATGCCGATGTCCACGTGCGGGTGCAGGGTGCGGCTGAGTTTCTCGCCGTCGAACCAGGCGTTGAGCGCGGGCACGGCCTTGCAGGCGGCGACGATCGAGCGCACGAGACGGGCGGTGATGTCCTGCTTGCCGATCCAGGCGTGCAAGTCGGCGTCATCGACGATGGTGGTCGGCACGACTTGCGCGTGCGCGCTGGCCATCACCCGCGCCATGTTGCGGCGCACGCCCTTGAGCTGCTCGGGCTGGCCGCTGGCGGCGACCGTCGGCGGCTGCGTGCGCATGGGCTTGCCGGCGGCGGACAGGGTGCTGCGCTGCGCCCCCTCTCCCGCCGCGCTGCGCGCGGCACCCTCTCCCGCGGAGGGGAGAGGGTGAGCCGAAGCCCCTCCCCCTCGATGGGGGAGGGATTGGGGAGAGGGTGCAGCGGCGGCATGCCCGCTCGCCGCCGCATTCTTCACGTCCGCCAGCGTGATCACGCCTTCCGCGCCGGTGGGCTGCACGCGGGTGAGGTCGATCTTGAGTTTCTTCGCCAGCGCGCGCACCGCCGGCACGGCCTTCACCCCGCCGATGGCCAGCGCGGCTTCGGAGCGGATCGCGTCGGAACTCTGCATCGCACCGACCACGGTGCCGCTGTCGGGGCGCGCGGCTTCGGCCTGCGGCGCTGCGGGTGCAGTCTGGCTCCCTCCCCCGCTGGCGGGGGAGGGTTGGGGTGGGGGGGTGACGGGTGCAGTTTCTTCATGATGCCCGCCACCATGATGGTGCCCGGTATCCTGCCCCTCGGCGCGTTGCGGCAGCGAGGGATCGACCGCGAATTCGGCCAGCATCTTGCCGGTGACGATCACGTCGCCGGCACCACCGGCCAGCTTGAGCACCTTGCCCGACACCGGCGAGGGCACATCGACGACCGCCTTGGCGGTTTCCATCGACACCAGGTTCTCGTCGAGGCGGATGACGTCGCCGACCTTGACGTGCCATTCCACGATGGTCGCGTCCGGCAGGCCTTCGCCGAGGTCGGGGAGGAAGAAAGTCTTGTTCTGGCTCATGGCGTTCCCTTGAGTTTGCCGATCAGGCCGGCGATGCCGCGGCGCGCCGGTGGCTTGTGGTCGATGAAGGCCTGCCGGATGCGCAGCAGGACCGGGGTTTTCTTGCCGCTGCTGGGCCCGATCCAGTAGCGGCCGGTACCGCCCTGGGGAGCCCAGATGTTGAATTGTTGCCCTTCGAGTTCGAATTCGCAGAATACGTCCTGGTCCATCCGCGCGATCAGTTTTGGCCAGCGCAGCACGCGCACGCCCGGGATGCTCGCCGCCACCGCCGTTGCGCGCCGCCGGCCGACCGCGGCGCTCACCTCGAAGGCGAGTGGACCGCGGGCCGATGGCGACACGTCGAACACGCGCATCGGCCTGCTTCTCAGCTCACCGCCAGCGTCCGCTTCACCGCGGTGACGATCTTGGCCACGCTGGGCAGGTATTTCATCTCCAGTCGGAACAGCGGGATGTGGGTGTCGTAGCCGGTGACACGCTCCACCGGCGCGAGCAAGTCGTACAGGCACTCATTGGCCACCCGCGCGGCGATCTCCGCGCCGAAACCGGCGGTGCGCGGGGCCTCGTGCACGATCACGCAGCGGCCGGTCTTGCGCACCGATTCGGCGATGGTGTCGAAGTCCAGCGGGGTGAGCGTGGCCACGTCGATCACTTCGGCGCTGATGCCTTCTTTCGCCAGCGCGTCGGCGGCTTCCAGCGTCTCTTTCACCTGCGCGCCCCAGGTCACGAGGGTCACGTCGGCACCGTCGCGCAGCACGAAGCACACGTCCAGCGGCAGCGCCTCGCCGTCGTCGGGCACTTCTTCCTTGTACTGGCGGTAGATGCGCTTGGGCTCCATGTAGATCACCGGATCCGGGTCGCGGATCGCGGCCAGCAGCAGGCCGTAGGCGCGCTGCGGCGAGGACGGCAGCACCACGCGCAAACCCGGCACGTTGGTGAAGATCGCCTCGTTGGCTTCGGAGTGGTGCTCGGGCGCGCGGATGCCGCCGCCCCACGGCACGCGCAGCACCAGCGGCGCGGTCAGCCGCCCGCGCGTGCGGTAGCGCATGCGTGCGGCGTGGCAGACCATGAAGTCCACCATCGGATACATGAAGCCGTCGAACTGCGCCTCGGCCACCGGCTTCAAGCCCTGGCTGGCCATGCCGACGGTGAGGCCGGCGATGGAAGTTTCGTCCAGCGGCGTGTCGAGCACGCGTTCGGGGCCGAACTTCGCCGACAACCCGGCGGTGGCGCGGAACACGCCGCCGTTCACGCCCACGTCCTCGCCGAGGACGTAGACGGTGTCGTCGTGCGCCATTTCGTAGGCGAGCGCCTGGGTGATGGCTTCGATCAAGGTGATGGCGGCCATCAGCGCTTCTCCCCGGCGATCGCTTCAGCGCGTTGCGCGGCCAGATCCGCCGGCAGCTCCGCGTACAGGTAGTCGAACATCGCTTCCACCGGCTGCACCGGGGTGTTGAGGTAGGCGTTGATTTCCACGTCCACTTTCGCGGCGCATTCCTCCGCCCATGCTTTCTCTTTCGCCTCGCTCCACAGCTTGCGGCCGGTCAGGTACGCGCGCATGCGCGGCATCGGGTCGCGCGTCCACGCATCCTTCACTTCCGCATCGTCGCGGTAGCGGCGGGCGTCGTCGGCGGTGGTGTGGTCGTGCAGGCGGTAGGTCATGAACTCGATCACGCTGCCGCCTTGCCCGCTGCGCGCGCGCTCCATGCAGCGGCGCATGCCTTCCATCACCGCCAGCAGATCGTTGCCGTCCACCTGCAGGCAGTGCAGGCCGCCGGCCAGGCCCTTTTGCGCCAGCGTCTGCGCGCCGGTCTGCGCCTTGCGCGGCACCGAGATCGCCCAGCCGTTGTTGACCACGCACAGCACCAGCGGCGAGGTGAAGGCGCCGGCGGTGTTGAGCGCGGCGTAGAAGTCGGTCTTCGACGAGCCGCCATCGCCGCACACCGCCACCGCCACCCGTGGCTGCTTGCGCAGCTTGAAGCTCAGCGCCGCGCCGGAGGCCATCAGGCACTGGGTGGAGATCGGCACGCACCACGGGTAATCGTTTTTCGGGCCTTCGAACACGTTGCCGCGCTCGTCGCCGCCCCAGTACAGCAGGATGTTGCGCGGCGGCACCCCGCGCATGAACTGCGCGCCGTATTCGCGATAACTCGGCGCAAACACGTCCTCGGGAAGCATCGCCGCGCCGATGCCCACATGCGTGGCTTCGTGTCCAAGACACGCTGCATAGGTGCCGAGCTTGCCGGTGCGCTGCAGGGCGATCGCCTTGGTGTCGAACACGCGCAGGAACAACATCTGCTTGAAGATCTCGACCAGCCGGTCGGTATCCTTGGCGATCGCGGGCAGATCCTTGCCGATCGGTTTGCCGGCCGGGTCGAGGTATTGCAGGTATTCGATTTCGAAGCGTGCCGCGATGCTCATGGCGGGTGCTCGTTGCTGGATGGTGATGGGATGGCCGTCGCGCCGTACCGTGCCGGATGGCGACGCCCCACGGGCCGCATGGCCTGAACGGCCCGCGGCTGGGCTTATCATTGTCGCACGGAGGACACGATGACCACCACGGACAACCAGCGCGCGCTCGAAGCGGGCATCACCACCGATTTTCGCGGGCAGCTCAGTTACGGTGCCTACCTGCACCTGGACACCCTGCTGTCGGCGCAGCGCCCGCTGTCGGATCAGCACGACGAGATGCTGTTCATCGTCCAGCACCACGTCGCCGAGTTGTGGCTGAAATTGATCATCCACGAACTGCGCGCGGTGCTGGTGAACCTGCGTGAAGACCGCATCGGGCCGTGCTTCAAGATGTTCGCGCGGATCAAGCAGGTGCAGCAGCAGTTGACCGGCATGTGGTCGGTGCTGGAGACGCTCACGCCGAGCGAATACCTGCGCTTCCGCGATACGCTGGGGCCGTCGTCGGGGTTCCAGTCGCTGCAATACCGGCTCGTCGAGTTTTCGCTCGGCAACAAGAACGCCGACATGCTGGCGATGTTCGCCCACGACGAGGCCGCATCGGCGCAATTGCGGCAGGCGCTGGAATCGCCTTCGCTGTACGACGAGTGCCTGGCCTGGCTGGCGCGCCACGGCCACGCGGTGCCCGCCGCGCTGCTGAGCCGCGATGTCTCGCGCGCGCATGTGCGCGATGCCGCGCTGGTGCCGGTGTTCGCGCGCATCTACGAGAACACCCGGCAGTTCTGGGACGCCTACGAATTGTGCGAATCGCTGGTGGACATCGAGGTCAACTTCCAGACCTGGCGTTTCCGCCACATGAAGACGGTCGAGCGCATCATCGGCTACCGTCGCGGCACCGGCGGCTCCTCGGGCGTGGGCTTCCTCAAGCAGGCGCTGGAGCTGACCTTCTTCCCCGAATTGTTCGAGGTGCGCACCGTGCTGCGCGGCGACGGCGCGTGAGTGCAGGCCGGGGAAGCGTTGCCGCGCAAGATCGTTTGCCCCTCACCCTGCCAGCGCATGCCGTTTTTGCCCCTTCCCCCGCTTGCGGGGGAAGGCCGGGTCGCGTGCGTGTCAGTCGGGGCATCGTTGCCGCGCAAGATCGTTTGCCCCTCACCCTGCCAGCGCATGCCGCTTTTGCTCCTTCCCCCGCTTGCGGGGGAAGGCCTGGTCGCGTGCGTGTCAGTCGGGGCATCGTTGCCGCGCAAGATCGTTTGCCCCTCACCCTGCCAGCGCATGCCGCTTTTGCTCCTTCCCCCGCTTGCGGGGGAAGGCCGGGATGGGGGGAGCTTTTGTCGCATTCTTCGCCCCCCGCCCCAACCCTCCCCCGCAGGCGGGGGAGGGGGAGATAGCCATGACCTATCGCGCCGAATTCGATGAAGTGGCATCCACGCGCGCCGGCTGGCTCGGCCATCCGCGCGGGCTGTGGCTGCTGCTGGCGGTCACGGTCGGGCTGAACTTCGCCTTCTACGGCTTCCGCGCCTTCCTCGCGCCGTATGCGGCCGATGCTTTTTTCGCCGGCCTGCCCAAGGCCGCGGCGATGCAGCAGGCCGACCTGCTGGTGGCCGGCTTCGGCACGCTCACCTACGCCACCGCCATCCTCGGCGGCTGGATCGCCGACAACGTGCTGGGCGAGGTGCAGGCGCTGCGCATCTCGCTGTGGATGACCGCACTGGGCCTGCTCGGGCTGGCCTGGCCCAGCCGCGAGGGCTTCACCCTGGCACTGTCGTTCTTCGTGCTCGCCGCCGGGCTGGGCATCCCGCTGACGGTGCTGGTCGGGCGCAACTACGCCGCCGCCGACCCGCGCCGCGACGCCGGCTACACGCTGTTTTATCTGGCCATCAACCTCGGCGGCTTCATCGGTCCGCCGCTGTGCGCGGCATGGATCGGCGGGCATTACGGTTATCGCTGGGGCTTCATCGCCGCCGCCGCCGGCATGGCGGTGTCGGCGCTGCTGTTCGAACTGCGCCACCGGCGCATGCCCGGCGCGCACGACCGTCCGCCCCTGCATCGCGCGTGGTCGCTGCCGGCGGTGCTGGCCGGCACGCTGGCGCTGGTGTACCCCTGCGCGCTGTTGCTGGCGCATCCGGACGCGCTGCACGTCGCGGTGTATGTATTGATGGCGTTGATGGTGCTGTATTTCGTGCTGCGCTGCCTGCGTCGCGGCGACCCGGTGCAAAGCCAGCGCTACATCGCCATGCTGCTGCTGTTCGTGGCGATGGTGCTGTTCTGGGCGTGGAGCCTGCAAGGCGCGACGTCGCTGAACTTCTTCGCCCGCGACCACGTGCGCGCGCCCTTCGACTACAGCTGGTTCCAGTCCGCCAACCCGCTGTACATCCTGTTCCTCGCGCCGGTGCTGGCGCTGCTGTGGCCGTGGCTGGACAAGCGCGGAAGCAATCCCTCCACCCCGGCCAAGTTCGGCATCGGCCTGCTGCTGGTGGCGCTGAGCTACGGGGTGATGGCGTATGCGATCCACACCCTCGTCGGCCCCGACGGGCGCATGCCGTGGTGGCCGCTGGCGCTCAACTACCTGCTGTCCACGCTGGGCGAACTGGCGCTCTCGCCGATCGGCTACGCGATGATCGGCAAGCTCGCCGCGCCCGAGGACGCCTCACTGGCGATGGGCGGCTGGTTTTTCGGCGTGGGCGTGTCCTACGACCTGTCCGGGCGCATCGCGGCGATGACCACGGTCGATCCGGCCGGCGCGATCGCCGGCTACGCCCACGTGTACGCGCTGCTGCTGTGGAGCGGCTGCGCGATTGCGCTGGTCTACCTGCTGGCCGCGCGCTGGATCGTGAAGCTGATGCACGGGGTGCGGTGAGGGCAGCCTTCGTTCGTCGCGCCGAGGCGCATCGCAAAATTGACGCGGCGCAGCATGACGCGAGCCGCATCGGCAGGCGATTCTAGCCCACCCCTTCGTGGGCCCATCTCCCTCGTGAAGCCGACATGACCGCCGCCAATCCCCCCGTATCGCAGACCAAGTCGTTCTCCACCGTCTTCCTGATCGAGCTGTGGGAGCGCTTCGGCTACTACGGCATGCAGGCACTGATCGTGTTCTACATGGTGCAGCGGCTGAAATTCCCGGACGATCGCGCCAACCTCGTCTGGAGCGCGGCGGCGGCGTTGATCTACGTGGCTCCGGCGATCGGCGGCTGGATCGGCGACAAGATCCTCGGTACCCGCCGCACCATGCTGATGGGCGCGGTCATCCTCGGCATGGGCTACGGGTTGATGACCATTCCCAGCGAGAACACCTGGGCATTGTTCGGCGCGCTGTCGGTGATCGTGATCGGCAACGGCCTGTTCAAGCCCAACGCCGGCAACCTCGTGCGCAAGATCTACGAAGGCGACGATTCCAAGATCGACAGCGCTTTCACCATCTATTACATGGCGGTGAACATCGGCTCGACGGTGTCGATGCTGCTCACGCCGTGGATCAAGAACGCGGTCAACGCGGCCTACCACAACGAATTCGGCTGGCATGCGGCGTTCGGAGTGTGCGCGCTGGGCCTGCTGATCGGATTGGTCAACTATTTCTTCATGCGCAAGGCGATGGAGCACATCGGCTCGGAGCCGGACGAGCGCCCGGTGGACATGGGCAAGCTGGCGATGGTGCTGGTCGGCGCGGCTGCGTGCGCCGCCGGTGCGGCAGCCGTGCTGCAATACGAAGGTCTGGCCAGGCTCTTCGTGTACGGCGCCGGCGTGGTGTTGCTGGGCATCTTCGCCTACCTGATCGGCACCAGCCATCGCGACGAGCGCGCCGGCCTGATCGCGGCGCTGATCCTCGTGGTGCAGACGATCTTCTTCTTCGTGTTCTATCAGCAGATGTCCACCTCGCTGAACCTGTTCGCCCTGCGCAACGTGGACTGGAGCTTCGACCTGTTCGGCACCCATCTGTGGACGTGGACGCCCGAGCAGTTCCAGGCCTTCAACCCGATCTGGATCATGTTCCTCTCGCCGGTGCTGGCCTGGATGTACACGCATTTCGGCAAGCAGGGGCGCGATCTGTCGATCGCCGCAAAGTTCGCGTTGGGCTTCGCCGCCGTGGCTGCGGGTTTCTACATCTACGGCGCGGCCGGGCACTTCACCACCCAGCCCGGCAAATCCAACTCCTGGGTGATGGTATGGGGCTATGGTCTGGGTTCGCTCGGCGAGTTGCTGACCAGCGGCCTGGGCCTGGCGATGATCGCCCGTTACGTGCCGGCGCGCATGGGCGGTTTCATGATGGGCGCCTATTTCGTCGCTTCGGGCATTTCCCAGTATCTGGGCGGGCTCGTCGCCAATTTCGCCGCGGTGCCGGAGAACGTGACCGATCCCGTGCAGACCATGCCGATCTACACCCACCTGTTCAATCTGCTGGGAACGTGGGGCGTAGGCATCACCGTGCTTTCCTTCCTGCTGGTGCTGCCGATGCGCAAACTCTCGGCGATCCATCACGCTGCCGCCGCTTCGGCGGAGCGCCCCGAGGCCGAGGTGCCGGTGCACGTGCGCGGCAGCGGGGACTGAGCCGTAGCCGATCAAGTCGAAACCCGCGCGTCGCGGCTCAGCCCGCGCGCGCCGTTTCCGCGGCATCCAGCCGATCGAGGATGCGCGCCAGCAAGTCGCGCTCATCAACGCTCAGGCTGGCCAGCAGGTCGCGTTCTAATTGCAGCGCCAGCGGCGCGACCTCGTCGTAGATCCGGTAGCCCTTGGCCGTGAGGGTGAGCACGGAGCGGCGGCGGTCGTCGCCGTGGGTGCGCCGCTTCAGGCGGCCATCGTGCAGCAGGCGCGCCACCGCGCGGCTGACCGCGACCTTGTCCATCGCGGTGCGCTCGGCCACCTCGCTGGCCGACAGTTCCGGGTAGCGCCCGAGCACCGCCAGCACCCGCCACTCCGTCACCCCCAGCGCGAAGCGTTGCGCGTACAGGCGCGCGATGTCCTGGCTGATGCGGTTGGACAGCACCGACAGCCGGTAGGGAAGGAAACGCTCGAGTTCGAGCACGGCGTGGTCGGGCGAGTCGGGGCGGTGCATGGTCGAAATCGTCTTGATGCGGGTTGGCGGAGTTTCCCGAACGCCATCGGCATCGGGTACGCCGCAGCTTGCGAATGGTTGCAAATGAAACTATCATTCCCGCTCCATCCTCCGCAAGCGCCGCGAGCACCCCATGAACGCACAGGCGACCGCCAGCCAACCCAACCTCGGCATGCAGCCGACCACCTTCGACAACCCGATGGGCATCCACGGCTTCGAGTTCGTCGAGTTCGCCGCGCCGGCGGGCGAGGGCGCGAGCATGCGCGCTTATCTGGAGAGCATGGGCTTCACCGCGATCGCGCGGCACCAGGCCCGCCCGATCACCTTGTTCCGGCAGGGGCGGATCAATTTCCTGCTCAACGAATCCACCGATTCCTTCGCCAGCGATTTCGCGGCCGCGCACGGCCCGTCCGCCTGCGGCTTCGCGATCCGCTTCCGCCAGCCCACCGCGCGTGTGCTCGACCACGTGCTGGCGCATGGCGGCGCGGCCATCGACCACAAGCCCGGCACCGGCGCGGTGAACACGCCGACGATCAAGGGCATCGGCGATTGCATGCTGTACCTGATCGACGACGCGCGCGCCGACCTGTACGCCGACTACCTGCCGCTGCCTGGCGTGGATCAGCATCCGCACGGCTTCGGCCTTACTTTCATCGACCATCTCACCCACAACCTGCATCTTGGCAACATGGGCAAGTGGTCGGACTACTACGAGAAGCTGTTCAACTTCCGCGAGATCCGCTACTTCGACATCAAGGGCGCCAAGACCGGCCTGCTGTCCAAGGCGATGACCGCGCCGGACGGCGTGGTGCGCATCCCGCTCAACGAGTCCTCCGACGAGAAGAGCCAGATCAACGAATACCTGCGCGAGTACAAGGGCGAGGGCATCCAGCACATCGCCCTGTTCACCGACGACATCTACGTCACGGTGGAAGCCATGCACGCGGCCGGCGTGGCCTTCCTCGACACCCCGGCCACTTATTTCGAAGTGATCGATCGGCGCATCCCGAACCATGGCGAGGACGTGCCGCGCCTGGCGCGCAACAGCATCCTGATCGACGCCGACATGGAGACGAAAAAGCGCCTGCTGCTGCAGATCTTCACCCAGAACGCCTTCGGCCCGATCTTCTTCGAGATCATCCAGCGCAAGGGCAACGAAGGTTTCGGCGAGGGCAACTTCCAGGCCCTGTTCGAATCGATCGAGCGCGACCAGATGAAGCGCGGGGTTCTTTGAGGTCATCAGCCCCTCTCCCGCGGGGATAGGGGCTTTGAGCGAATAACCCAAAGCAGGAATCCCCTCCCATGTCCCACCACGACCGCTACATGACCGGCTTCGGCAACGAGTTCGCCACCGAGGCCATTCCCGGCGCGCTGCCGGTAGGCCGCAATTCACCGCAAGCCGCGCCGTATGGCTTGTACGCCGAGCAACTCACCGGCACCGCCTTCACCGCGCCGCGGCATGCCAACCGCCGCAGCTGGCTGTATCGCATCCGCCCCGCGGCTGTGCATGGGCAGTTCGCGGCGATGGAGCATGCGCACTTCCACAATCGTTTCGGCGATGGCCCGACCACGCCGGCGCAACTGCGCTGGGATCCGCGGCCGCTGCCCACGCAGCCGACGGATTTCCTCGACGGACTGTTCACCGTCGCCGGCAACGGCGGCCCGGCGGCGCAGTCGGGCATCGGCATCCACCTGTACGCGGCGAATCGTTCGATGCAGATGCGCCTTTTCTGCGATGCCGATGGCGAGTTGCTGATCGTGCCGCAGCAAGGCCGCCTGCGCATCGAAACCGAACTGGGCGTGCTGGAGATCGAGCCGCAGCAGATCGCGGTGATCCCGCGCGGCATCCGCTTCCGCGTGCACCTGCCCGACGGGCATGCGCGCGGTTATGTGTGCGAGAACTTCGGCGCGCCGTTCAAGCTGCCGGATCTGGGGCCGATCGGTTCCAACGGCCTGGCCAACCCGCGCGACTTCGAGATTCCGGTCGCCGCGTATGAAGATGTGGACGGGCAGTTCGAACTGGTCACCAAGTTCCAGGGCCACCTGTGGCGCGCGCCGATGGATCACAGCCCGCTGGACGTGGTGGCCTGGCACGGCAACTGCGCGCCGTACCGCTACGACCTGCGCCGCTTCAACACCATCGGCTCGATCAGCCACGACCACCCCGATCCGTCGATCTTCCTCGTCCTGCACTCGCCCAGCGACACCCCCGGCACCAGCAACGTGGACTTCGCGATCTTCCCGCCGCGCTGGCTGGTCGCGCAAAACACCTTCCGCCCACCGTGGTTCCATCGCAACATCGCCAGCGAGTTCATGGGCCTGGTGCATGGCGTGTACGACGCCAAGGCCGATGGTTTCCTGCCCGGCGGCTGCTCGCTGCACAACTGCATGACCGGCCACGGCCCGGATGCGGCGACTTTCGAGAAGGCCAGCCACGCCGATCTGAGCAAACCCGATGTCATCGTCGACACCATGGCGTTCATGTTCGAGACCCGCGCGGTGATCCACCCGACCACGCAGGCGTTGGCGGCACCCGAGCGCCAGCAGCATTACATCGATTGCTGGCAGGGCTTGCGCAAGCATTTCAGTCCGCCGGCCTGAGCGCGGCGAAGCGGGCGATGCGGCGCGCGCTGGTGTTCGGCGGCAGCGGGCAGATCGGCGATGGCCTGCTGCCCCTGCTGCGCGCGGCGGATTGGGACGTGGTCGCGGTATCGCGGCAGGCGCGTGACGAGGGCGCGGGCCTGCGCTGGATTCGCGGCGCGCTCGACGAGGCCTTGCCGCTGCCGGAAGCCGCGTTCGATGCCGTGTTCAGCCTCGGGCCGCTGGATGCTTTCGCGCAATGGGTTTCGCGGGTCGGCCCGGTCGCGCCGCGCATCGTGGCGTTCGGCTCGACCAGCATCCACAGCAAGGCCGCTTCCGCCGATGCCAGTGAGCGCGATGTCGTGCAGCGGCTGCGTCGCGCCGAGGAAACGCTGTTCGCCGCCGGTGAGCGCCACGGCTGCGCCATCAGCGTGCTGCGGCCCACGCTGATCCACGGCCGCGGTCGCGACCGCACGCTCACGCGCATCGCCGCGTTCGCGCGCCGCCGTGGATTCTTCGCCTTGCCGCGCCACGCCACCGGTTTGCGCCAGCCGGTGCATGCCGATGATCTGGCCGCTGCCGCGCGCGCGGTTTTGCCGTGCGAGGCAGCGCATGGCCGCGCCTACGACCTGCCCGGCGGCGAGACCTTGCCCTTCGATGCGATGGTGGAACGCACGCTCGCCGCGCTCTCGCCGCGTCCGCGCCTGCTGCGCCTGCCGACGCCGCTGTTCCGTCTGGCGCTGGCCGCCGCTCGCGGCATCGGCGCGGCCGATGGCGTCAACACCGCGATGCTCGATCGGCTCGATGCCGATCTGGTCTTCGATGCGGGCACGGCGCGCCACGATTTCGGCTACGCACCACGGATATTTGCGCCACAGGCGGAAATGTTCGACGCCCGATGACATGCTCCGGCGCGACCGGCGAACGCGCGTCGGAACCCCGACGCGATACCGCGCAAGCCGCAAGCTTTCTTGCCGCGTCGGCGGTACCCAGGGACGATGCAGCTTCCCCACCGCGCCGCAAACCGCGACAATGGCGGCTTCGCGCCGCCCCCGCGGCCTGCCCGGAGTGCCCATGACATCTGCCATCCCCGTGCCGCCCGCCGGCGGCGAACGCATCCGCAAGAACCCGCACGGGCTCATCGTGCCCGACCGGCCGATCATCCCCTTCATCGAGGGCGATGGCACCGGCCCGGACATCTGGGCGGCCTCGGTGCGCGTGCTCGATGCGGCGGTGGCCAAGGCCTACGGCGGCAAACGCAAGCTGATGTGGATGGAAGTGCTGGCCGGCGAGAAAGCCTTCGAGACCACCGGTAACTGGCTGCCCGACGAAACGGTGAACGCCTGCCGCGATTATCTGGTTTCGATCAAGGGCCCGCTGACCACGCCGGTCGGCGGCGGCATCCGCTCGCTCAACGTGGCGCTGCGGCAGATGCTGGACTTGTACGTGTGCCTGCGCCCGGTGCGCTGGTTCCGCGGCGTGCCCTCGCCGGTGAAGGACCCGGGCAAGGTGGACATGACCATCTTCCGCGAGAACACCGAGGACATCTATGCGGGCATCGAGTTCGAGGCCGGCAGCGAGGACGCGCGCAAGGTGCTCGACTTCCTGCAACGCGAGTTCCCGAAATCCTTCGACAAGATCCGCTTCGGCACGCAGGCGAAAAACGACGCGTGGAACGCGCAGCTCGAAGGCATCGGCATGCCGCATCGGCACAGCCCGGTGCAGGTGGGCGTGGGCATCAAGCCGGTGTCGTGGCTGGGCACCGAGCGCCTCGTGCACAGCGCCATCGAGTACGCGATCCGCGAGGGTCGCAAGTCGGTCACGCTGGTGCACAAGGGCAACATCATGAAGTTCTCCGAAGGCGCGTTCCGCGACTTCGGCTACCAGGTGGCGCGCGAGTCCTTCGGCGCGGTGGAACTCGACGGCGGGCCGTGGCACGTCATTCCCGAGGGCAGGCCCGGCGCAGGCATCGTCATCAAGGACGCGATCGCCGACGCCTTCCTGCAGCAGATCCTGCTGCGCCCGGCCGAATACCAGGTCGTCGCCACGCTCAACCTCAACGGCGATTACCTCTCCGACGCGCTGGCCGCGCAAGTCGGCGGCATCGGCATCGCGCCGGGCGCGAACATCAACTACGTCACCGGGCACGCGGTGTTCGAGGCCACCCACGGCACCGCGCCCAAGTACGCCGGGCTGGACAAGGTCAACCCCGGCTCGCTGATCCTCTCCGGCGAGATGATGCTGCGCTACATGGGCTGGACGGAAGCGGCCGACGCGATCATCCGCGCGATGGACAAGGCGATCGGCGCCAAGCACGTCACCTACGATTTCGCGCGCCTGATGGACGGGGCGACCGAGATCAAGTGCAGCCAGTTCGGCGATGCGCTGATCGCGGGGATGTGAGGGGCTGAGCCCCTCTCCCATCGGGAGAGGGGTGGGGGGGTGAGGGGTTGCTGCAACATACATACAGCGACCGCGTTGGCTTCTTTTGTACGAAGAAGCAGTTTCTGTCGCCTCCGTGGGGATAGGGGATTGAGCAACCTCACTCGCGCTTGTTGATGATGATCGGCGTGGTCGAGTTGCCGATTTCGCCGGGGCGCGCGCGTGATGGGTCGATGTGTTTTTCTTCCGCCGATTCGAGCAAGTTTTCGCCCGATTCCTGATCGTCCTGCAGTTCGTCTTTGTCGGGAGCGTTCATGACGTTCTCCTGTGAGCAGCCGTTGCGCCGTGAGTGGTGCTGCGGATGCGCCCGATCGGCGCGATCGGGGCAGCCAGCCTGCGCGTGGCGGCAGGCGATTGCAATGCTCGATCACTGTTTCTTGTTGATGATGATGGGGCCGCCCGACGAATGGCTCCATTCATGATTCCTGTGCCGGGAGCCGGATGTCGGCTGGATCTTTTTCCGTGCGGGCGGAGTGGGGAGAATCACCGCGAGACGGTAATACCAGGATTCATGATCGAGATAGTGATCCATGATGGTCAGTTGTGTGTGGGCAGCATTGACTTTGACATCGAAACTCCCGTTGGGTGGTGTTTTTTCCCACGCGAAACCGGTCTGGACGCCTGTCAGTGGCAGGAATTTCGCGCCGCTCAAGCTGGAATCGAAGGACACGAGGATGGTCGTGGGTGTATCGATCTCGATGTTCGGCACGGACAGATAGCCGTTCTGGATCGATACGAACAACGACTTCTGCTGGCGCTTGCCGCTACCATGTTTCTTCTTCGCAGCCGCCTTGCGGGTAAGGCCTTTTGCGGATTTATTCCCCGGGGCATGCTTGGCGGTAACGTCGTTCATTCGGTATCTCCTCCTTGATAGGCGTCAGGGAGCGCGTCGTCGCCGACGCTACGCCGTGCTGACGGTCACGGACGATGGGATTGCGTGGATACCGGTACGGTCGAGGCATGGTCGCCCGGAACCGCACTGCCGCGTAGTCCTTCCAGTGCTTCACTGCTCAACGCCTGCAATCGCGGATCGTGCCGTCCGCTGACCTGTGCCTGCAAGGTTGCCAGGGTTTGCTGGCGCAGGCGTGTCGCCTCGATGGGGTCAGCACTGGAGGATGCCAGCGCCAGGCGTGCTGCACTGGTCGCGAGCACCGTGGCGCGATCCTGCGGTTGCGCTGAAAGCATGGGTTCCAGTGTGGCCAGTGCCGATCGCGCGGACTCGCGTGCCAGGTCGTCATGGCCACTCGCATGCAGTTCCATGGCTTGCTCGACGAGAGTCTCGGCGCGTTCACGTTTCCAGTTGGCGTTGCCGGGGTCCTGCCGTGTCAGCGCATTCAGCATCGCCACCGCCTGCGTGGTCAGCGCGGACGCTTCTGGCAGCTCGCCATGCTGGCGCAACAATCGCGCGAGTTGGGTGGCATACAGGGCGACATCCTCGGAAAAACCCGAGTCGGTTTTGTCCACGGCGTGCAATCGTTCGACGCCTGCCAACGCCTGCCTCAGCTGCGCAATGCCGCCGTCCATGTCGCCGGCCAGCGCGAGCGTGCGACCCAGTGCGGCCTGAGCGAGCAAGGGTTTCTCCGCTTGCGCGTTGTCGCGCGGGTCGCGCTCGGCGAGCATGGCCTCGATGGCGTAATCGGCACGGTACTCGTTGGTCGCCGATGGCAGGTCGCCATCGAGCAGGGCCATTTTGGCAAGGTTGTTGTGCGCCAAGCCGAGCATCACGTTCCATTCGGTGCTTTGGGCGTCCATTGCGACCAACGAAAGGCTGATTGAAAGCAAGTCGCGATAGTGCTTGCGCGCCTGCGCGAACTCGCCGCGGGCTTCGAGTACGTGACCGATGTTGTTGACGATCCCGGCAAGCTGGTAGAGCAGTTGCGGGTTCTTCGGAGCCAGTGCGCGAGCGCGATCGAGGACTGCCTGCCCCGCCTCGAATCCGCGTTGAGCACCGGCAAGATCGCCCTGGTACCAGTGCATGGTGCCGATATAGGTCAGGCTGTTGGCGTTTGCGAGCTGGCGGTCAATGTTGCCCGGCTGTGCCCGCGCCAGCCGGTCGGTGATCACGGCAGCCGCCTGGAAGGCTTCCAGCGCCTGCGGCAGATGGCCCTGGGCTTGCCGCACGTTGCCGATCCGCAGGTAAGCCTTCGCGCGCTGTTCTAGGGTTTGATCGGTGACATCGGTGACCGGTAGCGACTGGAAATACACCATCGCGTGGTCGTCCACCGATTCGAGGATGTCCAATCTCGATACCTGATTGAGTTTGTCGTTCAGATCGCCGAGCATGAAATCGACCAGCGCTTCGGCCTGCTTCTGCCGGCGCAGGGCGGCGTCGCGCTGAATCACCGCCTGCACGGCGAGGATGCTGGTGACCAGGGTCACGCCGAGAGCGAGCGCGGTGATCGCCAGCATGCGCCGGTAGCGACGCGCGTGCTCGCGTTGCCGCAAGGTGTCCAGGCTCACCCCCAGCAAGCCCGACACCAGCTTCAGGCGCGCCAGCGACCAGCCGCCGCGGCCGGGGCGCAGATCGGCCGCCAGAGGCTCCGTGGATCGCTCGCCGAGATTGCCGTCGGCGTCCAGCTCCCGGCCCAATGCCGGCGGGAAACACTCGCGCTCGCGATCGCCGGGCTCGCCATCGACGATCAGGGCATAGATGCGCTGGGCGTTGCCGTGCCGCTTGAACTCCAGCACCTCGCCATCGACCCATGGCGAGGCCGCAGAAGCCTGAGAGCACACCACGATCAGCGCCTCCGAGGCGGCCAGCGCGGCGCGGATGCGCGGCCCCAGTTCGCCGGAGCTGGCCAGATCCTCGCGGTCGATGAAGACCGGCGCGAGCGAGTCGGGCAGCGGGCCGAATTCGCCCTGCGTGCCGCGCAGGCGCGATGGCAGGCGGTAGCGCTCCAGCATGCGGTGCAGCCGGCGGGCGATGGCCTCGTCGCGGTGGCTGTAGGAAATGAAGGCGCGATAGCGCGCACGGGCCGGCGCATCCGGCGATGCCGTCTGTGCCGTTTCGGGGCGTGCCGGATCGTCCATCGCGTCCTTGTCTCGCGACGAGGGCCGGCTGCCATCCTGACGACTACGGGCGCCGCATGCAAATGCCGCGTTTGCCTACGCCTCGTCCGTGCCCTCGTTGACGCCCTCGAACAGAAACGTGCTCAGGTAACGCTCGCCGGTGTCGGGCAGCATCGCCAGCAGCACCGAGCCTTCCGGCGCATCCCTGGCCACTGCCAGCGCGGCGGCGAAGGTCGCGCCCGAGGACAGGCCGCAGAATATGCCTTCCTTTTGCGACAGCGCGCGCGCGGTGTCGCGGGCCTGCACGTCCTCGATGGCGACGATGCGGTCGTACACCTGCCGGTTGAGCACGCTGGCGACGAAGTCCGGCGTCCAGCCCTGGATCTTGTGCGGGGCCCACTCCTTGCCCGCCAGCAGCGATGCGGCGGCCGGCTCGCTGGCGCAGATGCGGATGTCCGGGCGCGCGAGCTTGAGCATCTCGCCCGCGCCGGTGAGGGTGCCGCCGGTGCCGTAGCCGGTGACGAACCAGTCCAGCCGCTTGCCGGCGAAGTCGCTGAGGATTTCCGGCCCGGTGGTGCTGCGGTGGAAGCCCGGGTTGGCGGGGTTGTCGAATTGCTCGGCGAGGAAGGCGCCGTGCTGGCGCGCGTAGTCCTCGGCGATTTTCACCGCGCCGGTGCCGCGCGCGGCGGCCGGGGTGAGGATGACCTTCGCGCCGAACGCGCGCATCAGTTTGCGGCGCTCGATGGAAAACGAGTCGGGCATGAAGGCCACGAAGGGATAGCCGCGCACCGCGCACACCATCGCCAGCGCGATGCCGGTATTGCCGGAGGTGGATTCCACCACCGTCTGCCCGGGCTTGAGCGCGCCGCGCGCCTCGGCGTCGAGGATGATGCCCAGCGCGAGGCGATCCTTCACCGAGGACGCCGGATTGAAGGCCTCGCACTTGACGTACATCGTGACGTGCTTGGGCGCGAGCCGGTTGATGCGCACGATCGGCGTGTTGCCGACGGTGCCGAGGATGCTGTCGTGGATCATGGCGCGCTCCCTTCGCGGATGGGAGGTCGATCATGGACTGCGCCCGGAACCCGCGCAATCGCCGATGCCGATGACCCTATGGCGAGATGGAATGAAGCGCTGCCCGCGCGGTTTCAGCGCGCCGCGGTCAGCCTTCCGCATCCACCGCCAGCAGGCGCGCGGTACCGAAGCGGCAGGTGAAGGTCGAGCCGCGGTCGATCCGGCTGTCGATCAGCAGTTGCGCTTGATGCAGGCCCAGCACGTGCTTGACGATGGACAGGCCAAGGCCCGTGCCGCCGGTGTCGCGGGAGCGGCTCGACGAGACGCGGTAGAAGCGCTCGGTCAGCCGCGCCAGGTGCTCGGCGGGGATGCCGTGGCCGCTGTCGGCGACGCTGAACTCCGCGCCGGCGGGCGTGCGGCGCCAGCCGATGACGATCTGCCCGCCGGCCGGCGTGTAGCGCACCGCATTGCTGACGAGGTTGGAGAATGCGCTGTGCAGATCCTGCGGCGATCCGAGCAGGTCGCAGTGCGCGCCGTCGTCCACCACGATGCGGTGGCGATCCTGGCTGAGCGCGCGCGCTTCCTTGCCCAGCGACGCCAGCAACGGCGCCATCGCCACCGGTTCCTCGTCGATGTGGCGCTGCATCTCCAGGCGCGACAGGGTCAGCAGATCCTCCACGATCTGTCCCATCCGCCGCGACTGCGTGCGCATCTCGGCCAGCACCGGCGCCAGCGCAGGAACATCCTCCGGGTCGATCAATTCCAGATACCCGTGGATCACCGTCAGCGGCGTGCGCAATTCGTGCGAGACGTTGGCGACGAAATCGCGGCGCACCTGTTCCAGCCGCGTCAGGTGGCCGATGTCGCGCGCCAGCAGCATGCGCTGGCCGTCGCCGATGGCGAGCGAGGACACGCTCAGGCGGATGCCGGCGTCGCACGGGGAAACGATGTCGTCGGTCGCGCCGTCGCCTGCGTGCAACAGATCGCCGAGGGCGCTGCCAGCCATCCGATCCGCCAGCGCCACCGCGCGGTCCCGTGGCCAGCGCAGGCCGAGCAGGCGCTCGGCGGCGCGATTGCACCAGCGCAGCCGGCCGGCCGAATCCAGCAAGGCCAGCGCATCCGGGAACGCGGCCGCCGCTGTGCGCATGTCGCGCAACTGGCGCGCAAGCTTGCGGTGATGCGACGGCCTCACGGCTTCGTCGAAAGCCGATAGCCGGCGCCGCGCACGGTCTGGATCAGGGCGTCCATGCCCCACGGTTCCAGCGTCTTGCGCAAGCGCCGGATATGGACGTCCACGGTGCGCTCCTCGACGTACACGCTGCCGCCCCAGATGTGATCGAGCAGTTGCGCGCGGCTATAGACGCGCTCGGCGTGGGTCATGAAGAAGTGCAGCAGGCGGTATTCGGTGGGCCCGATCGGCACGGTATCGGCGCCCGCATGGACGCGGTGGGCCTGGCCGTCGAGTTTGAGGCCGGCGACCTCCAGCACCCCGGAACCGTCGTCGCCCTGGCTGCGCCGCAGCACCGCCTTGATGCGCGCGATCAGCTCGCGTGTGGAGAAGGGTTTGACGACGTAATCGTCCACCCCGGCTTCCAGGCCGGCCACGCGATCGGTTTCCTCGCCGCGCGCGGTGAGCATGATGATCGGCGCCTCCGCGCCCAGCGACTCGCGGCGCAGGCGGCGCGCCAGTTCCAGGCCGCTCATGCCGGGCAGCATCCAGTCGAGCAGGATCAGATCCGGGATGGCGGTGGCGATGGCCAGTTGCGCCTCGCGCGCATCGGCGGCGGGGATCGGCTCCATGTCGGCCTTGCGCAGCGCAAAGGCGACCATGTCGCGGATCGAGCTTTCGTCTTCGACGATGAGGATGCGCTTCTTCAAGCGGAAACCCCGTGGCTGCTGTCAGGTGGCGAGGATTGCAGCGGATGCATGTTGCAGCGGCATGACAGTCGGTATCGGTGCGGGCTACGCCGCACCCGTCGCTGCATCGCCGGCGGGTGACGGGGTCTGTCCGGTCTGCGCGGCGTGCCAGCGGTTGATGATGGTGCAGAACAGTTGCGCGGTGCGCTCGGTGTCGTACACCGCCGAATGCGCCTCGTTGCCGTTCCATTCCAGGCCCGCCGCATGCACCGCGCGGCTGAGCACGGTTTGCCCGTAGGCCATGCCGGCCAGGGTCACGGTGTCGAAGGTGCTGAAGGGATGGAATGGATTGCGCTTGTGGCCGGTGCGCGCGACCGCCGCGTTGACGAAGCCGAGATCGAAAAACGCATTGTGGCCGACGAGGATCGCGCGCTGGCAGCCGGCGGCCTTGATCGCCGCGCGGATCGGCGCGAACACGAAGTCCAGTGCGGCGCGTTCCTCGCGCGCGGCGCGAAACGGATGGGTGGGGTCGATGCCGGTGACCTCCAGCGATTTGGGGTCGATCTGCGAGCCGGGGTAAGGCACGACGTGGGTGCTGGCCATCGCCCCGGGCGAGAGCTTGCCGGCGGCGTCGATCAACAGCGGCTGCACGGCGATTTCGAGCAAGGCGTGCCTGTTGCAGTCGAAGCCGCCGGTTTCCACGTCCACCACGACCGGCAGGAAACCGCGGAAACGCTGCGCCATCGGTGCCTGGGAAGGGATGCAGTCCATCCGCGCAGGATATCAGGCGTGGTGCCGGAAACCGCCGTTGCGGAGCGATGGCGCGCTGTCGGCGTCAATCGTCGTACATCGGCAATTCCACTTTCTCGCGCGCCGGCATCGGGGTGTCGCCGTGCACCAGGAACCACACGTTTTCCGCGATGTTGGTGGCGTGGTCGCCGATGCGCTCGATGTTCTTGGCGATGAACAGCAAATGCGTGCACGGGGTGATCCAGTGCGGGTCTTCCATCATGTAGGTCAGCAGCGATCGGAACAGGGAAATGTACAGCGCATCGAGTTCGGCATCGCGGGCGCGCGCGGCGATGGCGCGGCCGACGTCGCGGTCGGCATACGCGCCGATCACCTCGCGCACGATCTCGCAGGCCAGATCGACCAGCATGGGCAAACCCGCGGCCGGATCCGGCATGCCCTCGCGCAGCACCACGGAACGCCTGGCGATGTTGGCCGCGTGATCGCCGATGCGCTCGATGTCCGCGGCGATGCGCAGTGCGGCGAGCACCTCGCGCAGGTCGCGGGCCACGGGTGCGCGCATCACCAGCAGGTGGAGCACGTCGTGGCTGACGATCCGCTCGAGTTCGTCGATCCGGCGATCTTCGCGCACCACGCGCCCGGCGGCGATGGCGTCCTGACGCACGAGGGCGTCGATCGCGTCCTCGACCTGCGCCGCGGCGATCTCGCCCATGCGCACGATCTCGCCGGTGAGGCGTTGCAGCTCGGTGTCGAAGCTCTTGACGATGTGTTCGCCGGGGAGTGCGTTCATGGGCCTTGATGTCATTGCTGGCAATGGAACATTTGAGTGGCTTGGAGTTGTCTGGTGTTCGGATGTTGATGGGCTCGCTCAGCTCGCGCTCACCCAAAACGCCCGGTGATGTAATCCTCGGTGCGCTGGTTCGACGGGCAGGTGAACATCGTCTGCGTCCGTCCGAACTCGACCAGTTGGCCGAGATACATGAAGGCGGTGAAATCCGACACCCGCGCGGCTTGCTGCATGTTGTGGGTGACGATGGCGATGGTGAAATCGTTTTTCAGTTCGGCGACGAGTTGCTCGATCTTGCCGGTGGCGATGGGGTCCAGTGCCGAGGTCGGCTCGTCGAGCAACAACACTTCGGGCCTGAGCGCCACCGCGCGGGCGATGCACAGGCGTTGCTGCTGGCCGCCGGAAAGGCCCAGCGCGCTGCGCTTGAGCTTGTCTTTGACCTCATCCCACAGCGCGGCCTGACGCAGCGCCTGTTCGATCCGCACGTCCATGTCGGCCTTGCCGAGGCGTTCGTGATGGGCGATGCCGTAGGCGATGTTGTCGCGGATCGACATCGGGAACGGCACCGGCTTCTGGAACACCATGCCTACCTTGGCCCGCAGCAGGTTGAGCGGATAGCGCGGGTCGAAGATGTCCTCGCCGTCGAGCAGCACCTGTCCGCTTGCTTTTTGTCCGGGGTAGATCGAGTAGATGCGGTTGAAGATGCGCAGCAGGGTCGATTTGCCGCAGCCGGATGGCCCGATCAGCGCGGTCACGCGGCGGGCGGCAATGTCGAGGTCGATGCCATGCAGCGCCTGCTGGCCGTTGTAGGAAAACGTCAGCCTGCGAGCGGACATCTTCGGCACGGCCTGCGCCGCCATGGCGAGCATCGCGGCCACGGCAGGGGTGGGTGCCGTCGCCTGCATGGAAAGATTATTCATGGGTGGCCTTGTTGCGCAGCAAGATGCCGCGGGCGATGAGCGAGACGAGGAGGACGAACAGACTGATCAACAACGCGCCGGCCCAGGCCAGGGTGTTCCAGCCCTCGTCGGGTGCCTGCGCATACTGGTAGATCACCACCGGCAACGAGGCGATCGGCTGGGTTGGCCGCAGGCTCCAATACTGGTTGCCGAAGGCGGTGAACAGCAGCGGCGCGGTTTCACCGGCGATCCGCGCCAGCGCCAGCAACACGCCGGTGACGATGCCCGGCATGGCCGCGCGATGCAGCACCTGCACGGTGACCTTCCATTGCGGGATGCCGAGTGAAAGTGCGGCCTCGCGCATCGATCCGGGAACCAATCCCAGCATCTCGTCGGAGGTGCGCACGATCACCGGCAAAGCGATCAGGGCGAGCGCGATGCCACCGGCAAGCGCGGAATAGTGCCCCGTCGGGAGCACCACCAAGGTGTAGACGAACATGCCCAACACGATGGATGGCGCCGAAAGAAGAATGTCGTTCATGAAGCGGATCACTTCGCCGAGGCGCTGGTGCCGTGCGAATTCCGCGAGCCAGGTGCCTGCGGCCACGCCGATCGGCGCGGCGATGGCGATGCCCATCACGCTCAGCAACACCGTGCCGACGATGGCGTTGAGCAGGCCGCCGGCCTCGCCGGGTGGCGGCGTCATTTTCGTGAACAGGTCGAGGTCGATCGCGCCCAGTCCGCGCGTGATCGTCGTCCACAGGATCCACGCAAGAAAGAACAGGCCCAGCGCGGTAGCGATGCCGGAGAACGCCAGCGCAACGGCATTGGCGACGCTGCGTCGGCGATACGACTTCTCGGCGATGAACGTGGATTCGATGGAAGCCGATGCGTTCGTCATGCACCCTCCCGTAGCGCCAGGCGGCGCAACATCCATTTGGCCGCGGCCAGCACCACGAAGGTGACCCCGAACAGCACGAAGGCCAGAGCAATCAAGGCGGAGCGGTGCAAGTCGCCGCTGGCCTCGTTGAATTCGTTGGCGATGATCGAGGCGATGGATACCCCCGGCATGACCAACGAAGCGCCGAGGTCGTGCGAGTTGCCGATCACGAAGGTGACCGCCATCGTCTCACCCAGCGCGCGGCCCAAACCGAGGAAGATGCCCCCGATCACCGCCGTGCGCGTGTACGGCAGGACGATGTCCCGGAGCACTTCCCAGCGCGTCGAGCCGAGCGCGCAAGCCGATTCCTTCAAACGCGAGGGCACCGTCAGGAACACTTCCCGCATCACCGAGGCGATGAAGGGCACGATCATCACCGCCAGCACGATGCCGGCGGTGAGCACGCCCACGCCGATCGGTGCGCCGGAGAATGCGGCCAGCCCCAGTCCGGTCGCATGGCCCTGGCCATCCACCCCGTCGCCGAGGTGATCGATGATCCACGGCTCGATGGTGTTGCTCATGATCGGCACGAACACGAAAAACCCCCACATGCCGTAAATGATCGAGGGGATGCCGGCCAGCAATTCGATGGCCATGCCGATCGGTGAACGCATCCACGTCGGTGCGACTTCGGTAAGGAACATGGCGATCCCGAAACTGATCGGCACGGCGATGGCGGTCGCGATCAGCGCGGTGACGAGGGTGCCGATGATGGGCACGAGCGCGCCGAATTGGCCGGCGTTGACATCCCACGCGGTCGAGGTGAAGAAATGCCAGCCGAAGGTTCCCAGCGCCTGGCGACCGCCCCACAGGGTTGCACCTGCTGCGCCGGCGAGCGCCAGCAACACCAGCAGGGCGCAGGCGCACATCCATCCGCGAAACAGGCGATCGTTGCGGGTGTCGCGGCGGCTGCTGTCCGCGCATGGGCCAGGCGCAGGTGCGCCCGTGGACTCGAATACGGTGGGGTTGGCGGTCATGCTCGACATGCGCGGGGTGGGTGGCTTGGCGGCGGGAGGAGTGCCTGCGCACCTCGCGGTGCGCACGTGGCGCGCCGATCAGTGGAAGTCGGACTTCCAGTACGCCTCGATCTGTGCAACCAGGTTCGGCGGCAACGGCACGTAGGCCAGTTCACGGGCTTGCGATGAGCCTTGTTCGAACGACCAGCGGAAGAAATCGAACGCGACCTTGGAGTTCGCCGCATTTTTCGACTTCTTGTACATGATCGCCCACGTCGTCGCCGTCATCGGCCACGCTTGCGCGCCGGGCGCATTGGTCATGATCAGGTTGAAATCCTTCGCGCTTTTCCAGTCCGCGGTCGCCGCGGCGGCGGCAAAGGTTTCCGCGCTGGGCTGCAGCCAAGCGCCGGCAGCATTGCGCAACTGCGTGTAGCTCAGGTGGTTTTGCAAGGCGTAGGCGTATTCGACGTAACCGATGGAATTGTTGGCCTGCCGCACGAAGGCGGAAACGCCGTCGTTGCCCTTGCCGCCGATGCCGGCCGGCCATGCCGGCGTGGTGCTGAAGCCCACCTGCGTCTGCCAGCTCTTGTTGGCCTTGGACAGGTAATTGCTGAAGTTGAACGAGGTGCCGGAACCGTCGGAGCGATGCACCACGGTGATCCTGGCGGCCGGCAGGTTCATGCCGGGATTGATCGCGACGATCTGCGGGTCGTTCCAGGTCTTGATGTTGCCGAGGTAAATCTCGGCCAGCACGTTGCCGGTCAACCGGAGTTGCCCGGGCTTCACGCCGGCCACATGCACGATCGGCACGATGCCGCCAACCACCAGCGGAAATTGGCCAAGGCCGTAATGCTGAAGATCCTGTGCGGACAGCGGTGCGTCGGAAGCGCCGAAGTCCACCGTGGCCGCCTTGATCTGGGCAATGCCGCCGCCGGATCCGATCGACTGGTAATTGACCTGATGGCCGGTCTTGTCGTGGAACGCGGCCGACCATTTGGACAGCACCGGAAACACGAAACTCGATCCCGCGCCGGTGAGGTTGGTGGCCTGCACGTTGCCGGCGAGCAGGGCTGCGGCGGCAAACACCGCGACGCGAAGATGGACGGGCTTGAACATGGATGCTCCTGAAGTGGGTGATGAATCACGTCTTGCCGACGCATGGGGTGCGTGCCGTCGGCCCAGCGGCGGCCATTAAAAAGCCTGCAGATTGCAGGCATGTGACAGCCGGGGCCGATCGTGGGTCGGCGTCGTGAAGCGTGATGAACGTCGGTTCGTCGTTGTCCAGCCGACCGCCCAAAGCCGGCTGTCACGAAAACGTCATGCCTTCATCACATGCCTGTCATTGGGCGCTCACATCCTGCCCGCCGTAACGAGTCGTTCACGGCTGGTTCCGATTTATGCGGCCGCATCCTGCGGCAGTCGATCCATACATTGACAGGAGTGCAACATGCGCAAGTCCACCCTCGTTTCGGCGATCGCCATCGCCCTCATCACCGGCAGTTCGGGAGCTGCCGATGCCGCAAGCCGCCACCATCACAAGGCGCATGCGGCAGCGCCAACCGCGAGCGCAGAGGATGCGCGCCTGCAAGCCGAGCTGGCTCGGCGCGACGAGGAAATCGCCGCGTTGAAATCGGCATTGGCCGACATCCAGGGCAAGGTGGGTGAACTCGAACAACGCAGCGATGCGCAAACCGACGTCAACGTGCAGACCGCGCACACGGTCGAGGATTTGCAGGCCGGCGCGAAAAAAACCGACATGCTGGAGAAGGTCGTCAACGACACCAGCATCGGCGGGCGCGTGTTCGTCGATATCAGCAACATCCAGCAGACGAAGAACGGCGGGGCGACAGCGGCCAGCGGCTACGGGCTCGACGTCAAGCGCGGCTACCTCACCGTCAGCCATCGCTTCGACGACACCTGGTCGGCCAGCCTGACCACCGATTTCAATTACGTCGCGGCGACCGGGCAAACGCAGTTGTTCATCAAGAACCTTTACCTGCAAGGCAGGTTCATCGACGCCTTCGCGTTCCGCGCCGGTGCGGTGCCGATGCCGTGGATTCCGTATGTGGAAGGCTTGTACGGCTACCGCTACGTGGAGAACACCCTCGTCGATCGGATGAAGATGGGCAATTCCGCCGACTGGGGCGTGGGCGCGAACGGCGTGTTCGGCGACCGACGGCTCGATTACGCAGCCACGATGGTGAACGGCGGCGGCTACAAGAACCCGACGCGCAGCAAGGGCATGGACTTCGAAGGGCGGCTGGGCTTTTCGCCGATCGACCACCTGACCATCGCGGTGGGCGGCTACAGCGGCGATCGCGGGCAGCACACGCAGGCGAACCAGGCCATCCACACCGCCAGCCGCGCGGATGCCGTGATCGCGTGGGCCAACGGCAACACGCGCCTGGGCGCGGAGTATTTCACCGCAAGCAACTGGAACACCGTGCTGACGCCGATGCGCGACCGCGCCAGCGGCTACTCGCTGTGGGGCAGCTACGGGTTCGCACCGGCATGGTCGGTGTTCGCCCGCTACGATCGCGTCGATCCGAGCAAGGATCTGAACCCGACCCTGCGCGATCGCTACTACAACCTCGGCGCGCAGTGGGATGTGCGCCGTGGCGTGAAGCTGGCGCTGGTGTTCAAGAACGACGATCTGGGCAGCGCGACCAACACCCAGAAAACGCGCGAGGTCGGGATGTTCGGCGACATCGCGTTCTGATCAAAAACGGAGATGGGGCAACGGATGTGATCTGCCCGGTTTGAGGATGTACGACAACAACTCCCCCCATCCCAGCCTTCCCCCGCATGCGGGGGAAGGGGCTCAAGCAGGCTGACCGGTGGTACGAGGCGGGGACAAGTTGTTGCCATCAATCTGCATCGACGGTCTTGTGCTTGTACGCGCACAGGTCGCGGATCGCGCAGCTCGGGCACAGCGGCTTGCGCGCCTTGCACACGTAGCGGCCGTGCAGGATCAGCCAGTGGTGGGCGTGCTGGCGGAACTGCGCCGGCACGTTCTTCTCCAGTTTGCGTTCGACGCTGGCGACGTTTTTTCCGGTGGCCAGTCCGGTGCGATTGGCGACCCGGAAGATGTGCGTGTCCACCGCGATAGTCGGCTCGCCGAAGGCCACGTTGAGCATCACGTTGGCGGTCTTGCGCCCCACGCCGGGCAGGGCTTGCAGCGCCGCGCGATCGGCCGGCACTTGTCCATTGTGATGTGCGATCAGTAACTGGCAGGTGGCGATGATGTGCCGCGCCTTGGCGTTGAACAAACCAATCGTGGCGATGTGCGATTTGAGTTCGTCCTCGCCCAGATCGAGCATGGCATGCGGCGTGTTCGCAGCCTTGAACAGGTGCCGGGTGGCCTTGTTGACGCCGACATCGGTGGCTTGCGCGGAAAGCATCACCGCGACCAGCAATTCGAAGGGCGTGGTGTACACCAGTTCGGTGCGCGGGTGTGGGTTCAGCTCGCGCAGGCGGGTGAACAGTTCGATGCGGTCGGCGGGTTTCATGGCGTGGTTGGGCGTGGCTTGCGCGGTGTGGTGAACCGGCGGTCGAACGTGGGCGCGGCGGCATTGCCCAGCAACACCATGCCGGCGAGCGTCGGCAACATGTGCGCGTCGCGTTGCGTTGCATGCAAAACCAGCATCGCGGCCATCGCCAGCAATCCGATCAGTGCGCCGAGCAGGCCGCGCGCACGCGGCTGCATGCAGGTGCGGGGCGGGTCGTCGGCGATGAAGAGCGCGGTGAGGACGAGTGATGGCAGCAGGGCCGGCAGCATGGGGTCGGCGTTGAGTGCAGGCATCCACAGTAATCCGCCCATGATGGCGATGGCCGCCCCGGCCAGCATCCCGGTCGGCGCCTGCCAGCGGATCGCGCCACGCAGCAGCAGGAACAGTCCGCCCAGAGCTGCGGAGGCGGCCAGCACGAGGGCGTGATCCGGCGGCATGGCGGCGGGCGTCGCCGGCCATGCCAGCAACACAACCGCGATGGCGATCATCGCCGGATGGAAAGGGTTGGCGGCATCGCGGTCGCGCCAAAGCGCGCACAACACGAGGTAACCCGCCATCGCCGCGATGCGCGCAGGCATCGCATCGACGGGCAGCCACACCGCGATCAGGAGCAGATTCGGCACGATTCGCCACACGGCCGTGTTGCGGTTTCGATCCAGCCATCGGCGCAGGATCGGCGCGATTAACGCCAGCCCGGCAGCGATGCTCCATGCCGGGCTGCGGGTGAGCCATGCCAGCGCCGCGAGCACGGGCAGCAGGGCGAACGTGGCGGTATCCGCGCGCGCTTGCAGATCGGGCGTGGGGCGCAGGGGCTTTGCGGTTTCCGCCGACGGATCGGGCGTGTTCATGCCTTCGGCGGATGCGTCCGCGCTGCGCGCTTGGCCTGCGCGCGCGCGATCGCGGCGGCCACGGCGTCGGCGCTGGCGGCGTTCGCGGTCTGCGTGACGATGCGCTCCTCGCGCGCTTCCTCGTTGCGGCTCAACCGCGCCTGTCGGGAACGGTAGCGTTCGCGAGCGGCCAGGGCGCGGGTGCGGCGCGTGGCGGTTTCGGCGATCTGCGCCTTGGCCTGCCGGAAATGTTGCGACAACGGGATGATGCTCGGGCAGACCGCATCGCAGCGGCCGCATGCGGTGCAGTCCTGCAAACCCTCGTGCTCGGCTTGCGCCCATCGTTCATCGCGCAAGTGCAACAGCAGCCGCTGCGGTTGCAGTTGCTCCGGGCACACCGCCGCGCAATCGCCGCAGCGGATGCAGGGCTGCTCCTGCGGGGCGTGCGCGATCGCCATGGATCAATCGCCGCGGAACACCGGCTTGCGGCGTTCGAGGAAGGCTTTCGTGCCCTCGCGCATGTCGTTCGTGGAGGTGCACACCGCGAACGCCTGCGTCTCGAACTCCAGCCCCGCATCGATGCCGCACTCGCCGCCGATCTGCACCGCGTCGAGGATGCCGCGCAGGGCCTGCGGCGCGGCAGCGGCCAATTGCGCGGCCAGGGCGAGGGTCGCGTCTTCGAGTTGTTCGGCGGGCACGATGCGGTTGAGCAAGCCCAGCTCGAAGGCGCGCTGCGCGTTGATCGGCGCGCCGGTCAGGCACAGCTCCAGGGTCGCCCCGCGCCCGGCCAGCCGCAGCAGGCGCTGGGTGCCGCCGAAGCCGGGCAGCACGCCGAGGTTGATTTCCGGCTGGCCCACTTTGGCGTTGTCGGCGGCGATGCGCAGGTGGCAACTCATCGCCAGCTCCATGCCGCCGCCCAACGCATACCCGCGGATCATCGCGATGACGGGTTTGCCGAGCAGTTCGATGCCGCGCATCATGCGCTGCCCGTGTTGCGAGAAATCGCGCGCCTGGGTCGGGCTCAGCGCGGCCAGTTCGGCGATGTCGGCGCCGGCCACGAAGGCCTTCTCGCCCGCGCCGCGCAACACCGCCACGCGCACCGATGGATCTTCGGCGATGGCGCGGAAGACGTCGCGCAATTCCGTCAGCACCTCGCGATTGAGCGCGTTGAGCTTGTCGGGGCGGTTGATGGTGACGATGCGGACGGCATCGCGATCCTCGATCAGCAGGTGCTGGAAGGCTGCGGCTGTGGACATGGGCTTACTCGGGCAAGGAATGCGGGCCGCACGGAACTCCCGCGCGGTGGCGTGGTCGAGTCGTGTGGCGTCCCGACGGGGCGGCGGCTATCCTAGCCCGTCGCGGCCGCGACCGCGACGCCCGTCGTGGCGGAGCCGTCGTGGCGATGCGGCGAATCGTGGAGAAGCGGATGAAGATGCGGTGGCTGATTCTGGCGCTGGTTTGCGTGAGCCCGTTGGCCGGCGCGCAGCAGATGACGTCGGACAAGGACAAGCTCAGCTACGCGGTCGGCTACGATTTTGGCCGCAGCGTGGCCGACAACAAGCTCGATGTCGATCCGGCGATCGTGCTGCGCGCGGTGCAGGACGGCATGGCGCACAAGAATCCCGCGCTGCCGCCGCAGCAGATCGGGCAGATGCTGCACGCGCTCAAGCAGAAACTGTACGCGCAGGCCAAAGCCGAGTTCGACAAGGCGTCCGCCGAGAACAAGGCGGCCAGCGACGCGCTGTTGGCGAAAAATCGCATCAAGGCCGGGGTGAAAGTGTTGCCCAGCGGCGTGCAGTACCGGGTCATCCAGGAAGGCAACGGGCCCAGCCCGCGTCCCGATGGCAAGGCGCGCATCCTGTACAAGGTGACGGTGGCCACCGGGCAGGAATTCGTCAGCAGCTACAACACGCCCAATCCGCAGCCGACATCCATCGTCATCAACGAATCGCCGCTGGCCGGGGTGCGCCAGATCCTGCCGATGATGCGCCAGGGCTCGCACTGGGAAGTGCTGTTGCCGCCCGATCAAGCCTACGGCGCCGGCCCCGGCTCGCCGGTGGGGCCCAACCAGGCGCTGCTGATGGACATCAAGATGGTCGAGGTGCTCAAGTAAGCGGGCGCCTCCGCACACGCAGCGCCCTGCCATGAACACGCCCGTCGAACCGTCCACGCGCGCCGTGCCCAGCCCGTGCATCGGCACGTGCAGGCTGGATGCGCGCGGGTATTGCGAAGGTTGCCAGCGCAGCGGCGAGGAAATCGCGGCGTGGCTGGGCATGGACGACGCCGCGCGCCGGCATTGCATGGAGGTCGTGCTTCCCGCGCGTGCGCAGGCGCAGGCCGCGCATCGCGAGGCGGAACTGGACGCCGTCGTGCGTGCGCTGCACCCGCTGGCGGCGACGCCGACCGCCCCGGGCTGGAACCGCGCCGGGATCGAGGACCTGCTGGCCGATCCACTGACGCCCGCGGCGGTGCTGGTCGGGCTGGTGCCGCGCGGTGCCGGCTGGCAGGTGCTGCTGACCTTGCGCACCGCCGAGCTGCGCCAGCATGCGGGGCAGGTGAGTTTCCCCGGCGGGCGCATGGAGGCGGGCGATGCCGATCCGGTCGCCGCCGCGCTGCGCGAGGCGCGTGAGGAAATCGGTCTGGCCGCGGCGTGGGTCGCGCCGTTGGGCTACCTCGATCCATTCGACACCATCAGCAGCTACCACGTGCTGCCCGTGGTCGCGCGGGTATCGCCCGATTACATGCTGCGGCTTAATGCGCGCGAGGTCGCCGATGCCTTCGAGGTGCCGCTGGACTTCCTCCTGAATGCGGACAATATCCAGCTCGTGGAGCGCGAATTCGCCGGCCGCCAACGGCGTTACCATGAGTGCCGGTACGGACGGCATCGCATCTGGGGCGCCACCGCCGCGATGCTGGTGAATCTGCGCGAGCGTCTGGAGGCCGTGCGATGAACGACTGGGTCGTGCTCGAACCGATGCACTGGACCACTCTGGTTTCCGCCGAAGCGCTGGTGACCGCGCTCGGCCAGCCTGGGCTGGCGATCATCGACGCCCGCGCCGGGCTGTCCGACCCGCTGCAGGGCCATCGCGACTATGCCGCCGCGCACATCCCCGGCGCGGTGCATGCCAGCCTCGAACGCGACTTGTCGGATCTGTCGCGCAAGGGCCGCGGCCGCCATCCGTTGCCGAATGCGGACAGCTTCTGCCGCTGGCTGGAGCTGTGGGGCATCACCCCCGAGCACCAGGTGGTGGTGTACGACGCCCGCGATGGCGCGATGGCCGCTGCGCGGGCGTGGTTCATGCTGCGCCTGCTCGGCCATCGCTACGTCGCCGTGCTCGATGGCGGTTTCGCCCGCTGGCGCGACCTGCACCTGCCGACCGACGCCAGTGCGGCGACGCCGCAGGAGTCGCGGTACGTGGCGCACTACGACGTGGCGCGGCTGGTCGATGCCGATGCGCTGCTCGATCCGGGCCGCCCCGGCGCGCCCTTGCTGGTGGATGCGCGCGCGGCGGAACGTTTCCGCGGCGAGGTCGAACCGATCGATCGCGTCGCCGGCCACGTGCCCGGCGCGGTGAACCGTCCGCTGTCGATGAACCTGCAGGCGGACGGCCGCTTTCGCTCGCCATCCGAACTGGCTGCGTCGTTCCGCGAATTGCTCGGCGCGCGCGAACCCTCGCAGGTCGTGGCGATGTGCGGCTCGGGCATCACCGCCTGCCACAACCTGCTGGCGATGGAGCATGCCGGGCTCCACGGCGCACGGTTGTATGCCGATTCGTGGAGCGGCTGGATCGAAGACCCCGCGCGGCCGGTGGCCAGGGCCTGACCTGCGGCGGGAACAGCCTTTACTGCGCGCTCGAAGACCAGGGCTGGGCCGTCGCGCCGACCACCGGGCCGATCTTCGCATCGGCGGCGACGCGCAGATCCACGGGGCGGTCGAATTGCAGGGTGCCTTCCACGGTCGCGCCCGATTCGATCACGATGCGCGGCTTGCGGTTCTCGCCGAACGAGATGCCCTGCGGCTTGACCACGTGCAGGCCGCCGCGAACCACCGAGCCGGTGCCGACGGTGACGTCGCCGTTGGCGGTCGTGATGCCGCCGTCGACGTTGGCATGATCCAGCGCGATGGCGCCGTTGACGTTGGTGACCGCGCCGCCGACGTGACTGCCGTTCGCCAGGGTCACGCTGCCGTTGACCGAGGTCGCGCCCTGCGCGAGCGCCGCCGCGGCGGCGAGCCGGATGTCGCCGTTGACCGACGTCGCCGAGCCGGCGCTCGCGTGATCGTTCAGGGTGATCGCGCCATTGACCGCCTTGAGTTCCTGTGCAGTCGCTTTTGCGCCGAGGGTGATGGAGCCGTTGACGGTCTTGGCGTTGCCGACGGTGGCGTCGTGGCCGATCTCGATGCTGCCGTTGACCGTGCTCGCGTGGTCGGCGTGCGTGCCGGCCTGCACGGTCACGCTGCCGTTGACCTTGCCGAGCGCCCCGCCGATGTCGCAAGCGGCGAGCAGCAGCGTGCCCAGCACGATGGGAAGCAAGGGGGCGATGCGCATGACGTGTCCTCCGCGTGGCGTGCCGGCGTTCGCTGCTTGCGCCGTCGCCGCGCGCGAGTGCGACCGGCAGCGAGGGGCAGGAAGGCGTCGGCTACAATATTCCTCCACGCACCATGCGCCGACCGCGAGCCCTTCCGTGAGTGCCGAAAGTCACCGCCCCCGACCCGTCCTGCTGCTGATCCTCGATGGCTGGGGCCATCGCGACATCGCGCATGCTCCCGACGACGCCATCGCGCAGGCGCATGCGCCGAACTGGCGGCGTTTGCTGGCCGACTGCCCGCACACGCTGGTGCACACCGAAGGCAAATTCGTCGGTTTGCCCGACGGGCAGATGGGCAATTCCGAGGTTGGGCACATGAACATCGGTGCCGGCCGCATCGTGTATCAGGACCTCACCCGCATCGACGCGGCGATCGAGGACGGCTCGTTCTTCGCCAATGCCGAACTGTGCGCGGCCTGCGATGCCGCCAAGGCCGACGATGGCACGCTGCAGGTGTTCGGCCTGCTCTCGCCCGGTGGCGTGCACAGCCATGAGACGCACATCTTCGCGATGCTGGAACTGGCGCGCCGGCGTGGCGTGCAGCAGGTGGCCGTGCACGCCTTCCTCGATGGCCGCGACACCCCGCCGCGCTCGGCCGAGGCGAGTTTGCGCGCGTTGCAGGATGCGTGCGCGAAAGCCGGCAATGCGCGTATCGCCAGCGTCAGCGGCCGCTATTACGCGATGGATCGCGACCAGCGCTGGGATCGCGTCGAACAGGCGTATCTGGCGATCGCCGAGGCGAAGGGTGTCTACACCGCGCCCGATGCGCTGCACGCGCTCGCCGATGTCTACGCGCGCGGCGAGAACGACGAGTTCGTCAAGCCCACCGTGATCGCAGGTTCGACGCCGATGCGCGATGGCGACGCGGTGGTGTTCATGAACTTCCGCGCCGATCGCGCCCGCGAGATCAGCGCCTGTTTCGTGCGCGAGGATTTTTCGGGTTTCACTCGGCCGCGGACGATTCGCCTGTCACGCTACGTCTGCCTGACCGAATACGACGCCTCCCTGCCCGCGCCGGTGGCTTTCGCGCCGGCCGATCTGCACGACACCTTCGGCGAGGTGCTGGCCGCGCACGGCCTGCGCCAGTTGCGCATCGCCGAGACCGAGAAGTACGCGCACGTCACCTTCTTCTTCAACGGCGGCGTGGAAGCGCCGGTGGCCGGCGAGGAGCGCATCCTGATCCCCTCGCCCAAGGTCGCCACCTACGACCTGCAACCGCAGATGAGCCTGCCGGAATTGACCGACAAGCTGTGCGCGGCGATCGCGGCGCAAACCTACGACGCCATCGTGTGCAACATCGCCAACCCGGACATGGTCGGCCACACCGGCATCCTCGCCGCGGCGATCGCGGCCGCCGAGGCGGTGGACGTGGCGCTAGGAAGGATCCGCAGCGCGCTGGAGGGCGTCGGCGGGGAGATGATCGTCACCGCCGACCACGGCAACCTGGAGATGATGCGCGACCCCGTCTCCGGGCAGCCGCACACCGCGCACACCGTCGGCCCGGTGCCGTGCGTGTACCTCGGGCGCAAGGCCAACCTGCGCGATGGCGGTTCGCTGCGCGACCTGGCGCCCAGCCTGCTGCTGCTGATGGGCCTGCCGCAACCGGCGGCGATGAGCGGGCGCTCGCTGGTGCAACTGGCGTGACGCCGCGCCGGGCGCTGGCTGCGACGATGTTGCTGTGCGCGGGCGCTTTCGCCGCGCCGCCGCACCACCCGCAACCGCAGGCGAGCGCCGAGTCGGATGCGCAGGCCCGATACGAGGCCGCGCGCGCTGCCGATGCGAAGGCGAAGGCGCAGGCTGCCGCGGGCAAGGCCGATGCCGAGGCGCGCCTGCGCGATGTGCGCGGGCAGCTCGATGCCCTTGCCCAGCAACAGCAGGAAGCCGCCGGCCAGCGCAGCGATGCCAGCAAGGCGTTGCGCGCGGCCGATACCGGGCTCGGTGAAGCCACGCGCGCCCTGCACGACACCGACGCGGCCATCGCCGCCCAGCAGGCGAAACTGGGCACCCTCGAAAAGCAGCAGGCAGCCTTGCGCAAGCAACTCGCGCACCAGCGCGCGCAACTGGCCGAGCTGGTGCGCTCGGCCTACGCCCTGGGCGGCGATGAGCAGCTCAAGCTGTTGCTGGCGCAAGATCGCGTGGTCGATCTGGCACGCGCCTTGCAGTACCACCGTTATTTCGAAGCCGACCGCCTGCGCCGCATCCACGACCTCACCGCGCAGATGCAGGCCCTGGCCGAGCTGTCGCGGCAGGTCGATGCGCAGCGAGCCGCGCTGGCCGCGTCGCGGCAGGAGCAGGCGACCAAGCTGGCCGCCGTGCAGGCGCAACGCGCGCAGCGCGGGCGCGTGCTGGCCACGCTCAACGCCGGTTATCGCGATCGCGCGGCGCGCATGCAGGCACTGGGCCGCGATTCGCAGGCGCTCGATCGGCTGGTGCTGCAACTCGGCGAGGTGATGGCGCACGCGCCACCGCCACCGCCACCACCGGCGCCAAAGCCCCGCATCGTCGCGCCGAGCCATCCTCAGCCTGCGCTGGCCGTGGCCGCGCCGGCCCATCCGCTGCCCACGCCCGAGATCGCGCCGCCCGCCCGACCGCCGGTCGTCGAAGTGCCGTTCTCCGGCACGCCGGGGCATTTCGCCTGGCCGATCCAGGGGCATGTGCTGGCCGGCTTCGGCGGCGACAGCAACGGCCTGCTGATCGCCGGCAGCGCCGGCGAGGAGGTGCATGCCGTGGCCGATGGCCGGGTGGCGTTCGCCAATTGGCTCAAGGGTTATGGCCTGCTGTTGATCGTCGATCACGGGCATGGCGTGATGAGCCTGTACGCCAACAACGACGCCTTGTTGAAGAACGCCGGCGATGTCGTGCGCGCCGGCGATGCGCTGGCGACCGTCGGCAGCTCGGGCGGGCAGGGCCGCAACGCCCTGTATTTCGAGATCCGCCTGAACGGCAAGGCGGTCGATCCGCGCGCATGGTTGCGCCCGCGCTGACGCCGCGCCGGAACCTCGCCGTCTGGCCCCGGTCTGAGCCGCCATGCACTTCCTTCCCCGGCAATGCGATGATGACGGCATGAGCCTTTCGATCCGCACGACGTTGACCACGGCCCTGCTGGCCGCCGCGCTGGCCGTGCCCTGCGCGCACGCGCAGGATGCCGCGCCTGCGCCCGGGCCGGCACCGGCAGCCGCGCCCGCGCCGGCACAAGACGCCAGTCCCGCCGCGCAGGCCGCCCCGCCGACCCCGCAGGAAATCCAGGAAGCGACGCAGGCGGCGCGGCGCGCCGGCAAGGCCGACCGCGACGGCAACGTCCCGCTGGAGGAGATCCAGCGCTACGTCGCGGTCTATCGCGCGGTCAAGCAGGCGTATGTGGATCCGATCAGCGACCGCCGCCTGATGCAGGCCTCGGTGCGCGGCCTGCTCACCAACCTCGACCCGCACAGCGCCTATCTGGACAAGCAGGAAGCGCAGCAGTTGTCGGAGGATTCCAGCGGCGCCTACCAGGGCATCGGCATCGAGGTGATGCAATTGCCCGATCGCAGCCTGCGGGTGATCGCGCCGATCGACGGTTCGCCGGCGGCGCGGGCCGGCTTGCGCCCGGGCGACGTGATCACGAAGATCGACGACAAGCCCATCGACGCCGACAACGCCGAAGGCGCCACCCTCGGCCTGCGCGGGCCACCGGGCAGCACGGTGAAGCTGTCCGTGCAACGCGATGGCGTGAAAGGCGCGATGACGGTCTTCGTCAAGCGCGGCGTGGTGAAGATCGGCAGCGTGACCTCGCGGATGCTCGAGCCGGGCTACGGCTACGTGCGCATCAGCGAGTTCCAGGTCGATACCGCCAGCGACCTGAGCGCGCAGGTGGGCGACCTGCTCAAGCAAAACCACGGCCCTCTGCGCGGCCTCGTGCTCGACCTGCGCAGCAATCCCGGCGGCCTGCTCAATGCGGCGGTGGAGGCGGCCGACGATTTCCTCGACAGTGGCGTCATCGTGTCCACCCGTGGCCGCCTGAGTTATTCCAACGCCACCTTCACCGCCAGCCCCGGCGACGTGCTCGATGGCGCGCCGATGGTGGTGCTGGTCGATGGCGGCACCGCCAGCGCCTCGGAGGTGCTCACCGGCGCGCTGCAGGACAACCACCGCGCCGAGGTGGTCGGCAGCCGCACCTTCGGCAAGGGCTCGGTGCAGACCGTGATCCCGCTGGACAACGGCGATTCGATCAAGCTCACCACCGCGCGCTATTACACGCCCAGCGGCAAATCGATCCAGTCCCGCGGCATCGTGCCGGACATCATCCTCAAGGCGCACGGCAGCGAATTGGCGGCCGACGATGGCGGCACCCGCGAACGCGACTTGCCGCAGCACCTGTCCAACGGCAGCGACGGCGGCAGCAGCGACGAAGGCGGTGCTGCGGTGGTGTTCGCCGACGACTACGCGATCGCCGAGGGGCTGAAGGCGCTCAAGAAGTTGCCGGCGACGATGGCGAAGGCGGCCACGGCGACTTCGACGCACTGAGGGCGCCGGTCGCGGCGACCGGGATCGCCCGATCCGTCGTCTGGCGACGAACGCCTACCGCGCCTTGCCCGGCATCGGGAATGGGGTGACCACCGCTTCGCCGCTGGCGGCATCGCGGATGCGCGCCGCGCCGCGGCGCTCGACTTCCTCCACGCGCAGGATGGATTGCATCGGCAGATGCAGGCGGCGGGTCGCGCCGAATTCGTCGCGCAGACGCTCCTCGGTGGGATCGACCACCACGCCCTCGCCGTGGTCGAACACGAGGTCGGAGACTTCGGTGAAGCCCCACAGCTCGCTGCTGGCCACCTTGCGGGCGTACAGCTCGTAGATGCGCCCGGCGCTGAGGAAGCTGATCTTGTAGAGCTTGCGGATGGTCATGGCAGGCAGTGTACGCAAGGCCCGCGCCGCCTTCGACTGCAGGGCGCGCGGGCGGTCATGGATTGGGCAGCAGCACGCGCTGGCCGCGCACGTCCAGTTCGGCGCCGTCGCGGCGGATGCGCACCAGCACCACGCCGTCGGCGATGCGTGCGCCCTCGGTCATGCGCTGGCCATCGACGATCATGAAGCGGCCAGCCGGATCGGCGGAATACACGTGCATCGTCACTTTCAAGGGCGGCAGGCTGGCGCGCGCGGCGGGCGAGAGCACCGAGAGCGGCAGCAGCGTCGGCGCATTCGGAGCGGGCGCTGCATTCGTGGGTGCAGGGGCGCTGGTCGGCGCGGTTGCCGGCGGGACGGGCGGTGAGCTGGCGAACGACGGCAGCGACGCGGCGGCGCGGGTGGCAGTGGCCAGATCGTGGGCGCTGGCGCGCTCCGTCGCCGGTCTGGCCGCCGATGTGTCGCGTGTCGCAAGTGGATGCGACGATGCATGGGCAGTGGTGCTGGGCGAGCGTGCGGGTGCGGGCAACGCGATGTTGCCCGCGGGAGATGTCGTCGCCGTGGCACTGGGCGGCGCAACCGGTGGTGGTGCTGATGCGACGGCTTCGATCGGCGCACCGGGCAGCGATGGAGATGGCGATGGCGTGGCAGTCGTCGTCGCTGGCGGCGGCGCTGACGTTGCAGATGCAGGCGATGAAGTTGCGCCGCTCGCCACGGCTGCGTCGTTCGCCGTGGAAGGCTTGGCGACCGGAATGGATGTGCTGGTCGGTGTGCGAGCGCCGCGCAAGAGCCAGCCGCCGGCAAGGGCGGCCAGTACGATGGCGACCACGGCGAGGCCGCCGATGAGCCGTGCGCCGTGTCGCCGCGCAGGTTCGGTCGTGGCGGGTGCTGCCGGCATCGGCGCGAGCACGTCGGGTGCCTGGCCGAGGCGACGTTCGGCTTCGGATTTGCGCAGGGCTTCGAGGATCAGCGACATGGCCGTGAGCCTACTCCGGGAGTTTGCGCAGGTGCGGGCCGTCGCGATCGGTGGCCAGCAGGGCGAGCAGGGTTTCCGGGCCGACCACGCCATCGGCGCGCAGGCCGAGGTCGCGTTGCCGCGAACGCACGGCTTCGACGAGCGGTCCGGAGTAGGTGTTGCCGTCGCCGGCGGTCGCCGCGGTCGCGTTCAATTGCCGTCGCAGCCATGCGATGCCGGGCCCGGAGTCCCCCGGCTTGATCGGCAATGCGACCGCCTCCGGCCCGCGCCCGGCCGCGGCGTAGCCATCCAATGCCGCCTCGAGCACCGCGCGGCGAACCTGCACGTCGTGGTCGTTGATGCGCAGCAGTGCGTGCGAGGAGCCCAGACCGAGCAGGATCGCCCACGCAGCATGGCCTTCGTGGCGCAGGCGCAGCAGCAGGGGGCGGTCGAACTGCGCGAGCAGGCTCAGGCGCTGCTTGCCGCTGGCGCAGAACAGGCCCGGACGCTGCTTCGCCGGGCAGGACGAGACCATCGCGTCGAGCGAGGGATCGGGCCGGATCGCCCACAAGGCGAGCAACTCGCGCCATGCGCCCGCGGCATCGCCCGGGCCGCCGTCGATGCGCTGGGTGAATTGCGCGGCATCGAGCAGCGGCGCCGCGTCGAGCGGGGATGCAGCGGTGGCGGCATCGCTACCTTTCCGCACGTCGGGAACGGATGCGAGTCGGCGTGCCGCCGATGCCAGCGACGATGCCGGTATCGGAGCCGTGCGTGCGGCCGTGCGCGCTGGCGGTGCGGCAGGCGCGCGCGCCGGTGCCGACCACCAGCGATGCAGCGAGTCGATGCCCAGCCCCGCCAGCGCCAGCGTGGCCAGTACGATCGCCGTCGTCCGTGGCCAGTGCTTCGTACGCGCCGGCGGCGCCAGCACCTCGCGTGCGGCTTGTTCCAGCAGGTTCTCGTCGATGCTGCGCGTGCCGCGCGCATAGCCGGCCAGCAAGGCGCGCTCGGCGATCACGTTGAGCAGGCGCGGAACGCCGCCGGCGTGGCGGTGCAGGCGCTTGATTGCTGCGGGCGTGAACGGGAACGCAGCGCCGCCAGCCACTGCCCAGCGATGGCGCAGGTAAGCATCGCTTTCATGTGCATCCAGCGGGGCGAGGTGGTAGCGCGCGGTGATGCGCTGCGCGAGCTGGCGCAGGTCGGGTCGCGCCAGCATGTCGCGCAGTTCGGGCTGGCCGAGCAGGATGATCTGCAGCAGTTTCTGCGTGGGGGTTTCCAGATTGGTCAGCAGGCGCACTTGTTCGAGCGCCGCCGGCGACAGGTTCTGCGCCTCGTCGATGATCGCCACCACGCGCAGGCCGGCGGCGTGCGCGGCCAGCAGGTGCGCGTTCAGCGCGTCCACCAGCGCCTTGAGGTTGCCGCGCCGGCCGTCGAGGTCGATGCGCAGTTCCTCGCAGATCGCCTCCAGCAGTTCGGCGGGCGACAGCAACGGATTGAGGATCAGCGCCACCCGCGCGTTGTCGGGCAATTGTTCCAGCAACAGGCGGCTGAGCGTGGTCTTGCCCGTGCCCACCTCGCCGGTGAGCTGCACGAAGCCGCTGCCGCCGCCCTGCCCGATGCCGTACAGCAGGTGCGCCAGCGCGTCCCGATGGCGCTCGGACAGGAACACGAAGCGCGGATCGGGGGTGATCGAAAAAGGCGGCTCGCGCAGGCCGTAGTGATCCAGATACATGGCGGCGGCGATGGCGGGCCCGTGGACGTGAGCCCGTCAGTGTGACATCCGGACGCGATGCGCGGCACTTGCACCCGCCGGTTTGATGTTAGATATTAGTTAAGGCATAATGCGTCAGCGGTTCCAGTACGGTGCGGTATGTGGTGCGGTCGTGGATCCCGGCCGCACGGGCAAACGTTTCGAGGGGGTGCGTCCATGCGCCACCCTGACGGCCCTTTCCAAGGATTCATCCCTCAAACTTGAAGAGAGATGGCAGACATGCGCAAATCCAATTCCATGGCGGTTTCCACGCTCGCGATCGCGGTCGTGGCGGCGCTTGCCTGCACGCAGGCGATGGCCAGCGGCTTCCAGATCCGCGAGGACAGCATCCAGGGGATGTCGCGTTCGATGGCCGGTTCGGGTTCCGACTGGGGCGACGCCGCGGTGGTGGCCAACAATCCGGCAGCGATGTCGCTGTTCAACCAGACCACGGTGCAGACCGACCTGACCCTGATCGACCTGAGCGGCCATTTCACCGGCGGCGGCGTGGACGCGCTCGCCCGGCCGCTGACCGGCGGCAACGGCGGCAACCTCGGCGACAGCGCGCCGGTGCCCGCGTTCCACGCGATCATCCCGTTCGGCAACGGCTTCACCCTCGGCGCCTCGGTCACCGCGCCGTTCGGCCTGAAGACCGAGTACAACGACAACACTTGGGTGGGCCGCTACCAGGCGCTCAAGTCCGACGTGCGCACGGTGGACTTCACCCTGGCCGGGTCGTACAAGTTCAACGACATGTTCTCGGTCGGCGCCAGCGCGATCTACCAGCGCCTCGACGCCGAGCTGACCAATGCCGTGGACTTCGGCGCGATCCTCACCCCCGCCGCCAACCCGCTGTTCCAGCCGCAGTCGGCCGACGGCACCGCGCGCATCAAGGGCAACGACAGCAACTGGGGCTGGGACATCGGCGCCCTGTTCAGCCCGAGCAAGGACACCAACATCGGCCTGAACTACCGCGCCAGGATCAACCATACGATCAATGGCAACGCGTACTTCAACGTGCCGGCGAACGTGCAGGCGATCTTCAACCTCAAGGGCATCACCGCCTTCCAGAACACCGCGGCTTACACCAGCGTGGCCACGCCCAGCGTGTGGACCCTGAGCGCCTCGCAGAAGCTCAGCGACACCTTCACCCTGTCGGCCTCCGTGGAGCGCACCAACTGGAGCTCGCTCAAGCAGCTCGTGGTCTCTTTTGCCAACCCGGCGCAACCGGTGTCGGCTGAGGGGTTCTTCTGGAAAGACACCACTGCCTTCGCGATCGGCATGGACTGGCAGTTCGATCCGCACTGGGTGCTGCGCGCCGGTTACGGGCATGATCAGACTCCGACCAACAACACCTGGCGCGATCCGCGCCTGCCGGACGGCAACCGCAACCAGTACTCGATCGGTCTGGGCTGGATGCCGAACGACAAGGTGAGCATCAACGCCGGTTACAGTTACGTGTCGATCAACAAGACGTCGGTGAACGACCTCGCGGCCACCGGTTCCACCCTGGTGGGCACTTACAACGGCGATGCCAACCTGTTCGGCGTGTCGGCGACGTTCGCGTTCTGATCGCAACGCTGTAACATCCGCGGCATGCGACGGGGCGCTTCGGCGCCCCGTCTGCATTTACGCGTAGAGGTTCGTCGTCGTCAACGGATTCCATCGCGAGCCTGAAATGCCCCCATCGATGTCAGGCAGTCCGCTGGTCGTGCGCTTCGGCGCGGTCGGCGACCTGGTCTTGCTCACGCCGCTGCTGCACCTGCTGCATCGGCGTCTCGGCCAGCCCTGCGATCTGTTGGGTTCGGGCGCGTGGATGGCGCCCCTGCTGGCCGGCAATCCCGACGTCCGCGCCATCCACACCCTCGACAGCCGGCGGCGCCCCTACCTGCTGGATGCCTCGCAGCGGCGCATCGTCGAACTGTTGCGGGCCCGCATTCCAGGGCCGGTGTACGTGTGCGACACGCATGCCCTGGACAAGGTGCGCTGGCTGCTGGCGCGTGCCGGCATCGCGCCGCAATGCTGCGTGTACGTGGCCGATGTGGCGGCAGGCGCGAAAGGTGGGCACTGGAACGACTTGTGGCTGCATCTGGGCGAGTGCACGCCGGCTGCCTTCGCGGCGGTGGCGTGTCAAAGCTCGCCTGAGGATCGCTGGGCCGCGCCGCGCCTGTTCGTCGCCGATCGCGATCGCGACGACCTGCGGCAGTGGCTGAACGCACGCGGGTTCATCGGCAAGACCTTGCTGTTGCTGCAACCGGGCAACAAGCGCACGCTCAAGCGCGGCCGCCTCGGCCAACTCGGCGACGACAAGACCTGGCCCATCGAACGCTGGGCGGCATTGGCCGACGCGCTGGCACGCGGCGGCAGCGAGCGCCGGGTGTTGCTGTGCGGTGCTCCGAGCGAGGCCGGATTGCTGGAGGATATTCGCCGGCGATCCAACGTTGCCGGGGTGGCAGTCGCCGCCATGGACTTGCCGCTGCGCCGATTGATGGCGCTGCTGGAAGTGGCGAGCGGCATGATTTCGGTGGATACCGGGCCGGCGCACATGGCCGCGGCGCTGGGATGCCCGCTGGTGGTGATGTTCGGAGCCGCCTCGCCGCAGACGTGGTTGCCGCGCAGCCCGTTCGGCAGCGACGTGGTGTCGCTGGGCGGGCCGCCCCTGTCGTCACGGGTCGCCGACATCGGTTTGCCGTTGGTGCTGCAGGCCTTCGATGGTTTGCGGCTGCGCGTCGCGGCGCGCTGATCCGCGCGCCGCCGTCGCCTTCATTCGTCCCGGCCCGCGCTTCCCGCGCGGGCGTTCGTGGGCGCGCGAGGCAATGCCTCGCAAGCGCGCTCACTCACCCAATGTCAGCAGCGAGGCATTGCCGCCGGCGGCGGTGGTGTTCACGGTGCGGGTGCGCTCGGTGACGAAGCGCAGCAGGTAGTGCGGGCCGCCGGCCTTGGGGCCGGTGCCGGACAGGCCTTCGCCGCCGAAGGGCTGCACGCCGACCACCGCGCCGATCATGTTGCGGTTGACGTAGCAGTTGCCGGCTTTCACCCGTGCGCTGATGCGATCCACCGTGGCGTCGATGCGCGAATGGATGCCCAGCGTGAGCCCGTAACCGGTGGCGTTGATCGCGTCGATGACCTTGTCCAAGTCGCCGGCGGCGTAGCGGATCACGTGCAGCACCGGGCCGAACACCTCGCGGGTGAGCTGGTCGAGCGAATTCAATTCGTAGGCGCGTGGCGCGAAGAAGGTGCCGTTGCTGGTGCCGTCGCCTGGCTTCGCGGTCTTGATCAGCTTGGCCTCGCGATCCATGCGCGCGGCGTGGTCGCTGAGGATCTTCAGCGCATCGGCATCGATCACCGGGCCGATGTCGGTGGACAGCAGGGCCGGGTCGCCGACCACGAGTTCGTCCATCGCCCCGGCGAGCATGCCGATCACCTTGTCGGCGATGTCGGCCTGCACGAACAGCACGCGCGCGGCGGAGCAACGTTGTCCGGCGGAGCCGAAGGCCGAGGTCATCGCGTCCTTCACCAATTGCTCGGGCAGGGCGGAGGAATCGGCGATCATCGCGTTCTGCCCGCCGGTCTCGGCGATCAAGACCGCGATCGCGGCATCGCGCGCGGCCAGCGCGCGGTTGATCGCGCGCGCGGTTTCGGTGGAGCCGGTGAAGGCCACGCCGGCCACGCGTGGATCGCGGGTGAGCGCCGCGCCGACGGTCGCGCCGTCGCCGGGCAGGAATTGCAGCACGTCCTCGGGCACGCCGGCCTCGTGCAGCAACTTCACCGCGGCATGGCCGATCAGGTTGGTCTGCTCGGCGGGCTTGGCGATCACCGTGTTGCCGGCGACCAGCGCGGCGGCGACCTGGCCGATGAAGATCGCCAGCGGGAAGTTCCACGGGCTGATGCACACGAACACGCCGCGGCCGTGCAGGTGCAGTTCGTTGGACTCGCCGGTCGGGCCGGGCAGTTTCTCCGGTTCGGCCAGCAGCGTGCGCGCCTGCTGTGCGTAGTAGCGCAGGAAGTCCACCGCCTCGCGCACTTCGGCCACCCCATCTGGAATCGTCTTGCCGGCTTCGCGCGTGCACAGGGCGAGGAACTCGGGCAGGCGCGCTTCCAGCAGGTCGGCGGCGTGTTCGAGCAGCTTGGCGCGGCCGGCCGCGGGCACCGCATCCCAATCGGCCTGTGCGGCGGCGGCGTTGGCCAGCGCGCGTTCGACCGTGGCCGCATCGGAGGTCAGCCAGTGGCCGACCATCTGCTTGCGGTCGGCCGGGCTGGTGGTGGTGATCTGGGTGCCGGCGGTGTTGGCGCCCGGCACCAGCGGCGCGGCCGTCCACGGGCCGCTGGCGGCGGCGATGGCTTGCGCGAGCGCGCGCAGGTCTTGATCGTTGGCGAGGTTGACGCCCATCGAATTGATCCTCCCGGCGCCGTACAGCGCGCGCGGCAACGGAATGTTGGGATGCTTGCAGTCGGAAAATCCGGCGACCACCGCGGTCGGGTCGGCGACCAGCGCGGCCGGTGCGATGGCCGCGTCGGTGATGCGGTTGACGAAGCTGGAGTTCGCGCCGTTTTCCAGCAGCCGGCGCACGAGGTAGGGCAGCAGATCCTCGTGCGAGCCGACCGGCGCGTACACGCGGCAGGCCACGTCGAGGCGATCGGCACCCACCACCTCGCGGTACAGGTCGTCGCCCATGCCGTGCAGCTTCTGGTATTCGTACGGTGCCTGCCCGCTGCGCCACGCGCCATGCACCTGCCGGGCGACGTGGTGGATCGCCGCCAGCGTGTGCGCGTTGTGGGTGGCGAACATCGGGTAGAGCGCATCGGTCGCGCCGAGCATCTTGCGCGCGCAGGCGAGGTAGCTGACGTCGGTGTTGGGCTTGCGGGTGAGCACCGGGTAGCCGGGCAGGCCGTCGATCTGGCTGCGCTTGATTTCCGAATCCCAGTACGCGCCCTTCACCAGTCGCACCGGCATGCGCCGGCCGGCACGCCGGGCGGCGTCGATCAGCGCATCGAGCACGAACGGCGCGCGCTTCTGGTAGGCCTGCACGGCCAGCCCGTAGCCGTTCCAGCCGGCGAGCGATGCATCGGCGAACGCGCCGAGGATCACGTCCAATGACAATTCCAGACGATCGGATTCCTCGGCATCGATGGTGAAGCCGATGCCTTGCTGTTTGGCCAGTTGCGCCAATTCCAGCACGCGCGGGGTGAGCTCGGCGTGCACGCGGGCGCGCTTGGCGTGCTCGTAGCGCGGGTGCAGGGCCGAGAGCTTGACCGAGATCGAGGGCGCGGCGAACACGTCGGTGCCCCGCCAGCTGCCTTTCGGGCCGCTGGCACCGATGGCGAGGATGGCTTTGCGGTAGGCCTCGTGGTAACGCGCCGCGTTGGCGCGGGTGAACGCGCCTTCGCCGAGCATGTCGAAGGAGTGCCGGTAGGGGCCTTCCGCCTTGCGGCTGCGCGCCAGCGCCTCGGCGATGGTGCGGCCCATCACGAACTGGTGGCCCATGATGCGCATCGCCTGGCGCACCGCGAGGCGGATCACCGGCTCGCCGGCGCGCCCGACCAGCCGGCGCAGCGCGCCGATGGCGTTGCGGCGGGTTTCCCCGGCCAGCCCGACCATGCGCCCGGTCAGCATCAGGCCCCAGCTCGATGCGTTGACCAACAAGGACTCGCTCTTGCCCAGATGCGCTTCCCAGTCGGCGTCGCCGAGCTTGTCGCGGATCAGCTTGTCGGCGGTGGCCTGGTCGGGGATGCGCAGCAGCGCCTCGGCCACGCACATCAGCAGCACGCCTTCCTCCGAGGACAGGTCGTACTGGCGCATGAAGGCTTCGATCACGCCCTGATCCTGCGCGCGCACGCGCACCTTCTCGACCAGGCCGACCGCGGTGCGTTCGATGGCGGCACTGTCGTCGGTCGAAAACCGCGCGACGGCCAGCAGCTCGCGCACATGCGCGTTCTCGTCGCGCAGCCAGGCCGCGGAGATGGCCTCGCGCAAGGGGTCGCCGGGCGGCGGCAGCTCGGGGGAGAGGATGGCGGTCACGGATGGGTTCAAAGGGCTGGCTGGCTTGCCGCTGGGCCTGCGGGCTCGCGCAAGTTTATCAGGCTGCGGGGCGGCGTTCGGGTGCGTCGCAAGCCTGCGCGCCGTGACTGGATTCGCGTCGTCGCGCAACGCCGAGGTTGATCCATGTCAAGTTCGATCGTTACAATCCGTGCTTGTGCCCGCGTTTTCGCGCGAGGTGGCAGGGATGATCGAGTCGCACCCGGCGATGGCGGGAGGCCCGGCGGTCCGATTGGTGTTGCGGCCACCGCGTGCCTTGAGCGGGCGCCAGTTCGGCGCTTTGTTCGCCGTGCTGTCGGGCACGATGTGGGTGGTGGCGTTGCTGGGTGCGTGGCAGGGCAATGTGTTCGCCCCGCCCTTCGCGCTGGCGCACAGCCTGATCGTGGCGGCGGCATTGCGGTGGGTGTGGCGGTTGGGTGGCAGGCGCGAGCAGATCGACGTCGATGCGACGACGGTGAGCGTGCGCAGGCTGGACGATCCATCGGCAAACGCCGAGGGGCGGACGGTGTTTCAGGCCCATCCGTACTGGGTGCGGCTGTCGGTAGGGCAGGCTGGGCACGCGCCGCACGTGTTGCTGGATTCGCGGGGAGTGCGGGTGGAGGTGGGCGGTTTCCTTGCGCCGGACGAACGCGAGGAGCTCGCCGGGAAATTGCAGGATGCGTTGCGGGTGGCTGCGGGCCGTGCGACGGACGCGCGCGCCGACGACGCCACGTCACAGACATGATTTGCTCAGGAATGGCCGAATGAAAGCAGCGCGCAGCATCCGCACCACCGGTTTGACGCTCGTCGGAGCGCTCGCCGCCGGGATGGCACAGGCCAATCCCGTGCCGTGGCAGCTCAACATGCCGCCGGGCGTGACCGACACCGCGAGGGAGATCTACGACCTGCACAACCTGGTCATGTACATCTGCACGGTCATCGGCGTCCTCGTCTTCGGGGCGATGATCTGGTCGATCATCCACCATCGCAAATCCAGGGGCGCGGTGGCGGCGCAGTTCACCCACAACACCAAGGCCGAGATCATCTGGACGGTCATCCCGATCCTGATCCTGATCGTGATGGCGGTTCCGGCCACGAAAACCCTGTTCAAGATGTACGACACGTCCGACTCGGAGATGACCGTCAAGGTCAACGGCATCCAGTGGATGTGGCGTTACGAATACGTCGGCGAGGGCGTGCAGTTCCTGAGCCGCCTCGACCGCAGCAGCGACCGCACGCGCACCCTGGATTCGGGGCTGGATCCGGGCAAGGTGGTCGATGCGAACGGCAACAACGTCTACCTGCTCAACGTCGATCACCCGCTGGTGCTGCCGGTGGACACCAAGATCCGCTTCCTCGTGACCGGCGACGACGTGATCCATTCCTGGTGGGTGCCGGAGTTCGGCTGGAAGCAGGACGCCGAGCCGGGCATCGTCAGCGAGAACTGGACGCGCATCAACAAGCCGGGCATCTACCGCGGCCAGTGCACCGAGCTGTGCGGGCGCGACCACGGCTTCATGCCGATCGTGGTGAAGGCCGTGCCGAAGGCGGAGTTCAAGATCTGGCTGGCGCAGCAGAAGGCGGCCGACGCCGCTGCCAACACCGCCCAGACCGCACCCGCCACGCCCGCCGGAACCGCCGTGGCGCAGGCCACGGCTGCCGCCGCGCAGGCGCTCGCGCACTGAGCCGGCCGCGTACCAAAGTCCAGCGTTTTCTTTCGAGGCACCCAAGCCCATGGCAACCCAGACCGCCGAACATCACGACGACCACGGCCACAAGGAAGGTTTCTTCCACCGCTGGTTCATGTCCACCAATCACAAGGACATCGGCACGCTGTACCTGATTTTCTCGCTGACGATGTTCCTGATCGGCGGCAGCATGGCGATGGCGATCCGCGCGGAGCTGTTCAAGCCCGGCCTGCAATTCTTCGAACCGGAGTTCTTCAACCAGCTCACCGCCATGCACGCGCTGGTGATGATCTTCGGCGCGGTGATGCCGGCCTTCGTGGGCCTGGCCAACTGGATGGTGCCGATGATGATCGGCGCGCCGGACATGGCCCTGCCGCGCATGAACAACTGGTCGTTCTGGATCATGCCTTTCGCCTTCACCATCCTGCTGCTGCCCTTCGTGCTGGGCATGTTCGGGATCGGCGGCGGCGGCCCGGCGGGCGGCTGGACGATGTACCCGCCGCTGGCGATCCAGGGCAGCGACAACGTCGCCTATACGGTGTTCGCGATCCACATGATGGGCATCAGCTCGATCATGGGCGCGATCAACATCATCGCCACCATCCTCAACATGCGCGCCCCCGGCGTGGACCTGCTGAAGATGCCGGTGTTCGTGTGGAGCTGGCTGATCACCGCCTTCCTGCTGATCGCGGTGATGCCGGTGCTGGCCGGCGCGGTGACCATGCTGCTCACCGACAAGTATTTCGGCACCAGCTTCTTCAACGCCGCCGGCGGCGGCGACCCGGTGATGTACCAGCACATCTTCTGGTTCTTCGGGCACCCCGAGGTGTACATCATGATCCTGCCGGCGTTCGGGATCATCTCGGAGATCGTGCCGACCTTCGCGCGCAAGCCGCTGTTCGGCTATCAGGCGATGGTGTACGCGATCGCCTCGATCGCCTTCCTGAGCTTCATCGTGTGGGCGCACCACATGTTCACCGTCGGCATGCCGCTGGGCGGCGAGCTGTTCTTCATGTACTCCACCATGCTGATCGCCATCCCCACCGGGGTGAAGGTGTTCAACTGGGTGTCCACGATGTGGCGCGGCTCGATGACCTTCGAGACGCCGATGCTGTTCGCGATCGCCTTCATCGTGCTGTTCACCATCGGCGGCTTCTCCGGGGTGATGTGCGCGATGGTGCCGGCCGACTTCCAGTACCAGGACACCTACTTCGTGGTCGCGCACTTCCACTACGTGCTGGTGTCCGGCGCGATCTTCGCGATCATGGCCGGCGTGTACTACTGGCTGCCGAAGTGGACCGGGCACATGTACAACGAGACGGTCGGCAAGTGGCACTTCTGGCTGAGCGCGATCTTCGTCAACGTGCTGTTCTTCCCGCAGCACTTCCTGGGCCTGGCCGGCATGCCGCGGCGCATCCCCGACTACAACGTGGCCTTCGCCGACTGGAACATGGTGTCCTCGATCGGCGGCTTCTGCTTCGGCGCCAGCCAGTTGCTGTTCGTGTACGTCGTGTGGAGTTGCGCGCGCGGCGGCAAGAAGGCGCAGGCGCGGGCATGGGAAGGCGCACGCGGGCTGGAGTGGACACTGCCTTCGCCGGCGCCGCACCACAGCTTCACCACGCCGCCGGTCATCAAGGACGGGGATCTCGCGCATGGCGATGTCACCCACTGACCCCAACCAGCAGCGCGCCCGCGCCAAGCGCACCGTGCTGGTGCTCGCGCTGGTGACGCTTTCGATCTACCTCGCCTTCATCGCGCATTTCGTGCTGAAGCGGTGAGCGTGGACGCAGGCCAGCGCGAAAGTCCCGATAGCGGCGCGCAGGCTGGCGATGCCCCGCCGCCGGCAGCGCCTTCCGAGCCGCCGCGCGGCGGCGACACCGCGCGGCTGGTCAAGCGCCTGGCGCTGGTGATGGTCGGCGGTTTCGTGTTCACCTTCTCGCTGGTGCCGCTGTACCGCATCGCCTGCGAGAAGGTGCTCGGCATCAAGGTGCAACCCGGCCCGGCCGGGCAGAATCGCGTGGCGGGCATGCGCGCCGATGAAAGCCGCTGGGTCACGGTGACCTTCGACGGCAACGTGCACTCCGACCTGCTCTGGGACTTCCACCCGACCAAGACCAGCATGCGCGTGCACCCGGGCGAGCTGTACAACGCCACCTTCTGGGCGAAAAACGACTCCGACCACGCCATCGTCGGCAATGCCTCGCCTTCGATTTCGCCCGACAGCGCCTCGCGCTATTTCAACAAGACCGAATGCTTCTGCTTCACCCAGCAGATGCTCAAGCCCGGCGAAGGCCGCCTGATGCCGGTGCGCTTCTACGTCGATCCGGCCCTGCCGGCCGACGTGCACACCCTCACGCTGGCCTACACGTTCTACAATAACGAGCTGGAAACCGCGAAACTGGCCAGCCCCAAGGCGATCGCCGAAGGGCACGCGGTCGCGGCCGGCGCAACACCGTGAACCCACTTTCGATCGACGCACAGGAAACCGTCATGGCGCAGTCCCAGACCCCGGATGCCAACGTCTATTTCGTCCCGCACGGCAGCCGTTGGCCGATCTTCGGATCGGTGGCGATGTTCACCACCATGTTCGGTGCGGCCAACTGGGTCAACGATCTGGAGTGGGGCAAGCCGATCTTCTTCACCGGTCTGGTGTTGATGGTCGGCACCCTGTTCGGCTGGTTCGGCGACGTGATCCGCGAGAGCCTGCGCAAGTACTACAACAGCCAGGTGGACATCTCCTTCCGCATGGGGATGCTCTGGTTCATCTTCTCCGAGGTGATGTTCTTCGCGGCCTTCTTCGGCGCGCTGTTCTATGCCCGCAATTTCTCGGTGCCGTGGCTGGGCGGCGCCGGTCATGGCGGCATGACCAACGACGTGCTGTGGAGCCAGTACAGCGCGGCATGGCCGACCAACGGGCCGGGCAACGTCGGCGGCGCATTCGAAACCATGAGCGCGTGGGGTATCCCGCTGCTCAACACGATGATCCTGCTCACCTCGGGCATGACGGTGACCATCGCCCACCACATGCTGCGCATCGGCCGTCGCGGGCAGTTGCTGTTCTGGCTCGGCGCGACGGTGCTGCTGGGCGCCGTCTTCCTCGGCTTCCAGGCGCACGAGTACATCGAGGCTTACACCCGGAACAACCTCACCCTGGGCTCGGGCATCTACGGATCGACCTTCTTCATGCTCACCGGCTTCCACGGCCTGCATGTGACCCTGGGTGCGATCATGCTGTCGGTGATCTGGTTGCGCTGCGCGAGCGGGCATTTCGACAAGCACAGCCACTTCGCGTTCGAGGCCGTGTCGTGGTACTGGCACTTCGTCGACGTGGTGTGGCTGGGTCTGTTCGTTTTCGTCTACGTGCTGTAAGCCGGCCGGGCCGGCGGCAGCGCGGATCGGCGCGTCAACCGCCCACGCCGTGGGGCTGGATCCAGCCGCTCCAGATGCCCAGCGCGATCAGCGCGATCATCAGCATGGACAGGCCGATGCGCCAGGTGAGCGCGCGCACCATGCGGTCGCTGTCGCCCTTGTCGACCATCATGTAGTACAGGGCGCTGCCGAGGTTGTAGACGATCACCACGAGGAAGGCGATGATCAGGAGCTTCTGCATGGCGTGGTTCCGTTGATGGCCGCGATGGGCGCATTATCGCGCGACGCCGTCGGCTTGCGCATGCGTGGGCGGGGGATGCCCGCGTGACCCGGCGCATCCTGTTGCTGCTGCTGTCGATCGCGATGATCGTCGCATTCGTGCGGCTGGGCCTGTGGCAGGTCGATCGCGCGCACTACAAGGAGCGCCTGCTCGCGCACAGCCGGCAGGTCGTGTCCGAGCGCAGGCCCGACGTGCTGTATGCCGCGGCCGACGCGCAGGATCAGGCGAACGAGGCGGATGCCTACGAGTGGACCGTCGGCGGCGGACACTTCCTGCCGCTGCCGCCGATCCGGCTGGACAACCAGATCCGCAACGGCGTGGCCGGCATCCGCGTGTACCGCGTGTTCCAGCCCGACGGCGCGCAGCACGCGATCCTCGTCGAGCTGGGCTGGCGAGCGCTGCCCTCGCGGCAGGAGATGCCGCCAGAACCCGCGCCGCCGGATGTGACCCAGGTCCGCGGCCTGCTCGCGCCGCCGCCTGTGGGCGGGCTCAAGCTCGGCCCGGAAAAGATCGTGCCGGCGAAAGACGGTTCGCTGCTGCTGATGCGGATCACGCCCGACAAGATCGCCGATGCGCTCAAGCTCAAGAATGGCCTGGCGCCGCGCGTGCTGATCCTGGATACCGGCATGAAGGTCGGCTACAAGCGCGACCTGCAAGTGCTCAGCGGCACCTTGCCGCCGGCCGCGCACCGCGCCTATGCGGTGCAGTGGTTCGGCTTGGCGATCGCGCTGGGCGTGGTCACCATCGTGGTGTCGCGACGTTACTGGCGCGAAGCCCGCACGCCTGAAGGGGGCAAGGCCTGATGGCAAGCGCGCCCGTGCCCGGCCGCACCCGCTCGCGGCTGGTGTTGTTGCTGGTGTTCGCCATCTTCCTCGCCCCGCTGGCGGTGGCGATGGTGCTGTACTACAGCCAGTGGCAACCCACCCGCACGCGCAATTACGGGCAGTTGCTCAAGCCGGTGCGCGACTTGCGGCCGGTGCGCTTCACTCGCGCGGATGGCGGCGCGTTCGTGTTCAACCACGAAGACCACGTCTGGCGGCTGCTGGTCGCCGCGCCACGCGATTGCGGCGGGGCCTGCGACCGCCTCGAGGACACCCTCGACCGGATCTGGGTGGGCCTGGGCAACCATGCCGATCGCGTGCAGGTGCTGTGGGTGGGTGCGCCGCCGACGCACGGTTTCCGCAACCTCGTCGTGGTCGCCGCCGACGCCGGCCTGGGCGCGCACCTGCCGGACGCGAGCCGCCCCGACGCCATCCCCGTGTACCTCGTCGATCCGACGGGCTACCTGTTCATGCGCTACGGGCCGGGCTTCGATCCGGAAAAGCTGCGCCGCGACGTGCTGCTGCTGATCAAGCAGCCGGGCATGTGAGCGGTCGCGCGCTTGCGTCGATCCCGAACCCGCTGCCGGTAAAATACAGCCCATGACGTCGCATCGCCATTTCCATCGGCTGGCCTGGCTGGCCGCCGCCTTCGCGCTGGGTCTGATCGTGTTCGGCGCCTTCGTGCGCCTGTCGCAGGCCGGGCTGAGCTGCCCCGACTGGCCCACCTGCTACGGCCACGCGGCGTGGCCGACGCAGGCGCACGACGTGGTGCGCGCCGATCAGGCCTTCCCCGGGCGGCCTTACGAGGCCGCGCTGGCGTGGCGCGAGCAGGTGCATCGCATGCTCGCCGGCACGCTGGGCGTGCTGGTTCTGGTGCTGGCGTTGGTGGCGGTGCGCCGGCAGCGCAACGGCATCGCCGAGGTGGCCACGGCGAGCATCGCGGTGGCGCTGTCGGTGTTCGCCTACATGCAAGGCGCGCACGTCGCCGCCGGCGTGGTGGCGCTCCTCGGCGAAGCCTTGTTGTTGCGAATGGCTTGCCGCGCGGCGAATGAAACCACGGCGCGGCTGGCCGCACTGACGCTGGCGACGGTGGTCTTCCAGGCGCTGCTCGGGCAGTGGACGGTGACCTGGCTGGTGATGCCCATCGTGGTGACCGGCCACCTGCTCGGCGGGCTGGCGACCTTCGCCCTGCTGGTGGCGATGGCGTGGCGCGCCACCCCCGGCGCGTGGCTGACCCTGGCCGGTGCGCCGAAGCTGCGGCGGCTGCTGTGGATCGGATTCGGTCTGCTCGTGCTGCAGATCGCGCTCGGCGGCTGGACGAGCTCCAACTACGCGGCCTGGGCCTGCGGCGCGCAGTTCCCCAAGTGCCTCGGCGCGTGGTGGCCGCACGCCGACTTCCATCAGGGCTTCATCCTCTGGCGCGGCTTCGGGGTGGACTACTCCGGCGGCGTGCTCGACAACCCCGCGCGGGTGGCGATCCAGCTCACCCATCGCATCGTCGCCTTCCTCGTGCTCGGGCACCTCGGCGCGGTCGGCGTGCGCCTGCTGCGCACCCCGGGGCTGCGCGGCTGGGGCGGGTTGCTGGCGATGTTGTTGCTGACGCAGATTTCGTTGGGCATCGCCAACGTGATGTTCTCGCTGCCCTTGCCGGTGGCGGTGGCGCACAACGCCGGCGCGGCCCTGCTGCTGTTCACGGTGGTGAGCCTGCTGGCGCGTCTGCGCTCGCCGCCAGCCGTGGCGGATGCCCCTCCGTGAGTATCGCTGCGACCGCGCGCCAGTATTGGCAGCTCACCAAGCCGCGGGTGGTGGCGCTGATCGTGTTCACCGCCGCCATCGGCATGTTGCTGGCGCGCCCGGAAACCGCGCCCGGTACGCCGATCCCGCCGCCGACCCTGCCACCGCTGCGGCCGGCGCTGCTGGGTTTCCTCGGCATCTGGCTGGCCGCGGCTTCGGCAGCGGCGATCAATCAACTGCTGGATGCGCGCATCGACGCCAAGATGACGCGCACCTCGTGGCGGCCGATCGTGGTCGGGCAGATCACGCCCGGCCGTGCGCTGGCCTTCGCGCTGGCGCTGGCGGCTGCCTCGATGGCCGTGCTCGCGGTCTGGGTGAACGCCCTGACCGCCGCGCTCACCTTCGCTTCGATGATCGGTTACGCGGTCATCTACACGGTCTTCCTCAAGCGTGCCACCCCGCAGAACATCGTGATCGGCGGGCTGGCCGGCGCGGCGCCGCCGGCGCTGGGCTGGACCGCCATCACCGGCCAGTTGCATCCGCATGCGTTGCTGCTGGTGCTGATCGTGTTCGTGTGGACGCCGCCGCACTTCTGGGCGCTGGCGATCTTCCGCCGCGACGACTACGCGCGGGCGATGGTGCCGATGCTGCCGGTCACCCACGGCGTGGAATTCACCCGCTGGCAGATGCTGTTCTACACGATCCTGCTGACCATCGTGACGATCCTGCCGTGGGCGACCGGCATGAGCGGCGTGTTCTATCTCGGCGGCGCGCTGGTGCTCGACGCGGCGTTTCTGTATTACGCGATCCGCATGCTCAAACCGCCCGGCGAATTGTTCGCGATGGCGATGTTCCGCTATTCCATCGTCTATCTGATGGCGCTGTTCGCCTTCCTGCTGATCGACCACTGGCTGCTGCCGCCAACCGGCGCATCGGCGATGGCGTGGCAGAAGATCGGCTGATGGGAACAACCGCTGCCCTTCGTTTTCCGGTCAGGTTGTTGTGGCCGCTTCCACCGTTTGAGGGGCGTGACGCAAGCTTGCTTGACGTGAACATATTTGTTACTGTCGCGCATGGACTACCGGATCGAGTATTTCAATCAATCCGTGCAGGACGACATCCTCGCTCTGCCTGACACGCTGGCCGCTCGCTATATCGTCCTGACCCGTCGCATGCAGGCGCTCGGCCCGAACCTGGGCGAGCCGCATACCAAAACCTTCGGGCAAGGTTTGTTCGAGTTGCGACTCAAAGCTGCCGAAGGCATCGCGCGCGTCTTTTATTGCACGCTCGTCGGCAAGCGCATCGTCATGCTGCACGGGTTCGTCAAGAAATCCGACAAGACGCCGTCGGGCGACCTGAAACTTGCCACATCGAGGATGAAGGAGCGCAAACATGAAAAGCCATGATCAGCTCGTCAAGGCACTCCTGCGCCGCCCCGCAGTCCGCGCTGAAGTCGAGCGCATAGAGCGCGAGGAAGGCGAGCTTCTGGATGCGCTGCTCAAGGCGCGTCATGAGGCGGGGCTGTCCCAAGCGGAGGTAGCCGCGCGCATGGGCACCCACGCGCCGGCGATTGCCCGCCTCGAGCGCGCATTGGCTACCGGCAAGCATTCGCCTTCCCTCGCCACGCTCCGCAAGTACGCCGATGCGTGCGGCAAGCAATTGGTACTCAAGGTTGCATGAGGAACATCCCGGGCATGCGTCCCTCACAGTACGCGCGATGAAAACCTACCTCGTCGGCGGCGCGGTGCGCGACGGCTTGCTCGGGCGTGCGCATGGCGACCGCGATTTCGTGGTGGTCGGGGCCACGCCCGCGCAGATGCTCGAACGTGGTTTCAAGCCGGTCGGCCGCGATTTCCCGGTGTTCCTGCACCCGCACACCCACGAGGAATACGCGCTGGCGCGCACCGAGCGCAAGTCCGGGCGCGGTTATCGCGGCTTCGTCGTGGATGCCGATGCGGCGGTGACGCTGGAGGAGGATCTGGCGCGCCGCGACTTCACCATCAATGCCATCGCGCAGGACGAGAACGGTGCGCTGATCGATCCGTTCGGCGGCGTGCGCGACATCCAGGCGCGCGTGCTGCGGCATGTGTCTGCTGCATTCGTCGAAGATCCGGTGCGTGTCCTGCGCGCTGCGCGCTTCATGGCGCGCTTGGCGCCGCTGGGTTTTTCGGTTGTGCCGGAGACGTTGCTGCTGATGCGCGCGATGGTCGCCGAAGGCGAGATCGACCATCTGGTGCCCGAGCGCGTCTGGCAGGAGCTGTCGCGCGCGCTCGTCGAAGCGCGGCCTTCGGCCTTCCTGTCCACCTTGCGCGACTGCGGCGCGCTGGCGCGGGTGCTGCCGGAAGTGGACGCGCTGTTCGGCGTGCCGGCGCGGGTCGAGTTCCATCCCGAAGTGGACACCGGCATCCACCAGATGATGGTCAGCGACATGGCCGCGCGGCTCGCGCCGGGCGATGGGCTGGTGGCCTTCGCCGCGCTCACCCACGACCTCGGCAAGGCGCTCACGCCTGCGCACGTCCTGCCGCGCCACCTGGGCCACGAGCAGGCCGGGCTGAAACCGCTGGCGACGCTGTGCGAACGCCTGAAGGTGCCGTCCGCGCACCGCGAACTGGCGGTGGCGGTGTGCCGCGAACACCTCAACGTGCATCGCATCGACGAACTGCGCGACGCCACCGTGCACGATCTGATCGCCCGCTGCGACGGCTTCCGCAAGCCGGAGATCATCGAGCGCATGGCCGTGGCGTGCGAGGCCGACAAGCGCGGCCGGCTGGGCCTGCACGACAGCGCCTATCCGCAGGCCGATACCTTGCGTGCGCTGCATCGCGCGGCCTGCGCGGTGCATGCCGGCACCCTCGTGGCGCAGGGCGTCGCCGGCCCGGAGGTGGGCGTGCGCCTGCGGGCGGCACGCATCGCGGCGATCGCGGCGGCACGACCGCCTCGATAGGGCGTTGCCGATCTGCGCTGCGGCTTCACGGCAGCCGCGTATCGATCCAGTGCACCACGTCGCGCAGCGGCGTCCAGCCGGTTGCCAGACCGATGGCTGCGCCGATGCAGTCGATCATCGCGTCGTAGGCGGACATGTGGCGCGTCGTGGTCAAGAAGCCCTGCGCCAGTTCCAGTGCGATGCCGAGCAGGCCGAACACGATCGCCGCGCCGATCCAGCCGCGCCGATCCGACAACACCTGCACGCCCATCGCCGCCAGGCAAAAGTAAGCGAATCCGTGGTCGAACTTGCCGATGGTGAGCTCGTGGGGAATCGGCGGCCCGGGCATCAACGAGAGCACGATCGTGCCGACGACCATCGCCATCCAGATGGCAAGCCACACCTGCGGATAACGGAACGAACGCATCCTCACAGCCTCCCGCTCAGATCGCCGAACGCGAACGCCGGCTCGAAATCCACGCCGCGCTGGAAACCCATCGCGGCAAAACGCTCGCCCATGGCTTCCGGCGAGGTCAGGCGTCGGGCTTCCTGCACCCGTTGCAGGCGTGCGACATCCGGCAAGCCCTGCGCCTCCTGCATCGCCTCGCCCAAACCGTTGCCGAGCAGGAATTGCGCCTGCGCGCAGTAGCCGGCCAGCTCGAAACCGATCCGCGTGCCGGCCTCGGCCAGCGCGGTGAAATCCACCGATGCGGTGATGTCCTGCAAGCCCGGCCACAGGAAGGGGTCGGCGTGCGCGTGCTGGCGGTAGTGGCACATCAGGGTACCGTCGTCGCGTCCGGCCCGATAGAACTCACGCCGTGGATGGCCATAGTCCACGAACAGCATCGCGCCACGCCGCAACATGCCGGCCACCGCATCGATCCAGTACGGCAATTGCGGCAGCACCTCGGAACGGTAACCTTCCGGCAAGCGTTCCGGCAGGCCGCGCTGGAGGTGGCGGATGGCGTGAGCCAGCAGGGCATCGGCCGGCCGCGCCGTCCATTTCAAGGAGCCGGTTTCGTCGCGGCCGACGCATAGTTCCAGCACCTGCCCGTCCGCGATGGAAAAGCGCGAGGTCGGCAGGGCGTCGAGCACTTCGTTGGCGAACAGCACGCCTTCCCAGTTTTCTTGCGGCGGCGCATCGACCCATTCCACGCGCGCGGCGAGCTCGGCTGGCAGGCGCGCATGCAGGCGTTCGCGCTGACGCTGGCGCAGGTCGGCGGAAGGTTCGAGGATCGCGTAGCGCGCCGGCAGCGCGTCGATCTGCGCGAGCCGCAACAAGGCCTGTTGCGCGAACGCGCCGCTGCCGCCGCCCAACTCGAAGAACACCGCGTCGGGCCCGATCTCGTGCAGCGCCGGTGCGACCGCGTCGGCCACGCAGCGCGCGAACAGGCCACCCAGTTCCGGCGCGGTGACGAAGTCGCCTTCGGGGCCGAACTTGCGCGCTCCGGCGCTGTAATAGCCCAGTCCGGGCGCGTACAGGGCCAGCTCCATGTAGCGCCAGAACGGCAGCGCGCCGCCGGCCTGCGCGATCGCTTCGCCGATCAACGCGCTCAGGCGTGCGCTGTGCGCGAGCGCCGCGGCATCGGGCAAGGGCAGGTGGGAGGCCGGGTGCATGTGCAAGTGCGCAAGGCAATCCCTTATTGAAGCATGCGCAAGGGCTGGCGCGAAGCCTTGCGCGATTCGTGACGCAGGCCGCGCATTGGCCGACGGACGCGCTACTATCATCGGACAGCGACCCATCCCAACCGGAGAAGCACCATGCGCAAGCTCGTGTTGATCGCCGCCGCCGGACTGCTCGGCGTGGCCGCCTGTGCGACCACCCTGGCCGAGGATCTGGCCTCGCCCATCGGCACCTGGAAGACGGTCGACGACAAGACCGGCCGGGTCAAGTCGCTGGTGAAGATCTACGAGGCGAACGGCAAGCTGTCAGGGCAGGTGATCGAGGTTTATCCAGAGCCCGGCAAGGATCCCGACCCGGTGTGCGACAAGTGCACCGGCAGCCTGCACAACCACAAGATCAAGGGGCTGGTGATCATGTGGGGCTTCGAGAAGGATGGCGACCAGTGGACGGGCGGGCGCATCTTCGACCCGCAGAAGCCGGGCAACAACGAGGACCCTTACAAGGCCAAGCTGACCCTGAGCAATGGCGGCCACAGCCTGATCGTGCGCGGCTACCTCGGCTTCTCCTGGATCGGTCGCAGCCAGACCTGGCAGCGCGCCCCGGAGCATTGATCCATCGGCCTTCGGCCCCCGCAGCCGATGTCGTCGCGTCGGCTGCGGGAGGCGTGCGCCCGCGGCCGGTAGATGGCCGCGCACGCAACCTGCAGGACTTTCGCGCATGGATGCATCCCGTCCCGTCGCCCTGATCACCGGCGCCTCGCGCCGGATCGGTGCGGCCATCGCCCGCCGCCTGCACGCGGCCGGCTACGACCTCGCCCTGCATCATCGCCGCGACGACGACCGCATGGACGCGCTGCTGGCCGAACTGGAATCGCGGCGCGCCGGCAGCACGCTGGAACTGCGCGCCGAACTGGCCGACCTCGACGCCTTGCCCTTGATGATCGCCGACACGGTGATGCGCTTTTCGCGCATCGACGTGCTGGTCAACAATGCTTCGGCGTTTTTCCCGACGCCGATCGGTCACGCGACGGCGGAGCAGTGGGACGCCTTGTTCGCCGCCAATGCGCGCGCGCCATTTTTTCTTTCGCAGGCTGCCGCGCCGCACCTGCGCGCCACCGGCGGGAGCATCGTCAACCTCGTGGACGTGTACGCGCAACGGCCTTTGCGCGACCACCCGATCTACTGCATGGCCAAGGCCGCGCTGGTGATGCTCACCCGCGCGCTGGCCAAGGATCTGGGCCCGCAGGTGCGGGTGAACGCGATCGCGCCGGGCGTGGTGTTGTGGCCGGAGAGCGGGGTCGACGACGAGCGCCAGCACAAGCTGCTCGACAGCACCGCGCTCAAGCGTGCCGGCGACCCGCAAGACGTCGCCGATGCCGCGCTGTATCTGGTTCGCGATGCGCGCTACACCACCGGCGAAGTGCTGCGGGTGGACGGCGGACGTTCGCTCACGATCTGATCGGCTGTTGGCAATCCCGGGCGGATGCGACGAGCGCACATGGACGCCATGCCGCCGCTGCGTCGTGGCTGATTCGCCATGCGTCGCGGGCGCGGGGCGTGGAGTGTCGCGGGCATGCTGTTATGCTGGCGGCATGTCCATGCCCGATCCGTCCACGGCCACCGAATACATCCCGGCGCGCAAGGGCCGTTCCCGCTCGGTGTCCGAGCGCATCGGCGAGTCGATCATCCAGTTGCTCTCGGATCTGCCGCAGACCGCCGAGGCCGCCAGCCTCGCGCCGGAAACGCGCGCCCGCGCGATCGGCGAGACCGCCAGCCGCAAGGCGGCGCTGGTGGCCGGCACGCTGGCCCTGCCGCCGGGCGTGGCGGGCTGGCTCACCGTGTTGCCGGAGCTGTACGCGATCTGGAAGATCCAGGCGCAGATGGTCGCCGACATCGCCGGCACCTATGGCCGGCGCTGGCAGCTCACCCGCGAGCAGATGCTGTTCTGCCTGTTCCGCCACACCGCCGCGCAGGCTTTCCGCGACATCGCGGTGCGCGTGGGCGAGCGCTGGCTGGTGCGCGCCGCCAGCTCCTCGGCGATCCGTGCGATCGCACGCCGCATCGGCGTGCGCCTGAGCGAACGCGGCATCGCCCGCGGCGCCGCGCGCTGGCTGCCGGTGATCGGCGCGATGGGCGTGGGTGCCTATGCCTGGTACGACACCCGGCAGGTGGCGCGCACCGCGATCGACCTGTTCGCGGTCGAATCCGCCGCCGGCAAGGCCTTCGATTTCGACGAAGGCTCTCTCTACGACTGAGGGCGTCGTTGGGTCACGCACCACTACCTGTGTGCGGGCGCGGCGTCGAGCCTCACTCCTTGACGCGGAACGCTTCCTGAAACGCGTTCTGGTCGTAGCCGTCGGGCACCTCGCCGGTGCTGGCGTAACGGTACAACGCCGCCGAATAGATGCCGGTCAGCGCCGACTGCACCAGGCCCACGACGAGCAGGGCGATCACGGTGGCGATGCCCAGTGCGATCGCCAGGGTGGTGACGTGGGCGTTGACGAGGGCGATCGACAGGCCGAATCCGCCGAGCAGCACGACCGCGGTGATGATGCCGAACACGATGCCGATGCCGCCGTTGCCGATCAGGTTCTCGCCCCAGTTGCGGCGCAGCAGCTCGACGCTTTCGCGGATCGCATCCAGCGGGCCGACGTCCTCCTCCACCAGCACCGGCACCACCATCGCGGTGGCCACCGTCCACGCCGCGCCGATCAGGCCGATCACGAACTTGCCGAACAAGCCGGCGCGTTGTTCCAGCGCGCGCAGGATCATGCCCACCGTGGCGGCGATCAACGCGTAGCCGAGGATCGGCACGATCTTGCGGCGGGCGATGGCAAAGCCGTCGGCGAGGGTGGGCGTGCCGCCGTCGAGGCGGATCAGCGCCGCGCCGACCAGCGCCGTGTTGCAGAAGAAGATCACCGTGTACTGCGCCACGTAGAACAGGCACATCCAGATGTAGTACGGCGCCGGCAGCGGCTGGTGTTGCTGCGCGTGCGCGAATGCGCCCGAGCCCCACATCGGCAGGAAAAAGCTCACTCCCACGATGAGGGTGGCAACCGCCGAGACCAGCGGGAACACCAGCAGTTCCTTGTCCGAACGCAACACGTCTGCGCTCGCCTTCACCATCTGCCAACTGCGCGCGAACTTGCCCATGGCGGCCACTCCCGATGGAATGCGCGCATCATACGCCGGCGACATGCGCCGCGAGCGTCAGTCCCAGCGCAGCGCCGATGCCGGCAGCGGCGTGGCGTGCTGCGGATGCGCCGCCCACAGCTGCGCCAGCGTGCGGCCGGACAGCGGATCGACGAAGTCCGGCGCGACCTGCGCCAGCGGTTGCAGCACGAAGGCATGGCGCAATTCCGGGCGCGGGATCTGCAGGTGCGATCCGGGCGCGGACGCGATCACGCGGTCGTCGAAAAACACGATGTCGATGTCCAGCGTGCGCGAGGCGAAGCGCGGCGCGCTGCGGTCGCGGCCGTGCGCGGCTTCCAGCGCGTGCAGCCAGTCGTCCAGCGCCTGCGGCTGCAAGTCGGTGTGGACGATGGCCGCGGCATTGAGGAAATCCGGGCCGTCGAAGCCGACCGCCGGCGTGCGCAGCACACTCGAGAAAACCACGCTTCCGAAACGTTCGCGCAACGCGCTGGCGGCGGCGCGCAGATGGCGCTCGGGATCGAGGTTGCTGCCGAGGCTGAGGTAAGCCGCGTGCATGCGGGCTTCAGCGGTTGCGCTCGATGACCACGCCCACGGCGCGCGCGCCGCGCACCGCGCCGGGCTTGCTCAATTTCAGGCGCAGCCATGCCACCGGGAACTCGTCGAGCACGATCTGCGCGCAGCGCTCGGCCAGCGTTTCGACCAAACCAAAGCTTGATTCCGACACGAACGCGATCAAGCGCTTGCTCACGGCCTTGTAATCGAGCGTGTCGGCGATGTCGTCGCTGCCGGCCGGCACGCGGTTGTCGAAGCCCATTTCCAGGTCGAACACCAGCGGCTGGCGGATCTTGCGCTCCCAGTCGTAGATGCCGATCAGGGTGTCGATCTCGAGGTTTTCGATGAAGACGCGATCCATGGGGCGGGAATGGGGAATGGGGAATGGGGAATGGTACAAGCGCGTGCGTGCAGGCATCTGACCAAGGGATACCGGGAGTGAGAATCCATCCGGGAGCGCGAGGCTTTTCGCTTTCCCACTCCCTATTTCCTATTCCTTATTCCCGTTTTGCCGCCCAAAGGGGGCAAAACAGCCATGTCCCAGCGCGGACGCACGTCCACGCTCGCGCCATCGTACAGCCCCGCCGCCAGCCGCAGCGCGCCGGCGTGGGCGATCATCGCGCCATTGTCGGTGCAGAAGGCCGGGCGCGGGAAGCTGACGCGGCCGCCACGCCGCTGCGTCAGCGACTGCAATTTCGCGCGCAGGCGCAGGTTGGCGCCGACGCCGCCGGCGACGATCAGACTGTCCATGCCGGCTGCCTCCAGTGCGCGCTCGCATTTGCTCGCCAGCGTATCCACGATGGCGTCCTCGAAACCACGGGCGATGTCGGCGCGTGTCACATCGGACTGGTCGGATTTCTGCCATGCCAGCAGCACCTGCGTCTTCAAGCCGGAGAAGCTGAAGTCCAGCCCGGGGCGATCGGTCATCGGCCGCGAGAACGTGAACCGGCCCGGCGTGCCGCGTTCGGCGAGCGCGGCCAGATGCGGGCCGCCGGGGTAGGGCAGGCCCATCAGTTTCGCGGTCTTGTCGAAGGCCTCGCCGGCGGCGTCGTCGAGGGTTTCGCCGAGCAATTCGTAGTCGCCGATCGCGCGCACGGCGATCAGTTGCGTGTGCCCGCCGGAGACCAGCAGCGCCACGAAGGGCGGCTTGAGATCGGCATCTTCCAGCAGCGGTGCCAGCAGGTGGCCTTCCATGTGATGGACGCCGATCGCCGGCACCTCCAGCGCCCATGCCAGCGCACGGCCGACGCCGGCGCCGACCAGCAGCGCGCCGACCAGCCCGGGGCCGGCGGTGTAGGCCACGCCGCCCAGATCGCGCACGCCGATGCCCGCCTCGGCGAGGGTCTGCCGGACCAGCGGCAACAGCTTGCGCACGTGGTCGCGGCTGGCCAGCTCCGGCACCACCCCGCCGTACTGCGCGTGCAGGGCGATCTGGCTGTACAGGGCGTGCGCGCGCAGACCGGTGGCGAGGTCGTAGACCGCCACCCCGGTTTCATCGCAGGAGGTTTCGATGCCGAGGATGGGGCGTTTCATGGGCGCAAGACCGGGCATCCCCGGATCGAGTCCGGGGCAGGCTCTGCCGCGGATGACTCGCCACATCCTGGAGCTCGCCCTCCGGGCCAGCCACGCTGTTCGCGCCCGCTGTCCTGCGGGCGCGGTGGCGCGCATACGGCCCCGGCAGAGCCGTGCCACGTTTGCCCGCCCGGCGTATTCGCGCCGAGCGGGTCGGCACGTCCTGTACCGGCCTCCAGAATCTCAGTCGGAAAACGGGTTGCAACGGGGGCGCTCATGCCCGTATCATACGCGGCTCGCCCGTCCGGCTGGACGGTCTACATGTTCCCGGAGTCTTCATGCCGTCCGTCAAAGTCCGCGAAAACGAACCCTTCGAGTTTGCGCTGCGCCGCTTCAAGCGCACCTGCGAGAAGGCCGGTGTCCTTGCCGAAACCCGCAAGCGCGAGTTCTACGAAAAGCCGACCCAGGAGCGCAAGCGCAAGGCCGCCGCGGCGGTGAAGCGGCAGATGCACCGCAGCGCGCGCGACGTGACCAAGCGCCAGCGTCTGTACTGAGTTTCGCGTTTCCGCATGAAGCCGGCGCGCGCGAGCGTGGCCGGCTTTTTGCGTTTGTGGAAGGCGAGTTGTTGCGTCGCATGGCCGCGCACGCGTCATCACCGGCGATGCGTTTGATCGGCGATGAAGTTGCCGTCGCAAGCCACCACACCCTCGATCCATCGGCTGGAGATACCCATGTCCCTGAAAGCCCGCCTCACCGATGACATGAAGGCCGCGATGAAGTCCGGCGAGAAGTTTCGTCTCGGCGTGATCCGGCTGGCCAACGCCGCGATCAAGCAGCGCGAAGTGGACGAGCGCATCGCGCTCGACGATGCGCAAGTGCTGGCGGTGCTGGAAAAGATGCTCAAGCAGCGCAAGGATTCGATCACCCAGTACACGGCAGCCGGGCGCGAGGATCTGGCGCAGGTCGAGCGCGACGAGATGGCCGTCATCGCGACCTATCTTCCGCAGCAGATGAGCGCCGACGAACTGGCTGCCGAAATCGCCGCCGCGATCGCCGCCGCCGGCGCGAAAGGCCCGTCCGACATGGGCAAGGTGATGGCCGTGCTCAAGCCGAAGATCGCCGGTCGTGCCGACATGGGGCAGGCGTCGGCGCTGGTGAAGCAGCAGCTTGCCGGCTGATGCAGCAGGGCTGATGCACTAAGCTGGCCAACATGGCCCGCATCCCCGACGCGTTCATCGACGACCTGCTCGCGCGCACCGACCTGGTCGAGTTGATCGGCGCGCGGGTGCCGCTCAAGCGGCAGGGGCGCGAGTACTCGGCGCGCTGCCCGTTCCACGACGAGCGCTCGCCCTCGTTCACGGTATCGCCCACCAAGCAGTTCTACCACTGCTTCGGCTGCGGCGCGCACGGCACCGCGATCAGCTTCCTGATGAACTACGACCGCCTCGAATTCCTCGACGCGGTGGAGGAGTTGGCCAAGCGTGCCGGCGTGGAGGTGCCGAAAGATACCCGCGCGCGCAATGTCAGCGGCGAATCGGTCGATCTGTATGCGGTGCTGGATGCCGCCGCGCAGTTCTTCAAGCGGCAACTCGAAGCCGCCCCCTCGGCGCAAGACTATCTGCGCCAGCGTGGCGTGGATGCCGACAACCGCCAACGCTTCGGCATCGGCTATGCGCCCGACGCCTGGGACGCGCTGAAGAATGCGCTCGGCACCGACGAGCAGCGCATGCGCCTGCTCGAAGCGGCGGGGTTGTTTTCGAAGGGCGATTCGGGTCGCGTCTATGACAAGTTCCGCAAGCGGATCATGTTTCCGATCCACGACCGCCGCGGTCGCGTGATCGCCTTCGGCGGGCGCGTCACCGACAAGGACGATTCGCCGAAATACCTCAATTCACCCGAAACCAGCCTGTTCCACAAGGGGCGCGAGTTGTACGGGTTGTGGCAGGTGCGGCAGGCGTATTCGAAGATCGAGCGGCTGATCGTGGTCGAGGGTTACATGGACGTGGTCGCGCTGTTCCAGTACGGCGTGACGCAGGCGGTCGCCACGCTCGGCACCGCGACCACGCCCGAGCACGCCGAGCTGCTGTTCCGCAATGCGCCCGACGTGGTGTTCTGCTTCGACGGCGACAAGGCCGGACGCGGCGCGGCGTGGAAGGCGCTGGAATCGGCGCTGCCGCGCATGCGCGACGGGCGGCAGGCGTTTTTCCTGTTCCTGCCCGAAGGCGAAGACCCGGACAGCATCGTGCGCAAGGATGGTGCCGTAGGTTTCGAGGCGCGCCTCGCGCAGGCGATGCCATTGTCGGAATTCCTGTTCGCGGAATTATCGAAAGACGTGAAGCTCGGCTCGCTCGACGGCAAGGCGCGTCTGGCCGAGCGCGCGCGGCCGCTGCTGGCGCAGATTCCCGATGGCGCGTTCCGCGACTTGATGCACGCACGCCTGGTCGAGTTGACGGGCGCGCGGCTGGCGCAAGGCCGCGCGGCATCCGCGCCTGCGGCCACGGCATCGCCCGCCGCCGCCGTGGGGCGGCGCAGCCTCGTGCGCGGCGCGATCACCTTGTTGCTGCAGGATCCTGCGCTGGCGTTGGAGGTGGCGTGGCCGCCCCTGTTTTCCGCCCTGCGCCAACCCGGCGTGGGCTTGCTGGTGGAACTGATCGCCATCGTGCGCGAGCGTCCGCAACTCACTACCGGCGGCGTGCTCGAACACATGGCCGGCCGCGAGGAGGAAGCGCCGCTGCGCAAGCTCGCGTTGCAGGCCTTGCCCGGCGATGCCGCCGTGTGGCGCGAGGAATGGCGCGACGTGCTGGCGCAGCTCGATCAGCAGACCCTGCAACAGCGCGTGGACGAATTGAAATCGCAGCAAGCCCAAAGCGGCCTGTCGGATGAGGACAAGGACGAGTTGCGCGAGCTGATGAAACTGATCGTGCGGCGTTGAGCGGTTGGAGCGGAAGGCCCGCGCATGCACGATCCGCATGCGCGCGCATGCGTCAACGTCGGCGCTGCCTCACGGCCGCAATTGCAGTTGCGCGCGCGGGAAGTCGATCGCGATGACACCCATCTGCGCGAGCTGGCCGATGCCGAGGATCATCGCCGGGCCATCGTCGAGGCCGAGCGCGCGGAACACCGGCATGTCGGCGAAGCGCACCGTCGGGCGCGCGAACGAAACTCCGCCCAGCGTGATGCGCCCCAGCGTGGCCTGCTCCACGTCGCGCGTGCGCCCGAAGGTGTCGTTGAAGGTGCCGCCCGGGCTCAGGCGCGGGTCGCCGGGAACGATGCCCAGTGCGGCCTGCAGGGCAGGGTTGCCGACGTTGTAGGGCGCGCCGGTGTCCACCAGCGCCTGCACCGTCACCTCGTCGATGCGGATGTCCACCACGAGGATGCCGTGAAGCACACGCCCATCGACGGACGCGAAACCCTCCGGCGTCGGCCCGCTGGGGCCATACAGCATCGCGGGTGTGCGCAGGTCCAGCTCGATGCGGCCGCCCGCGAACGGTGCCATGCCGAGGATGCCGTCGCCCTGCGCTTGCGGCAGCAGCAGCACCGGCACGTTGCGCAGGTCGAACAGGTCGCTGTGGAAACGGCCGACGGTGACGGTTTGCGCGTCCGCGCGGCCGATCCCGCCGACGACCTGCCGGTCGGCGCCGGCGCGCAATCCCAGCCGCGCTGCCACCGCCTGCGACAGCGCCGTGCCGGTGGCGGCGGTGTCCACGGTGAGCAGCAACGGGCCTCGTCCGTCGAGGGTCGCCTGCGCCTGCAAACGGCCGCTGGCATCCATCCGCAAGGGCATGCTGCCAGCCGGTATCGGCGCGTGGGTTGCGGACGACGTGGAGGCATCCACGGCATCGACCGGCGCGGCAACGACAGTCGGTGCGGTCGTTGCCAGCATCAACAGCGACGCGGCAATGGACGAGGCGTAAGCGGGCATGCGGAGGCGGATGCGGCGACGATGCGCGGAGTATCGCATCGCGCGACGCTGCCGTCGTCGCGCACAATGGGCCATTCGATGATCGGATGACGCGCATGCACGCAGCCCAGACCATGACCGCCATTGCCATCCGTGATGGACGCGGGCCGGCCGGGGCGCTGCATCCCGTCCGCGTACCGCTGCCGGTTCCCGCGGCGGGCGAGCTGCTGCTGCGCGTGCATGCCGCCGGCGTGAATCGCCCCGACCTGCTGCAACGCGAAGGCCACTACCCGCCGCCGCCGGGTGCGCCGGACACGCTCGGTCTTGAGGTCGCCGGCGAGGTGGTCGTCGCGGCGGGGCGCTGGCAGGTCGGCGATCGCGTGTGCGCCCTGCTCGGTGGCGGCGGCTACGCGCAGTACGCGGTGGTCGATGCGCGGCATGCGCTGCCGATTCCGTTCGAGACGAGCGACGATGGCAGCGACTTCGTGCGTGCCGCCGCGTTGCCGGAAACCGTGTTCACCGTGTACGCCAACGTGTTCGAGCATGGCGCCTTGCGTGCAGGCGAAACCCTGCTGGTGCACGGTGCGACCTCGGGTATCGGGGTGATGGCGATCCAGATGGGCAAGGCTGCCGGCGCGCGCGTGATCGCCACCGCACGCGGTGCCGACAAGGCCGCGCAGGCACTCGCGCTGGGTGCGGACATCGCCATCGACACGCTGACTCAGGATTTCGGCGCGCTGGCCCAACAGGCCGGCGGCGTGGACGTGGCCCTGGACATGGTCGGCGCGTCGTATTTAGAGGCGAACCTGGCCGCGCTCAACACCGGCGGTCGCATCGTCTACATCGCCGCGCAGGGCGGCGGCACGCTGCAGGTGCCGGTGTGGACGCTGATGCGCAAGCGCGCGGTGCTGACCGGATCGACCCTGCGCCCGCGCGATGCCGACGAGAAAGCCCGGCTCGCAGCGCAGGTCGAACGCGTCGTGTGGCCGTGGATCCGCGAAGGCCGCGTGCGGGCCGTCGTCGATCGCACGTTCCCGCTGGAACAGGCCGCGCAGGCGCATGCCTGTTTGGAAGCCGGCCAACATGTCGGCAAGATCGTGCTCGCCGTCTGATCGTTGCGCGTGCAACGAGCGTGGCGTGCCGCAAGCGGTGTATGCCATCGGTCACCCAACGTTCGTCATGGCATGACTTCGGACGCATGGCGCGCGATGCGTGGCGGGGTATTTCTGTGCGCACCCCAACCACGGAGTTCACGATGAACGCCCTCGTCACCCACCAGCGCCGCAATCCTTCCAGCACAGGAGGAAGCGCGCGCGATCGCCATCAGCCGCGGCCCCCGCATCGTCAACGCGATTTCGGCATCGGTTACGGCAACAGCGATGGCTACGCGCCGGCCGATGGCCGCCGCTATGTGCGCAACGCGGCGCGGCCGTATTTTCGCTGCGTGTGAGAGTGCTTTGACTCGACACGGGCACGCGATATGAGCTGCGGCTTTGCACGGCGTTCAGGCAGTGGGTGCAAACTGTCGATCGTTGATTTCCTTCTCGCCGAATCATCAGGAGCCCGTCATGACCCGAACGCTGTTGGCCTTGCTTGCCTCCACCGCCCTCGCGGCAACGATCTTCGCAATGCCCGCGCGCGCCGCCGAAGCCAATATCGACTGCAAGCTCAGCTACAACCTCAGCGGCTGGTCGCTGATCTACAAGCACACCACCGGCAGAGGCGTGGTGAGGTGCTCCAACGGCAAGTCGATGCGTGTGCGCGTCAGCGCGCAGGCGCTGGGCATCACCGCCGGCAAGTGGAAAATCGACCACGGCGAGGGCTCGTTCTCCGACGTGAAGGACATCTCCGAGGTGCTCGGCGATTACGTGCAGGCCAGCGCGAATGCCGGCGTGGTCAAGTCCGGCGAGGCGCAGGTGCTGACCAAGGGCCCGGTGTCGCTGGCGCTGGCCGGTGGCGGCCGCGGCGTCGATCTCGGGGTGGACATCGGCAAGTTCACGATCTCGCATTGATATCGCCGCAGCGCGCACGCAGGCATGTGCAGGCACGTGCAGCCAAACGATCGGCGCACGAAATTGAAGGCCGCACGGGTTCGCTTGCGCGCCGTCAGCGCGTCGCGCCCGCGCCTTCCTTCTTCAATTCCGCATCGAGCGCCGCGAGCGCACCATCGGCGTAAGCGCGACAGCCATTGGGATCGACGAAGGCGTTGTGCGCGGGGTCGCGCGCATTGGCCGCGGCCTTGGCGAGCACGTCGGTGAAGCCCGGGTGCACGCTCACGATCGCGTCGCAGGGCAAGCCGCGCACGACGTCGATGCTCCGGCGCAGCACGTCGGCGGGGCGTGGATGCCGCGACGGGTCGTCGAAGCGGAAATCGCCGACCGGTGCTGCATTCAGGCTGTCGGCATAGACGATGTCGCGGCAGCGCCATGGATCGCAACTCTGCCACGTCCACGTCACCCCGCCGGGCGTGTGCCCCGGGGTGTAATGGGCGGTGACGGCGACACCGCCGAGGCGGATGACCTCGCCATCCAGGGTGGCGTGCACATGCGCGATGGGCGGGAATCCGCGCCCCTTGCCGCCGTCGTATTGCGGATCGTCGGCGGGCAGCAGGCCGGTGCGCAGGACGGGCGCGGCCAGGGTGCTGGCGGCGACGTTCGCGCCGCTCAGGCGCTGCAATGCGGCGATGCCGCCGGCGTGGTCGAAGTGCGCGTGCGAGCTGAGGATCCAGCGCACGTTGTTGACGTGGAAGCCGAGTGCGCGGATGTGCGCCACGATCAACGGCACCGATTGCGGCAAGTCGCCATCGAGCAGGATCAATCCATCGCGGGTGTGGATCAGCACCGACGACACGCCGTGCACGCCCACGTAGTAGGTGTCGCCGAGGATGCGGAACGGTGCCTGATCGCGGTTCCAGTCCGCGCAGGCGTCGCAGTGGATCGGCGCCATGTCGGAGGCGGTGTCGGCGTTGGCGGCGGCTGGCGTCGCGGTGGTCATGGGCGCTGCGGCCAGCAGCGCGGCGAGGGCAATCTGGATCATGCGGTCTCCCATCACGGCCGATGCATTATGACGCGCATGCCCCCATGGGGTCTGCGCGCGTTCGCACGATGGGCGGCGCCGGCATGCAACCAAATGCCTCGGCGGCGGTCACAGCGCTGCGTGCCGGAGCCACCCATCGGCATTCCGCATATAGATCCTGTCTTCCCCACATCCATTGCCCCGAGGTTTTGATGCCCCGATTCATCGCAGCACTCGCAACCCTTGCCGCACTCACCTTGCCCTTGCAGGTCCTGGCTTCCGCCGATCCCGGCAACCCTCAACCCTCGACATCGCCAGCCGACCGGCCATCGCCGGCAAGCCCGGACGCGCAGCCGGCAAGCGGCGCGACAGCAATCGCGCCCCCTGACGCCAGGGACATGGCGCCGGTCGTGGTGACGGTGCCCGAGCCGCACATCTGGACGTATCAGAAGGGCAACAGCAAGGTGCTGGTGCTGGGCACGGTGTATCCCGAACCCAAGGGGCTCTCCTACGTCCCCGCCAGCATCCACCGCGCGATCACGCAATCCGGCGCGATCATCGGCCCGCCGTGGTTCGACTTCACCGCACATGTCAACCTGTTCAACATCCTGCCGATCTGGCACGCCGCGCGTGGCGCGCTCTACCTGCCCGACGGCAAACACCTGGCGGACGTGCTGACCCCGGCGCAATTGCAGCAGTGGACGGCATTGAAGGCGCAGTACCGGCCCGGCGGCGACGTCGAACGCATGCGCCCCATGTACGCGGGCTGGAAACTCTACGAAGCGGTGATCAAGCATTCGGGCGTGGCGGTGGAATCGTCCATCGGCGGCTTGATCGACAAGGACGCGGCCAAGTACAAGCTGCCGACGGTCGATGCGATGGCGCACTGGACCATCAAGGACCCCAAGAAGGCCGCGCGCGCTTTCCAGCCCAGCGATGCAGACGACCTCGCCTGTTTCCAGTCCATCCTCGATGCCGCCCCCGGGTTGAGCGAAACCTCGCGCACCATGGCCCGCGCCTGGGCGGCTGGCGATGTGGCGGCGATGACCGAGTATCTGGGCAGCCACCAGATCCTGCGCGCATGCTTTGCCACGGCGACCGACGATGCGGTGGCGAAGCAACAAGGCGTGGACAGCGAAGCCGAGCAACGCAAGGCGTGGCTGGCGGCCCTCGGCACGGCGGCCGCCAAATACCCCGTGGTGTTCACCAGCGTGCCCGTGCAGAACATCATCCATCCCGCCCGGCAGATCGCGTGGCTGCAGCAGGAGGGTTACGTGAGGGTGGATGGGGATGCAGCGCCGACGGCGGATGCCTCAACGACACCGTCGACGACGACCAAGGTCACGGTCGCGACCCCGACGGATGCGGGGCTTGGCGCAAGCCGTCATTGAGGTCGGCATCGACTCATGGGAGCACACATCACTGCTGGGGTTCGTGACCGTCCACCGGCTTGTCCAGTTCCTTGATCTTGACGGGCATTACTTCACGATCTCCATCAGCTTGCTGAAGCTATCCACCACCGCGTACTTGACGTTCTCGGGTATGTATCGGTGATTCATTTCGTCGAAGAACTTGCGGGCGCACTTGATCTTGGTCTTCTCGATCTCGCGTAGCTCCATGCTGGACATCGAGCCTTTCGTCTCGGCGACGAAGTAGATGTGCTTGACCTTGCCTTCCTTGAAGCTGATGGCCCAGTCCGGGTTGTAGTCGCCTACCGGTGTCGGGATGAGGAAGCCCCTGGGTAGCTTGGCGTAGACCACCACGTCGGTGCTGGTGTCCAGATTGGTTACGAACTGGCGCTCCACCTTGGAGTCGGTGACCACGTAGTCGTAGATGTGGTGCTGAAGCTTTCCGCCGGCGTTCGTGAAGTCCTGTCGGCTTTGGCTGGCGGTGAAGATGTCCAGGTCGTAGGTTTCTTCCACCGGGTCATAGGCCAGGTGCTCGACGATCACGGTGGCCTTCTGCTCGTTGATGAGCCGAGTGGCTTCGGCGATGAAGCTTTCCGGGTTGGTCTTGAACTGGGCGAACACTGCCACGTTCATGCCCTTCAGGATGTCGGCGATGGTGCGTCGGGTGAGCTGGGTGCCCTCGGCCAGCTTGCCGATCAGGTCGTAGCGCACCAGCGAGTGGATCGAGGCGCGGTGGTTCTCCACTTCGCTCTCGGTGATCCGGAAGCCCTTGCCGGCGGCGATGTCGTCGTAGGTGGCCTGTTTTGTCTGCGTGCCGGCCTGGATGACGTACTGCAGCGGGGTGACCCGCAAGCCTTCATCCTTGTCGTTGAGCTTGGCCGCGGCCTTCGCGACCAGTTCGTCGCTGTCGAAGTGCACGCTGTAGGCCGCCTTGCGATTGATGCGGTTCCACAACGCCTTGAATTCCTGCTTGTCGAAGTTGGCGTTGAGCGGGTTCGTCTTCGGCTTGCGTCCGTCGGCGATGTCCGGGAGCAGCGCCTGGCTGAAGACGCTGTCGATGAGGAAGACCACCTGATCGGCGTAGGGCTTCAAGTCGGCAGGAAGCTCCGCCAGCGCACCATCCTTGCGTGCCTGGTGATAGGTATCGGCGATACCGTCGTTATCGTCGGTGTAGTCGTTTTTGAGCAGGTATTTGTAGATCTGCTTCGCCATCGCTGGCGTGACGTCCACGTCGCCTTGCTCGGTCTTGAGCACTTTGCCTTTGAAGTAATCCTCGTTGGCCTTGCGTGGGCGTTCGGCAAGCGACTTGCTGATGTCGTCCTGCAACCCGGCCACGAAGTCCTTGTAGCTTTCGCTGGCCACCACGGTCAGCACGTTGATGTCATGCACGGTGACCGGGTTGTCCATGCGGTCGCCTTGCTGGTTCACGCAAAGGCGCAAGCCGCGCCCCACTTCCTGACGCCGCGAGACGGTGTTGTCGCTGTGCTTGAGCGCGCAAATGACGAACACGTTGGGGTTGTCCCAGCCTTCGCGCAGTGCCGAGTGCGAAAAGATGAAGCGCACTGGTTCGTCGAGCGACAGCAGGCGCTCCTTGTCCTTGAGGATCAGGTCGTAGGCATCGGTATCGTCCGACAGCCCGGCGTTCTCCCCGCGTTTCGCCACCGTGGGGTCGGTCAGGCGCTTGCTCTTCTTGTCGATGGAGAAGTAGCCGCTGTGGGTTTTCTCCGCCGCGATGCCTTTCAGGTAGTCGGCATATAAGAGTGAATGGTGAAGATTGAGAATTGAACTTTCCTCATTCAATCTTCCCAATTCGCTCTTCACTATTTCGTCGTACTCCTCCTCGAACATGCGGGCGTAGTCGCCTTTCTCGTCGGCGGCTGAGTAGTCGCGGTACTTCGCCACCTCGTCGATGAAGAACAAGCTGAGCACCTTCACGCCTTGTGCGAACAGGGCTTCTTCCTTGTCGAAGTGCGCCTTGATCGCTTCGCGAATCTGGATGCGTCGCAGCGCTGATTCGTTCACGTTGCCCGTGGCATCGCCCACGGTGAGCTGCACGCCGTTGGTGAAGCTCAAGGTGTCGGTGTTGGCATTGATGTCCGCCACCGTGAAGCCGGTGCGGTACTCGTCCAATTCGTTGGAGAGGGTGAACAGGTTGTCGCCCTTGCCGAGCTTGCGCACGATGCGCTTGATCTTGCCGCCAGCCAGCTTCTGCTCGAACTCCAGCCGTGCTTCCGGCGGCTTTCTGGTCGAAATCTCGATGGACTGCAGGTAGAGATAGGCGTTGGTGCCTGCCAGCCCCTTCATGGTGATGCCGCGCACGGCGATCTTCTTCACCAGCTTCTGGTTGTAGGCGTCGAGCGCGTCCAGGCGGTGAATCTGGTTGTGCCGGGTCTTGTGCGTGGCCGAGTAGCGCAACACCATCAAGGCCTTGAACGCCTCCAGCGACTTGAGCGTCTTGTCGCCTTCCATCTTCTGCGGCTCGTCCAGAATCAGGATGGGGCGGTTGGCGCTGATGACGTCGATGGGCTTGCGCGACTGGAAGTCGTCCAGCTCTTCGTAGATGCGCCGGTTGTCCTTGCCGGCGGCGTTGAACGCCTGCACGTTGATGACCATCACGTTGATGCCGGCGTCGGAGGCGAAGCTCTCCAACTGGTGCAACTGCTTGGAGTCGTAGATGAAGCACCGGGCCTTCTTGCCGTAGGTTTCCAGGAAGTGGTCGGCGGTGATCTTCAGCGACTTGGCCACGCCCTCGCGGATGGCGATAGAGGGCACCACCACGATGAACTTGCTCCAGCCGTAGCGCTGGTTCAGCTCAAACATGGTCTTGATGTAGCAATAAGTCTTCCCGGTGCCGGTTTCCATCTCGATGTCGAGATTGACCGGCGACATCTTGGTCTTCACCAGCGCGGTGGAGATCGGCAGGTTCTGGTGGCGCTGCATCTTCTGCACGTTGGCCAGCAAGGCCTGCTCGGTCAGCAGCAGGTCGGCATTGCGGAAGCCGTCGCCGGCACTCAGCGTGCTGCCGATGGTCTGTCCCTTGGCCAGCTTGCCGGGGTCGATGCGGTAGCTGACGGCCCGGGCGTTGGCTGGTGGCTGGCCCTCGAAGCAATCCACCACGGACTGTACGGCGTCGGTCTGGTAACGCTGGATCTTGAACTTGAGCTTTATGGCTTTTGACGCGCCTTCTTTCTGCAGGCTCTCTGCATCGGTGGCGTGCAGAGAGATGCAAGCAATTGATAGTTATGGCTTTCCTTGAAACGTTCTCTGCGGCGACACTAATTCGTCTCTGCAAGTACCCAGCGCGGCGCGCTGTCGACGCCAGCGTTGCGGATAACTCCACGGCGGCGCAGATTGGTGAGGAGATTGCTGACCTTGTTGTACTTTTGCTGCTCGTCCAGCGCGTCGCTGAGCTTGTCCAGCAGCAGCTTGTTGATCTCGGTGCGCGTGGCCTCGCCAAACTTTTCCAAGTAGTCGACGAGCAGCTTGGCGTAGAACTCGTCGTCCTGAGGGCGCGTGCGGATGTAGTCGACCTTGCTGTCCGTGGCCGTCGCCACCTCGGCAGACACGAAGTAGTTCGGCTTGCGGCCCTCGATCAGTCTGCCCTTGCGTAGGCGCGCAGCGGCCTCGTCTGGAATCGACAGCTTCTTCTGCACGCGATCCAGCGCCAGCACGTCCGCCAGCGGCAGATCGGTGCGCTGGATCAGCAACCGGCTATAAGCCGGATCGACCACACCGCCGTAGATCGTCATCTTCACGGCCCCGGCTTCGCCAAGGTCGTAGTCCGGCATCGGGAAGTAGCGCCGCGCCTGGCGCACGTACATGTCGTGGATGCCGTAGCCCATGGTGTCGATCATGTTCAGCTCGGCCATCGCCTGGGCGAGGAATGGGTTGCGGTAGCGCCGGGGAAGCTTGGTGCCGGTGATGTAGTCGTCGGGGCTGCCCTCGTAAAAGCCGCCCTCGTTCTCGAACACCAGCCGGTCGGGTTGCTCCGTCACCACCACGCGGCCGTGGCGCGTGTAGTCCTGGTGAGCGATGCAGTTGTGCAAGGCTTCCAGCACGATCTTCTGGTCGTACTTGGCCACTTCCACGGGCACCAGTTCGTCCTGCGGCAGGATGCGCAACTGGATGTTGCGGATGCGCTGGTACAGGCGAGTGGTGCTCAGCAGGAAGGGCGGGCCGAAATGCTCGTAGGCGCGCTCCTGGCCCACCAGGCTCCATGTCAGTTGCGCGGGGTGGGGCGACAGGCGATACGCCGACTCGCGCTTGCCCAGCAGCAACTGCGTTGCGCGGGTGAGCTGCCCGTCCTGCGTCAACCGCGCCCGGTCGAGGAAGGTGTTGATGGGCCAGCCCAGCACTTCGCTGAGCGCAACCCGGTTCGCGTACTTGCTGGCAAACGATTCACGCGCCCTGCGCAGCGCGGTTTCATCCAGGTCGGCCAGGGTCGCACCAGGCACGACTTGCGCCGTCCAGTCCTGCGCCAGAGTCTGGCGGCGGATGCCATCCAGCTTGTCCAGCGACAGCGAGATCAGGCTTTCGCCAGCGCGGGCGTAGTAGTGGCCCTTCCAGGCAATGGGTATGCCGAGTGGGGCTGCCGGTATCTCGAACAGCAGCACGCGGCCATCGGCATGGCTCAACTCGTGGATATCGCGAAAGCTGATGCGCGGCTCGGCGTTCTCGGTGATCTGCATCTTGAGCGCGTGCAGCCGCGCAGCCTGCGGGCGGTAGTCCGTGCCCACCATGCGGCGCGTCTTGTTGTTCACGCCGAACACCAGCCAGCCGGCATCGGCCCCGCGCAAGTTGGCCTCGTTGGCCAGCGCGGAAAAATACTTGCCGATGTCGTCGGTGCTGTAGTCGCTGCCGGCCTGCTTGAACTCCACCACCTCGTTCTCCCAGGTGGCGATCAGGCTTTCCAGCAGCTGCGTCAGCTCAGTCTTCTCCATGGCACTCCCTCACAGGCACTTCACTTCGGTGCCCGGCGAGAGCAGCTTGAAGATCTGTTCGATGTTGATCTTCACCGTGCTGTCCTTGAAGCCGGCATCGCGGAACACCGCGCGCAGGGGCTTGCGCTTGGCCAGCTCTTTGGCTAACGCATCGTCGATGTTGCCGGCGTTGTCGAAACAGGCGATTAGGGCGTTGCCGTCAACCGTTAGAAGAGTGAATGGTGAAAAGTGAGAAGTGAAATCTTCTGGCGCTATCGGCTCGAACTTCACCATTCCATTTTCACTCTTCACTATTCTTTCGCGCCCGACAGGGAGCGAAAGATCCACGCCCCAGTCCAGCATCACCTGGAACAGCAGGTCTTCGGCGCTGCGGTCGGGCTTGATGTTGTCCACTGCATTGAGCAGGTCACCTTGGCTAACGGCGTCGGGGGTGTAGAACACATCGGCCATGTTGGAGGTGTCGATCTTGAGGACGCGGAAGCCGATGTCAACCTGTGAGCCGCCATCGCTGATCTTCTTACCGGCGCGGCGGATGCGGTCCTTACTTACCTCGGCGATTGTCGCGTAGCCCGCCTTGAATGCCTCCGAATCCTTGGCGCAAGCCTCCGGCAACTGCACCATGATGAAGCGGCGATTGCCATTGTCCTCAGCGTTTTTCCTCATTACGGCGTGTGCAGTTGTAGATGTGCCAGCAAAGAAGTCGACTACGATTGAACCCGGTGATGCACCAAGCTCAATCACATGTTCGAGTAGGCCAACGGGCTTAGGGTTCTCAAAGAGAGTTGAGTTGCCGAAAATTTCGCCCATCTCGTTCGATCCGGATGTGTTGAATGGTGCGAAATCCCAGAGGGATGTCCATGTAGTGCCATCCTTCACGTCGGAGAGAAAGCGCTTAAGTTTCGGGGCTTGTTTGCCATCCTTTCCGAAATAAATTGCGTCTTCGGAGATAAGTTGCTCAATTTTCTCTTTATTAAATCGCCAGTTCCCGTTATTGGCTGGATAGAATTGCTCCCCTGTATTCGGGTTTTTAATTGGGTAATGCAGCGCGGCTGAGTAACGTCCGCCCTTCACGTTGCCGGTGAGGTCGCCGGCGACCCATGGCCCTTTGGGGTGATTGTCTGGATTCTTGTAACGGTCTATCTGATCCTGCGATCTTGGCCGGAGGTTAATTCCAGAGAGGCCATTCTTTACATAAAGCAAGATGTAGTCGTGCTGGGCACCGATGATCTTGTCGTTTGGCGGTGTATTGCGCTTTTTCCAGATGATCTGAGCAGCAAATTGCTCTTCACCGAAAATCTCATCGCAGACCTTCCGTAGGTTAGATACCTCGCCATCGTCAATCGAAGCGAGAAAAATTCCATCGTCGGTCAGGAGACTTTTTGCTAGACGCGTTCGTGCATACATCATGGAAAGCCAGTCGGAGTGAAACCTGCCATTCGACTCCGGGTTTGCCACAAGCTTTTCGCCCGTCGTGCTTTGCTGGAGCGACTTCACAAGGAACGACTCTGCATCCTCGGCAAAGTCATCGTCGTAAACGAAGTCTCGGCCGGTGTTATACGGCGGGTCGATATAGATCAGCTTCACCTTGCCCAGATACGTCTCCTGCAGCAGCTTGAGCGCCTCCAGGTTGTCGCCTTCGATGAACAGGTTCTTGGTGGTGTCGAAGTCCACGCTTTCGTCGCGCACCGGGCGCAAGGTCTTGGCAATCGGCGCATTGGCCGTCAGCAGCGCTTCGCGCTTGCCCGGCCAGTCGAGCTGGTAGCGCTCCTGCGGCCCCTCCACCAGCAACCCGGACAGCTCCTGCCGCAGCAGGTCGAAGTCCACCGCATATTTCACTTTTCCCTCTTCACCCTTCACTCTTGCTTCCGTCACGCAGCCCGGAAACATCTCGCGTAGCCGCGCGAGGTTGTCCTGGCTGAGGTCAGGCGAGTGCATCTTCAACTTGTCCATCGTGTGCTTCCTTGGGTTCATGCTTCGCCGGAAGCATCGTGGTCTTTCAGTTCGGCGAACTTCGCCGCCATCGTCGGGTTGCCCCGGGTCAATTTCTTGATCGTCAGATCTTCAGCCTTGTCGTTCGCAAGCCGCAGATTGTTCGCAGATTTGTGGAGGGCGTCCTTGGTCCTCTCCAGATCCTTGATGGCTTCGTCGATCCGCTTGACGGCCTCCTCGAAGCCGTCGGAGGCAAGCCGCCAGTTCCTGCCGAACGCCCCCTTGAACTCGTCCAGCTGCTTCTCGAATCGCGTGATGTCGAGATTCTGTGCCCGAACCAGCGCGAGTTCCTGCCTGTAGGCCAAGGCTTTGGTGGCCGCATTGCGCAGCAGCGTGATGATGGGGATGAAGAACTGCGGCCGCACGACGTACATCTTCGGGTAGCGGTGGAACACGTCGACGATGCCGGTGTTGTAAAGCTCGCTCTCCGGCTCCAGCAGGGAAACCAGCACGGCGTACTCGCAGCCTTTTTCCGCGCGATCCTTGTCGAGCTCTTTCAGGAAGTCTTCGTTCTTCTTCTTGCTGGCGGTCTCGTCGTTCTCGTTCTTCATCTCGAACATGATGGAGACGATCTCGGTGCCGTCTTCGGCTTGGTCGCGGAAGATGAAGTCGCCCTTGCTGCCGCTGCGCGCGTCGTTGTCCTTCTCGAAGTAGGCGTGTGGGAACGCGGTGGCGCGGATGCGGTTGAACTCGGTCTCGCAGTGCTGCTCAAGGCTCTCGCCGATCATCTTGGTCGACAGCTTGGCTTTCATGTCCTTGAGGCGCTCAATGGTCTCCTCACGATCCTTGAGCTGGGTTTCGTACTTTTCCTTCAGGGACTTCTCGGCCAGGTCCTTTTCAAGCTCGGCACGCTGCAGGCCGCTCTGCAGCGCGTTGCGCTCATTCTCGACGACGCTGACCGCCCTGTTGACCGCAAGTTGTTGGGCAACTTCACTAGCGTCGAGCTTGGCCTGCAGCGCCTGAATTTCGGCGTCTTTCGCGGCGGCGGCTGTCTGAACGGCGTTTGCTCGCGTTGCTTCGGCCAGCTTGGCCGCAGACTCCAGGTCACGCTTGGCTTGCGCCAGTTCGTTGGCGAGCTGGTTGCGCTCCTTCTCGACCGGGCTCAACGCCTCGGTGACGGCCAGCTTGCGCGAGGCGTCACCGGCGTCCAGCCTGGCCTTCAGTTCCTTGATCTCGGCATCCTTGGCCAAAGCCTCCTTCTGCAGCTCACCAGCAAGCTTGGCTTGGGCAAGCTCAACCGCATTGAGCTTGTCTCGCTCGGCGAGTTCCAACCGCTCATGCAGCTGCTTGTCGAACTCCTTGTCGCGAACCTGCTTCAGGATGCTCACGTAGCTGGCCTCGTCGACCTTGAACGCCTTCTGGCAGTGCGGGCAGATGATTTCATGCATGGCTATCCCTCCAGCAATTTCAGGTTGTGCTTCAACTCTCGCACCGACGCATTGATCTCTACCCTGCGATTGAACTGCTTTTCCTTCTCAAGCCTTGAGACGACCTTGTGCAGCTCATGGCGGAGCGCCTGCACCTGGCTGGCGCGTTCGACCAATGCGGGCAGAGACTCGCTTGGCCGGGCAGGTAGGGCGATCAGCGCCGACAACACCTGCTGGTACAGATTGCCCAAGCTCAATGCGGTGGGCATGGCCTTGCGTGGGCTGCTTGTGGGCAGCCACTCCGAGGCGAAGTAGTCGGAGCGTACCCAGCGGGAAGCGTCGGCCTCGCTGGGGCGCTTGTAGGCAGCGACGACCTGGATGCGATCCTCGAAGTTCAGTTCGAAGAGGATCGGGAACGCGATAGCGCTGTCCATGCCGCGAAGCACGTCATGATGCAACTCGGGTGCCCGGAGTCGCACGCTGAAGACCTGGATCTCCGGCACGCCGGGCGATGCTGGCAGGTTGATCGTCTCCGGCGCCAGCTTGTACTGCCAGACGATCTGTTCGACCTGCTCGGTGAAGAGGCCTTTGAGGCGCGTTCCGACACTGCCGTGCTCGTAAAGCTTGGCCTTGGGCAGAACTTTCCCAAAAGCGGAGCTTTTGGGAAAAGTGAAGAGTGAAGGGTGAGAAGTGAAATGGTCAGGCATGAGGGGCGCGACCATTTCGGGCGGTCTTCACGATCGCGGTCAGGATGGCGATGAGCTGATTGGACTCGTCGAGTAACGGGGCGAGCTTGGCTTCTGGGACGATGTCTGTGGCGACCAGCAGGCGCAGCCAGTAGTGCGTTTCGCGGGACTCCTTGCAGGCGATGTACATTTTTGCGGTGAAATCGGCCTTGCTCTGACTGCCATGCGCCTCTTCCACGTTGGCTCCGATGGAGGCGCCCGAACGCAACAACTGGTTTGCCACCGTCCGCGATACTCCCGGTGCGGCATCCAGCTTTTGGCACAGCCTCACCACCCGCGTGGCAAAACCAAACGTCCGCTCCCTGATGTCGCTCACCATCTCACTCTTCACTTTTCACCACTCACTATTACGAGGAAGGCAATCAGCTCGAAGTCGTCCAGCCCGGCGATGGTCTGGGTCAGCGCCGTGGTCTTGCCGCCCGAGAACAGGCTGTCGATGTCGCGCTCTTCCTTGACGTCGATCATCGAGCGGATGGCCTTGCCCAGCAGATCCGAGTAGGCCTGCATGTTGCGGCCGTCTGACGTCTCGCGGTTGAACTGCTCGCACAGCGGGAGGCAAGGCTCGCTCTTCCCCTTGCAGGCAGTGCGAGCCAGGTCGAGCAAACGCTTCACTTCGGTCTGGTCGTGGACGACGTTACCGTCGCGCCCGATATAGATCAGGTAGTACGGGTGCAGGCGGTTGTGGTGGGGTTGGTTGGCTTCCGGGTTGATACCCGCATTGCGATTGCGCAGGGTGAAGAGCACGCCGGGCGGCAAGCCAAGCTGGGTGTTGGCAGGTACCACGGCATGCAGGCCGTTCGGGGCACTCTTCAGCTCGCCATGTGCCTTCACGTAGTTCAGCAAATCCATGCGGAAGTCGTTGAGGCCAAGGTCGGTGATCGACACGCCGGCCTTGAGGTCTTCGAGTTCGATCACTTCTTCCTGCAGGCGCCGCAGTTGTTCCTTGCGATAGGCGACGTCGTTGGCCTGGGCCGAGAGCACGTTGTCGTCGCCGGTGGCGGTGACGTCGACGATGGTCATGCGGCTTTCGACGCGTTCCTTGAGGTTGATGTATTCGTCCAGCGAGATGTCGGGCCAGTAGTTCACCAATTGGATGCTGGCGTTTGGCGAGCCGATGCGGTCGATGCGGCCGAAGCGCTGGATGATGCGCACCGGGTTCCAGTGGATGTCGTAGTTGACCAGGTAGTCGCAGTCCTGCAGGTTCTGGCCTTCGGAGATGCAGTCCGTGCCGATGAGCAGGTCGATTTCTGCCGGCTCTTGCGGCAATACCACGGCTTTTTCCTTGGCCCGTGGCGAGAACAACGTCAGCAGTTCCTGGAAGTCGTACTTCGTGGCAAGGGTGGACTTGGGTCGCGTGCTGCCAGTCACCTCGGCACTGTGCAGGCCATGGTTGGCCCATAGCTCGGGTGCCAGGTTGGCGTAGAGGTAGTCGGCGGTGTCGGCGAAGGCGGTGAAGATCAACACCTTCTTGTTGCCGGGGTTGATCGGCTGGGCGATCTTTCCCTGCACAAGTGCTTTCAGATGCTGGAGCTTGGTGTCATCCGCTGGCGTGATCTTCTCCATCTCCGCGAAGAGCGTGGCGATCACATCGCGGTCGCGCTCAAGGTCGAACTGCCAGCGCGGCAAATCCATGTCGGCCAGGTCGATCTTGATCTTGCCGCCTACGTTGAAGTCGCTGCCGTCGGCGTCCAGCCAGTCGTCGTCTTCCGCGTCCAGGCTGTCGAGTGCCGCCGTGTGGTCGGTGATGCTGCCTTTGCCGCCGCTTGTTCCGAATGCTTCGACCTTGCCGAGTGTGTGCTGGTGGTTGCCTTGCAACATCTTCAAGGTCAGCCGGAAGGCGGCGACCGAGCTTTCCAGGCGTTTGAGCAGGTTGACGGTGAGCAGCTTCTTCAGGCTTTGTTCGCGGTCTATCTGGCGCAACGCGCCGCCGCCACCCGATACCTGGGTGTCGTACATGTCCTCGTACTTCTTGATGCGGCTGGGAAGGATGTAGCTGAGCGGCGCGTAGATCGCGAGGTTGAGCTTGGCGAGCTGCTCGAAAATGTCGTTGAAGCTCATGACATCCACCCGCGTGGTCAGCGGGCAGTGGAACGACAGTGGCTTGCGGCGCTCCGGGAAAGGGCCGATGTCGCGGGTGTCGTAGAACGTCTGGATGTGCTTGCGCGAGCGCGCGATGGTGACGCTGTCCAAGAGCTCGAAGAAATCGAAGTCCAGCGCGTCGAGGATGGCGCGCGGCGTGCGCTGCTCCGGTGGCAGCTGCGACCAGGTGTTGAAAGCCCGCTGCGCGTTGCGGAACACCTCTTCGACCGACTTGCTGGTGCGAAGCTTCTTGTTGAGGTTCTCCGAGTCGCCTTCGTAGGCCAATGCAAGCTGGTTACGCAGGTCGTTGAAGCGGTTGTTGACCGGCGTAGCCGAGAGCATCAGCACCTTGGTCTTGACGCCCTCGCGAATCACCTTGCGCATCAACTTCTGGTAGCGGGTCTCGCGCTCCTTCACGGCATCGTTGTTTCGGAAGTTGTGCGACTCGTCGATCACCACCAGGTCGTAGTTGCCCCAGTTGATGCGGTTGAGTGGGGTGCCGAAGGATTCGCCGCTGGTGCGGCTCAGATCGGTGTGGCAAAGCACGTCGTAGCTGAAACGATCCTTGGCGAACAGGTTGGTCTTCAGGTTACGGTTGTAGTTGAGCCAGTTGTCCGCCAGCTTCTTGGGGCAGAGCACAAGCACCGACTTGTTGCGCAGCTCGTAATACTTGATGACGGCCAGCGCCGTGAAGGTTTTTCCCAGGCCCACGCTGTCGGCGAGGATGCAGCCGCTGTAGGTCTCCAGCTTGTTGATGATGCCGGTGGCGGCATCACGCTGGTAGTTGAAGAGCTTGTTCCAGACCAGCGTGTCCTGGTAGCCCGTGCGGTCGTTGGGCAGCACGTCTTCGTCGAGGTCGCCCAAGAACTCGTTGAAGATGTTGTAGAGCATCAGGAAGTAGACGCTCTCCGGTGCGTTCTCCTGGTACACGGAAGCGATGTGCTGGCAGATTTGCGCCGTGACGTCTTCAAGCTTCTCCGCGTCGTTCCAGATCTGCTCGAACAGGTTCAGGTACTGCGTGGCGTAGGTGGGCTCGCCGATCTTGTTGACGAAGTTGGAGACGGCGTTGCCTTGCTGGTAGCCAAGATCAACCGCGGTGAAGCCGTGCAGTGGCATGTATGCCGTTGCCGTTGCAGCGTCCTGGACGCCGGCAAACTGCTGCATGGGGGCCTTGCTGCGGTTGCTGCGGAACTTCGCCTTGCGCCGCAGCCAGTCGGCGCACTCGCGGGCGATGGCGCGCTGGGTGAGTTTGTTGCGCAGTTGTATCTCGAACTCGCTGCCGTAGAGGCTGCGCTCGCGATCCAGCTTGGGGATATGGAATTCGCGCCGTTCGCGTTTCACCTGGTCGGTGACTTCGTCGGCAACGAACGTGGGTGCGGTGAAGATGAACTGCAGTTCGTCGATCTGCTCCAGCTCGGCTTTCAACGCCTCGTAGGCGTACATCGAGAAGCAGGAGGCGGCGACCTTGAGCTTGGCCCCGGACGTGAGCGCCTGCTTGAGATCGTCGCCGAACAGGTGGCTGATGTTGTCGAGGAGTTCCATCAGCGGCGTCCCTTGCCTGTCGATTTGTGCTGGTTGCTGTTGGCGTCGATCCAGCGCTCGAGCTCGGAGCGACGGAACCGCCAGGTGCCGCCGAGCTTGAAGGCGGGGAGTTCGCCGTTTTGCGCGAACCGGTACACCGTGCGCTTGCCGGCCTTCAAATAGGCGGCCACCTCATCGAGCGTGAGGATGTCTCCGTCGCTTGCGGTCATGGTGCAGCTCTGCCCCCTGTAGGCTTCAGCTTGCCAAGTCTAGCCAGTTCTGGCGCAACTTCGTTTGAGGCGCGACCGGGCTGCGACAGATCGCCCCAGCGGTTCCGGGTATTACGGAGGCCTCTGGCGTTATTTGGCGGCTTGTGGATACGTGCCAAAATGGCTCGCCGACGTGGTCTGGACGCCTGTGTGAGGTACCCAGCGAAATTGCGGGTATCCATGCGGGTATCGCGACCAACATGCCGCCTGGCATCCCTTGAAAAACAGACGGATACGTCGTTTATGCTGCTGATGATCGACAACTACGACTCCTTCACCTACAACCTCGTGCAGTACTTCGGCGAGCTGGGGCAGGAGGTGCGGGTGGTGCGCAACGATGCGCTGGACGTGGCCGGCATCGAGGCGCTCGCGCCATCGCACATCGTGATCTCGCCCGGGCCGGGCACACCCGACGATGCCGGGGTGTCGCTGGATGTGCTCACGCAACTCGGTGGGCGCATCCCGATCCTCGGCGTGTGCCTCGGCCACCAGTCGCTGGGGCAGGCCTTCGGCGGCAGGGTGGTGCGTGCCGGGAACATCATGCACGGCAAGACCTCGCCGGTGCACCACGATGGCAAGGGCGTGTTCGCCGGCCTGCCAGCGCCCTTCGAGGCCACGCGCTATCACTCGCTGGTGGTCGAGCGCGAGTCGCTGCCCGATTGCCTCGAGGTCACCGCGTGGACGCAGGATGGCGACGGCGAGATCGAGGCCATCATGGGCCTGCGCCACCGCGAGCTGCGCATCGAGGGCGTGCAGTTCCATCCCGAGTCGATCCTGACCCAGCACGGGCATGCGCTGTTGGGGAATTTTCTTGAAGGCCGGGAATCGGGAATCGGGAATCGGGAATCGTAGAAGCCGAAGCGAGTACTCCCACCGCCGGATCCCGCCGATTCCCACTGCCTGTCTTTCCGATTCCCCATTCCCCATTCCCGATTCCCGGCCCCATGCCCATCACCCCGCAAGAAGCCCTCCAGCGCACCATCGAGCACCGCGAGATCTTCCACGACGAGATGGTGGATCTGATGCGCCAGATCATGCGCGGGGAGGTTTCGCCCACGCTGGTCGCGGCGATCCTCGTCGGGCTGCGGGTGAAGAAGGAGACCATCGGCGAGATCGCCGGCGCGGCGAGTGTGCTGCGCGAGTTCGCGACCAAAGTCGATGTGCCTGACGACGGCACGCCCTTCGTGGACATCGTCGGCACCGGCGGCGATGGTTCCAACACCTTCAATATTTCCACCGCCAGCATGTTCGTGGTCGCCTCCGCCGGCGCGAAGGTCGCCAAGCATGGCAATCGCGGGGTGTCGTCGAAGTCCGGCAGCGCGGACGTGCTGGAAGCCCTCGGCGCGCGCATCGACCTGCAACCGGCACAGGTCGCGCAGTGCCTCGCGCGTACCGGGATGGCCTTCATGTTCGCGCCCAACCACCATCCGGCGATGAAACATGTCGCCGCGGTGCGCCGCGAGCTGGGCGTGCGCACGCTGTTCAACATCCTCGGCCCGCTCGCCAACCCGGCGGGTGCGCCGAACATCCTGATGGGCGTGTTCCATCCCGATCTGGTCGGCATCCAGGCCCGCGTGCTGCAGCGCCTGGGCGCGCGGCATGCGCTGGTGGTGTGGGGGCGCGACGGCATGGACGAGATCTCGCTGGGCGCGGCCACGCTGGTCGCCGAATTGCGCGATGGCGTGGTGCGCGAGTACGAGGTGCACCCGGAGGACTTCGGCATCGCCATGGCCGCCAGCCGCAACCTGCGCGTGGCCGATGCGAACGAGTCGAAGGCGCTGTTGCTCGCCGCGCTCGCCGACACCCCGGGGCTGCCGCGCGAGATCGTCGCCCTGAATGCGGGTGCCGCGCTGTATGCGGCCGACGTGGCCGCCGACATCGGCCACGGCATCGCGCTGGCGCGGCAGGCGCTGGCCAGCGGCGCGGCGCGACGCAAGCTCGACGAATTCGTCGCCACGACCCGTTCGCTCGCTGAAGCGTCCTGATACGCTTTGCGACCACGCCGACGATGTCGCCACGCCATTCCGGGGAGAGAGCATGAGCAGTGAATCCTTCGCCACCACGCCCGAGCCGCCGTACTACGCGGTGATCTTCGCCAGCCAGCGCACCGACGCCGATCCGCTCGGTTATTACGAGGCATCCGAGCGCATGTTGGAGCTGGCGGCCACGCAACCGGGTTTTCTCGGCGTGGAAACCGCGCGCAATGCCGATGGCTTCGGCATCACCGTGAGCTACTGGGAAAGCGAGGCGGCGATCCAGGCATGGAAGTTCAACGCCGAGCACACCGAGGTGCGCAAGCGCGGTCGGCTGGAGTGGTACGAGCACTTCGAGCTGCGCGTGGCCAGGGTCGAACGCGCCTTCGCCGGCCCACGCGCGGATCGATGAGCGCGGACATCCTGCGTCGCATCCTCGCCCGCAAGGCCGGGGAAGTCGTCGAGCGCTCGGCGCGCGTGCCCATGGCCGAACTGGTGGCGCGCAGCAAGGATTTGCCGCCGCCGCGCGGCTTCGCCGATGCCATCGAGGCGCGCGTCGCCAACGGGCGGGCCGCGGTGATCGCCGAGGTGAAGAAGGCCAGCCCGAGCAAGGGCGTGATCCGCGCGGAGTTCGATCCGGCCGCGATCGCGCGCAGCTACGAATCCGGTGGCGCGGCCTGTCTGTCGGTGCTGACCGATGTCGATTTCTTTCAGGGCTGTGATGACTATTTGCGACAGGCGCGGGAAGCCTGCGCGCTGCCGGTGCTGCGCAAGGATTTCGTGATCGATCCGTATCAGGTCTATGAGGCGCGCGCGCTGGGCGCCGACTGCATCCTGCTGATCGTCGCCGCGCTGGACGATGCGGCGCTGCTGGAACTGTCGCTGCTGGCCGCCGAACTCGATCTCGACGTGCTGGTCGAGACGCACGACGCAGAAGAAATGGAACGTGCGCTGGATGCGCCGGCGCGCTTGATCGGCGTGAACAACCGCGACTTGCGCACGTTCGATGTTTCACTCGACACGACGCTGGCCTTGCGCGAACGCGTGCCGCCCGACCGCATCCTCGTCACCGAGAGCGGCATCGCCAACCGTGCCGACGTGGCCCGCCTGCGCGCGGCCGGCGTGCATGCCTTCCTCGTCGGCGAAACGTTCATGCGCGCCGACGATCCGGGAGCCGCGTTGCGCGGACTGTTCGCGGTTTGACGTGAAAGAACGCCTGACTCTTGCCCGCCCGGCATAGGCTGGCTTGGCTCCTTCCCCCGCAAGCGGGGGAGAAAAACAGCAGGCTCTTTGCATTGCTCGGGGTGGCGCCGGTCGCGATGTTCGTTGACCGCAGGCGCGCTCAGGCATCCCCGAGGTGCTTGACGAAGCGCAGCGCGCCTTCGGAATAGCCGCAAGCGCGGTAGAACGCATGCGCGTGGTCGCGGTGCGCCGCGCTGGTGGCCTCGATCCGGCGCGCGCCGGCCTGCCGCGCCCAGCTCTCGGCGGCCAGCAGCAGTTCGCGGCCGATGCCCTGTCCCTGATGATCGGCCGCCACCGCCAGTGCGGTGATGCGGCAGGTGCGCGCGCCCAGCGGCAGGTAGTACATCGCATCCAGCGCCAGCAGGCCGCAGACCTGCCCCTTGCGTTCGGCGACCAGCAGGGACTGGTCGGACTCGGCGGCGATGGCGCGTATGCGTTGCAGCGCTTCGCCTTTCTGGCATGGGTAACCGAGCAGGGTGAGCAGGGCGGCGACGTCGCGCGCGTCGCCGTTCTTCACGGCGCGGATGTGGATCAACGGGGCGGCATGCGCAGGCATCGTGGCTTGCAGTCTACTCGCCTGTTCCGATGCGGCTTCGCAGGCCACCGACCGCCCCCCTCCGCAGCGCGGTCAATGCCGGGCGTCCTCGCGGGTCGCCCGGTAAATCACGATGGTCTTGCCGCGCGCGTGCAAGAGTTTGTCGGCCTGCATCTGCTTGAGCACGCGCCCGGCCATCTCGCGCGAGCAGCCGGCGATGCGCGCCAGTTCCTGCCTGGAGACGCGGATCTGGGTGCCTTCCGGATGGCTGAGCGCCTCGGGCTCCTCGCACAGGTCCAGCAAGGTGCGCAGGATGCGGCCGGACACATCCATGAAGGCCAGCCGGCTGGCCTTGCGGCTGGTGTCGAGCAGGCGCTTGGCCAGCTGCGAGGCGATCGCGTACATCAGCCGCGGGCATTCGGTGGCCAGCGGGCCCTGGAACAGGGTAAGCAGGCGCTCGTAGCTGATCTCGGCCAGATCCACCGGGCTGCGCGTGCGCAGCAGCACCTCGCGGTGATCGGTCTTCACGAACAGGCCCAGCTCGCCGATGAAGTCGCCGGGGTTGAGGTAGGACAACACCAGCTCGCGGCCGTCGGCTTCCTCGCTGATGATCGACAGCGTGCCGCTGACCACGTAGTGCAGGGTGTCGGCCGGATCGCCCGGGCGGAACACGTCGGTGCGATTGGGGAACCGGTGGCGGTGGCAGTAGCCGAGGAAGCGCTCGAGCGTGGCTGCATCCGGCGCCAGTTCGGAGGAAATCAGCGGGCGCAGCAAGGCGTGCGGCAGCAGGTGGGAGACTTTGGCCATGGTCGGTGGATTCCCCTTGAATCAGCGCAGCTTAGGCGCTGGGTGAATTTTGGGCAACGCATCGCTTGCATCCGCGCCGCATTGTCCGATAATCGCCGCCCGAATCTGTCCGTCCGGTGGGAGTATCGCCGTGGTCAAGCCGCTGCCGCGCCTGAAGCTCCAGGGCTTCAACAACCTCACCAAGTCGCTGAGTTTCAACATCTACGACATCTGCTACGCGATCAGCGACGAGCAGCGCGGGCGCTACATCGAATACATCGACGAGGCCTACAACGCCGACCGGCTCACGCAGATCCTCACCGACGTGGCCGAAATCATCGGCGCCAACATCCTCAACGTCGCCCGCCAGGACTACGACCCGCAGGGCGCGTCGGTGACGATCCTGATTTCCGAGGAGCCGGTCATCGACCGCAAGGATGTCGGCACCGAGGCCATCAGCGGGGCGATGCGCGAGCACATGGGCGAGGCCAGCGTGGTCGCGCACATGGACAAGAGCCACATCACCGTCCACACCTATCCCGAGACCCATCCGCAGAACGGCATCGCCACCTTCCGCGCCGACATCGACGTGGCCACCTGCGGCGTGATCTCGCCGCTGAAGGCGTTGAACTATCTGATCGAGAGCTTCGAGTCGGACATCGTGGTCTGCGACTACCGTGTGCGCGGCTTCACCCGCGACGTGAAGGGCAAGAAGCATTACATCGACCACAAGATCAACTCGATCCAGGACTTCCTGTCCAAGCCGCACCGCGCGCACTACGAGATGATCGACGTGAACGTGTATCAGGAAAATCTGTTCCACACCAAGATGCACGTGAAGGAATTCGACCTCGACACCTACCTGTTCGAGGAGAAGGCCAAGAACCTCTCGTTCAAGGAGCGCCTGCGCATCGAGGCGCAGCTCAAGCGCGAGATCGAGGAGCTGTTCCACGGGCGCAATCTGGTGGATTGAGGGCGGGACGCGGGGCTGGGGACGCGAAAAGCTGCAGTCCGCGAAGAACGCAAACGACGCAAATCAAGCTGCCATCGCCGATGGTTCGGCTTCTCCCTTTGCGTTTTTTTGCGGACGAAAACGCTTCTCGCTCTTTGCCGGTCATGGGCGCTTGGGGCCGGAATCGGGAGCCGGGACTCGATAGCTTTTCCTTTCCCCCGCTTGCGGGAGCGATGAGGGTGCGCTTGCGAATTGCCGGTGGCAGTTCGTGCGCCGAAGAACGCCCGACAGGGCTGGAGATCCGGGATGGGTAGCTTTTTCGCCGCCAGCCCCCACTCCAGCCCTCCCCCGCAAGCGGGGGAGGGAGTTGTAGCCAAGCGATGTACACGGTGGCCGTCTCCCCAACCCCCGCAAGCGGGGGAGTTGCGGTGCGTTTCTTTCATCATCCGGGCGGTGCCAGCCGCCGTGATGGCTGGCGCGCATCGCCACCACTGCAAGCGCGTCATCGTTGGCGCAGCGCCCCAACCGTGACTTCCGACTCATGGACGGCTCGATTCGGGCTGCTAGCCTGCACGGTTGCCGCGGCGCGTGCCGCCTTGCCGCGCGTGAGCGCACCCACTTTCGAGGAGATCGCATGAAACGCATCATCGCCGCCGCCGTAGGCCTGGCCCTGTTGACCGGAGCGGCGGCCGCCGCGCCGCTGGAATCGGGCATCGACGCGTCCGCCATGGACAAGGCCGTCCGCCCGCAGGACGACTTCTACCAGTACGTCAACGGCCACTGGCTGGCGACCACGCAGATCCCGGCCGACAAGGCCAGCTACGGCGCCTTCACCATCCTTTACGACCAGTCGCTGGCGAACCTGCGCACCATCGTCGAGCAGGCGGAAAAAGCGCCGAAGGATGCCGGCGAGCGCAAGATCGGCGACCTGTACGCCAGCTACATGGACGAGGCGCGGCTGGACAAGCTGGGCCTGAAGCCGCTGCAACCCGAACTCGACCGCATCGACGCGATCAAGAGCGCGGCCGACCTGCCGGCCTTGATCGCCCATCTGGGCCGCATCGGCGTGGACACGCCGTTCGGCGGCGGCGTGCATCAGGACAACAAGGATTCGACCAAGTACGTCGTCGATTTCGGCCAGAGCGGACTCGGCCTGCCCGACCGCGACTACTACCTCACCGCCGAGCTCAAGCCCAAGCTCGATGCCTACCTCGGGCACGTCGAGCGCATGCTCGCCCTTGGCGGCGATGCCGCGGCCAAGGCCGACGCGAAAGCCGTGGTGGATCTGGAAACGGCGCTGGCGAAGATCCAGTGGACCAAGGTCGAGAACCGCGACCCGAACAAGGTTTACAACAAGGTGACGATCGCCGACCTGCCGGCGCTGATGCCAGGCTTCGACTGGAACACCTTCCTCGCCGATGCCGGCGTGGCCGGCAAGGTCGATTACGTGATCGTCAGCCAGCCCAGCTATTTCAAGGCGCTGGCGGGCATCCTCAAGGACACCCCGGTTGCGACGTGGAAGGCGTACTTCCGCTGGCAGGCGCTGCATTCGGCCGCGCCCTACCTGAGCAAGCCGTTCGTCGACGAAAACTTCGCCTTCTACGGCACCACCCTGCACGGCGTCCCGCAGAACCGTCCGCGCTGGCAGCGCGGCGTGAGCCTCGTCAACGGCGCGATCGGCGAGCAACTCGGGCAGGCCTACGTCGCCCGCTACTTCCCGGCGTCGAGCAAGGCGCGGGTGACCGAACTGGTGCACAACCTGCTGGCCGCCTACAAGCAGAGCATCGAAACGCTGGACTGGATGAGCCCGGAAACCAAGCAGCAGGCGCAGGCCAAACTGTCGATGTACATGCTCAAGCTCGGCTACCCGGACAAGTGGCGCGACTACTCGGCGCTGCGCATCGACCGCGACGACCTGCTCGGCAATGTCCAACGCGCCAACGAGTTCGAGTACGACCGCGAGATCAACAAGCTCGGCAAACCCATCGACCGCAGCGAGTGGGGCATGACGCCGCAGACCGTCAACGCCTACTACAACCCTGAGATGAACGAGATCGTGTTCCCGGCGGCGATCCTGCAGCCGCCGTTCTTCAACCCGAAGGCCGACGACGCGGTGAACTACGGCGCGATCGGCGCGGTGATCGGCCACGAGATCAGCCACGGCTTCGACGACCAGGGTTCGCAGTACGACGGCAACGGCAACCTGCACGACTGGTTCACCAAGGAAGACCACGAGAAGTTCGCCGCCAAGACCCGCGCACTGGTGGCCGAGTACTCGGCGTTCGAGCCGGTCAAGGGCTTCCATCTCAACGGCGAGCTCACCCTCGGCGAGAACATCGCCGACAACTCGGGCCTCGCCATCGCCTACAAGGCCTACGAGCTCTCGCTGCACGGCAAGCCCGCGCCGGTGATCGACGGCATGACCGGCGAACAGCGCTTCTACGCGGGCTTCGCGCAGGTGTGGCGCAGCAAGATGCGGCAGGACGCGATGATCGCGCAGATGAAAGCCGACCCGCACTCGATCCCCGAATTCCGCGTGCTCGGCACGGTGGCCAACCAGCCTGGCTTCTTCAAGGCGTTCGACATCAAGCCCGGCGACAAGATGTGGGTGGCACCGGACAAGCGGGTGATCATCTGGTGACTCGGGACTGGTGACTCGGGACTCGGGACTGGCTCCTTCCCCCTCCGGGGGAAGGTGGCGCGAAGCGCCGGATGAGGGCACGCACTGCCCGTCGCCAAGATCTGCTGCAACGGCGCCTGATGGTTCTGCCCTCATCCGCCCTGCGGGCACCTTCCCCCGGAGGGGGAAGGAAACGGCATTTCCCCCACTGGCGTGGGAAGGTTGGGATGGAGCGTTTGTGAGGGTACTCGGAACGGGTGAAGCGCTTGGGATATCGTGACACGTGAAGCAGCCGGCCTCGTGCCGGCTTTTTCATGGGCGCGGCATCCAAATCAAAGCTTGAAAATAATGCTGCACCCGCGATGCTTTTCCCGCTCCCCGCTCCCCGCTCCCCGCTCCCCGCTCCCCGCTCCCCGCTCCCCGCTCCCCGCTCCCCGCTCCCCGCTCCCCGCTTCCCGCTTCCCGCTTCCCGCTTCCCGCGCCCCCGCCTCACACCCGATACGCCACCGCCTTCATCAAGCCGCTGGCCACGCGCATCGCGCGTTGGATCGGTGCCGGCAAGATCCGCGCGCCGGCGGCTTGCGCGTGGTCGGCATGCCGGGCCTCGTCGGCCTTCATCGCCTGCACGATGGCACGGCTGCGCGCGTCGGTCCCGGGCAGGGCATGCAGGTGCTGGTCGAGATGCGCTTCGACTTGCCGCTCGGTTTCCACCACGAAGCCCAGGTTCCAGCCGTCGCCGCGCAGGCCGGCGGCCAGGCCGATGGCGTAGCTGCCGGCGTACCACAGCGGATTGAGCAGGCTCGGGCGGCTGTCGAGTTCGCGCAGGCGCTGGCCGCACCATGCGAGATGATCGGTTTCCTCGGCGGCGGCCTCCAGCAACTGCGTGCGCGTCGCGGCGTCGCTGGCCACCGCGGCCTGCCCGAAATACAGCGCCTGCGCGCACACCTCGCCGACGTGGTTGACGCGCATCAGCCCGGCCGCGTGCCGGCGCTGGGCGTCCTCCAGCGCGCCATCGGGTGTCGAGGCGGCAGGATTGGCGCGCCGCGCCGCGGGCTGGGCGATGAAGCTGGTGGCGAGCGCGTGTTCGGCCTCGATCAGCAGGCGGTCGAGGCGGCTGTGGCGGCGGGATGCGGTCATGGTGAAATGGATTTGGGCGGAGCAGGTGGCCATCGCGGGGAAAGCGGGCATGGATTCTCGCATTGCCGGCACGGCGGCGCTTGCAGCCGGCCCCCGGAGGACGAAGACCGGGCTCGTCCAGGCTCATGTACCGTTGGAAGATGTCGCTGCTTGCGATCTGCCGCGAACCCAGCTATCATTCCGCCTCTTTGCATCCCTCATTCTCGATTCGTTGGAGCTGTCATGAAGACGTTCAGCGCCAAGCCGGAAACCGTCAAGCGCGACTGGTATCTGGTGGACGCCTCGGGCAAGACCCTCGGCCGCCTGTGTTCCGAGCTCGCCACGCGCCTGCGCGGCAAGCACAAGCCCGAGTTCACCCCGCATGTGGATACCGGCGACTACCTCGTGGTCGTCAACGCCGAGAAGATCGCCGTCACCGGCAAGAAGCTCGACGACAAGATGTACCACCGCTTCACCGGGCACATCGGCAACATGAAGTCCGAGTCGCTCGGGCAGATGCTCGCGCGCAAGCCCGAACGCGCCATCGAGATCGGCGTGAAGGGCATGCTGCCGAAAAACCCGCTCGGCCGCGCGATGTTCCGCAAGCTCAAGGTGTACAAGGGCAGCGAGCACCCGCACGAAGCCCAGCAGCCGCAGGCGCTGGATCTGTAAAATCGCGCGCCTTCGGGCGCAAGGCCCCGCACCCGGACGTGCGGAATTCATTCGAGAAGCGATACATGGCAACGCAACCGAACTACGGCACCGGCCGTCGCAAGTCCTCCACCGCCCGCGTGTTCCTGCGCAGCGGCGGCAGCGGCAAGATCACCGTCAACGAGCGCCCGCTCGACGAGTATTTCGGCCGCGAGACCGCGCGCATGATCGTGCGCCAGCCGCTCGAGCTGACCCGCCACACCGAGACCTTCGACGTGCAGGTCACGGTTGCCGGCGGCGGCGGTACCGGTCAGGCCGGCGCCATCCGCCTCGGCATCGCCCGTGCGCTGGTGGAATACGACGAAACGCTGAAGTCCGACCTGCGCAAGGCCGGCTTCGTGACCCGCGACGCCCGCGAGGTCGAGCGCAAGAAGGTCGGCCTGCACAAGGCCCGTCGCGCCACCCAGTTCTCCAAGCGGTAATCCGAGTCCCTCGGAGAAGCCCGCACATCCATGTGCGGACTTTCAAAGGAAAAACTCGTCCTGCCGGCATTACGATAGATCTACAGCCCCGTCGCCAAGCGGTAAGGCACCTGACTCTGACTCAGGCATTCGGTGGTTCGAATCCATCCGGGGCTGCCACACTCGGATCCGGTCGACACGACGGAACGCGTCAAACCCGCCTTCCGGCGGGTTTTTCGTTGCTGGGCCGGCGTGCGTCGCCGATGCCTTCGCGCCGCTGCGAACGCCGCGCGGCGACGTACAATCCCACAATCGATCCCAAGGACACATTCCACCGATGAAGCTCGGCTCTCTGAAGGCAGGCGGCCGCGACGGCACCCTGATCGTGGTGTCGCGCGACCTCGCGCGCGCGGTGCGCGCGACCGGCATCGCCGACACCCTGCAACGCGCGCTGGAGGACTGGTCGAACCTCGCGCCGCGTCTCAACGCGTTGTCCGAACGCTTGAACGCGGGCACCGTCGAAGGTGCCTTCGACGTGGACATGGCCGCGCTGGCCGCACCGCTGCCGCGCGCCTACGAGTTCGTCGATGGCAGCGCCTACCTGCCGCACGTCGAGCGCGTGCGCCGCGCGCGCGGGGCCGAAGTGCCGGCGACGTTCTACACCGACCCGCTGATGTATCAGGCGGTCAGCGCCGGCTTCCTCGGCCCGCGCGATCCGGTGCTGGTGCCCGATGCGGCCTACGGCATCGACCTGGAGGCCGAGGTGGTGGTCGTCACCGACGACGTGCCGATGGCGGTGACGCCGGCGCAGGCCGCCGCGCACATCCAGCTCATCGGCCTGGTCAACGATGTCAGCCTGCGCAATCTGATCCCGCCGGAACTGGCCAAGGGCTTCGGCTTCCTGCAATCCAAGCCGCGCTCGGCGCTGTCGCCAGTATTTGTGACGCCCGACGAACTGGGCGATGCGTGGAAGGATCACAAGGTACATCTGGCCATGCTCACCCACGTCAACGGGCAGTGGTTCGGCGCGCCCGAGGCGGGCGTGGACATGCAGTTCGATTTCGCGCAACTGGTCGCGCACGCGGCGAAGACGCGGCCTCTGTCGGCCGGCACCGTCGTCGGCTCGGGCACCGTGGCCAACCAGGACACCTCACTGGGCGCATCGTGTTTTGCCGAGCGGCGCACGGTGGAAACGCTGGAATCCGGCGCGCCGAAAACTCCCTTCATGGCCTTCGGCGATACGGTGCGGATCGAGATGCTCGATCGCGAAGGGCACAGCGTGTTCGGGGCCATCGAACAGGCGATGCGCAAGGCCGGCTGAACCTGCGTCCCGGCCGCCGGAGCGGCCGCGCATCGGGTGGCAGCCGCGTTGGTCGCGCGGCGCTTTCCAAGACGGCCCGCTCAGGCTAGCCTTGGCGCACCGCGCAGGCTGCGCGAGAGGTTGCCGATGGCCCATCCACACGAGAAGTTGCGCCTGTACAGCTACTGGCGCTCCAGCGCGGCCTACCGCGTGCGCATCGCGCTCAACCTCAAGGGCTTGCCCCACGAGATCGTGCCGGTGCACCTGCTGGAGGGCGGCGGCCAGCAGCACGCGCTGGAATACCGCGCGATCCAGCCGCAGGCGCTGGTGCCGGCGTTCATGCACGGCCACCGCATCCTGCGGCAGTCGATGGCGATCATCGAGTACATCGACGAGACCTGGCCCGATCCGCCGCTGCTGCCGGCCACCGCGCGCGACCGCGTGCGCGCCCGCGCATTGGCGCAGGCGATCGCCTGCGACATCCATCCGCTGAACAACCTGCGGGTGATGAAATACTTCGAGCACGAGTGGAACGTGCCGCCGCCCGAGCGCGAGGAGTGGGTGCGCCACTGGATCCGCGAAGGTTTTCACGCGGTGGAGAACATGCTCTCCGAGCACCTGTCCACCGGCACGTTCTGCGACGGCGAGCAGCCGGGCCTGGCCGATTGCTGCCTGATCCCGCAGGTGTTCAACGCGCGCCGCTTCGCGGTTGCACTCGACGCCTACCCGACCATCCGCCGCATCCACGACGCCTGCATGAAGCTGCCCGCGTTCGACGCCGCGCGCCCGGAACGCCAGCCGGACGCGCCCACGCCGGCCGGCTGAAGGCTCCGCAGGCGCTCAGGCACGCATCGAACCGCGGTCGGGCTCCGCGACCGTCAGTAGCCGTCGCCTTGGGTGACGCTGGGCGTGGTCGGCGCGAACACGTCGGCATACGGGTCGTGCTCGCCTTCGGCACCCTCGGACAGACGGATCTTCAAGGCCAGACCGTCGCGCGAATCGGCCTTGCGCAGCACCTCTTCCAGTTCGGCCTTGCCGTCCTTGTACAGCCGGTACAGCGACTGGTCGAAGCTGTGCATGCCTTCCTGCAAGGATTCTTCCATCGCCTGCTTGATCTCGTGCACTTCGCCGCGGCGGATCAGGTCGCGGATCATCGGGGTATTGATCAGCACTTCGCTGGCCGGAATGCGCCGACCGTCCATGCCGATCACCAGGCGCTGGCTGATCACCGCCTTCAGGTTCAGCGCGAGGTTCATCAGGATGTTCTTGTGCGCCGATTCGGGGAAGAAGTTGAGGATGCGCTCCAGCGTCTGGTCGGCGTTGTTGGAGTGCAGGGTGGCCAGGCACAGGTGGCCGGTCTCGGCGAAGGCGATCGCCGCCTCCATCGTGGTGGCGTCGAGGATCTCGCCGATCAGGATCAGGTCGGGCGCCTCGCGCATCGCGTTCTTGAGCGCGTTGTGGAAGGCGTGGGTGTCCAGCCCGACCTCGCGCTGGTTGACGATGGATTTCTTGTGCCGGTGCAGGAACTCGATCGGATCCTCGATGGTGAGGATGTGGCCGCTCATGTTGCTGTTGCGGTGGTCGATCATCGCCGCCAGCGTGGTGGACTTGCCCGAGCCGGTGGAGCCGACCAGCAGCACCAGCCCGCGCGGCTCCATCACGATGTCCTTGAGGATCGAGGGCAGCTTGAGATCCTCGACGCTGGGAATCTCCGACTTGATCGCGCGGATCACCATGCCCAGCTCGCCGCGCTGCTTGAACACGTTGACGCGGAAGCGCCCGGCCTCGCTGACCGAGATCGCCATGTTCATTTCCAGGTCGCGCTCGAAGATCGCCACCTGGGTCTCGTCCATCAGCGAATAGGCGATCTTCTTCACCAGCCCCGGCGGCAGGCCGGTGTTGCCCAGCGCATAGAGTTTTCCCTCGACCTTCATGTTCACCGGAGCGCCGGTGGTGAGGAACAGGTCCGATGCGTTTTTCTCGGCCATCAGCTTCAGGAAGTATTCGATGTCCATCGTGTGCTTTCCCGTTGAGAGGATTACGATCCGACGTTGCAAGCGCGCCTTCGGGTTCCCACAATACGGCAGCAGCCGTCCCCGTGGATTTCTTATGACACCATCGCGGCGAAAAATCCATCGTACCCTTGTCGTGGCTTCCGTGCTCGCCCTGTTGGGCGGGTGCGCCAGCCTGCCCCCGCCGAATCAGGAGTTCGCCTCCGCGCAGGCCGCCCTCGCCGGCGCCGGGCCGGCCGCGGCGCAGTACGCGCCCGGTGAGCTGGAGGCGGCGCGCGCCGAGCTGGCCGACGCGCAGGCGGCGATGACGCGGGAAGACTACGACCGCGCGCGGCCGCTGATTGCCGCCGCGCAGGCCGACGCCGACCTCGCCCGCGCCAAGGGCCGCGCCTTGTCGGCGCAGGCGCAGGTGGCTTCGAAGACGCAGGAGAACGAGGATCTGCGCCGGCGTCTGCTCGATCAGGAGGCACAGCCATGAGCCGACTTCTCGCCGTTGCAGGCGCGCTCGCGCTCGCCGTTGCCTGCGGTTCCACGGCATGGGCCGCGCCGCCGCCCAAGGATCCCGACCTGCAACGTCTGAGCACGCAACTGGCGCAGTTGGATGCCGACCCGGCGCTGGGCAACCTCGGCGGCGTGGATCGGCTCAAGGCGCATCAGGCGCTGGCCGCGCTCGCGCAGACCACGCCGCATTCGGACGCGCGCAAGCCGGCGCTGTACATCGCCGAGCGCCGGCTGCAGGCGGCGCGCTTCGCCGCGCAGGCCGATCAGGCGCAGGCGCGCATCGAGCAACTCGACCGCGAACACGATCGCATCCTGCTCGAGGCCAGCCGTCGCGATGCCGACCGCGCGCGCATGGAAGTCGAGCGCATGCGCATGCAGAACAAGGCGCGCGACGAGGAAGCCCAGCGCGCGGCGGCCGACCAGCAGGCGCGGCAGAATCAGGATGCGAGCCTGGCCACCGATGCCTCCGATCAGGCGCAGGCGCTGGCCGAGGCCAAGGCCAAGGCTGCCGCGCTGGCCCAGCAGGAGGCCGCCTTGCAGGCCGCGGCCGCTGGCGTGGCTGCGCCCGCGACCGCGCCAGCGCCATCCGGGTCGGCCGATCCGCGCGGGCCGTCGATGAGCCTGGCCGGTGCGCTGTTCCATCCGGGGCGCGCGACGTTGCGCATGGACAAGGAAGGCAAGGCGCGCATCCAGAAGCTGACCGACTTCGTGCGCGCGCAAGACGCCGGTGCGACGATCCGCATCGAGGCGCATACCGACAATGCCGCCGGGCCGCAGAAGAGCCTCGCGCTGTCGCAGCAACGTGCCGAGACGATCAAGAATTACCTGCGCGCCGCAGGTGTTCCGGCCACCCGCATTCAAGCCGTCGGCCTGGGTGCCGTGCAGCCGGTGGCGACCAACGCCACCGCGGCCGGGCGGGCGCGCAACAACCGTGTCGTGGTGATCGCCGTGCGGCCTGCCAGCGGGCCGTGACGGGCGGCGAAGCCGCCCCGGCAGCGCCCTCCCGGAGAACCCGCGCGGCGTTCGGGGCGATTGGCAAGAATACCTGTCGATTCAATGGTTTGCACTGGCACTTGCAGCCCGGAATAGGCAGGAGTAGCTTCACTCTTCCATGCACTCCCCGGATGCATGGAGGATCGGATCGCGCCCATGAGTGCCGTCGATTTTCCGGAGCATCGCGTCATCTGGAGCCTGCCGCTCCGTGATGGCGGTGTCGGACTGCTGGCATTTCATCGAGATCGTGATTCGCATCAGCCAACGCCTCGCTCGCATCGCCGAGCGGGGCGTTCGCATTTCCGGGCCCGAGGATTTTCCGCAGAGGAGGTCAAGCGCCATGTTTGAAAGCCAATCGCGTGACGAGCTGGATGCGCTGCTCAAGTCCAACATCGAATTCCGCCAGCTCTACCATCGACACCGCGAACTGGACAAGCGGGTCATGGATGCCGAACTGGGCGTGTTGCCGATGGACGACACCACGCTCGCGCAGATGAAACGCGAAAAGCTCCACGCGAAGGATCGCCTGACGCACCTGTTTGAAAACCGGCCGCTGCACTGACCGGAGCACCCTCGACACAACGGGCGGTGGCGGCCTTCCTCGTCGGCTGCCATCGCCCGTTTTCGTTTCCGAACATCAAACGGCTACGGTTCGGTCCGAATCCCGAATCCCGTGCAGCCACGCGTCATCCGGCCGGCACGCGGATACCGCCTGCTAGAATCCGCATTCCGGCCGCGACGGCCGATGCAGGCAACCCCTCATGCCGGTACACGACAGCGTCCTCGACCTGATCGGGCGCACCCCGATGATCCGCGCGCGTCGTCTCGACGCGGGCTGCTGCGAGGTGTTCCTCAAGCTCGAAGCGGCCAACCCCGGCGGTTCGATCAAGGATCGCATCGGCCTGTCGATGATCGAGGCCGCCGAGCAGGCGGGAAAGATCAAGCCCGGCGACACCCTCGTCGAGGGCACCGCCGGCAACACCGGGATAGGTCTTGCGCTGGTGGCGCAGCAGAAGGGCTACCGGCTGATCCTCGTGGTGCCCGACAAGATGAGCCGCGAAAAGATCTTCAACCTCAAGGCGATGGGCGCCGAAGTGGTGCTCACCCGTTCGGACGTGGCCAAGGGTCACCCGGAGTACTACCAGGATCTGGCCGCGAAGCTGGCCCGCGACACGCCCGGCGCGTACTTCATCAACCAGTTCGGCAACCCCGACAACCCGCGCACGCACGAGACCACCACCGGCCCGGAGATCTGGGAGCAGATGGACGGCAGGATGGATGCCATCGTGTTCGGCTGCGGCAGCTCGGGCACCATGACCGGGTTGTCGCGTTATTTCGCGCAAACCGCGCCGCAGGTCGAATTGATCCTCGCCGATCCGGTCGGCTCGATCCTCACCCAGTACATCAACGAGGGCACGCTGAGCGAGAAGTCGGGGACGTGGATGGTGGAGGGCATCGGCGAGGATTTCCTGCCGTCGATTTCCGATTTCACGCGGGTGAAGAAGGCCTACGCGATCACCGACAAGGAGAGTTTCCTCGCCGGTCGCGAACTGCTGGCGAAGGAAGGTGTGCTCGGCGGTTCCACCAGCGGCACCCTGCTGGCGGCCGCGCTGAAGTACTGCCGCGAGCAGACCAGCCCGAAGCGGGTGGTGGTGCTGGTGCCCGACACCGGCAACAAGTACCTGTCGAAGATGTACAACGACTACTGGATGCTCGACAACGGTTTCCTCGAGCGCCAGCCGCACGGCGACCTGCGCGACCTGATCCTGCGCCCGTATGCGCAGCGCGACACCGTGGTGATCGGCCCGGGCGACCTGCTGGTCACCGCCTACCAGCGCATGAAGCTCTACGAGATCTCGCAGTTGCCGGTGATGGAAGGCGAGCGGCTGGTCGGCATCGTCGACGAGTCCGACGTGCTGCTGCACGTGTACGGCGACGAGGCGCGCTTCCGCGACCCGGTGGCCACGGCGATGGTGACCAAGCTCGACGTGCTCGACGTGCGCTCGCCGATCGAGGCCCTGCTGCCGGTGTTCGATCGCGGCCAGGTGGCGATCATCAAGGATGGCGAGACCTTCCTCGGCCTGATCACGCGCATCGACCTGCTGAACTACCTGCGGCGGCGGGTGCAGTGAAAATCCACGACGAGGGTGTGGCCATGACGCCGCAATTGCGCATCGTTTACTGGCAGGGCGAGCAGCACTGGCTCGGCAAGTTCATCGACCATCCAGAGATCATGTCGCAGGGCGAAACCCTCGAGGAACTCGAGGAGAACCTGCGCGATGCCTACCGTGAATTGCTGCTGGAAGACGTGCCCGCCACCTATCACGTCAAGGACATCGCCTTGTGAAGCGCGACGAGTTGGCGCGCCGGCTGTTGGCCGCTGGCTGCTGGCTGCATCCTGCTCAGCCACGGTGGTCGCCATGACATCTATCTCAACCCGAGGATCGGGCAGAAGCAACCGTTGCCACGCCATCGCGAAATCGAGGACATCCTCGCGCGACATATCCTCAGGCATCTTGGAATCGACTGAGCCATGAATGCCATCCAGCGTCAAACAACTGCTTGCTCTTTCCATTCCGGATATCACGACGATGACCAGCCATAACGCGACTCCTGGCCTCGGCACCCGCGCCATCCACGCCGGCCAGCACCCCGACCCCTCCACCGGCGCGATCATGACCCCGATCTACGCCACCTCCACCTACGTGCAGCAAAGCCCCGGCGTGCACCAGGGCTACGAGTACTCGCGCTCGCACAACCCCACGCGCTTCGCGTGGGAACGTTGCGTGGCCGATCTGGAAGGCGGCACCCGCGGCTTCGCCTTCGCCTCCGGGCTGGCGGCGACTTCGACCATCCTCGAACTGCTCGATGCCGACAGCCACGTGGTGTGCATGGACGATGTCTATGGCGGCACCTACCGCTTGTTCGAACGCGTACGCAAACGCTCGGCGGGGCTGGAGTTCAGCTTCGTGGATCTCACCGATCCGGCCGCGCTGGCCGCGGCGATCCGCCCGAACACGAAGATGATCTGGGCCGAGACGCCGACCAATCCGCTGCTCAAGGTGGTCGATCTGTCCGCGCTGGGTGCGTTCGCCAAGGCGCACGGGCTGTTGCTGGTGGTGGACAACACCTTCGCCTCGCCGATCCTGCAACGCCCGCTCGAGCATGGCGCGGCGATCGTGATGCACTCGGCGACCAAATACCTCAACGGCCATTCGGACATGGTCGGCGGCGTGGCCATCGTCGGCGACCACCCGGAGATCGCCGAGCAACTGGCCTTCCTGCAAAACGCGGTCGGCGCGGTGCAAGGCCCGTTCGACAGCTTCCTCGTGCTGCGCGGGGTGAAAACGCTGCACCTGCGCATGCGCGCGCACTGCGCCAATGCGCTGGCGCTGGCGCAGTGGCTACAGACGCATCCGCAGGTCGAGCAGGTGATCTACCCGGGCCTGCCCTCGCATCCGCAGCACGCACTGGCGAGCCGGCAGATGCACGGCTTCGGCGGGCTGATCTCGGTGTACGTGCGCGGCGGCCTGCCGGCGACGCGGCGGATGATGGAGCGCTGCAAGCTGTTCGGTCTGGCCGAATCGCTGGGCGGCGTGGAGAGCCTGATCAACCACCCGGCGATCATGACCCACGCATCGATCCCCGCCGAGCGCCGCGCGCAGCTTGGCATCCACGACAACCTCGTGCGCCTGTCGGTGGGCGTGGAGGACGTGGACGACCTGCGCGCCGAGCTCGACCACGCCCTGCGCGTGCAAGCCTGAGCGCTGCAGTCGTCGCTATAGATCGCGCCCATAAAAATAGTAGGAGTCTTGCGTGGTTTTTGTGGTCTGATGCGATAGGGGCAAAGAAGTTGAACGCTTGCGTATCAGGCTATTTGAGGGCCGAATCAATAACGATCATGGTGACTGCCAACACCGTCGAGGATGCAAGATCCTGTCATTCCACACCCTCCCCCGCTTGCGGGGGAGGGTTGGGGTGGGGGCTGGCGTGCGGAATGAACTTCTCCCATCCCGGCTTTCACACGCGAGCGGGGAAAGGGGCCAAGGCGGGCTGTGCTGGCAGCGTGCGACCGGATCCAGCGTTCTTGCACGCCAACCGATGAACGCCGCTGCCGGTCGCGCGCATGCAGCCACGCCCGTCCACGACGCCTCGCCGTGGGGCATGGCGCGCGCGCTCGTCCAGCATCGCCGCCTGATCTGGCAACTGGCCCGCCGCGACGTGCTCGGTCGCTACCGTGGTTCCTTCCTCGGGCTGGCGTGGTCACTGGTCAATCCGCTGCTGATGCTGGCGGTGTACACCTTCGTCTTCTCGGTGGTGTTCCGCTCGCATTGGAGCGCCTCGGCGGTCGTCGGCAACCGACTGTCCTTCGCGGTGATCCTGTTCGCCGGCCTGCTGGTGTTCAACCTGTTCGCCGAAGGCTTCACCCGCGCGCCCACCCTGATCCTGGGCAACGTCAACTACGTCAAGCGCGTGGTGTTTCCGCTGGAGGTGCTGCCGGTCGTCGCCCTGCTGGCGGCGTTGTTTCACATGCTGGTGGCGTTGCTGGCATGGGCGGTGCTGGCGGTGTTCGTGCTGCACGGCTTGCCGTGGACGGTGCTGTTGCTGCCGCTGGCGCTCGCGCCCTTGCTGATGGGCACGCTGGGCCTGATGTGGGTGCTCGCCTCGCTGGGCGTGTATGCGCGCGACATCGGCCAGGTGACGGCGATCGGCGTCACCTTGCTGTTGTTCCTCTCGACGATCTTCTATCCGCTCGACGCCATTCCCGAACCGTATCGCGACCTGATGGCGGCCAACCCCATGAGCTTTCTGGTCGAGGCGGTGCGTGACGTGCTGGTGTTCGGTCGCCAGCCGCACTGGGGTGTGCTCATGCTGTGCTGGCTCGGCAGCCTGCTGCTGGCGTGGCTGGGCTGGTGGTGGTTCCAGAAAACCCGCGACGGCTTCGCCGATGTCCTGTGATCCGGCCGGCAACGGATCGGCGATCCGCATCGAGGGCTTGGGCAAGTGCTACCCGGTGTATGCACGCCCGGGCGATCGCCTGCGCCAGTTCTTCGCGCCCTCGCTGGCGCGCGTGCTGCGCCGACCGGCACGACGGCATTTCGCCGAATACTGGGCGTTGCAGGAAATCTCTTGCGACATCGGTCGCGGCGAGCAGGTCGGCATCGTCGGCCGCAACGGTGCCGGCAAATCGACCTTGCTGCAGATCGTCTGCGGCACGCTGGCGCCGACCACCGGCAGCGTGAGCGTCAACGGCCGCATCGCCGCGCTGCTGGAGCTGGGTGCGGGCTTCAACCCCGAGTTCAGCGGTCGCGAGAACGTGGTGCTCAACGCCGGCATCCTCGGGCTCACGCCGAACCAGATCGACGCACGCATGGACGCCGTCCTCGCCTTCGCCGACATCGGCGCGCACGTTGAGCAGCCGGTCAAGACCTATTCCAGCGGCATGTACATGCGGCTGGCGTTCGCGGTGGCGATCCACGTCGAGCCGGACATCCTGGTGGTGGACGAGGCGCTGTCGGTCGGCGACGAAGCCTTCCAGCGCAAGTGCTTCGCGCGCATCCGCAGGATTCGCGAGGGCGGCGCGACCATCCTGTTCGTGTCGCATTCGGCGGCCACGGTGGCCGAATCCTGCGACCGCGCGATGCTGCTCGATCAGGGCCGGCTGCTGGCGCTGGGCCACACCCGCGATGTGCTCGCGCGCTACCAGAAGCTGCTGTACGCGCCGACCGGCACACTGGATGCGGTGCGCGCGTGGATCGTCGCCCATCCGCCACGTGCTTTGGCAGAAGCGTCTGCGGAACCCGCCGCGGTTGTCTCCACGGCGGGCACACCGCGTGCCGATGCACAGCTCGCAAGCACGGTCGGAGAGATCGGCGAAGCGCTCGAAGCCGACGCCATCGATCGCGACGACTGGTTCGATCCGGGCCTGCCGCGCGGGCAGGGTGTGACCTATCCGCACCTGGGCGCGCGCATCGGCCAGCCGCATGTGGAAACGCCCGACGGCCGCGCGGTCAACGTGCTCGCGCCGGGGCGCGACTACGTGTATCGCTACGAAGTGGATTTCGAGCGCACGCTGGCCGGCATCCGTTGCGGGATGATGATCAAGACCGTGACCGGCGTGGAACTCGGTGGTGCTGCCAGCGCACCCTACGGTGAAGGTTTGCCGCTGGTGGATGCCGGCGCGCGCGTGCAGGTGCGTTTCGGTTTCCGCTGCCTGCTCGCACCGGGCACTTATTTCTTCAATGCCGGGTTGGTCGGCTTGGTGGGCGAGGCCGAGCAATTCGTGGCCCGCGAAGTCGATGTGCTGATGATCCGCGTGCGCCCCGATCCCGGGCGGCTGGCGACCGGGTTGGTCGATTTCGATGTGCGCCCGCAGGTGCACTTGCATGGCTGAGCGCCCGCACGTCCTGCTGGTGCTGGGCATGCACCGCAGCGGCACCTCCGCGTTGACGCGGGTGCTGAACCTGCTGGGTGCCGCCTTGCCCGATGATTTGCTCGGCGGCAATCGCAGCAACCCGTCCGGGCATTGGGAAAGCCGACGCGTCATCGCCATCCACGAGGATTTGCTCGCCGCCCTGGGGCGGCGCTGGGACGACCTGCGCGACTTGCCGGAGGGTTGGCTCGATCATCCAGCCACGCAGACGGCGCGCGCACGCATCGACGCCTTCATCGCAGACGAACTGGTGAACCATGCGCTGAGTGTGGTGAAAGATCCGCGCCTGTGCCTGCTGGCGCCGTTGTGGTTGCACGCTCTGGATGCGCGCGGCATCGCGGTGGGCGTGATCGTGCCGCTGCGCGATCCGCGCGACGTCGCCGATTCCCTGCAACGGCGCGACGGCATGGCGCCTGGCGTTGCCATGCGGATGTGGCAACGGCATGTGATGGCCGCCGAGCGCGCCAGCCGCGGACGGGCGCGCGTGCTGGTGCGTTTCGATGCCTTGCACCATGACTGGCGCGGTGTGGCGGCGCACATCGCGCAGGGTCTTGGCATCGACTGGCCGATCGGGATGGGTGCGGCGCAGGCAGGCATCGAGGCTTTCCTGCAACCGCGCGATCCTCATGCCGGAACGGAACCGGAATCGGCGTCGCTGCCTGCCGCATTCGCGCAGATCAAGGCCGTGATGGATGCGGGCGACGACGCGGCCTGCTTTCATGCCATCGCCGCCCTGCCTGCACCATCCGCCGATCCGGTCGAATTGCTCGCCCTTGCCAGCGCCGACATCGCCGCGCGCGAGCTGCGGATCGCCAGCCTCGGCGAACAGATCGAATCTGCACGTGGCGATGCTGATGCAGTGCATGCACGCATGGCCAGCCTCGCGGCGTCCTTGCATGAACACGAGCAGGCCGCGCAGGCCTGGCGCGTCGAACTGCTCGCGGCCGAACGCGAGCGCGACACGCGAATGCAAGCCTGCGCGCAGCGCGATGCACGCATTGCAGAAATGGAGACAGCGCAAGCCGATGATCGTGTGCGCATCGACGCATTGCTGCGCAAGCTGGCCGACTTCGATCGCCAACTGGCAGCGAAGACGGGTCAGGCGGAACTGCTCGCACGCACGCTGGCGCAGGTCGAGGAAACCTGCCGCATCATGGAGCAATCGCGCTCGTGGAAACTCACCGCGCCGCTGCGTGCCTTCAATGCGGCCCGGCAGCATCGGCGTGCCCATGCCCCCGGGTCGCGCAAACGCACTCCGACGCCGGCCATGCCGGGCTTCGACCCGGCCTTCTACCTCGCCGAATACCCGGATGTGCGCGCTGCCGGGCTGGATCCCTACCAGCACTATCTCGAACACGGCAAGGCCGAGGGCCGGCTGCCGATGCGCCCGCCGCACATGGCCATTGAGAGTGCCGCCGGTTTCGAGCCGAACCTGCAGACGGTGCTGGTGGTCAGCCACGATGCCTCACGCACCGGTGCGCCGGTGTTGAGCCTGAATCTGATCGCCGGTTTGCGCGAGCACTACAACGTGGTCTGCCTGCCGCTGCGCGGCGGCAACTTGATGGAGGCGTTCGCGCGCCATGCCACCGTCGTGCTCGATCCGCTGGCCTACGGCGGCGATGCCGCGCGCATGGTGGCCGCGCTGGATACGCTCGGTGCCGGCCAGCGCCTGGCTTTCGCCATCGTCAACAGCATCGAATCGCGCGCGGTGTTGCCGCTGCTGGCCGCGCGCGGCGTGCCCACGATTTGCCTGATCCACGAATTCGCCGCCTACACGCGGCCACGCCACGCCTTCCCCGATGCGGTGTGGTGGGCCACGCGCACGGTGTTTTCCACCACGCTGACACGCGATGCCGCGCTGGAGGCGTTCCCGGAGTTTGCCGACGCCGATCTGCGCGTGTTGCCGCAAGGCCGTTGCACGCTCACCGCCGAACAGATCGATGCGGATGCGCGCCGTGCCGAGGAAGCGTGGCTGGCCGGCCGTCTGCGGCCGGAAGGTTGGCGTGGCGACACCGTGTTGGTGCTCGGTATCGGCTCCGTGCAGCAGCGCAAGGGGGTGGACTTGTTCGTCCAGTGCGCCGCGCAGGCGCTGGCCTTGCCCGGTGGCGAACGTTGCCGCTTCGCGTGGATCGGCCACGGTTACGATCCCGAGCACGACTTGGGTTATTCGGCGTATCTGGAAGATCAGGTGCGGCGCTCCGGGCTGGACGGCAAGCTGATCTTCATCGGCGAAACCGCGCACATCGAGACGGCCTACCGGACGGCCGACCTGCTGCTGGTCAGCTCGCGGCTCGATCCGCTGCCCAACGTGGCCATCGACGCGATGGCGCACGGTTTGCCGGTGCTGTGCTTCGAGCGCGCCACCGGGATCGCCGACGTGCTGGTGCAGGCCGGGCTGGGCGAGGATTGCGTGTGCGGCTACCTCGATACCGCGCAGATGGCGACGAAGATGCTGGCGCTGGCCGGCGCGCCGCAGCGGCGGCGTGCCATCGGCGCGCACCTGCGCGAGCTGGCCGCGCGTGATTTTTCGATGGACGTGTATGTCGAACGCTTGCGCGATCTGGCCGGCGAGGCCGCCGCGCAGATGGCGCACGAGCGACATGCCGTCGCTGCGATCGCCGCGGCGGACGTGGCGCGGCTGGATTTCTTCCGCCGCGAGCCCGTGCGTGGCCAGCCCATCGAGAACATCCTGCGCTGCGAATACGTGCGCCCGTGGGCTGCCGGGGTGGCGCGGCGCAAGCTGTTCCCCGGCTTTCATCCGGGCGTATGGGCACAGCGGCATGGGGTGGCCGAGCCGGGTGCCGATCCGCTCGCCGACTGGCTCGCCGCCGGGCAGCCGGAGGGGCCGTGGCGGCTGCCGGTGATCGAACCATCCAACCGTGCCGGGGCCGCGCCGGCATCGCTGCGCGTGGCATTGCATGTGCATGCCTATTACGTCGATTTGCTGCCGGCGATCGTGCAGCGGCTGCGCGGCAACCGCCTGCACCCGGATCTGTTCGTCAGCGTGCATGCGGATGCCGACGCGCAGGCTGCGCGCCAGGCGTTCCAAGGCTATCCGGGCCGGGTGGTGGAGGTGCGCGTGGTACCCAATCGTGGCCGCGACATCGGCCCGCTGCTCACCGCGTTCGCGAGTCCGCTGACGGCCGGTTACGACGTCATCGGCCATGTCCACACCAAGAAGACCGCCGATCTGGCCGATGCAGCCGTAGGCGAGTGCTGGTTCGATTTCCTGCTGGAAAACCTGCTCGGCGGCAAGGCGCGCATGCTCGATGCCATCCTCGCGCGCATGGTCGCCGAGCAGGAGCTTGGATTGGTGTTCCCCGACGATCCCAATGTGGTCGGCTGGGGCGCGAACCTGCCGTTCGCGCAGGCGCTGGGCGCGCGGCTGGGGCTGGGCGACTTCCCGCGCCATTTCGCGTTCCCGGTCGGCACCATGTTCTGGGCGCGCACCGCAGCCCTGCGGCCGCTGTTCGATCTCAAGATGGGCTGGGACGACTATCCGTCCGAACCGCTGCCGTATGATGGCTCGCTGCTGCATGCGCTCGAACGGTTGCTGCCGTTCGTGGCTGCGACGCAAGGCCTGCGTTGCGCGCTCACGAACGTGCCCGGGGCGACGCGTTGATGCGCCTGATGCTGCGGACACGGTTCTTCCTGGAGCGATAAGGATGCGCTACGCAATCATCGGCGGCGGCGGTTTCATCGGCTCGGCGATCGTGGAACGTTTGTTGCGCGACGGCCACGCGCTGCGCATCCTCGAACGCCCGCGCGTGCAGCCCTGGCGCTCCTTCGAGGCGGGCGAGGCGGTCGAATGGGTGGCTGGCGACTTGATGAGCACGCACGACGTCGAGGCCGCCATCGACGATGTCGATGCGGTCGTTCATCTGGCTTCCAGCACGTTGCCGAAAAGCTCCAACGACGACCCGGCGTTCGATGTGCAAACCAACCTCGTGCCGAGTTTGCGCCTGCTCGATGCGATGGTGCGCCGTCGGGTGGGGCGGATCGTGTTCATTTCCTCCGGCGGGGCGGTCTACGGGCCGGCACGGACGTTGCCGATCGACGAATCGCATCCGACCGAACCGCTGGTGTCCTACGCCATCGTCAAGCTGGCGATCGAGAAATACATGCGCATGTACCAGCGCCTGCATGGCGTCCGCGGCATCGTCCTGCGCGTGGCCAACCCTTACGGCGAGCGCCAGCGGCCGGACACCGCGCAGGGTGCGGTCGGCGTGTTCCTGCATCATGCGTTGCGCGGCGAGGCGGTCGAGCTGTGGGGCGACGGCAGCGTGGCGCGCGATTACCTGCACGTGGCCGACGTGGCCGATGCCTTCGCCCGCGCGCTGGCCTATGACGGATCGCAGAGCGTGTTCAACATCGGATCGGGCACGGCGACGCGGCTGGACGCGTTGCTTGCAGCGATCGGGGAAGCGCTCGGCCATCCGATCGCATGCACTCGTTTTCCCGCACGCGCCATCGACGTGCCCGCCAACGCGCTCGACAGCACGCTCGCGCAGCGCGAGTTGGGCTGGTCGCCAAAGCTTTCGTTGCGTGATGGTCTGGCGCGCACCATCGACTGGATGCGCACGCAACCGGACTATCGTGCCGGTTGAAAGGAGTGACCGCACTTCAGCACTTACGCGCAAGTACCGACTGATTCCAAGCGCTTGCTCGTTCGCGTTATCGAGTCGGTTCAGCATGGCGTGGTATCGTTGCCGCTTCGCAGGAGGCCACCGATCCATGACTTCGTCCATCGCTTCCAACCATCCCCGAAGCGCCGCCAAGAGCAAGCTGTTTGCGGATGCCCATCAGGCCCTGCACGGCCTCGTCGCCGATGGCCAGACCGTCGCGGTCGGCGGCTTCGGCCTGTGCGGCATCCCCGAGGCGCTGATCGCCGCGTTGCGCGACTCGGGCGTGAAGGGTCTGACCGCCATCTCCAACAATGCCGGCGTCGATGGCTTCGGCCTCGGCCAGTTGCTGGCGACGCGGCAGATCAGAAAAATGATTTCGTCCTACGTCGGCGAGAACAAGGAGTTCGAGCGCCAGTTCCTCAATGGCGAGCTCGAACTGGAGTTCAACCCGCAGGGCACGCTGGCCGAGCGCATGCGCGCCGGCGGCGCCGGCATCCCCGCGTTCTACACCCGCACCGGCTACGGCACCATCGTCGCGCAGGGCAAGGAGACGCGCGAGTTCGATGGCCATCATTACGTGATGGAAACCGCGCTGCGCGCCAACGTGTCGCTGGTGAAGGCGTGGAAGGCCGACCCGTCCGGCAACCTGCTGTTCCGCAAGACCGCGCGCAATTTCAACCCGGCGGTGGCGATGTGCGGCAAGGTCTGCGTGGTGGAGGTGGAGGAGCTGGTCGCGCTCGGCGGGATCGATCCCGACCACGTGCACCTGCCGGGCATCTACGTCGATCGCATCGTGGTCAACGCCCATCCCGAAAAGCGCATCGAGCAGCGCACCCTGAGCGCGAAGTCGGCCTGAAAAGAAGGATACGGATCATATGCCCTGGACCCGCGAACAAATGGCGCAGCGCGCCGCGCGCGAACTCACCGATGGCGCCTACGTCAACCTCGGCATCGGCCTGCCGACCATGGTGGCCAACTACATCCCCGAGGGGATGGACGTGTGGCTGCAATCGGAAAACGGCCTGCTCGGCATCGGCCCGTTCCCGACCGAGGACGAACTGGATGCCGATCTGATCAATGCCGGCAAGCAGACCGTGACCGCGCGCGTGGGCGCTAGTTATTTCGGCAGCCACGACAGCTTCGCGATGATCCGTGGCGGCCACATCGACCTGGCCGTGCTCGGCGGCATGCAGGTCACCGACCAGGGCGACCTGGCGAACTGGATGGTGCCCGGCAAGATGGTCAAGGGCATGGGCGGGGCGATGGATCTGGTCGCCGGGGTCAAGCGCATCGTCGTGCTGATGGAGCACACCGCCAAGAACGGCGAGCACAAGATTCTCAGGGAATGCACGCTGCCGCTCACCGGCGTGGGCGTGGTCAACCGCATCATCACCGAGCTGGCGGTGTTCGACGTGACCCCGAAGGGGCTGGTGCTGGTCGAGAAATCCGAAGGCGTGACCGACGAGGAACTGCGCGCCAAGACGGGCTGCGAGTTCGCGGTGGCGTAGTGCGCTTGTTGGTCAGCATGCTTTCCTTCCCCTCCGGGGGAAGGTGGCGCGAAGCGCCGGATGAGGGAGTGTTCGTCCTAAATGAGAGTTCTTTCCCTCATCCGTCCTTCGGGCACCTTCTCCCGGAGGGAGAAGGGAAATGCAGTTCCGAAGCTGGTCAGCGTCAAAGCGCCGCCGTCAACTCCGGCACCAGTGCGAACAGGTCGCCGACGAGGCCGATGTCCGCTACCTCGAAGATCGGCGCATCGCCGTCCTTGTTGATCGCCACGATGGTGCCGGCGTCCTTGATGCCGGTCAGGTGCTGGATCGCGCCAGAGATGCCGATGGCGACGTACAGGTCGGGGGCGATGATCTTGCCGGTCTGGCCGACCTGCATGTCGTTGGGCACGTAGCCGGCGTCCACCGCCGCGCGCGAGGCGCCCACGCCGGCGCCGAGCTTGTCGGCGAGTGCATACAAAATCGAAAAGTTCTCCGCCGAGCCGAAGGCGCGGCCACCGGATACGACCCGCGCGGCGCTTTGCAGGTCGGGGCGGTCGGACTTGCCGGCCTTGAGCTCGACGAAGCGGGTGTGCGTGGGCAGGGCTGCATCGACGGACACGTTCTCCACCGCCGCGTTGCCGCCGTTGGCAGAGGCCGGCCACGACGCGATGCGGATGGTCGCGACCACCGGATCGGCCGCCGACGCTTTCACGGTGACGATGGCGTTGCCGGCGTAGATCGGGCGCTGGAAGGTGTGCGCGTCCACTGCCTTCATCACGTCGCTGACCTGCGAGACGCCGAGCAGCGCGGCGATGCAGGGCATCAGATCCTTGCCGAATGTCGTCGAGGGGCCGAAGACATGCGTGTAGCTGGCAGCGAGCTTGGCGACCTGCGGTGCGAGCACCTGCGCCAGCGCGTGTGCGTTGGCGGCGTTGGCGACAGCGAGCACGCGGCTCACGCCGGCGATCTGCGCGGCCTGCGCGGCGATGGATGCCGGTTCGGCGGCGAGCACGGCGATGTCGATGCTGTCCGCATTCAACGCCTTGGCGGCGCTCACGCACTTGGCGGTGGCGGGGTTGAGCTTGCCGTCGAGATGCTCGGCGACGATCAGGACCTTGGACATGATTTGTTCCTCCGGGTCGTCATTCCCGCGAAGGCGGGAATCCACGACCCTCAGCAAACGGATGGGTTCCCGCCTTCGCGGGGACGACGGTCAAAGCAATCCCTTCGCCTTCAGCGCGTCGATCAATTCCGGCACCGTCTTCACCATCACCCCGCGCTGGCGCTTGGCCGGCGGGGCATAGGCGACGGCTTCCAGAGCGTGCCCGGCGGCCACGCCGAGCGTATCGAAGGCGATGGTTTCCAGCGGCTTGGACTTGGCCTTCATGATGTCGGGCAGCTTGATGAAACGCGGCTCGTTCAGGCGCAGGTCGGTGGTGACCACCGCCGGCAGATCCACTTCCAGCGTCTCCAGCCCGGCATCGACCTCGCGCACCACCGTCGCCTTGCCGCCTTCCACTGCAAGCTTGCTGGCGAAAGTCGCCTGCGGGCGGCCCCACAGGGTGGCGAGCATCTGCCCGGTCTGGTTGGCGTCGTCGTCGATGGCCTGCTTGCCGAGGATCACCAGCCCGGGCTGCTCGCGTTCGACCAATTTGAGCAAAGTGCGTGCCGCGGTCAGCGGCGCGACGGGTTTGCCGTCGGTGACGACGTGGATGGCGCGGTTGGCGCCCATCGCCAGCCCGTTGCGCAGGTGTGCCTGCGCGTCGGCGGGGGCGAGGGTGGCGACGATCACCTCGGTGGCGACACCCTTCTCGCGCAGGCGCAGGGCTTCTTCCAGCGCGATCTCGTCGAATGGATTGGGCGAGAGCTTGACGCCATCGGTGACCACGCCCGAACCGTCGGGCTTGACCTGGATGCGGACGTTGAAGTCCACCACGCGCTTGTAGGCGACGAGTATCTTCATGGGGCGGTGTTCCTGAAAGGCAGCCGACCGCAGGCCGGGATTCTGCTGCGGTGATGGCGGATGCGGCACGCGTGCGCCGCGGACTGCTCATTCTAACCGGTCGCCAGCAGCCATCCCACCCCGTACGGCACAGCTCGTGCTGCCCAGCGCTCAAGCCACGTCGGACAAGGGCTCTGGCACAGGGGCGAGCAGCGGCAGCGCGCCGAACCAGTGCAGGTCGGCGGCCAGCGCGGCCACTTCGCCGAGGATCAGCAGCGCCGGCGAGCGCACGGCTTCCGCGCGGGCGCGCTCGGGCAGGTCGGCCAAGGTGCCCAGCACCACGCGCTGTTCGGGGCGCGCGCCATTTTCGATCAGGGCGAAGGGTGTGTCCGCCGCGCGGCCGTGGGCGAGCAGGCGGGTGCGCAGGGGTTCGAGCCCGGCCACGCCCATGTACACGGCCAGCGTTTGCTGTTCGGCGGCGAGTGCGCGCCAGTCCAGCGTGTCCTGCGAGCCCTTCGCATGCGCGGTGACCAGCCGCAGCGATTGCGCGTGCTCGCGGTGGGTCAGAGGGACGCCCGCATACGCGGCGCAGGCCAGCGCGGCGGTGATGCCCGGCACCACCTCGAAGGGGATGCCGTGCGCGTGCAGGAACTGCAGTTCCTCGCCGCCGCGGCCGAACACGAAGGGGTCGCCGCCCTTGAGCCGCACCACGCGCCGGCCGGCCTGCACGTGTTCGAGCAGGATGGCGTGGATGCGATCCTGCGCGTTGGCGGCATCGCCCACGCGCTTGCCTACATCGAGCAACTGCGCGTCGCGACGCGCCAGCGCCAGCACGCCTGCGCCGACGAGGCGGTCGTGCACGATCACGTCGGCCTCGTTGAGCAGGCGCAGGGCGCGCAAGGTGAGCAGGCCCGGATCGCCGGGGCCGGCACCGACCAAGGCCACGCTGCCGCGCGTGGCGTTCGCCGGCAGCCCGTCGAGGGCGTCCAGCAGGTCGCGTTCGGCATCCTCCACGCGGCCGCGCAGGCGCAGGTCGGGGGCGATGCGATCGAGCAGGCGATCGAACCAGCGCCGACGCCGGGAAATATCCGGGATGCGCTCGCGGATGAGCGCGCGCTGGCGAGCCAGCAATTCGGCGAGCGTGCCCAGCGATTCGTCGAGTGCAATCTCCAGTCGCTCACGCAGGCGCCGCGCCAGCATCGGTGCGCCGCCACCGCTGGAGATCGCCACCTGCACTGCGCCGCGTTCGACCACCGCCGGCAGGTGGAAGCTCGACAGCTCCGCGTCATCCACCACGTTGACGAGGACATGGCGTTCGCGCGCGGCCTGCGCCACCGCGCGGTTGCTCGCGGCATCGTCGGTGGCGGCGATCGCCAGCCAGGCGCCATCCAGCAATGCCGGCGTGAAGGGCGCGTTGCGATGGGCGATCTGCTTCGCCGCGGCCAGCTTCTGCAAGGTCGGATGCAACTCCGGTGCGAGCACGCGCACCCTCGCGCCGGCGGCGAGCAGGCGCTCGATCTTGCGCGCGGCCACCGCGCCGCCGCCGACCACGAGGACGGCGCGCTCGCGCAGGTCGGCGAACAGCGGGAACAGGGCGGTGGTCATGGCATGCAGGCAAAGGCGGAGCCTCGACCCTAGGCAGCGATGTTCGGCAACGGAAGTGAGCGCTGCTTCTGCGCATATGCCGGCATGGCATGTAGGCCGTCGTTGCCTTTGCTGGACGCACCGCGCGGCATGCGCTACTGTCGATCCTGCGCCCCTGATGCGGCGCGCCCACGACCAGCCGAGCCGTCCGTCCCGAATCCGTCATGTCCCAGTTTCGATTTCCCATGATGTGTTGTTGCATGCGCGCGTGATGTCGCGTCGCCTGCCTGCACCCATCATCCGGAAATCGAAGCCATGACATTGACCCAACTGCGTTATCTCGTCGCCATCGCCGATTCGCGCCTGAACATCACTCAGGCCGCCGAGCGCGTCCACGCCACCCAGCCCGGTTTGTCCAAGCAGCTCAAGCAACTCGAGGACGAGTTGGGTTTCTTGTTGTTCGTGCGCCGCGGGCGCAGCCTCGAGGCGATCACCCCGGCCGGCCAGCAGGTGCTGGTGCACGCGCGGCGCATCCTCGCCGAGGCCGGCAACATCCGCGCCTATGCCGCCAACGCGCGCGGCGAGCACGCCGGCAAGCTGGTGCTGGCGACCACCCACACGCAGGCGCGGCATGTGCTGCCCGCCGCCATCGCCCATGTCAAACATGCCTTCCCGCGGGTGAGCGTGCACCTGCAACCGCTGGCCGATGGCGAGGTGCTCGATCACCTGGCGCGCGGAGAGGCCGATCTGGCGGTGATCAGCACCTCGGGGGCGACTCCATCCGGCGGCCTGCCGGTGCCGCTGTACCGCTGGCGGCGCGTGGTGCTCGTCCCGCGCACGCATGCGCTGGCGCGGCTCGGGCGCGCGCCGAGCATCGCCGAACTCGCCGCCGAGCCGCTGGTGAGCTACGAATCCTCCACGCGTGCCGATTCCTCGCTGCGGCAGGCTTTCACCGCGGCCGGGCATGAACCGCGCTTCGCGATGACCGCGCGCGATGCCGACCTGATCAAGACCTACGTGCGCGCCGGCCTCGGCGTGGGCGTGCTGGCGCAGATGGCGGTGGACGAGGACGATGCCGAACTCGTCGCGCTGCCCGCGCCGGATCTGCCCGAATGCGTGGCGTGGGCGGTGCTGCCGCACGCCCGCGTGCTGCGCGACTACGCGCTGGAACTGCTCGCCACCCTGGCCCCGCAGGTCGACCGCCGCGACGTGCGCCGCGTGCTGGAAGGCAATGCGCAGGCGGACTGGCCCGCGCCGCCGGCGTGGGATGCGGCGCCGCGTGACGTGGCGGCTTGAGGGGTTGCTTATCTCAAACGATGGTTTCCGTTTCTGCGTCGTCCTGTGTGCTTCGAAACGCGAACGACCTGAGTGTGCAGTATGTCTAAAGTTCACTCCCTCATCCGCCCTTCGGGCACTTGACTCGCGCCATCCTTGGCGCTCGCCCATACGGGCCAGCTTCGCTGTTCGCAGGCGCATCCTGCGCCTGCAGTCTCCCGGAGGGAGAAGGGAGAAAACACCTCTCCCTCCGGGAGAGGTCGACGGGCCGCAGGCGCGTCGGGTGAGGGAATGCCGTGTCACGTTGCTGCGCAGGCGGTGTTGCGTTGACGCAATCACATCTTGTGGTGAGTGACACTGGCCTGCACGAAGCCATGGGCTGAATGCAATGCCTCGCTTCGAACGATGGACGGCGCTGCCGTGCATCCTCACGCCGCCTTCCCGGCCTCCTCATCGAAATGCAATCCGCATTCGCGGCGCAGGCCGAAGAAGCGCAGGTCCTCCTCGCGCAGGCCCGGCTCCCAGCGCCGCGTGCTGTGCATGTCGCCGATGCTGACATAGCCTTCGTGCCAGAGCGGGTGGTAGGGCAGTCCGTGACGGGTGAGGTATTGGTGCACGTCGCGGTCGTTCCAGTCGGCCAGCGGATGCAGCTTCCAGCGCCCGTCGCGCAGCTCGAGGAAATCGATGCGCGCGCGGGTCGATGACTGACTGCGGCGCAGGCCGGCGATCCAGGTGCTCACGCCCAGCTCGGTCAATGCGCGTTGCATCGGCTCGACCTTGTGCGCGCGGTTGTACTGCGCGATGGCCTCCGCGCCGCGTTCGCGCAGGCGCTGCACGCGCGCATCCGGCCAGGCATGGCCCGCATGCGGCGCGTACACGTGCAGGTTCAGGTCGAAGCGATCCCGCAGTATTTCGACGAAACGATGGGTCTCGGGGAACAGATGGCCGGTGTCGATCAGGATCACCGGGATGTCCGGTTTTTGCTGCGTGAGCAGATGCAAGGACACCGCCGCCTGCGCGCCGAAGCTCGACGACAGCGCATGCGCGCCGGACAGCGTCTCCAGCGCCCACGCCACGCGCTGCTCCGCGCTGCGCCCGGCGAGCCAGCGGTTGGCTTCGGCCAGCGCCTGCGCGGACTCGGCGATGGCGACCGGATCGGGCGGGGTGTTCATGCGATCTCCTCCTCCAATGCGACTCGATCCGTGGCGGTGACCGGCGCGGCGACCACGCCGGCGCGCACGAGGAAGTCGCCGAAGCGCTCGTCGTCGCCACGTTCGGCCGCATACAGCGCGAACAGCGGATCCAGCGCGGCGAGGATCTGCGCCTCGTCGATGTTTTCCCGGTGCAATACATTCAAGCGTTGGCCGCGATGGTCGGCGCCGAGCATCAGGTTGTAGCGGCCAGGGGCCTTGCCGACGAGGGCGATCTCGCCCAGATACGGCCGCGAGCAACCGTTGGGGCAGCCGCTCAGGCGCAGGTGGATCGGGGTGTCGTCCAGCCCGTGCTGCGCCAGCATGGCTTCGATGTGTTCGACGATCGCAGGCAGGTAACGCTCGGCCTCGGCCATCGCCAGTCCGCAGGTGGGCAGGGCCACGCAGGCCAGCGCGTGCAGGTGCAAGGGGCTGGCGCGGCGATGCAGGTCGATGCCGTGGCGAGTCAGCAGGGCATCGATCGCGGCGCGGTCGCGGTGGGCGAGGTCGGCGAGCACGAGGTTCTGGTTGGCGGTCAGGCGCAGGTGCGGGCTGCCATCACGCTCCGGTGCTTGCAGGAAGGTGGTCAGCTCGCGCAGGCCGGTCTGCCATGCCGCGCCGGGTTCGTCGCGCACGCGCCCGGCGGGGATGCGCAAGGTCAGGTGCCAGCGCCCGCGCGCGCCCACGGCCCAGCCGAAGCGGTCGCCGTTGTGGTCGAACGCTGCTGCGGATGCGGGCGCGAACCGCAGTCCGGCGCGGCGCTCGACCTCGGCCTTGAACCATGCAAGGCCACGGTCGGCGATGGTGTATTTCAGGCGCGCATGCTTGCGCGCGCTGCGGTCGCCGAAGTCGCGTTGCGCGGTCAGCACCGCCTCGGCCACCGCGGCGACTGCTGAGGTTTCGACGAAGCCGAGCACGTCGCCCAGTCGTGGATAGGTCTGCGCATCGCCGTGGCTGGCACCCATGCCGCCGCCGACCGCCACGTCGTAGCCGCGCAGCGATCCGTGCGCGTCGAGCACGGCGATGAAGCCCAGGTCCTGCGCGAGCACGTCGATGTCGTTTAGCGGCGGAACCGCGAAGCCGATCTTGAACTTGCGCGGCAGGTAGTTCGCGCCCAGCAGGGGCTCGTCCTCGTTGCCGCTGTCCTCGCGCGCGGGCTCGTCCAGCCACGTCTCCTGCCATGCGCGCGTGTTCGGCAACAGGTGCGCCGACAGCGCGGCCGCTTGCGCGTACACCTTCGCATGCACCCCCGAGAGCAGGGGGTTGGCGCTGACCACGATGTTGCGATTGACATCGCCGCAGGCCGAGCGGGTGTCGATGCCGCTGGCGTGGATCGCCTGCAGGCTCGCTTTGAGATCGCGCTTTTGCACGCCGTGGAACTGGATCGCCTGCCGCGTGGTGATGCGCAGGCCGCGCTCGGCGAACTGCCGCGCGATCGCATCCAGGGCCAGCCATTGCGCTGGGGTGAGCACGCCGCCGGGCGTGCGCGTGCGGATCATGAAGGCGAACGCCGGTTCGAGTTTCTGCGCGCGGCGCTCCTCGCGCAGGTCGCGGTCGTCTTGCTGGTAGCTGCCGTGGAACTTGATCAGCACGCGATCGTCCTCGGCCAGCGCGGCGGTGACCGGATCGAGAAGGCTTTCCAGCAAAGTCCCGCGCAGGCGGCGGCTGGATGATTTGATGGTTTCGACCGAATGCGTGCTCATGCCGATACGCCCTTGTCAGTACACGTCTTTCGAATAGCGGCCCTGCCGTTGCAGCTCGCGCAGGCGTTCTTCGGCGCGCTCCGCATCCAGTCCGGCATGCGTGGCGAGCACGTCGAGCAAGGCGGCATGCACGCCCTTGCCCATCGCGGTCGCGCCGCAGACATACAGATGCGCGCCGCCCTCCAGCCATGCGTGCAGTTCGCGGCCGTGCTCGCGGATGCGGTCCTGCACATAGGTGCGCGGCGCGGATGACGGGCCGCCGTCGCGCGAGAAGGCGAGGTCGAGCCGGTGCAGGTGAGCTTCCTGCAACGCGCGCTGCCATTCGAGCTGGTAGAGGAAGTCGCTGCGCGCGTGCGGGTTGCCGAAGATCAGCCAGTTGCGGCCCCGCGCGCCGGTGGCTGCGCGTTCCTGCACGAAGCCGCGGAACGGCGCGACGCCGGTACCCGGGCCGATCATGACGATGTCGCGCTGCCCATCGGCGGGCAGACGGAAACGATCGTTGCGTTCGACGAACACCGGTACCCGCGCTTCCTCCTCGCGGCTGGCGAGGAAATGCGAGGCCGCGCCGAAACGTGACCCGCCTTCGCGCTGCCATGCGATGTGGGCCACGGTCAGGTGCGCTTCCTCGCCGACGGCGCGCATGCTCGATGCGATCGAATACAAACGCGGCGTCTGCGGGCGCAGCGCGGTCACGAGGTCATTCGCAGTCCAGTCGGCGCGATGGCTTTGCAGCAGGTCGAGCACCTGCCAGTTCGCGAGGATGCGTGCGAGTTCCTCGCGAGCATCCTCCGCGAGCAGCCGTTGCAGGCGCGCATCGCCGGAGCGCTGCGCCTGCGCGGCGAGGAAAGGGCGCGACAGGCGCGTGAGCTCGCGGCGGCTGGCGAGCCATGCGCGCAGCGGCAACGTCTCGCCTGCGTGCTCGACGCGCGCATCGCCATCCAGCCGAGTCGCTTCCAGCACGGCATCGACGAGCGTATCGGCGTGGGTCGGCCACACGCCCAGCGCATCGCCTGGTTCGTAGTGCAAGCCCGATCCACGCAACGACAACTCGAGGTGGCGGATGTCCTTGCTGCTGCCGCGCCCGGCGATCGGCTGGTTGGCCAGCAACGGCGCGGCGAACGGATGCCCGCGCGAGTAAGTCGGCGGCGGCGCGGCGTGCGGGCGCAACGGGGTGACGGTTGCCAGCGGGGTTGTCGCTGGCGTCGTCGGGTTCTCCGCACGTTGCGCCAGTTCCTGTGTCTGCTGCGTCGCCTGCTCGATCCACGTCGCGGCGGCCTGCTCGAAATCCGCGTCGGCATCCACGCGCGGCAGCCAGCGCGTCGCGCCCAGTTCAGCCAGTCGCGCATCGAGGCGGCGGCCGATCTCGCAAAACTTCGGATAGCTCGAATCGCCCAGGCCCAGCACCGCGAAGTGCAAATCCGGCAGCGCGGGAGCGCGTTTGCCCAGCAGGTGCTCGACGAAATCGCGTGCATCGTCCGGCGGATCGCCATCACCTTGCGTGCTGATCACCAGCAACAGGTGGCGTTCGTCCTTGAGTTCACGCAGCGGGTAGGCATCGGCACGCAGCAGGCGCACCGTCGCGCCGGCGGCTTCCAGGCGCTGCGCCAGGGTTTCCGCCAGGCGCTTGGCGTTGCCGGTCTGGCTGCCGAACACGATGCTGATGCGCGTGGCCGCAGGCGCATCGGCCGGGCGCACGAGCCCCAGCACGGCCGTCGGCGCGTGGCGCTGCGCGAGCCCGGCGGCGTAACCTGACAGCCACCACAGGCCCGGCGCATCCAGCCCGTCGGTGAGTTGATCGAGCAGGGTCGCGCGGCCTTCCGGCAAGGGGTTCCACGGCGTGGCGGCGAGCGGGCTGGACATCGGGACGACCGGGCAAGGGGCGGTCGTTGCACCGTAGCCAGTGCCTTGCGCGGGCGGAAAGGAGCAAACGCCATGCGCTTATGCCATGGCCACGGCCGATGCGTCGTGCGGCTCAGCCGATGCGTCGTCGCAACACCGCGGCGAATCGCTCCGCCGCGGCCGGATCGTGGTCGAGGAAGACCGACGGCTCGGCCAGCTCCAGTTCCAGCACGCAAGGCGTTCCATCGTCCGCGCGGATCAGATCCACCCGTGCGTAGGCCAGAGGGTAGGTGGCATCCACCATGTCGGGCAGGGCGGCGATCACGCGGTCGGCCAGCGCGCGTTCGTCTGCGCCGGGCGTGCGTGGCTGGATGTGCTCGGCGGCGAACAGGGCGCGGGTGGCGTCGGCATCGGGCAGCAGCAACGGGCCCTTGCGGATGGCGTGGCTGAACTGCCCGTCGAAATAGATCAGCGCGGTTTCGCCTGCCGCGTCCACCGCCGGCAGGTAGGGTTGCAACAAGACGCTGCGCCCGGCCGCGAGCAGGTGCTCGACGTGCGCGCGCATCGCGGCGTGCGCATCGCGCCGGTGCCGGCGGGCATCGCGCGAGCCGGCGCCGATGGTGGGTTTGACGACGATCTCGGCCGCATCCGGATGTGCCGGCAGGAATTCGGAGAGGATCGTGCCGGCATCATCGCCCGGCATCGCGAAATCGCTGGGCACGATGGGGATGTCGAGGGCTTCGAGTTGCGCGAGGTAGCGCTTGTCGGTGTTCCAGCGCACCACCTCCAGCGGGTTGAGCAGGCGCGTGACGCCGGCGATGCGTTCGCACCAGCCGATGAACTCCGCGTAGCGGGACGTGTAATCCCAGGTCGAGCGCAGCAGCACGAGGTCGTGGCGTTGCCAGGACACGCTAGGGTCGTCCCAGGCGCGGGCTTCGGCGTCGATGCCGGCCGCGTGCAGGGCATGCAGCAGGGGCGGCATGTCCTCGTCGAGGGTGCGTGCGGCGACGGCGGTGGCCAGGGCGATGCGCGGCATGGCGACAGTGTCGCATGCGCGCGGCGCTGGCAGGTCTTCGGCAGGCTCGAGCGTCCGCATGCGCGAAAAAAGAAACCCCGGCGCGAGGCCGGGGTTTCGCGGGTATCGCCTGCGCTGCCTCAGCGCATTACCACCATGCCGAACTGCTGGAGCTGCTGGAGTTGCTGGTGACCGTCACCGACTGGGTCGAGCTGGCGGTCTGGCCGCCGCTGTCGGTCACCGTCTCGGTCACGCTGTAGGTGCCGGCTGCGCCATAGGTGTAGCTCGGGTTCTGCGAGGTCGAGGTGCCGCCGTCGCCGAAGGTCCACGAGTAACTGGTGATGGTGCCGCCCTGATCGCTCGAATTGTCGGTGAAGTTGGCGGTCAGGCCGCTGGTGGTGTCGCTGAAGTTGGCCGTCGGCGTGGTCGTGCCGCCGCCGCCACCGCCACCGCCACCGCCACCGCCACCGCCGCCACCGCCGCCACCGCCACCGCCACCACCACCACCACCACCGCCGAGGCTGGACACCATGTTGCTCAGGATGATGCTGCCCCAGCCGGTGGCCAGGTCGAAGCCCGGTCCTGCGGACTCGCCGCCGTTGTTGCCGGAGGTGATGTCATGGAAGGCCGACGACGGCAGGCCGTAGATGAGCGGGGCGGCGAAGCCGACGCCGGTGCCCTTGGTGGCGATCACGCGCGCCCATTCGGCGGAGAACAGAGGCGCGGCGAGGCTGGTGCCACCGATCTGCTGGCTGGCGCCGCTGACGATCACCGTCGCGCCCGAGTTCGGGTCGGCATCGAAGGCCACGTCGGCCACGCAGCGGTACGAGCCGCTGCACACCGAGTTTTGCCAGCTCGGCTTGGGCTCGTACTTGGACGGCGAACCGCCGGACTTGCTCCACACCGTCTCGTTGTTCCACGTCGCGTTGGAGCCGGTCGAGGCGTCCAGCGTGGTGCCGGCGACGGCCACCACGTACTGCGAGTTGGCCGGCCAGCTCGGGGTGGTGCCGCCGTTGCCGCACTCGTCCGCGCCGGAGTCGCCGGTGGAGATCGAGAAGGTCTGGCCCTGCGCCACGCCCTGCGAGAACGCCTGATC
>JAFEBW010000004.1 GCA_018242445.1 Pseudomonadota bacterium | reverse complement strand
CTTGCCGAACACGTCGCGGGCGATGGTGGTGGTCACCCCTTCGGGCGAGACGATCGCGGTCGGATGGCGGGTGTCGGGCGCATCGAAGACCTGATACGCGGTGCCGGTGACGTAGCCGCGCGGGTGGGTGACCTGGGTGATGAAGCCCGGCAGGTAGGCGTAGCGCGTGGTCAGCGGGCCGAGTTCGGAGTCCTGGGTGGCGATTGCCGAATGCCACGAAATCTAAACGTTCGTTTCAAACGGCAATTTACTCTGGCCCCTTTTTTGAGGACGACCTCGCGGCGATTCGCGCCCACATGCGGCAGGAGCGCGCCTTTGGCTCGGCGCGATTCCAGACCATGGTCGAAAAGACCCTGAACCGTCCGGCGGCCGTCAGGCCACGCGGGCGACCACCGATCCCGCGCGCCGAGAACGGCGATATCTAAACGTGCGTTTGAAACGGTAATTTACTCTGGCCCCTTTTTTGCAGCGCGATCGCGTCGATCAGCGCGAGGTACTTCTGGTGGTCGCGGCGCAGCCGCACGCGATCGCTCGCGAAGGTCAGGCCTTCGGCGAACGGGTTGACCACTGCCAGCGGCCGCAGCAGCGCCTGCGCCGCGCGGTGCGAGGACAGCACCTGCTCGGCGCGCACGTTCGCGCGCAGGCCCTCCAGCGTGCGGCTCGCGCGCTGGCGCGCATGGATCGCGGCGGTCTGCTCTGCGGTTTCGTTGATCGTCAGCACGAGACAGCGGTTCAACAGCTCCTCGTCGATGTCGATCGCCGTTGTGGTCAGGCACAGCATCACCGGGCCCTCGACGCGGTACTCGGACGTGACCAGCTTGCCGGTCGCCGGGTCCTTGCCCGTGCTGGCGATCGTCAGTTCGCCCTGGCTCTGCAGGAGCTTGAGCGCATACGCCGCCTGCCGCACGCCCTCTTCCTCGGCGATGGCGAGGATCTTGTGTTTGAGGTCGCCTTCGCCCAGGTAGAACAGGGATTGTCCGGTCATCGCCGAGTAGTGCACGCGCTGGTGCTCGGGCATGAGCGAGAGCAGCGCATCCATCAGCGTCGATTTGCCGGCCGCGCTGGTGGACTGGATCAGGATGGCGAGCGGCTTGTCGAGCAGTCGCGAGACCATCGCCAGGTAACCCACCAGCGCATTGACGCCTTCGCCCACCACGCCGATCGCCTCCACGTCGGCCGCGATGCGCTCAGGCAACGCCGGATCGCGCAGCAGCGCCAGCCCGGCCGCTTCCTCCGCCTCGCTCAGCGTCGGCGCCGCCGCCTTCGCCTCCGGCTGCAACGCCCCGCGGATTGCCGCCTCCTGCATCGGTTCGAGCGCCAGGATCAGCGCCGCCACGTCGCCGGCGATCGCCGCCTCGTTCGCGCCCAGCTCGATCGCCGCCGCCTTCACGAACGCACCGCGCGAGCGCGCCTGGTACAGGTCCAGCGTATCCAGGTGCAGCCGCTCCCCGGCACTCACCCGCAGCGTCACCTTCAACGTCTCGGCCGACAGGTTGCGCGCCAGACCGCGCACCCGATAGCTGCGCGGGCCACGCTCGAAGCGCAGGTCGTCGTCGCCGGCGACCACGAGCGAAGGGCTGGACGGCAGCGCCGGGAGCAAGGGCCCGGCCGACGAAGGATCAAGGGCTTGCGTCATTTCCCGGGCTCCGGCCAAAAACCTGTCAAGGGGGTTTGGAACAAAATAACTCGGCGACAGGGTACTCAGATTCTTGGTACAGTCAACCCAGTTCCAGCGGAGACGCCCCATGCTCGATCGCAACGCCCCGCCCGCGATCCCGATGGCCACCAAGGAAAAGGCTTTCTATGCCGCGCTCGGCCAGCGCATCGCCGAACGCCGCAAGGCGCTCGACATCACCCAAGTCGAGCTGGCCGCCACGCTCGGCATCGCCCAGCAGACGATGGCCCACTACGAGGGCGGCGTCTCGCGCATCGCGGTGGCTATGCTCTCGCAGCTCGCGCTCGCGCTCGATACGACGGTCGAAGAGTTGATCGGCACGCCGGCCAGGCGCGGCGCCGGCAAGCGCGGGCCCGCGCCCAAGCTGCAACAGCAGCTCGAACGCATCGCGCAGCTCCCGAAGGCGCGCCAGCGCATGGTCAGCGAAGTGCTCGACTCGCTGCTCGCGCAGGCCAGTCGCTGAGGCCCATGACGCAGACGCCCCGCGCAAGGCGGGGCGTCGTGTGTGCGTGCATTGCGCCTCTACTGAAAGATGAAGCGAGGCTTCTCGATCACTTCATTGATGCCAGCTTTGTTCATATAACACCGCCCCTCAAACTGGATCATTCGCCCCGAATAGCTGTAAAGGACAGCCATCTTGTTTCCGATTTCTATGAGGACATTCTCTTGTCCTGGAAGACATTTTGCAGGAACAGCTTGCTTCAAATGGGCAATGACTTCGGCCATATAGCTTGAGCAATTGCTGCCACATGCACGGTAAATTCTTGTGGTCGAAGCAGCTTTGAACTGCGCGCCACGAAGCGCGTAATCCTCCGTCACGGAAACGAAATAAAAATTGATGTAACTGACTTTTTGAAGAGCAGCAGCAAGATGATCGGCAGCGGCACGCCCATCGCTTTGAGCCTGAGCATTGGACGCACTTGCGACGATCAGCAAGAAGCCGGAAACCAATGATTTGAACATGCTATTTCGACTCGGTACTGAGAGGTCCCTTCGTGGTGATCGCACCCCATGAATCGTGATAGTTCTGGCGGGTGTTGTCGCCAAGCTCTTTTCCCATCTTCGTCTCAACTGAAGTCGCACGCGCTTCCTCCACGCTTGTTCCGTAGGTGAAAGTGAACGTGCCATTCTTCATCGACGAACTGACTAGAGGCGCTGCGAGGTTCTTCACCATTGCCGCTGTTCCGATTCGATCGTGCTCTGCAGCATGGGAGATTTCATGCCCACCGCCGAGCGCTGGGGTTTCAATTTTTCCAGACGACTTGATGAGCAACCCTTTAGTCGGATTGATGTTGACCGTTCGCGTGTCATGGTTGTAGCTCATCGTCGCCTTGTTGTCGAACGACAACGTGTAGGTCTGCTTGGAGTTCGCTATTTGAGAAATCTCACCTCTAGCCGTTGGTGACATAGCCAGATAGCCCATTGTCTCGGCTGCATCCAAAAGACCTGCCCCATTCTTGAAAGCAAAATCAACAACACGTCCGTCCGGGTCGGTGAACTTATACGGATTGCCGGCAGCGTAGTTGTATCGGTTGAAGTTGCGCGCCGTGGTCGTGTCCACGGGGTTCGGGTCGGGGCTGAGGAAGCACCCGCACACCGGATCGTAATAGCGCTGCTGCGCATACGTCAGCCGCGTCGCCGCGTCCGTCACATGCCCGGTGTAGCCCGGGCCTTGCACGTACTGGCCATCGCCCGGTTCGCCGTAGGGAGTGTAGCGCTCGGCGCGGGTGAGTGTGGCACTGGCGTTGGTCTCGTAGCTCGGGCTGCGCAGGGCGTCGGTGTGCTCGTAGGTGGTCGTCCACGTGCTCGTGCCCATCGGCGCGCTGCGCTTGGCCACCAGCGAGCCGTTCAGGCTCACGTAGTCGGTGGATGTGTTGCTGCGCTGGTCGTCTTCGGTGATGAGCTGGCCGCTCAGGCTGTAGATCGGGTAGTCGAGCTTGCCGTCGCTGGCGCGGGTGATTTTCGCCCGCCGCCCGTGGCCGTCGTAGCGGTAGCTCTCCTTGCCGGTGACTTGCGTCATCCGGTTGGCTGCGTCGAACACGTAGCTGTCGTTGCCCGCGCCCTTGCCGGTGATGTTGCCGTTGGCGTCGTAGGCCAGCGTCCAGTTTGATCTTCCCGCGAGGTTGGTCAGGTGCCACGTCGTCGGGTCGTAGGCGTAGGTGTTCAGGTAGGCGGCGGTGTTGCCGACCTGGTTGCTGCGGATGTTGTCCAGCGCGTCGTAGGTCGTCGTGGCGCTGATCCACCACTGGTTCGGGGCGTTGGTCTGGGTCAGCCGGTCCAGCCCGTCGTAGGCCATCGTGCGGCTGTTGCCGTTGGCCGGCGTGCCGTCGGCGATCGCGGCCACGTTGCCGTCGGCATCATATGTGTAGGTGTCGTCGAGGATCGCCGCCTGCCCGGGTTTCTGGTCGCGGCTTTCCAGCGGCAGCTCGCGGGTGTTCTGAGTGAGGCTGTGAATGATGCCGTTGTGGTAGCTGAAGCCGCTCATCCCGCCGTTGGGGAAGTAGCCGATGCCGGTCGCGTAGGGGCCGGCCTGGGTGGGCTGGCCCAGCGCGTTGGGCGCGGTGTTGAGCGCCAGCCCGTCCGGGTAGGTCAGGGTCTGCTCGTGGCCGTAGGCATCGTAGGCGTGGCCGATGCTGCGGCTGCGGCCGTCGAGGCTGAGGGTTTCGATGGTCGGCAGCCGGCGCAGGTCGTAGGCGTAGCTCCACGCGATCGCCGCCGCGCCGGTGCCGGTGCTCAGGGTGTGCAGGGCGCCGTCGTTGTAGTAGCTGTAGGCCAGATCGTCGGTGGAGTTCGGCACGTTCACCGTGAGTACGCGGTTGCGGGCGTCGAAGGTGCGGGTGGTCTGGCTGGCGGCGGGCACCACCGAGCGGTTGCAGCTCAGGCTGGCATCGGCGATGCCGGTGGCCGTCCAGATCGGGTTGCTGGCCGCGTCGTAAGCGGTGTAGCTGGCCCCGGTCTCCGGCTCGATGCGCTTGCACAGGCGCTGGTTGGCGTCGTAAACGAAG
>JAFEBW010000049.1 GCA_018242445.1 Pseudomonadota bacterium | reverse complement strand
GGGCTCGTGGCCCTGGCAACTGTTCGGGATGTGAAGAAAGACTCCGCACCGACCCTGGCTCCCCCACGATCTCGTAATCTCAGGGATATCGGTCTGGGGCGGAGGCGGAAACAACTTACAAGGGGTTGGGGAGAGGGTGAAAAACTGGACGTTGCGAAAAACAACCCCTCTCCCGGCGCTGCGCGCCACCCTCTCCCGCAAGGGGAGAGGGTGTGGCCGGGCGCGTGCATGTAGATCATTGGCAGCATTCATCCCTCCCGCAAGCCGAAGGTGGCTCGAAGCGGAGTACGATTCCCGATGACGGAACACTCCGGCACTCGCTCTTTGGGTCGGCTTCGCCGCTCGCTTCGGCATCCTGCCTCCGCTGTCCTGACTCCACATACTCGCCCTCCGATTCCCACCCATGATCGACCCCACCCTCAAGCAGGCCGCGCTGGACTATCACCGCAAGCTTCCGGCGGGCAAGATCAAGGTCGCCGCGACCAAGCCGATGCTGACCCAGCGCGACCTCGCGCTGGCCTACTCGCCGGGCGTGGCGCACGCCTGCGAGGCGATCGTCGCCGACCCCAACGAGGCCGCGCGCCTGACCGCACGCGGCAACCTCGTCGGCGTGGTCACCAACGGCACCGCGGTGCTGGGCCTGGGCGACATCGGCCCGCTCGCCGGCAAGCCGGTGATGGAAGGCAAGGGCGTGCTGTTCCAGAAATTCGCCGGCATCGACGTGTTCGACATCGAGATCAGCGAACGCGACCCGGACAAGCTCGTCGACATCATCGCCGCGCTGGAGCCGACCTTCGGCGGCATCAATCTGGAGGACATCAAGGCGCCGGAGTGCTTCATCGTCGAGCGCAAGCTGCGCGAGCGCATGAACATCCCGGTGTTCCACGACGACCAGCACGGCACCGCGATCATCGTCGGCGCGGCGGTGGTCAATGCCTTGCTGGTGGTCGGCAAGGACATCGCCAGCGTGCGCATCGCCCACACCGGCGCGGGCGCGGCGGGCATCGCGTGCCTGGACATGCTGGTCGGGCTGGGCGCGAAACCGGAGAACATCATCGCCTTCGACCGCGACGGGGTGATCCACACTGGCCGCACGGATCTGGATCCCGACAAGCTGCGTTACGCCCGCGATACCGGCGCGCGCACGCTGGCGGGCATCGTCGCCGGCGCGGACATCTTCCTCGGCCTGTCGGCGGGCGACATCCTCAAGCCCGCGATGGTCGCCACGATGGCGCAGCGCCCGATCATCCTCGCGCTGGCCAACCCGAACCCGGAAATCCTGCCCGAGGACGCACGCTCGGCGCGGGCGGACTGCATCATCGCCACCGGCCGCAGCGACTATCCCAATCAGGTCAACAACGCGCTGTGCTTCCCTTACATCTTCCGCGGCGCGCTGGACGTGGGCGCGACCGGCATCGACGAGGCGATGAAGCGCGCCTGCGTGTACGCGATCGCCGAACTGGCGCGCAAGGAAGCCTCCGATCTGGGCGGCGCCTACGGCGGGCAGACGCCGACCTTCGGCCCGGAATACCTGATCCCGCGCCCGTTCGACCCGCGCCTGCTGGTGGCGCTGGCGCCGGCGGTGGCGCAGGCGGCGATGGATTCGGGGCTGGCCTTGCACCCGATCCTGGACATGGACGGCTACCGCGAGAAGCTCGGCCAGTTCGTGTATCGCACCGGGCTGGTGATGAAGCCGATCTTCGAACGCGCGCGCGCCGATGCGCAACGCGTGGTGTACGCCGAGGGCGAGCAGGAGGTCGTGCTGCACGCGGTGCAGACGATCGTCGATGAAGGCATCGCGCGGCCGATCCTGATCGGCCGCCCGGCGGTGATCGAGGCGCGCATCGCCAAGCTCGGCCTGCGCCTGCGCGCGGGCGAGCATTTCGAACTGACCAACATCGATTCCGACCCGCGCTTCGACGACTACTGGCAGCACTATCTGCGCTTGAACGAACGCCGCGGGGTGACACCCTCGGCAGCCAAGAACCTGCTGCGCTCGCGGCCCAGTTTGATCGCCGCCGTGATGGTCGAGCGCGGCGAAGCCGATGCACTGATCTGCGGCCTCGTCGGCCGTTACCAGAAAAAACTCGGCTACCTGAAATCGGTGTTCGCCTACGACGAGGGCGTGCGCTCGGTGGCGGCGATGACGATGGTGGTCAACTCCAAGGGCGCGTGGTTCTTCCTCGACACCCATTGCCAGATCGACCCCGGCGCCGAGCAGATCGCCGAGGCGACCTTGCAGGCGTGCGTGCGCCTGCGCCTGTTCGGGATCGCGCCCAAGGTCGCGCTGCTGTCGCATTCCAATTTCGGCAGCCACGACGACGCCGGCGCTGCGAAGATGCGCCGCGCCCGCGAACTGCTGGTCGCGGCCGACCCCAAGCTCGAAGTCGAGGGCGAGATGCAGGCCGACACCGCGTGGAACGAAGACCTGCGCCAGCGCATCTTCCCGCACGGCATGCTCAGGGGCCGCGCCAACCTGTTCGTGATGCCCAACCTGTCGGCCGCCAACATCGCCTACAACATCACCCGGGTGATGACCGACGGCGTGGCGATCGGCCCGATCCTGATGGGCCTGTCGAAACCCGGGCACATCCTGACGCCCGTCTCGACCGTGCGCCGGGTGGTCAACATGACCGCGATCGCCGCGGTGGAGGCGCAGATCCGCAAGCGGGGCGGGTGAGATGCCTTGACTCGCTCAGGCGGCCGCGCGCCAGGGTTTGATCTTCGCCAGCGAACGGGTCAGTGCGACCTTCGTGATCTGCGTGTCGTAATCGGCTTGCAGGCGCAGCCACCAGCCATCCGATAGCCCGAAAAAGCGGCACAGTCGCAGGTCGGTATCCGCCGTGATCGCCCGACGCCCGGCAACGATCTCGCCGATGCGCTGCGCCGGCACGCCGATTTCCTTGGCGAGCCGGTAATTGCTCAGGCCCAGCGGAATCAGGAATTCCTCTGCGAGCATTTCGCCGGGCGCTACGGGCTTGAGCTTGCGAGCCATGACGACGATTCCTCAGTGGTAATCCACGATTTCGACATCCTCGGCATCGATTCCGTTCCAGCGAAAACACACGCGATACTGGTCATTGATGCGAATGCTGTGCTGCCCTTTGCGTTCGCCTTTCAAGGCTTCGAGGTGATTCGCAGGTGGAATGCGAAGATCGTCCAAACGTCGTGCCAGATCGAGCTGCTTGAGCTTGCGCAGGGCCGGTCGCTCGATGTTCGTCCATCGTGCCACGCGCAGGAGGCCGAACAGGCGCTCGGTGTCCTTGTCCCTGAAGGATCGTATCGCCATGGCCCATAGTAACGCGCAACGTTACTATCAGGCAAGGCGCTAGTCAGCCACGCCTCACAGATTCTGATAATTCGGCCCGCTGCCGCCTTCGGGCGTCACCCAGTTGATGTTCTCGTACGGATCCTTGATGTCGCAGGTCTTGCAATGCACGCAGTTGGCGGCGTTGATCTGCAGGCGGCGGCCTGCGGCATCCTCGACCATCTCGTACACGCCTGCAGGGCAGAAGCGCGTGCATGGATTGGCGTACTCGCGCGCGCAGCGGTCGATGCACAGGTTGGTGTCGGCCACGTGCAGGTGCACCGGCTGGTCTTCGTCGTGCGCGGTCGCGGCGAAATACACCCCGGCGAGGCGGTCGCGCGGCGGCAGGCTGCGCTGCACGTAGTCGCGCTTGGGGCGTTCGTGCTGGCCGATGCGGTCGAGCGTGGCCCAGTCGGGCTTGCCCTTGAGCGTCCACGGCGAATGCCCTGCCGTCACGGTTTCCCAGCCGGCGTTGAGCAGTCCGAACCACTTGCCGCGCTTGAAGCCGCCCTTGATGTTGCGCACTCGGCGCAGCTCGTCCATCGCCGGGGAGGCGCGCAATTTCGCGTCGAAGCCGGCCGCGTCCAGGGTGCCGGCGGCATGCTGGGCGGCCAGCATCGCCGAGCGGATGGCCTGATGCACGCCCTTGATCTTGGGCACGTTGAGCAGGCCGGCCGTATCGCCGATCAGGATCGCGCCGGGCATCTCCACCTGCGGCAGCGCCTGCCAGCCGCCGGTGACGATGGCGCGCGCGCCGGCGGAAAGGATCGTGCCGCCGTCGAGCATGGGTTGCACGCTCGGATGGTGCTTCCACTGCTGGAAGGCCTCGTAGGGCTCGAACAGCGGGTCGTGGTAATCCAGCCCGCACACGAAGCCCAGCGCGAGGCGATCGGCGTCGAGGTGATACAGGAAGCTGCCGCCGTAGGTGGCGTTGTCCAGCGGCCAGCCCAGGGTGTGCACGATGGTGCCAGGCTTCGCGATGCCGGGCTTGACCTGCCACAGCTCCTTGATGCCGATCGAATAACTCTGCGGCTGGCTGCGCGCATCCAGATCGAAACGGCGGATGAGCTGCTTGGTCAGGCTGCCGCGCGCACCCTCGGCGAGCACGGTGAGCTTGGCGTGGATGTCGATGCCCTGCGTGTAGCCGGGCTTGTGCGCGCCGTCCCTGGCCACGCCCATGTCGCCGATGCGCACGCCATGCACGCGGCCGTCGCCGTCGATGAGGGTGTCGGCGGCGGCGAAGCCCGGGTAGATCTCCACCCCCAGCGCCTCGGCCTGCGGGGCCAGCCACGCGCACAGCGCGCCGAGGCTGACGATGTAGTTGCCGGTGTTGTGCATCTGCGGCGGGGTCGGCAGCCGGGTGCGGCCGGTTTTCGACAGCATCCAGAACTCGTCGTGCGTGGCCGGCACGCAGATCGGCGGCGGGTTGTCACGCCAGCCCGGCAGCAGTTCGTCCAGCGGGCCGGGCTCGATCACCGCGCCGGAGAGGATCTGCGAGCCGACCGTGGAGCCTTTCTCGATCACGCACACGGTCAACTCGGGCTTGAGCTGCTTGAGGCGGATCGCGAAGGCCAGCCCGGCCGGCCCGGCGCCCACCGCGACCACGTCGTATTCCATCACCTCGCGCGCGGCGTCGGCGTCGCTCATCGCATTCTCCTCATTCCAACCTGGAATTATTGGGCCTGCCGGCGCATGCGGCAAATCGCGCGGGCATGCGATCATGCCACCGGCGCGGGGCGATCACTGGAAGGCAGGCATGGACGACATCGACGGATACGCCCCGGAACGGCTCCGGCACGCGCCGCTCACCTGCGTGCTGCACGCGCTGGCGCTGGGCCGGTGCACATCCGAGGCGCTGACGACAGCTTGCCTGGATGCGATTGCCGCCGACCGCGACCTGAATGCGTGGACGTGGGTGGATGCCGACGGCGCGCTCGCCGCCGCGCGTGCCTCCGATGCCCGCCGCAAGGAAGGCCGCCCGCTGGGCCGCCTCGATGGCGTACCGCTGGCGATCAAGGACAACATCGACGTGGCCGGCATGCCCACCAGCCTCGGCCTGGCCGGGCGCGAGGTGGTACAGGCGCAGCACGATGCGGCGGTGGTGGATCGCCTGCGCGGTGCCGGCGCGGTGCTGCTGGGCAAGACCAACCTCGACGAGGCCGTGCTCGGCACCATCGGCCGCAATCCGAATTTCGGCAACGTCGGCAACCCTTGCCATCCCGGACGCAGCGCGGGCGGCTCCTCCGCCGGCTCGGCCGCAGCGGTGGCCGCCGGCCATGCGATCGCCGCGCTGGGCAGCGACACCATGGGCTCGGTGCGCATCCCCGCGGCATTTTGCGGGCTGGTCGGGCTCAAGCCCACCGTGGGCGAGTTGCCGGTGGTCGGGGTCGCGCCTGCGCTGCGCCGCACCGACGTGGTCGGCACCCTCACCCGCACGGTCGAAGACGCCGGTTTGCTGCTGGCGCTGCTGGCTGGGCGCGATGCCGACGCACCCGATCCGTGGCAACTGCGGCTGCCCTTCGCTCCACCCGATTGGGCGCCGGGCGAACTGCTGGCCGGCGTGGTCGCCGACCTGGCCGGGCTGGGCGCCGATACAGCCGTGGTGGCTGCATTCCAGCGAGCCATCGAAGCCGGCATACCGGCCTTCGGCGAGGTACAGCCGGTCACGCTGGAACTGGCGCCGCTGGATCTGGCCCACGTCCGTCGCGCCGCCTTGCTGCTGATGGAGGCGGAAATCCTCGCCGCCCACGGCGAAGGCGTGGCCCACGGCTCCGCGCGCCTGCGCAAGCTGCTCGATTACGCGCAGCGCAAATCCGCGGTGGACTACGCGCTGGCCGACCGCCTGCTCGACTTGCATCGGGCCCGCGTGCGCGGCCTGTTCGAGCGCTTCGACGTGCTGCTGCTGCCCACCGTGCCGCTGCCGCCGCCCGCGCTGGGCTGCGAGGAGCCGGCCAGCCTCGCCGATTTCACCGCGCTGGCCAGCCTCGCCGGCTGCCCGGCGCTGAGCCTGCCCCTGCCCGGCGGCAGCGGGCTGCAACTGGTGGGGCCGCCCGGCAGCGACCTGCGTCTGCTGGAATTGGGCGAGATCCTGCAGGCGATGATCGACATGCCGGCTGAGTGATGGTTCGACGTGCGCCCTTGGGCGTGGCGCTGCTCTCTCATGCCCATCCCCGACCTGCCCGATCCCGCCCTGCGCTACCTGCCGCATTGGCTGGCTGCCGGGCAGGCCGATGCCTTGTTCGCGAGCCTGCGCACCGGCATCGCCTGGGAACGCCATCGCCTCCGCCTGTTCGGCCGTGAAATCGCCGCGCCGCGCCTGTCGTGCTGGATCGGCGATGCCGATGCGAGCTACACCTATTCGCGCACGCGTTTCGAACCGCGGCCGTGGCCGCGCGCCTTGCTGGCGATCCGGGCCCGCCTGTGCGAGGAGTTCGACGCGGATTGCAACGGCGTGCTCGCCAACTTGTATCGCGACGGCAACGATGCGATGGGCTGGCACGCCGACGACGAGCCGGAGATCGACCCGCGCGCGCCGATCCTCTCGCTCAGCCTCGGTGCCACGCGTCGCTTCGCGCTGCGCCGCCGCGACGATCATGCCCGCAGGCACGCCATCGAACTGGCGCACGGCAGCCTGCTGGTGATGCCTGCCGGGCTGCAACAGGCATGGCAGCACGCACTGCCGAGAACTGCGCGCCGCATCGGGCCACGGATCAACCTCACGTTCCGCACGATCATGGCGTTGCGCTGAGATCGTCGTGGCGGAGGGTGCGAGCTGGAGTCGGCTGATGCTCGAAGGCACGAAGCAATCGGCGACCAGCCTCGCCCCGGTTTGACCCTTATCGCGCGATCTTTTCCGGAGCCCGCGCCTGCACCTTCGCCGCATTGCCGCTTTCCAGCGTCCAGCCCACGACATCGTGCAGCACGCCACTCAGCGCGGTGTCGAAGGCCTGCGCCACCGCATGCACGTCGGTGGCGGTCGCGTCGGTGGTCTGGTGGAACACCCGCGCGGCAACCACCCGCGAGCTGGCGAAATCCACCAGCCGCGCGCTCACCGTCACGTCGATCTGCGGCGGCCCGGCCGGCGTGCGGTACACCGCCTGAAAGTCGCGCAGATCCATCTGCAGGATGAAGTCGTTGCGCAGGCCGCCGGACTGGCGACCGACCGCGAGGATCTTGCCGGAATCCTCGAACGCGCCGATCGTCGCCTGCTGCACGATCTCCGGCACGCGGTCGGGCCAGATCACGCCCTTGTACACCTCGATGCGGCCGGGCGTGGGGATCACCGCCAGCCGCGGCGAGTCGAGCTGGTCGTTGGCGGTGGGTCGGGCGACGGCGAGTTGCCAGCTCACCTGCGGCCAGCCCGGATCGGCTGCGACGTGCGCGCGCGGTTGCAGGATTTCCTGCGGCTCGGGCTTGGGCAGGATGCCGCCACAGGCCGACAGGGCGAGCGCGCAGGCGAACAGGGCAGCGGTGCGGAAGGCGGATCGTTGCGCGCTCATCGGGGCTGGAACTCCACGGGTTTGTCGCGGCCGAGCAGGTAGCCGGCGGGATTCTGCTGGATCTTGTCCACGAGGCGATCGACCTGATGCAGCACCTGCCGCATCTGCGCCAGGGTCGGCCCGAGTTGCGCCAGGCCCTGATTGCTGAAGCTGTCGAGCGCGCCGCGATTGGCCTTGAGGAAATCGTCGGCGTTGCGGGTCAGCGAGTCGAGCTGGGCCAGCGAGCGGTTGAGGTGATCCATCGCCTCGGGCAGCTTGCCGGCCACCTGGGCGTTGACCGTGCCCATCGTCTTCTGCGCATCGACGAGGGTGTGGTTGAGGCGGTCGGTGGCCTCGCGCACCGACACGATCGTCGTGGCGAGGTCGGCCTTGTGCTGGGCGAGGGTGTCGGTGAGGGCCTGCACGTTGGCCAGCGACTGGCTGACGTGGCGGACGTTGTCGTCGCTGAGGAGCTTGTCGATGTTGTTCAGGACATTCGTCAAGGTGTTGGCGATGCCTTCGGAGGAGTTGAGCAATTTCTGGAACGCCGTCTGGCTGGCGAACATCATCGGCACCTTGTCCTCCGTTTGGCTGATCAGCAGCGGCGCCTTGGGCGAGCCGCCGGAGAACTGCACGAAGGCCACGCCGGTGGCCAGGCTCTGGATCGCCAGCTCCACCTTGGTGTCGGTCTTGATCGGGGTTTCGGCTTTTACCCGCACGCGGGCGATGACCCGGCGCGGGTCGTTCGGCGCCAGGCGCATGTCGCGCACGTTGCCGACCTCGATGCCGTTGTACTGCACGACGCCGCCGACCGACAGGCCGGTGACCGATTCGTTTTCGTTGAACTCGATGTCGTAGTCGCGGTACGAGCCTTGCGAGGCGTATTTGGACGCCCACAGGATGAACAGCAGGATCGCCGCGATCAGGCTGAGCGTGAAGATGCCGATGAGGACGTGGTTGGCCTTGGTTTCCAAGTCAATGCTCCTTCGCCGCGCGGACACGCCGCGTGCGCAGACGGTCGCTGCCGGTTGCGTGGGTCATGCCGATTCTCCTGCCGCCCGCTGCGCGGCGCGGCCGCGCGGGCCGTGGAAGTATTCCTGCACCCAGGGATGCTCGAACTGCTCGACCTGCCGGATCGGCGCATTGATCAGCACGCGCCGGTCGGCCAGCACGGCGATGCGGTTGCAGATCGCGTACAAGGTGTCGAGGTCGTGGGTGATCAGGAACACGGTGAAGCCCAGCGCCTGCTGCAGGGTGAGCAGGAGTTGATCGAAGGCGGCCGCGCCGATCGGATCCAGCCCGGCGGTGGGCTCGTCGAGAAACAACAAGTCCGGGTCGAGCGCCAAGGCCCGCGCCAGACCCGCGCGCTTGCGCATGCCGCCGGACAACTGCGAGGGCAGCTTGTCGCCGGCGTCGTCGGGCAGGCCGGCGAGGCGGATCTTCAAACGCACGAGGTGCTCGCGCAGGTCGTCGCCGATGTGCTTGTGGTGCTCCTTGAGCGGCACCGCGACGTTCTCGGCGACCGTCAACGAGGAGAACAGCGCGCCGTCCTGGAACAGCACGCCGCTGTTGAGCTCGATCTGCCGGCGTTCTTTTTCGTCGATGCTCAGCGCATCGGCGCCGAACACGCGGATCGTGCCGGCCTGCGGATGGTTGAGGCCGAGGATGGATCGCATCAGCACCGACTTGCCGGTGCCCGAGCCGCCGACCACGCCGAGGATTTCGCCGCGGCGCACGTTCAGGTCGAGGTTCTTGTGCACCACCTGTTCGCCGAACTGGTTGGTCAGCCCGCGCACCACGATGGCCAGGTCGTCGTCCGAGCCGACCTCCGGGCGGTTGCCGGGGTGGTCGTCGGTCGCGGTGGGCCGGCGCACGTCGCACAGCGGCGTGCCTTCGACCGGCTTGCGTTCGCCGCCGTCCGGCCCGGGTTCGCGGCGATAGGCTTCCAGCCCGCGGTTCACAGGTTGATCTCCATGAAGAACACCGCGGCGATCGCGTCGAGCACGATCACCAGCGAGATGCACTGCACCACCGCCGAGGTGGTGCGCTCGCCCACCGACTGCGCGGTGCCCTGGGTCTGGAAACCTTCCAGGCAACCGATCAGCGAGATCACCGTGGCGAACATCGGCGTCTTGACGATGCCGACGACGAAATGCCGCACTTCGATCACCTGATTCAGCCGCGACCAGTACAGGTCCAGCGGGATGCCCAACGCCAGCCAGCTCACCACCGCGCCGCCGACGATGCCCATGCACATGGCGATGAAGGTCAGCAGCGGCAAGGTCACCAGCAGTGCCACCAGCCGCGGGATCACCAGCAGTTCGATCGGATCCAGGCCGAGGGTGCGGATGGCGTCGATCTCCTCGCGGTTCTGCATCGCGCCGATCTGCGCGGTGAACGCGCTGGCGGTGCGCCCGGCGAGGATGATCGCGGTGAGCAGCACGCCGAACTCGCGCAGGAAGGCGTAGCTCACCAGCTCGACCACGTAGATCTGCGCGCCATAGGCCTGCAGCACGTTGGCGCCGAGAAAGGCCAGCACCGCGCCGACGAGGAAGGACAAAAGAATCACCAGCGGCACCGCGTCGAGGCCGACGATCTCCATGTGGTGGATGGTCGGGGTGACGCGAAAGCGCGCCGGATGCGTGAACACTTTCAGGAAGGTCTTCAGGGTCAGGCCCATGAAGCCGATCAGGGCGATGATCTCCACGATGCTGTCCTGCACCGAGAAGCCCAAACGCCCGATGGCGGCACGCACGCCCCATTCCTTCTTCTTCGGCGGCGCCGGTTGCGCGCTGACCGCGTCGATTCGCGACATCAAGGCCTGTTGCGAAGGGGCCAGCAAGAGCGCATCGCGCTCCAGTTGCAGGCGTTCGAGCAAACGGTTGAGCAGCATCGCCCCGGCCGAATCCATGCGCTGCAGGCCGGTGGCATCCACCCTGCCCGCCTTGTCGGCATGCGCCACCAGGGCCTCGACCTCCGGCGCGGTGTCCAGGATCCAGGCCCCGCCCACGCGCAGGGTGTCCGGCCGATCGTGGGCGAGCGCGAGGGTGGGCGGGTCGTAGCCGGGTACCGCGTTCATTCAGGGTTCCGCAGGTTGAGCGGGGCCAGTGTAGCCAGTGCCGCGGATTCTTGCGCGCCGTCGCGACGGGGTTGCACGCATCGCGCAGGCGTCGGCAAGGCTTGCGTACGCACGCATTCGGCTCCAGTCTGCACGGCATGTCCGCATCCCCTCCCGAGGCAGACGCAGCCCACGCCGCGAAACGGTCATTCGACGGATTCGCCGGCGTCTCCTACGGCGATCGCATCGGGTTCGTGATCGAGCTGGCCAAACGCCTGCACAACTACGGCACCACCGCGCAGCGGCTGGAAGGCGCGATCGGCGCGGTGGCGCGGCGGCTCGGCCTGCGCTGCCATCCTTGGTCGAACCCGACCGGGATGATCCTGTCCTTCGCCGAAGCCGGCAGCAGCACCGCCGTGTACGACACCACGCAGGTGATCCGGCTGGAACCGGGCGGCATCGAACTGCGCAAGCTGTGCGCGGCCGACGCGATCGCCGAGGACGTGATGACCGGCCGCTGCGACCTGGCCGAAGGCGCGGCGGCGCTGAAGGCGCTCGATCGCGCACCGGGGCGCATGGCGATGGCGCTGGAGGCGGCCTGTTTCGGATTGTCCGCGGCATCGGTGGCCGGCCTGCTGCGCAACAGCTGGTTCGACATCGCCGCCGCCGGATTGATCGGCACCCTGATCGGCATGCTGCACTGGATGGCCTCGGCGCGTCCACGCCTGCTGGAAGCCGAGGAAGCACTGGCCGCTTTCGTCGCCACCCTGCTCGCCGCGGCGGTCGCCACCTTCGTGATTCCGCTGACGACCAAGACCGTGCTGATCGCCGCGATCATCGTCTACATGCCCGGCATGACGCTCACCAACGCCGTCGCGGAGTTGTCGAGTCAGCACCTGGTGTCGGGCACCGCGCGTTTCGGCGGCGCGCTGGCGACATTGATCAAACTCACGTTCGGCACGCTGGCGGCGATGCAGCTCGTGCGCCTGCTCGGCTGGCGTCCGCACGAAGCCGTCGAACACCGCGTCGGCGCCTGGGTGGAATGGGCGGCCCTGCTGGTCGCCGCGTATGCGTTCGCGGTGCTGTTTCGCGCGCACCGGCGCGATTACCCGCTGGTGATGGCGTCCGCGGCGCTGGGTTATCTGATCACCCGCTGGGTGGGTTCGAAACTGGGCAACGATGCCGGGGTTTTCTTCGGCTCCATGGCCATCAGCGCGCTCAGCAACGCCTACGCGCGCTGGGCCCACCGTCCCGGCGCGCTGGTGCGGGTGCCGGGCATCATCCTGCTGGTGCCCGGCAGCGTCAGCTTCCGCAGTTTGACCTTCGTGCTCGAACGCAACCTGATGCTGGGTTTGAGCACGGCCGTGGCGGTGGTGACCGTGTTGATCGCGCTCGTGGCCGGGGTGCTGTTCGGCAACCTGCTGATTTCCGCGCGGCGCAACCTGTAACGGGTCGGATGCGCCTGAAAGTACGACGCCGGCGCGAGGCCGGCGTCGAGGATTGCTTATGGATGCGCTGAATAAACCAGCGATTCCCTATTGTGATGTCTCACAAGTAACTTTAAACAAGTTTAGCGGCAGCCCGGGCGACCGATGCCAAAATGCCGTCGGCGCTCTTGTGCCATACGAAGGGTTTCGGGTCTACGTTATAGCGCTCAAGGTATT
>JAFEBW010000048.1 GCA_018242445.1 Pseudomonadota bacterium | reverse complement strand
TCGCCATCGTCGCTGCCATGCGCAAGCTGCTGACGATGCTCAACGCCATGCTGCGCGATAACACTCATTGGGATCCTTCGCGACATGCAAAAACTGCTTGACCTTGAACACAGTTGCTCTCCCCAACCCCAACGGCCCTGCCGGGCGTTCTTCGGCGCGCGAACGGCCACCGGCCGTTCGCAAACGCGCCTCATCACCTCCCGCAAGGGGAGATGTGCTTTTCTTGCGCAGACGAGCGACCAAACTCCCCGCATTGCACGCAGATCTGGCCACTTGCCTGGCGGTCACCATGCACTGGCGATCTTCCCCTCTCCCCATGTGGGAGAGGGTGGCGCGCAGCGCCGGGAGAGGGGAGCTTGAAACCTGCGGGCCGGCTCAATCCCGCATCAGGGTGGACTTGCCGAACAGGCTTTCGACCAGATCCACGGCGAGGATCGCGGTGCGGTTGTGGTCGTCGAAGGCAGGATTGAGTTCGACGATGTCCAGCGAACCGAGCCGGCCAGTGTCGGCGATCATCTCCATCACCAGTTGCGCCTCGCGGTAGTTCGGCCCGCCCGGCACCGTGGTGCCCACGCCCGGCGCGATGGATGGGTCGAGGAAGTCCACGTCGAAGCTGACGTGCAGATGAGTATTTTCGTCCACGCCTTCCAGCGCTTCCTCCATCGCACGCTTGATGCCGATCTCGTCGATGTAGCGCATGTCGTAGATGTCGATGCCGTGCTGCTTCGCCAGCCGCTTTTCGCCGACATCGACCGAGCGGATGCCGATCTGCCGCAGCACGTCGGGAGTGATCGCCGGCGCGTGGCCGCCGAGGTGGGTCAAACCGTGCGGGCCGATCCCGCACAGGCAGGCCACCGGCATGCCGTGGATGTTGCCCGAGGGCGTGACCTGGTGGGTGTTGAAGTCGGCGTGCGCATCCAGCCACAACACGCGCAGGTTCTTGCCGCGCGTGCGGCACCAGCGCGCCACCGCGGCGATCGAACCGACCCCGAGGCAATGGTCGCCACCGAGCAGGATCGGCAATCGACCACTTTCGAGTTCATCGTGGATCGCGCCCATCACCAGCCGGTTCCACGCGACGACTTCATCCAGATGCCGGTAGCCGTCCACCGGCGGCAGCCACGGATTGGACGGGCCGACGAGGTTGCCGCGATCGACCACCTCCAAACCGCGGCCGCACAGGGCTTCGACGAGGCCGGCCACGCGCAGGGCTTCGGGGCCCATCGAGGCGCCGCGCGCACCGGCGCCGACGTCGGTGGGCGCGCCGACGAGGGCGACGGTACGGCGATGGCTTGCGGTCATGCGAAGTCCCCGATGGCGGCTCGCCGCGAAGCGGCGCACACTGGCATTCTAGCCGTGCGCGGCACGGCGATGGGGATGGCGAGCATCCGGTCGATCAACCACGGGGGCGCGGTGCGCGAGGCGATGCCCAATTCGCAGATGGCCAAACGGTTGGCCCGCCTCGAGGCGGTGCAGGCGGTGGTGCTGGACATCGGCCGGCGCGCCGCGCACTGCAAGGATCTGCGCGAGTTCTACCGCACCGTGCACGCGGCCGTGGCGCGACTGATGTCGGCGCGCAGTTTTTTCATCGCCCTGTACGACGCGCCCGCCAACGGCATCCGCTTCGCCTACCGGGTGGACGAGAAAGACGACATCCCCGACCCGGACACGTTGTTCCCGCTGCAACCCAGCCACGTCTCGCCGACTTCGATGGTGATCCGTTCGGGCAAGCCGCTGGTGATCGCCCGCGAGGAGATCCTCGCCCGCAACACGCAAGGCCGCAGCTGGGGCGCCGGCGCGCCCGCCGAGCACTGGATCGGCATGCCGCTGATCGGCCACGACGAGGCCGTGTTCGGCGCGATCGTGGTGCAAAGCTATGCGCCGGGTTTCCGCTACAGCGAGGAAGACATCGCCCTGTTCGGATTGATGAGCGAACACGTCGCCGAGGCGGTGGAGCACGCGCAGTTCGCCGTACGCCTGGAACGGGCGATCGCCGAGCGCACCGAACGGCTGGAAAGCGAGATCGCCGAACGCCGCCACGCCGAGAAATTGCAACGCGCGCTGTACGAGATCTCCGCGCTGTCGGTGAAGGACATCGGCCTGGACGCTTTCTACGCGGGGCTGCACGCGGTGATGGGCGAGCTGATGTACGCGCGCAATTTCGCGGTGGTGCTGTACGAGCCGACCAGCGGGATGGTGAGCTTTCCCTACTACGCCGACGAAAACGACGCCAAACCGCCGGCGGAATACCGCCGCCCCGCCGGCGACGGGCTGACCGGGTTCGTGATGAAGACGCGCGCGCCGCAATCCGTCGACCAGGCGCGCTTCAAGGAACTGCATGCGGCCGGCGAACTGGTCAACGTGATCGGCAGCCTCGACTTCCACGTGTGGATGGGCGCGCCGCTGGTGTATCAGGACACCATGCTCGGCGTGGTCGCGCTGCAAAGCTACGACCCGGCGATCGGCTACGGCGAGCACGACCTGAAGCTGCTCAGTTTCGTCGCCGACCACATCGCCGCCGCGCTCTCGCGCAAGCAGGCCGACGACGCCCTGCGCGCGGCGCATGCGCGAATGGAGGCCGGCAGGGCGAAGTTGCAGTCCACCAACGACGAATTGCGCAAGACCCTCACCGACCTCGGCCTGGCGCAGGACGAGCTGATCCGCCAGGAAAAACTGGCCGGGCTGGGCGCGCTGGTTGCCGGCATCGCCCACGAGGTGAACACGCCGCTGGGCATCTGCGTGACCGCGGTGAGCCATCTGGTCGAGGAGACCCTCGGCATTCGCCGCAAGCTGGACGAAGGCGGCGTCTCGGCAGCGGATCTGGGCGCGCATTTCGATGCCGTCGAGGAAGTGTTGCGTATCCTCACCAGCAACACCCAGCGCGCCAGCGGCCTGATCCGCAGCTTCAAGCAGGTCGCGGTGGACCAGTCCTCCGAAGACGTGCGCGAGTTCGCCCTGGCCGAGTACATCGAGGACACGCTCAAGTCGCTGCGGCCCAAGCTCAAGAGCACCCGGCACGCGATCGCGGTGGATTGCGACCCGTCGCTGCGGGTGCGCAGCATGCCCGGCGCACTCTCGCAGATCCTCACCAATCTGGTGATCAATTCGCTGGTGCACGGCTTCGAAGGGGTGCCCGAAGGACGCATCGCCATCCATGCGCGCATCGACGCCGATGCCTTGGCCATCGACTATCGAGACAACGGCTGCGGCATGGATGCCGAGTCCCTCAAGCGCCTGTTCGATCCGTTCTACACCACCAAGCGCGGGCGCGGCGGCAGCGGGCTGGGCGCGAACATCGTGTACAACCTCGTGACCCGCAGGCTGGGCGGCACGATCGCCGCCGACAGCGTTCCTGGGAACGGCCTGCATTACGCGATCCGGCTGCCGCTGACGGGGCCGCGGGATGCTGTCGGGCATTGAGAACGCGGGCGGGCTCACGTTCGCCATCCGGCGCTTGCGGAAGAAGATCAGGGACGTGGGAGGTGCCTCGCGCAACCCTTGCCCCCATCCCGGCCTTCCGGCCCTGTCGGGCGTTCTCCGGCGCGCGAACTGCCGCAGGCAGTTCGCATGTGCGCCTCCCCCCCGCAAGCGGGGGAAAGGGATATAAGCCGAGTCCCGAGTCCCCAGACCCAAGTCCCGAGTTCAATCAGGGAACCGCTCGTTCACCGCCAGCACCTCGTCGAGGTTGGCCAGCAGCTTCTCCACGATTTCCGCGTCGAGGTGGCTGCCGACGTTCGCGCGCAGGTAGGCGACCACCTCATCCAGCGGCCACGCGGGCTTGTAGCAGCGCACATGGGTGAGCGCGTCGAACACGTCGGCCACCGCGACGATGCGCGCGTGCGGATGGATATCCTTGCCCTTGAGCCCCTGCGGGTAACCGCTGCCGTCCCAGCGTTCGTGGTGCTGGTGGGCGATGGTGGCCGCCGCTTCGAGAATCGGCCGCTCGGAGCCGCGCAGGATTTCGTGGCCGATGGTCGGGTGCTGCTGCATGATCTTCCACTGCTCGGCATCGAGTTTGCCCGGGTGCAGCAGCACGGTGTCGGGGATGGCGACCTTGCCGATGTCGTGCATCGGCGCGGCGCGGCGCACCAGTTCCGCCTCGGCCTCGTCGTAGCCCAGCATGCGCGCCAGCAGATAACAGACCTCGGCCATCCGCCGCACGTGGTTGCCGGCCTCGGCCGAACGCGATTCGACGACGTTGCCGAGCTTGTTGATGAGCTCGGTCTGGGTGTCGAAGATTTCCTTGTTGAGCAGCAGGTTCTCGAAGGCCAGCGAAACGTGGGTGGAGAAGATGTCGATCAGGCGCATGTCCAGCTCGTCGACGTCGTCCACACCGTTGAGGTAGAGCAGCGAGGCGGTGACGTGCTGGGAGGGGAAATAGCCGACGAAGGCGCCGTCGTGGATGATGTGCCGCTGCTCGGACTCGGCCTTGCGCAGGGCCTGCACGATCTCCGGCACGATCTCGCCGTTCTCGTCGAGGCATTCGCCCACGCTGGCCAGAACTTCGTAGCGCGACTTGGCGTGCAGCGCGGACAACCGCACCAGCACGCCGCGCTCGTCCAGGTGCAGCAAGGATGCGACCTGCTGCAGCAGGCCGCTGGCGAAGGTCTGCATCGAGCGCTGCTCGAGCACGTGCGCCGAGGCGGCGATCACCGTCTCCAGCCCCACCCGGAAGCGTTCCTCGTGGCGGCGCGCGGCGTCGATGCGCATGATGTCGCGGTAGGCGCGCAGCGCCGAGAACACCGTCGTGAACAGCTTCTTGCGGTCGAGCTCGGTTTTTTCCTTGTAGTCGTTGATGTCGTATTCGACGATCACCCGCTCCTCGGGCGCCTGCCCGGGCTGGCCGGTGCGCAGCACGATGCGGGTGAAGTGGTTGTTCAGGTCCTGGCGCATCCAGCGCGCCAGTTCCAGGCCCGCGGTCTCGTTCTCCATCACCACGTCGACGATGGCCAGCGCGATGTCCGGCTCCTTGCGCAGCATCTCGCGCGCCTGCACGCCGCTGTAGGCGTGCAGGAACTCCAGGCCGCGCCCGTCGAGCTCGAAGCGCGACAGCGCCAGCTTGGTGATGGTGTGCACGTCGGGCTCGTCGTCCACCAGCAACACGCGCCAGCGCGCCAGACCGGGTGCGGAGGTTGCCTTTTCGTCCTTCCAGAACATGTCTCGAACCCCCTGAACCATGACCCGCAGGCCGCCGCGGTAACCGAAGCCTACACCCGGAGCGACCCGCCCGCGCCGTGACGGGCATCAATGTTTGCCGAGTTTCGATCATCGCGCATCCCGGCCGGACAGGCCAGCCGACCGCGATCGCCGACGCCGACAGACGCGGCGCGCGTTTTGCGGCATGATCGGATGGCTCCGATCCCGCGGGAACCCTCGCTTCGCCATCGGGTCGGAGTTCCGACCGCGCACCCTCCCAACCCCGAGAGAGCCCATGAAACTTCGCCCCATCGTGTTCGCGTTTTCCCTGTTCCTGCTCGCCGGCGTCGCCAGCGCGCAATCCGCCGGCCCCGCCCAGCAGCCCGCGCCCGCTCCGACAGCGCAATCGGCACCCGCGGCCAGCGATGCTCCGATGGCATCGCCGCCCACCCATGCCTCACACCACCGCGGCAGCCAGCACCACGCCGCGCGCCACCACGGCCACCGCCACGCCAGCCATCATCGCGGCCGCGGCCACCATGCCAAGTCGCAATGCACGCGCCACAAAAACGGCAAGTGCGTGCGCTGGTCGCACCCGCACCACGGCAAGCACAAGCACGGCCACCATCACGCCGCGCCGAAGGCGAAGTGATGCCTCGACGCCGGGATGGGTCATCCATTCCGGCGTCGCTGCCCTTGGCAGATCAGCGCTGCCGACTGCGTGGCGACGGCTTCAGGCGCAGGCGCGCGAGCCGGCGCTCAATGCCACTCGAACAGGCTCCATTGCACCGGCAAGGTCTGCTTGCTGGTGGCGTCGTTGCGGTTGATGCGGCCGTCGCCGTTGTTGTCGTTGATCTCGAAGGCCGGGCCGTTGGCCGGCTGCACGCGCACCCGCGTCAACTGCCCGCCGTGGCGGAACTCCTCGATCTTGTCGCCATTTTCGGCGGTGTAGCTGCGGATGCTGTAGCCGTCCGCGGTGACGGTCTCCGACGGCTTCTTCGGCGGCGGATGGAAGGCATCGTCGGTGGGCAGGGCCGGCGCATTGGTCGGGTCGCCGTCGGATTTTTCATGACCCTTGATCGCGGCCGGCGGGGCGGGTGCCGCCGGAGCGGACTCCGGCGGCAGCGGTGCCAGCCGCGGATCGTCGGGTTTCACCGGGGCAGGCGGCTGCCCGGGGTCGTCCAGCGATGGCGGCGGCGGCGCGGGGGCGATCTCCTGCTGCGCAAACGCGGCGATGGGGGCCATCGCCAGCAAGGCGGCGACGATCAGTGGAGTGCGATGGATGCGCATGGCAGGTTCTCTCCCTAGAAACCGCTTTCGATCTTCCCACCACGGCCGGCGCTTGGAAAGCGGTTTCCACCGCCAGTTTTCGCCGACGACACCGCCGCGCACTCGCCATCCCCGCCACCGGCCCGCGCCTACAATGGCGATCCGCCTGCCGCGAGCCCCGCCATGCCGCGCCTGACCCTGATCGACGGCTCGTCCTACCTGTTCCGCGCCTTCCACGCCCTGCCGCCGCTGTCCAACGCCGCCGGCGAGCCCACCGGGGCGCTGTTCGGGGTGGTCAACATGCTGCGCGCCACGCTGCAGGAAAAACCCGAATGCGCGGCCTTCGTGGTGGACGCCTCCGGGCCGACCTTCCGCGACGCGCTGTACCCGGACTACAAGGCCAACCGCCCGCCGATGCCAGAGGACCTGCGCGCGCAGGTCGAACCGATGCTGAAGATCGTGCAGGCGTTGGGATTTCCGATCCTGCGCGTGGCCGGCGTGGAGGCCGACGACGTGATCGGCACGCTGGCCGTGCAGGCGCAGGCTGCCGGCGTGGACGTGACCATCTCCACCAGCGACAAGGATTTCGCCCAACTCGTGCGCCCGGGCATCCGCCTGGTCAACACCATGAGCGGCAGCGTGCTCGATTCCGACGCAGCGGTGGCGGCAAAATTCGGCGTGCGCGCCGAGCAGGTGATCGACCTGCTGGCGCTGATGGGCGATACCGTGGACAACATCCCCGGCGTGGAGAAATGCGGGCCGAAGACGGCGGCGAAGTGGCTGGGTGAATACGGCAGCCTCGATGGCGTGATGGCGAACGCAGGCGCCATCGGCGGCAAGGTCGGGCAGAACCTGCGCGATGCCCTGCCCCGGCTGCCGCTGTCGCGGCAACTGGCGACCATCAAGACCGATGTCGCTCTCGACCTGCCGCACGACGCGCTGCGCCTGCGCGAGCCGCATGTGGACGAGCTGCGCGGGCTGTATGCGCGCTATGGGTTCAATGCGGCGTTGAAAGAGCTGGGTGCCTCGGGACTCGGGACTGGGGACTCGGGACTCGGTGAAGCAACCGCCAAAGCCGGGCTGCGCGGTACGGCGGCGGGTTTCGCACGCTCGGGCGAAAGCGAAGAAGCCATCGATCCGGCGCTGGCCGTCAAGGGCGAGTACGAATGCGTCACCACGCCGGCGCAACTGGATGCGTGGATCGAACGTTTACGTCATGCCGAGCTGATCGCCTTCGACACCGAAACCGATTCGCTCGACCCGCTGCGCGCCCATCTCGTCGGCATGAGTTTTTCCGTGGCCGTGGGTCGCGCTTGCTACATCCCGCTGGCGCACGACTACCCGGGTGCTCCGGCGCAGCTCGAACGCGCCGCGGTGCTCGCTGCGCTGCGCACTATCCTCGAAGACGCCAGCCGCCCGAAAGTCGGCCAGCACGGCAAGTACGACCTGCATGTATTACGACGGCATGACGTCGCGGTGCGCGGCTACGCGCAGGACACCATGCTCGAATCCTTCGTCTGGAACGCCACCGCCACCCGTCACGACATGGATTCGCTGGCGCGCCGCTACCTCGGCTACGAGACGGTGAAATACGCGGACGTGACCGGCAAGGGCCGCGCGCAGATCGCCTTCTCGCAGGTCGCCCTCGACGAGGCGACGCGCTACGCCGCCGAGGACGCCGACGTGACCTTGCGCCTGCACCGCGCCCTGCACCCGAAGCTGCAATCCGAGCCGGCGCTGCTGCGCGTGTACGCGGACATCGAAATGCCGCTGGTGCCGGTGCTGGAACGCATCGAGGCCAATGGCGTGCTGATCGACGCCGCCGAGCTGCGCCGGCAGAGTCAGGATCTGGGCAAGCGCATGCACGCCGCGCAACAGCAGGCGCAGCAGATCGCCGGGCGGCCGTTCAACCTCGACTCGCCCAGGCAATTGCAGGCGATCTTGTTCGACGAATTGAAGCTCACCGCCGCGGTGAAAACTCCCGGCGGGCAGCCGTCCACCAACGAGGAAGCGCTGGAAGCCATCGCCGACGCGCACCCGCTGCCGCGCCTGATCCTCGACTACCGCGGCCTGGCCAAGCTGCGCAGCACCTACACCGAGAAGCTGCCCGAGGCGATCAACCCGCACACCGGCCGTGTGCACACCAGCTTCCATCAGGCTGGCGCAGCGACCGGCCGGCTGGCCTCCTCCGACCCGAACCTGCAGAACATCCCCATTCGCACCGCGGACGGCCGCCGCATCCGCACGGCCTTCATCGCCCCGCCGGGCCGGAAAATCCTCGCCTGCGACTATTCGCAGATCGAGCTGCGGATCATGGCCCACCTGTCGGAGGACGCCGGCCTGCTGCGCGCCTTCGAAAGCGGGCTGGACGTGCACCGCGCCACCGCCGCCGAGGTGTTCGGCGTCGCCTCGCCGCAGGCCGTCACCGCCGACCAGCGCCGCGCCGCCAAGGCCATCAACTTCGGCCTGATCTACGGCATGAGCGCCTTCGGGCTGGCGCGCCAGCTCGGCATCGAGCGCGGCCAGGCGCAGGACTACATCGGCCTGTATTTCTCGCGCTACCCCGGTGTGCGCGACTACATGGAGCGCACCCGCGCACAGGCCAAGCAGCGCGGCTACGTCGAAACCGTGTTCGGCCGCCGCCTGTACCTGCCCGACATCCACGCCCGCAACCAGGGCCTGCGCGCCGGCGCCGAACGTGCGGCGATCAACGCGCCGATGCAGGGCACCGCGGCCGACATCATCAAGCGCGCGATGGTGGCGGTGGATACGTGGTTGCAGGCGCACACACAACGCGCATTGATGATCCTGCAGGTGCACGACGAGCTGGTGTTCGAAGTCGATGATGGCTTCGTCGAAACACTGCGTTGCGAAGTCGTGCAGCGCATGCAGGCTGCGGCGCAACTGCGCGTGCCGCTGGTGGTGGATTGCGGCGTGGGCGCGAACTGGGACGAGGCGCATTGAGGCAGCGACCAGCCTTGTGCCACAACGCATGTGGCCGTCACTGAAATCCTTCACACCGAGCGAGCCAAGCCGAACGTCGAAAACCATCGGAATCGATGCTTTCGGCGCGTGCGTAACGTTGCGCTAACGAACGTATGTGCCGGAAGTCACGCTTCGATCGCACGGATGATTTTTGGGCATGAACGCATCCTGAATCCGACTCGAAAAACGCGCGCGATTTCACGAACTCTAAAGGTGAGTAATGGTCAACTATCTCGCAACGGACGCAACGTCCGTTGTCGGATGACTCTCTCCCCTGAGTGCATCCCCGGAAGCCCGCCTCTCCCCAAGGCCGGCTTCCACCCCTGGCCCCGCGAGCCCACCCCTGGCTCGCGGGGTTTTTATTTTCCCCTGCAGGTTTTTATTCTCCCACCTCGATCCCCGCCAGCCGCTGCAGGGCCTCGGCGTACTTGGCGCGGGTCGCCTCGATGATGGCAGCGGGCACATGCGGGCCGGGCGCGGTCTTGTTCCAGTCCAGCGTTTCCAGATAGTCGCGCACGAACTGCTTGTCGTAGCTCGGCGGGCTGCTGCCGGCGTGATAGGTGTCGGCGGGCCAGAAACGCGAGGAATCCGGCGTGAGCATCTCGTCCATCACCAGCAGGCGGCCGTTCTCGTCGGTGCCGAACTCGAGTTTGGTGTCGGCGATGAGGATGCCGCGCTGGGCGGCGTAGTCGGCGGCGTACTGGTAGATCGAAAGCGTCGCCGCGCGCACCTGCTCGGCGAGGTCGGCGCCGATCGTCGCCACCACCGCATCGAAATCGATGTTCTCGTCGTGCGCGCCGACGGCGGCCTTGGTCGATGGCGTGAAGATCGGCGCGGGCAAGCGTTCGGCCTGACGCAGTCCGTCGGGCAGATGGATGCCGCTCACCCGCCCGGTGCGCTGGTAATCCTTCCAGCCGCTGCCGATCAGATAACCGCGCGCGATCGCCTCGATCGGAACGGGCTTGAGCTTCTTCGTCACCACCGCGCGTTTCGCATATAGCGCAACGTCGGTACCAGCCGGCAGCACGCCGGCCACATCGCGGCCGGTGAGGTGGTTGGGCATCAGGTGTGCGGTCTTGGCGAACCAGAAATTGCTGATCTGGCAGAGCATCTCGCCCTTGCCGGGGATCGGGTCGGGCAGCACCACGTCGAACGCCGACAGGCGGTCGCTGGCGACGATCAGCAACTCGTTGCCGGGCAGGGCATACACATCGCGCACCTTGCCGCGATGGATCAATTGCAGGCCGGGCAGGTCGGATTGGGACAAGGTGGTGGGCATGCGCGGCTTCCGCGGAAAAGGCGGTCATTGTAACGACCACCGACGGGCGTCGCAGGCTCGCGTCATGGGCAGGCTAGAATGCGCGGGGTTGTTTCAGCGCACGGTTCCCACCATGTCCAACTGCATCATCGCCCCCTCCATTCTTTCGGCCGATTTCGCCCGCCTCGGCGACGAGGTCAACGCGGTGCTGCGCGCCGGCGCGGACTGGATCCATTTCGACGTGATGGACAACCACTACGTCCCCAACCTCACCATCGGCCCGCTGCTGTGCCAGGCGCTGCGCAAGCACGGCGTCGCCGCGCCGATCGACGTGCACCTGATGGTGAAACCGGTGGATCGCATCGTCCCGGATTTCGCCAGGGCCGGCGCGACCTCGATCAGCTTCCACCCCGAGGCCAGCGAGCACATCGACCGCACCATCGGCCTGATCCGCGATTCGGGCTGCAAGGCCGGGCTGGTGTTCAATCCGGCCACGCCGCTGGATTACTTGGACTTCGTGCTCGACAAGCTCGACATCGTGCTGGTGATGTCGGTGAACCCCGGCTTCGGCGGGCAGAGTTTCATCCCGATGGCGCTGGAGAAAATCCGCCGCGTGCGCGAGCGCATCGATGCCAGCGGGCGCGACATCCGCCTGGAAGTCGATGGCGGGGTGAAGGCCGACAACATCGGCATGATCGCCGCCGCCGGCGCGGATACCTTCGTCGCCGGCTCGGCGATTTTCGGGGCGAAGGATTACGCCGTCGAGATCGCGGCGATGCGGGAGGCGGTCAGGGGACAGAAGACAGAGGGCAGAGGACGGAAGGCTGACGGTAGGCAATAGTCAGTGGCATCGGGGTGACCTTTTTGACCTTTGTGTATCCCATCGTGGTGTCGATGTTTCATTGGCATTGAGGCAGCCTTGGCATAGGGGCAACCCATGAATCCTCCCCCCCCGCTTGCGGGGGAGGGTTGGGGTGGGGGCAGGGCTGCGAGAAGTCTTCCCCCCATCCCAGCCTTCCCCCGCAGGCGGGGGAAGGGGCAAAGCATCTTCCGCCCCCCGCCCACCGCCCACCGCTTTCCCCATTCCCCAGTCCCCAGTCCCCAATCCCCAATCCCCCGTGATCGACCAATCCACCTTCGACGCCCTTGCCGCCGCCGGCCACAACCGCATCCCGGTCGTGCGCGAGGTGCTGTCCGACCTCGACACGCCGCTGTCGGTGTATCTGAAACTCGCCGACGGCCCGCACACCTACCTGTTCGAATCGGTCGAGGGCGGCGAGACCTGGGGCCGCTACTCGATCATCGGCCTGCCGGCGCGCCGCACCTACACCTTCCGCGGCCACACGCTGGACGTGCGCGAGCATGGCGACGTCGTGGCATCGCGCACGCTTGCCGATCCCTTCGCCGAGGTCGAAGCGCTGCGCGCGCAATTCCGGGTGCCGCGCATCCCGGGCCTGCCGGCGTTCACCGGCGGTTTGGTGGGTTATTTCGGTTTCGAGACCATCGGCTGGATCGAACCGCGGCTGGCCGCAGGCAACGGCAAGCCCGACCCGCTGGGCACGCCCGACGCGCTGCTGATGCTGTCCGAGGAAGTCGCGGTGTTCGACAACCTCAAAGGCCGGCTGTACCTGATCGTGCACGCCGACCCGGCGCAGCCGCAGGCGCATGCGCGCGCGCGGCGACGCCTGGACGAACTGGTGCACCGCCTGCGCCATTCCGGGCGCAGTTACCCGGACGTGCTCGCGCCCGAGCCCCTGCGCGAGGAGGATTTCGTCTCCGGTTTCACCGAGCAGGGCTATCAGGACGCCGTGCGCAGCGCGCAGGCGGCGATCCGCGCCGGCGAGGTGTTCCAGGTGGTGCTCTCGCAACGGCTGTCGGTGCCGTTCCGCGCGCGCCCGGTGGACGTGTACCGCGCCTTGCGCGCGCTCAATCCGTCGCCGTACATGTACTTCCTCGATCTCGACGGCACCCAGGTGGTCGGCTCGTCGCCGGAAATCCTCGTGCGCCTGAGCCACGACGAGACGGGGCAAGGCACGGTCACCGTGCGCCCGATCGCCGGCACCCGCCCGCGCGGCAAGACGCCTGCCGAAGATGCCGCGCTGGAGGCCGAGCTGCTGGCCGACCCCAAGGAGCGCGCCGAGCACCTGATGCTGATCGACCTGGGGCGCAACGACGTCGGCCGGGTCAGCGTGCCGGGCAGCGTCAAGGTGGGCGAGCGGTTCGTGATCGAGCGCTACTCGCACGTGATGCACATCGTCAGCGAGGTCACCGGCACCTTGCGCGCAGGGCTGAGCTATGCCGACGTGCTCAAGGCCGCGTTTCCGGCCGGCACGGTGAGCGGTGCGCCGAAGATCCGCGCGCTGGAACTGATCCGCGAACTCGAACCCATCCGCCGCAACATCTACGCCGGCGCGATCGGTTATCTGGGCTGGTGGGGCGATGGCGACACCGCCATCGCCATCCGCACCGCGGTCATCCACGACGGCCAACTGCACGTGCAGGCCGGCGCCGGCATCGTCCACGACTCCGACCCGGGCAAGGAGTGGGAGGAGACCATGAACAAGGGCCGCGCCCTGTTCCGCGCGGTGGCGCAGGCGGCGCAGGGATTGTGATCGCGCGCAGCTTGCCGCGCGAAGCTTGCCGCCGGCTCGTTATTTTCAGCTTGGCAGTTGTTAAATTTTTCGTCATGATCCGGCAAGCCCGCGGCGCAAGCCGCGGGTGCATCGTGGCACCACGCCCGGATCGACAACCACGTCCTGGCGGCTTCGCAAACCAACCCTACCTTCTGGAGATTCCCATGATCCGTTCCGCTCTGATCGCCATCGCCCTGACCGCCCTGACCGGCGTTGCCTTCGCCCAGGCCCCGGCCGCTTCAGCCGCCGCTTCCGACGCCGCCTCGCCGGCCGCTTCGGCCGCCCCGGCCAAGCACCACGCCAAGAAGCACCACGCCAAGAAGCATCACCACGCCAAGAAGGCGGCTGCCGCTTCCGACGCCGCCGCTCCGGCCGCCTCGGCTGCTTCGAGCATGTAATGGCGTAGCGGCCGCGCCAGTCGCTGCCGCAGCGATCCATGCAACACCCATACCGCGCCGGCTTGCCGGCGCGGTATTCTTTTGGGGATACGCAAGGAGAACGGATGCGCATCCTCATCGTCGAAGACGACCCGCATACAGCCGCCTTCATCGCCAAGGGCCTGGGCGAGGACGGCCACACCGTCGATCAGGCCGACAACGGCCGCGACGGACTGTTTCTGGCGACCACCGAGTCCTACGACGCCATCATCCTCGACCGCATGCTGCCGGCGGTGGACGGGCTGACCGTGCTGCGCACCCTGCGCGGTGCCGGCAACATGACCCCGGTGCTGGTGCTGACCGCGCTGGGCGATGTCGAGCATCGCGTCGAGGGCCTGCGTGCCGGCGCCGACGACTACCTCGTCAAGCCCTTCGCCTACGCCGAGCTGTCGGCGCGGATCGACTCCATGCGCCGCCGCCGCCAGACCGTCAGCGCCGAAACCACCGAGCTGCGGGTGGGCGATCTGGAGCTGAACCTGCTCACCCGCGAGGCCAAGCGCGCGGGCAAGAGCATCGAATTGCAGCCGCGCGAGTTCCGCCTGCTCGAATACCTGATGCGCCAGGCCGAGCGCGTGGTCACCCGCACCATGCTGCTGGAGGCAGTGTGGGACTACCACTTCGATCCGCAGACCAACGTCATCGACGTGCACATCAGCCGCCTGCGGCAGAAGATCGACCGCGGCCACGCGCGCCCGCTGCTGCACACCGTGCGCGGCGCGGGCTACCGGCTGGGCGTGCGTGAATAGTACCGATCATGAATAGAGCCGCGCATGCATGGGATCGATCATGAACAGGGCCGCGCTTGAATAAGCTCGCGACCCTGCTCGCCGCGCGCTCGACCAGCGCGCGGTTGGCGCTGGTCGTCGGCGGCCTGTTCCTGATCTCCTACCTGCTGCTCGGCACCGTGCTGTATTTCGCGGTCTCGGTGATTTTCGCGCAGGATCTGCGCGAGGTGATCCGCCTGGACAGCGCCGACCTCGTCGAGCTGTACCGCGAGTCGGGCTACAACGGGCTGCGCACCGAAATATCCGAACGCACCGCCGCGCCCGACGACGAGAGCGCCGTGTACGAACTCATCACCGCCAGCGGCACCCTCGTGGCCGGGCAGTTCGCCAGCCTGCCGGCGACCGCCAAGACGGGCAGCGGCTGGGTGGAGTTCGACGAGGTCAACGCGCAAGGACGCGTGCGCGTGGTCGCGCGCCTGCAACAGCTCAAGGACGGCAGCATCCTGCTCACCGGGCGGCGCAGCCACAATCAGGCGCGCTTCGAATCGCTGATGCGGCGCACCTCGGCCTATGCGCTGCTGGCGGCCGCCTTTCTCGGCGGCCTGATCGGCTGGATCACCGCCAAGCTGGTGGCGCGGCGATTGGAAAGCACCTACGACATCACCCACCGCGTGGGTGCCGGCGAACTGGCGCTGCGCATCCCCGAGGACGACAGCGGCGATTCCTTCGACCGCCTCGCCAAGCGCATCAATGCGATGCTCGACCGCATCCAGGAGCTGCTCGATGGCGTGCGCCACGCCACCGACCACATCGCCCACGACCTGCGCACCCCGCTCACCCGATTGCGCAACCGGCTGGAGGACATGAGCGCGCGGCACAACCGGCAGGATCGTTTCGCGGCGGAACTGGAAGAGGCCACCGCGGAAACCGACCAGTTGCTGTCCACCTTCAGCGCGCTGCTGCGGCTGACCCGCATCGAGGCGCAGACCGCGCAAGCCGACGACCCGGAGTTCGCGCTCGAGCCGGTGGTGCAGGACGCCGCCGAGCTGTATGCGCCGATCGCCACCCAGCGCGGCATCGAACTGGACATGCACACCGCCGGCTGCAACCTGCGCGGCGATGCCGACCAACTCTTTCAATTGGTCGCCAACCTCCTCGACAACGCCCTCAAGTACGCCACCCGCGGCACCCGCGTGATCCTCATCCTTGCGGTGGACGCGCAGGCGGTGCTGATCGTCGTGGGCGATCACGGCGCCGGCATTCCCGAGGCGGATCGCGAGCGCGTGTTCGATCGCTTCGTGCGGCTGGAAAAGCACCGCGGATCGGCCGGCAGCGGCCTGGGCCTGAGCCTCGTGCGGGCGATCGCGCAACGCCACGGCGGCACCGTCACGCTGGAAGACAACCAACCGGGCCTGCGCGTGATCGTGCGCCTGCCGCTGGTGGCGCAGGGATGACGCGGCGCGCCATCGGCATGGCGGCGACGTGGCGATGAAACTGTTGCGCCACCTCGCCAACCTCGGCTACGGCAGCCGCCGCGAGGTCATGGCGATGCTCCGCGCCGGCCGCGTCGCCGATGCGCGGGGCGACGTGCTGTATGCCGACGATGCGCTCGGCACTGCCATCGCGCATGCCGATATCCGCCTCGATGGCGAACCACTCGACCCGGCGCCCGGCGTCGTGTTGATCCTGCACAAACCCGTGGGCTGCACCTGCTCGACCCGCGACCCCGGGCGCGTGGTGTACGACCTGCTGCCGCCGCGCTTTCGCTTGCGCCATCCGATCCTCGCACCCGTCGGCCGCCTCGACCGCGACACCAGCGGCTTGCTGCTGCTCACCGACGATGGCGCGCTGCTGCACACCATCACCTCGCCGCGCACGCACCTGCCCAAGGTGTATGAAGCCACGCTGGCGCAGGATCTGCGCGGCGATGAGGGCGCGCTGTTCGCCAGCGGCGGCCTGCTGCTCGATGGCGAGAGCACGCCGCTGCGCCCGGCGCGGATGGACGTGCTCGGCCCGCGCGGCGCGCGGCTGGTGCTGACCGAAGGCCGCTACCACCAGGTGCGGCGCATGTTCGCCGCCTGCGGCAACCGTGTCGTCGCCTTGCATCGCAGCCGCGTCGGCGGCCTCGGGTTGGACGATCTGGAAGCCGGAAACTGGCGTGTGCTGGCGATGGACGAGGTGGCTCGGTTGCGGCCGCAGGGCTCACCGGCTCCCATCGCCCAGGACGGGATGATGCGTGGCGATGGATGATCGACCGCGATGACGCGCCCCTGATCTCGCGCATCGCCCTCACCCCGCGACAGCAGGGGGAGGTCGGGAGGTGTTTCGCAGTGTCGGTGACGCGACGGCCGTACCCCTCCCCAACCCTCCCCTGCAAGCAGGGGGGAGTTCGCGCGCTACCCTGCAACCCATACGGGGCGACTGCGCTTCAGCCGAACAACTCCGGCTGCGGCAGCGCCGGTTCGTTGTCCTCGAAACGTCCCAGGCCCACGCCGGCCAGTCGGTAGCGGGTGTGCGCCGGCAGCAGCACGCGGTCGCGCAGGTCGAGCGCGATGCGCGCCAGTTCGGCGGCGCTGGCGGGTGGCGCGGTCGGCGTGAGGCTGCGGGTGAGGATGCGGAAGTCGGATGTCTTGAGTTTGAGGACGACGGTGCGCGCGCTGCGGGTTTTTTCGCGCGCGGCAGCGGCCCAGGTTTTCTCGGCGAGGCGCTCGATGTGCGTGGCCAATGCTTCCAGCGGCAGATCGGTCTCGAAGGTGTCCTCGGCGGAGATCGACTGCGTGGGTTGATTGGGGCAGACCGGGCGCTCGTCGATGCCGCGCGCCAGTTCGTACAAGCGCCGCCCGAAACTGCCGAATGCGTTCACCAGCACATCCAGGCTCAAGTCACCCAGCCCGCCCACGGTGCTCACGCCCAGCGCGCTCAGCTTGCCCTCCATCACCTTGCCCACGCCGGGCAGGCGACCGACCAGCAGCGGGGCGAGGAAGGCCTCCACCTCGGGCGGACGCACCACGAACAGGCCGTCGGGCTTGCGCCAGTCCGAGGCGATCTTGGCGAGAAACTTGTTCGGCGCCACCCCGGCCGAAGCGGTCAGGCCGGTTTCTTCGCGGATCGCCGCACGGATCGCTTTCGCCACGTCGGTGGCCGAGGCCATGCCGAGCTTGTTGACGGTCACATCCAGGTAGGCCTCGTCCAGCGACAAGGGTTCGACGAGGTCGGCATGGCGCAGGAAGATCGCGCGCACCTGCCTGGAAACCGCGCGGTAGCGATTGAAATCCGGCGGCACGAAGACCGCGTCGGGGCACAGGCGTTCGGCGCGCACCGCCGGCATCGCCGAGCGGATGCCGAACCTGCGCGCCTCGTAGGATGCCGCGCACACCACCGAGCGCGCCCCGCGCCACGCCACCACCACGGGCTTGCCGCGCAACGCGGGGTCGTCGCGCTGCTCGACGGATGCGTAGAACGCATCCATGTCCACGTGCAGGATCTTGCGCATGGTTGCATCGTAGCGCCGTTCCATTCCGTTGCGCGCGTCGATGGTTTCCTGCGTCGGCTGACCCATGTCACGGCACACTCCGATGGCGGCGCTAGACTCCCATGCTGCACATCGCAACGCGTCGTATCCGATTCGGTGACGTTGCGGAGCAACCGCGCCCAGCCAACGACGGCGTGGATGGAGGATGCGGACATGAGAGAACTGGTGGCTGCGTATTACCCGTGGATCGTGCTGGTCCACCTGTCCTGCGCGATTGTTTTCGTCGGCGCGGTGGCCTTCGAGGTGCTGGTGCTCGAAGCGCTGCACGCGCGCATCGATATCGCCACCATGGGCCAGATCGAGGAGGCGGTGATGGCGCGGGTACGGCGCTTCATGCCGATCGTGGTGCTGCTGTTGTTCCTCAGCGGCTTTGCCTTGTTCGACCTGCGCTGCAATGGCGTGAGCTGCATCGGCACGGCGCGCTTCGGCTGGTTTTTGCTGGCCAAAGTGGTGCTGGCGTTCGCGGTGCTGGGGGTGTTCGTCAGCTCGATCTGGGCCGGCCTGCGCGGGCGCATGAACGCCTGCCGCTTCCGTTACACCCACCGGATCGTGCTCGCCCTGATGGTCGGGATCGTCTTTCTGGCCAAGACCATGTTCTACTTGTAATCCCTTTGCAGGAGGTTTCCATGTCCACCACCCATTTCAAGGGCCAGCCGGTCCGCGTCGAAGGCACGTTCCCGTCGGTCGGCAGCCATGCGCCGGACTTCCGGCTGATCGCCGGCAACCTGTCCGAGGCCACGCTCGCCAGCTTCGCCGGCAAGCGCAAGGTGCTCAACATCTTCCCCAGCGTGGATACCGGCGTGTGCGCGGCTTCGGTGCGCCATTTCAATCAGGCGGCCGCCGGTTTGGACAACACCGTGGTGCTGTGCATCTCCGCCGACCTGCCCTTCGCGCAAAGCCGCTTCTGCGGTGCCGAGGGCATCAAGGACGTGCACATGCTCTCGCTGATGCGCGGCCGGAATTTCCTGCGCGATTACGGCGTGGACATGGTCGATGGCCCGCTGGCCGGCGTGGCCGCGCGCGCGGTGGTGGTGCTGGATGCTCACGACCAGGTGCTGCATGCGCAACTGGTGGACGAGATCGCCCACGAGCCCAACTACGACGCTGCACTGGCAGCGTTGAAGTGATGCCGCAGCGGTAGCGGCAGCCGCGCTCCATATCCTGCGACTTTCGTCGCATGTGCCTGATCGCCTTCGCCCTGCAAGCGCACCCGCGCTGGCCGCTGGCACTGATCGCCAACCGCGACGAGTTCCACGGCCGGCCCAGCGCGCCGGCCGGCTTCCTCACTGATGCGCCGGAGGTGTTCGGCGGCATCGACCGGCAAGCCGGCGGCAGTTGGCTGCTGGCTTCCACGCGCCGGCGGCTGGCGGCCATCACCAATGTCCGGGCCGGATTGAACCCGGAGGTCGCCCCGCGCTCACGCGGCGAGCTGGTCAAGGCCTTCGCCGCCAGCGTCATGGACGCGGCCACCTTCGCCGCCACCCTCGCGTCCGTCGCCCACGCCTACGGGCGCTTCAACCTGCTGCTCTGGGACGGCGCGGCGATGCGCTGGGTCGGCAACCATCCGCGCTTTCACGATGCGCCGGTCGCACCGGGCCTGCACACCTTGTCCAACGCATCATTGGACACCGGTTGGCCGAAGGCGCGGCGGGCTGGCGCAGCGCTGGCGCGCTGGCTGGCGACGCAGCCGGATGCGCCGGATGAATCGGCTGCGGCGGTGGATGTCGAGCCGCTGCTGGCCGCCTTGGCCGACACCACCCCTGCGCCCGACGCCGCGTTGCCCGACACCGGCGTCGGCCTGGATCTGGAACGCCGGTTGTCGCCGCCGTTCGTGCTGGGCGATACCTATGGCACACGTTGCAGCACGGTGGTTCTGGCAGGCTGCGCTGGCATCGGCATGCTCGAGCGCCGCTTCGGCGCGGATGGCAGCGTCACCGGCGAGGGGAGGATCGGCTCATGGGATCGTTGAAGAATTGGCTGTGGGGCACCTTGCTGGTGCTGGGCTTGCTGCTGGCCGCGTATGCCTTCGCTGCGGACGCGCCGAGCGCGCCGAACTCGCCAAGTGCGCCCACCGCATCGGGTACTCCGATCGCGCGTGATTTCCCGCCCGGCCTGATCATCCCCGATGCCGCGCGCCCCGGCCCGAATTTCGATGTGGACAAGGCCACGCAGGCGTATCTGAACCTGCTCTCGCCGCAGCAGCGGCAGTTGTCGGATAGCTATTTCGAGGGCGGCTACTGGCTGCAACTGTGGGATCTGCTGATCGGCATCGGCATCGGCGTGCTGCTGCTGGTCAGCGGCATCTCGGTGCGCATGCGCGAACTGGCAGGAGCGATCACTGGCCGGCTCTGGTTGCGAGCGGCGATCTATGTGCTGCTATGGCTGGTGCTGCTGTTCGTCATCAACCTGCCGTGGAGCTGGTACGAAAGCTATGTGCGCGAGCACCAGTACGGCCTGTCCACGCAGACGCCGGGCGGCTGGTTCGGTGATTCGCTCAAGGACCTGCTGGTCGACGCGATCCTGATACCGGTCATCATCGCCAGCCTGTATGCCGCGGTACGCCGGCTGGGTGCGCGCTGGTGGGTGGCTGCCAGCCTCGGCGGCTTCGTGCTTTCGCTGTTGATGGAGATGCTTGCGCCGGTGTACATCGCGCCGCTGTTCAACGACTACCAGCCATTGCCGGATGGCCCGGTGCGCGAGGCGGTGCTGTCGCTGGCGCGCGCCAACCGCATCCCCACCGATCACGTGGAATGGTTCGACGCCTCGCGGCAGACCACGCGGGTGAGCGCGAACGTCTCCGGCTTCCTCGACACCACCCGGGTCAATCTCAACGACAACCTCGTCAACAAGACCTCGCTGCCGGAGATCCGCGCGGTGCTCGGCCACGAGATGGGTCACTACGTGCTCAATCACGCCCTGCGCCTGACCATTTACTTCAGCCTGCTGATGGCGCTGGGCTTCTACGTCACCCATCGCGTGCTGGACTGGTCGCTCGCGCGCTGGGGCTCGCGGTTGCAACTCGAAGGCCGCGACGACCCGGCCGCCCTGCCGCTGGTGGCGATCATCCTGTCGGTGTTCTTCTTCCTGATGACCCCGATGAGCCATTCCATCATTCGGCAGGCCGAAGCCGAGGCCGATGCCTTCGGCTTGAACGCGGCGCGCGAGCCCAATGGTTTCGCGATGGCGGCCATGCGCCTGTCCACCTATCGCAAGCTGCGTCCCGGGCCGTGGGAGGAGATCATTTTCTACGACCATCCCAGCGGCTATACCCGCGTACACAACTCGATGATCTGGCTGGCCGAGAACCAGGACAACCCCACCGCCAACGCGCCCATCGCCCCGCCGATGCAGCCGCTGAAGTTCGACTCCAAGCTGAACGGCGGCGGCTCCAAACACTGACGCCTCGAACTTTCCACGCCCGCCCGGGTCGCAATCATCGGTGGTGGCAGCGACCGGCCCGGGATGGTTTCCCGGGCCGGTCGGATTCAGCGAGACGACGCAGCGGTTCCCCCGAGCCGCTTCCGTCGGAAGTCAGCGGCGCTCACGTCAAGCGACCGCATCCGGCCCTCCCTCGCGGGAGGGCTTTTTTTGGCGAACCGCCAGCGGGCTCGCCGCAACGATGCGAATGCGTTTCAGGTTGTCGCCTTGACGAGCTCACCCAGCCAATCGCGTGGTTGCAGATACTCCGACAAGCGCGCCTCGGCGCTGCCCGGCGCGGGCGCGTAGCCGACCTCCCAGCGCACGCGCGGCGGCAGGCTCATCAGGATGGCCTCGGTGCGCCCGCCCGATTGCAGGCCGAACAGGGTGCCGCGATCCCAGACGAGGTTGAATTCGACGTAGCGGCCGCGGCGATACAGTTGGAATTCGCGTTCGCGCTCACCAAAGGGCGCGTGCTTGCGGCGTTCGACGATCGGCAGGTAGGCGTGCAGGTAGGCATCGCCAACAGCGCGCATCAGGCCGAAGGCGTGGTCGAAGCCACCCTCGCGGAAGTCGTCGAAAAACAGCCCGCCCACACCGCGCGCTTCGTTGCGGTGCTTGAGGAAGAAGTACGCGTCGCACCAGCGCTTGCAACGCGGGTACAGGTCGGCGCCGAACGGCGCGCAGGCGGCTTGCGCGGTGCGATGCCAATGCAGCACGTCCTCGTCGAAGGGATAGAAGGGCGTGAGGTCGAAACCGCCGCCGAACCACCAGATCGGTTCGCCATGTGGCGGCTGCGCTTCGAAGTAGCGCACGTTGGCGTGGCTGGTGGGCACATACGGATTGCGCGGATGCACCACCAGCGACACGCCCAGCGCGCGCCACGGCGCGCCGGCCAGTTCCGGGCGGTGCGCGGTGGCCGAGGGCGGCAGGCTCGCGCCGCGCACCTCGGAAAAGCCCACGCCAGCCTGCTCGAACACCGCGCCCTCGCGCAGCACGCGCGAATCGCCACCACCACCTTCGGCACGCTGCCAGACATCGCTGCCGAAACGCGCGCTGCCGTCGGCGGCTTCCAGGGCGTCGCAGATGCGCCGTTGCAGGCCGGTCAGATAGGCGTGGACGGCGGCGAGGTCGGGGGATTCGGTCATGGCGGAATTCGTGCGGGTCGAGGGGGCATGGACGATCTTTCGGCATCGAAGTCGCTGGATCCCCGCCTGCGCGGGGATGACGCTCGTTGTGATGTGCGGGGATGCTGTTTGCTGTGATGCACGGGGATGACGCTTGCTGTCATGCGCGGGGGGGACGTGCGTTGCGCAAGGACTGATGGTGTCTGTTGCATCCGCATGATAGCCGCGCACCGAACCGCAGCAACGCGCCGGTTATAATCGCGCACCGTGAAGACCTCTCTTGCTGCCGTCGCTGCGCCACGCATCGTGACGGACACCCACACATCGCTTCCGGTGTCCTTCAGCGATGCCCCGGCCGATTTGCGCTTCGCCTTTGTCGACGGCATCGCCGGCACGGTGCGGGTGCGCTGCGACTGGCTGGCAGGCCCGCGCCTGCCTGAAGCCTGGCAGCTCGGCGACGATCGCCGCGTGCTGGTGATCGAGCACGTCGAAACCGCCGGCGACATCGCCGGGGCGACGCAGGCAGCCTATGCCGAGCTGCTCGCCCGCGTGCGCGGTTCGGCCCATCCGCACCTGCTGCGCATCTGGAATTACCTCGACGCGATCAACGACGGCGACGGCGATGCCGAGCGTTACCGACGCTTTTGCATCGGCCGCGCGGCGGCGGTGGATGCGGCGTTCAACGACGCGCCGCCGGCGGCGACCGCGATTGGGCATCACGCTGGCCATGACGGCGGCCATGACGGCGCAGGCATCGTGCAGGTGATCGCGCTGTGCGGTCGCGATCCTGCCATCGCGCTGGAGAATCCGCGGCAGACCCCGGCGTGGAGCTATCCGCGCGAGCACGGCCCGGTGTCGCCGGGCTTCTCGCGCGGCGCGCTGCTGGGTGCGGATGGCGGAGAGGGCACGGAGGGCGCATCGCCGCGCCTGCTCGCCTCGGGCACCGCCAGCATCGTCGGACACGTCTCGCAGCACGTCGGCGACGTGGCCGAGCAACTGCGTGAAAGCCTGCGCAACCTCGAGGCCTTGCTGGCGGTGGGTGGCGAGCGCTGCACGCACCGATTCGCATTGCAAGGCTGCGCAGCGCTGCGGGTCTATCTGCGCCACGCCGGTGATTTACCACTGGCGCAGGCGGTGATCGCCGCCAGCGCGCTGCCGGCCGTGCGCGTGGTGTATGTGCGCGGCGATGTGTGCCGGCGGGAGCTGGATGTGGAACTGGAGGGCGTGTTCGGGGCGGGGTGACGGCGATTGCCACGGCAACCGCAAAAACCCCTCCCCAACCCTCCCCTGCAAGCAGGAGAGGGGGTGGAAGATCAGCCCGCGGAACCAGCCCCTCCCTTTTCGCGAAGCGAAGGGGGAGGTTGGGAGGGGGTTGCTTTTCGCTGGGTGTGCCCGATACATAAGCACCCCTCCCCAACCCTCCCCTGCGCTACGCGCAAGGGAGGGAGCAAAGCTGAAGCGTCCATGCCGGGCGTTCTTCGGCGCACGAACTGCCACTGGCAGTTCGTAAACGCACCTCATCACCCCCTGCGCTACGCGCAAGGGAGGGAGTGGAAACCCGCCGATGCCTTGATCTACTTCAACGTGGACTGGAACAACTCGTCGATGCGCCGGTACTCGTCCAGCCACGCATCGGCATGCTCGAAGCCGTGGCGTTCCATCGGGTAGGGTGCCAGCGACCAGTGATCCTTGTGCAGTTCGATCAGCCGTTGCGCCAGCCGCACCGAGTCCTGGAAGAACACGTTGTCGTCGAGCATGCCGTGGCAGATCAGCAAGGTGCCCTTGAGGCCGTCGGCGAATTCGATCGGCGAGCTGCGGCGGTAGGCTTCCGGGTCGATGTCCGGGGTGTTGAGGATGGCCGCGGTGTAGTCGTGGTTGTACTCGCTCCAGTCGCTCACCGGGCGCAGCGCCGCGCCGGCCTTGAACACGTCGGGCGCGCGGAACATCGCCATCAGGGTCATGAAGCCGCCGTAGCTGCCGCCGTAGATGCCCACCTTCGCCGGGTCGCCCTGTGCGTTGGCCTGCATCCACTGCACGCCATCGAGGTAGTCCTCCAGTTCCGGGTGGCCCATGTCGCGGTAGATCGCGGTGCGCCAGTCGCGGCCGTAGCCGGCCGAGCCGCGGTAGTCCATCGCCATCACCACGAAACCTTGCTGCACCAGCAACTGCGCGAACATCTGCTCGCGGAAGTAGTACGTCCAGCGCGCGAAGGTGTCCTGCAGGTAGCCGGCGCCGTGCACGAACATCACGATCGGGTAGCGCTTGCCCGGTTCCAGCGTCGCCGGCCGATAGACTTTCGACCAGATCGGCTTGGCGCCGTGGCTGGAGGGCACCTGCACGAACTGCGGGGCGAGGAAGCCACGCGCCTTGTACGCATCCGTGCGGGTGTCGGTGAGCACGGTGGCCTTGCCGCCGCCCGCTGGCACCACCGCCAGTTGCGGCGGCAGGAAGAGGCCGGAATAGCGCACCAGCACTTGTGTTTGATCCGGCGAGAGGCTGAAGTCCTCCACCCCGCCCAGCGTGGTGATTTCCTTCACGCTGTCGTCGTTGAGATTCTCCTCGCACACCTCGTAGCCGCCCGGCCACTTGCGGTTGCACACGAACCACGCACGCTGGCCGTCGGCGGAGATCTGCGGCGCGGAAACCTCCCACGCGCCGCTGTTGCGCTCGCGCACGGCTTGACCGGGCACCACCGTGTACAGGTGCGAGTAACCGGATTGCTCGGACAGCATCCACAGCGTGCGGTTGTCGGGCATCCAGCCGAAATCGTTGAAGGCAAACGAGTTGATCCACGCCGGGTCGGTCAGCCGATGGGCGCTGCGCAGCGCCTTGCCGGCGAAGTCCACGGTGGCGATCCAGCGGTCCTTGTCGTCCACCGACAGCAGTTCCAGCGCGGCTTGCCGGCCATCGGCCGTCCATTGCATGCCGGCCGTGCGGATCGGGCGATGGCCTTTCAGCGGTTCCTTGCCGGCGGCCTTGCGCAGCGCGGCGAGCGGATCGATGTCGATGCCCGGCAGGCCGGCGATGGACAGGTCGGCGACCGTGCCATCGCGCAGATCCACCAGCTTGAACGCCTCACCCGGCGGCGGGTTGCGGCCCACGCGGGTGCGTTCGTCTTCCTGTTCTTCGTAACCGCTTTCGGTGACGAAGCGTTGCAGCTTGCCGATGCGGCCGCCGTCGGCGCCCTTGGGCGAGGTCGCCACCAGCAACCAGCGGCCATCGGGCGACATCGAAGATCCGTCGATGGCCACCTCGTCGCCCAGATAAATCGGCGTCGGCGCGCGGGTCGGGTCGGCCGCGCGCAGTTCTTTCTCCTGCGCCTTTTTCGCCTCGCGCGCCGCCTTGTCCTGGCGCAGGACGGCAAACAACCGCAACTGCTCGGCGCGCATCCCATCGGCTTTCGGTTGCGCATCGGGGTCGTTGGCGGCCTTGAGCACGGCCACCGGCGCGGCCACGCGCTGATCGAAGCGGTAGCGGTACCAGGTATCGCCGACATGCCAGATCACGCCATCGTCGCCAGCGGTGAAAGCCGGGTCGGCGGCCATGCCCGCGCCGCGCGTGACCTGCGTGAGCGCGCCGCCATGCAGGTCGCGCACGAACACGTCGCCATTGCGCACGAACACGCTGCGCCGATGCGCGGCGTCGTACACCGGGCCGGGCGCATCCAGACCGGCCAGTTCCGGATCGGCCACCCGCCGCATCGGCGCGCCGCCGGACACGTCCACCGCATACAGGTCGCTCACACTGCCGTGCTCGGGACTGCCCTTGCGCTTGAGCGGGAAGAACGCCTGTCGGCCATCCCACGACCACCACGCCATGTTGACCGGCGGCCCGATCCAGTCCGGGTCGGCCATCGCCTGTTCCAGCGTCATCGGCGTCGGCGGCGCGGTGGACGGCACCGGCTGGGCCAGCGCGGTGGTGACGGCAAGCGACAGCGGCAGCAGGAAGGCAAGGCGCATCGAGGTCTCCCGGGACAGGGCAATCCGCAAGGCTAACAGGCGCGAAGCCTGCCGGACTGCGCCAGAAGTCACGCAAAGTGCTTTATTGAAGCCGCGTTTGCGCCCACAATCGCACCGATCCGTCCGCACATCCCCATGCAAGCCTACGTCTACAAGAGCCGGCGCAAGGCCGACACCTACGTCTACCTGCGCGAACGCGAAGGCTTCGGGGCGATCCCCGAGCCGCTGCGGGTGACGCTGGGCGATCTGGACTTCGTGCTGGAAGTGGCGCTGACGCCCGAGCGCCGGCTGGCCCGCGAGGACGCGGCCTCGGTGCGTGAGAATCTGGCCGCACGCGGCTTCCACCTGCAATTTCCGCCCACCCGTCGCGAGGGTACCGATGGCACTGCCTGAGCGCCCCGCGCGCCAACCGCTGCGCGCCAGCGCGGCGCTGCTGGCCGGCATCGGCCTGTCGCTGGCACCCTTGCTCACGCCCGCCGTGTGGACGCTGGTCGGGCCGTGGCTGGCGCAGCCGCTGTTTGCGCTGGGCACCGCATGGTGGCTGGGCTCGCGTCCTGCCGGCGAGGATGCCGGGCGCTGGCTGCCCGATGCGATCGCGCTGGCCGTGCTGTGGGGCGCAGCCGGCGCACTGGCCGCATTCGCGATGGCCTGGCCGTTGCCGATGCTGCTGGCCAGCGGCAGCCTCGGCGCCGCGCTGGGTGCCAGCGCCGCCACCGGCATCGCCTTGATCGTGCTGTGGCGCTACTGGCCGGTGTTCGCGCGCGCCGAGCGCGTCGGCGGCGGGCTGGCGGATCTGTACGAAACCGCGACCGACGACGGCGAGGTCGCCACCGGCACCGGCTTGCTGATCGCGCTGGCGATCGCGCTGATCCTCGCCCTGGTGTTGTGCGCGCTGTGGGACGGGGTGGCGACGCCGGGGCTGCGGATCGGGCTGCTGGCGGTGCAGGCGCTGCTGGCACCGCTGCTGCACGGCGCCGTCCATGTGCTCGGCCGCGAAGGGCCGCGCAGCCGCTACGTCGAGATCGAACCGAGTGCCACGCCTGCGGCGTTGCAGACCCATGCCGCGCCCGCGCCGATCCCGTTCGAGGAACTGGGCGATCCCAACCTGCGCGCGTATGCCGCTGCGCGTGGCGGTCGCGCCGACGAGGCGATCGCCGCCCTGCGTCGCGGTGCCGATCCAGCCGGCCTGCCCGACCCCGAGGATCGCGATCAACGCAGCCTGCCGGTGCTGGCCAGCGTGATGCCCGACGTGGCCCTGCTGCGCGAATTGCTCGCCCGCGGGGTGGACATCAACCGCCAGCATGCCGGCCTCACCCCCCTGCTCGCCGCCACCCGCGACAGCTGGCACGGGCGCATCGAAACCGTCACTACCCTGCTGTCCAACGGCGCCGATCCGCGCATCGCCGACCCCGAAGGCAACACCCCGCTGCACCACGCCGCGCGCAGTTCCGACGTGGATGTCGCCGCCCGCCTGCTGGATGCGCAGGCCCTGCTCGACGCCCTCAACCACGACGGTTTCAGCCCGCTGGGCGTGGCCTGCGAGGCCGGCAACTGGCGTTTGGCGCGCTTCCTGCTCGAACGCGGCGCGCGCCCGGAACCCGATCGCGGGCAGCCGGCGCTGCTCGCCGCCGCGTCCGGCGAGGACGACGCGGCCGGCGTGCAACTGCTGCTGCGCCACCGCGCCCGCGTGGATTCGCGCGGCGACCATCAGGCCACCGCGCTGATGCTCGCCTGCGCGGCCAACAACCCGGAAAACGCGCAGGCCCTGATCGATGCCGGCGCCGAAATCGATGCGGTGGATACCGACGGCACGACCGCGCTGATGCACGCGGCGCGCGCCGGCAGCGACGCCACGGTGGAAAAGCTGGCCCGCGCCAATGCCGACCCCGACATCACCGACTTGCATGGACGCAATGCGCTGGCCTACGCCTGCGCTTCGTTGTCGGCCGAGCCTTCGTTGATCCGTGCGCTGGTGGCGATGGGCGTGGATCCGCACCGGCAGAGCGACGATGGCCGTCGCGCCATCGATCACGCCCTGGCCGCCGGCCGCTGGCGGCTGGTGGTGGAACTCGATCCCAACTATCCGCTGCCCGAGAGCGTCGCCGAGGATCTGGCCGCAGGTCCGGTCGAGCGCAGCCCCGCGCAACTGCTGCGCGAGGCCCTGGCCACGCGCCGCTTCGACCAGGCCGCGGCGGCGCTGCGGCTGGGCGATGGCCGCGCGCTGGCCAGCGCGCAGTTGCTGGATTTCGCGCTGGAGTCGGATCTGGAAGTGTTCGACTGGTTGCTGGCGCACGGTGCCGACGCGGAAGCTCCGCAAGCCGACGGCAGCACCCTGGTGTTCAACCTGCTCGACAGCGGCGGCAGCGGCACCGGCGCGCTGCAGCGCCTGCTCGACCGCGCGGTGTCGCCGGCCGGCGCGGGCGGGCTGGCGCGCTACCTGCACGCCTGCATGCTCAGCGAGGCCACCGCGCGCTCGCGCGAGCAACTCGCGCTCACCCTGCTCGACCGCGGTGCCGACCCCTTCGTCGCCAGCGCCGGCACGCCGCCGCTGCACTTCGCCATCCGTCTGGGCTGGCTGCGGCTGGCCGAACGCCTGTTGACCACGGGCATCGCGCCCGACGCGCGCGACGCGCGCGGCATCACCGCCCTGCAACTGGCCTGCACGCTGGGCCGCGAGGCGGCGGTACGCCTGCTGGTGGGTGCCGGGGCTTCACCCACGCTACGCACGCCGACCGGCGAGACGGCATTGGGCATCGCGTTGGCGGCCGAGCGCAGCGACCTCGTGGCGTGGCTGGACTGGCGCGGCTGGCGGCTGCCGCTGCGCCCGCTGCACCCGACCGACCTGCCGGCCGCGGCGATGGTCGGCGACGCCGGCGCGGTGCGCCGCCTGCTGGATCTGGGCATGCCCATCGACACCATCGACGCGCAGGGCTGCACGGCCCTGCTGCGCGCGGCCGGCAACGGCCATCTGGTGGTGGTCGGCATGCTCCTGCAACGCGGCGCGGATCGCTCGATCGCCTCGGGCTCCGGCACCACGCCGCTATCGGCGGCGGTCAGCATGCGCCACACGCAGGTCGTCGAACTGCTGCTGGCGCAAGGCGCCCTGGTCGATCGGCCGCTGCCCGGCGGGGTCACGCCACTGATGCTCGCCGCCGCGCTGGGCCTGCCCGACATGGTGGCGCGCCTGCTCGCCAAGGGTGCCGACATCGGCCTGCGCGACGAGCGCGGACGCAACGCCCTGCACTGCGCCTGCGGCTACGCCTTCCAGGCCCACGACCGCCAGCGCGTGCTCGCCCTGCTGGATGAACTGCTGCTCGGCGGCGCGGAAACGGACGTGGCGGCGCAGGGCGGAATGACGCCGCTGTTGCTGCTGCTGGGCGCGAACGCGGATGCCGGCACGGTCGGCGACGAGGAGGTGATCCTCGCCGCCCTCGAACCCTTGCTGGCCGAGAGCGTGTCGCTGGACGCGCGCGACGCCCGCGGCTTCACCGCCTTGCATCTGGCGGGCATGCATGGGCTGGGCCGGGTGGTGCAGCGCCTGCTCGCCACCGGCACCGACCGCCGCCCGCGCGACACGCTCGGGCGCACGCCCTACGACCTCGCCTTGCAGCACGGTTATGCCGACGTAGCCGCGGAGTTCGAGCCGCTGCGCTCGTCCGCACCGCCGATCACGCGGATGGCGCGGGAAGGCTGACCGCTCGTTCGTAAGCAGCGAACCACACGCGAGCGATCAGGCCAGCGCCGGCCGCTGCACCCGAAACCACGCCGCGTACAGCGCCGGCAAGAACAACAACGTCAGCGCGGTCGCCACGATCAGTCCGCCCATGATCGCCACCGCCATCGGCCCGAAGAAGGCGCTGCGTGATAACGGGATCATCGCCAGCACCGCCGCCAGCGCGGTGAGCACGATCGGGCGGAAGCGGCGCACGGTGGCGTCGATGATCGCCGTCCACGCAGCGTGGCCGGCGCGGATATCCTGCTCGATCTGATCCACGAGGATCACCGAGTTGCGCATGATCATGCCGAACAGGGCGATCGTCCCGAGCATGGCCACGAAGCCGAAGGGCACGCGCAGCACCAGCAGGAACAGGCACACGCCGATCAGCCCCAGCGGCGCGGTCAGCCACACCATCGCCACCCGCGAGAAGCTGCGCAACTGGATCATCAGCAAGGTGGTCACCACGACGATGAACAGCGGGATGCCGGCGTTGACCGAATCCTGCCCGCGCGCCGAATCCTCCACCGTGCCGCCGGTTTCCAGCAGGTAGCCGGCAGGAAGTTTGTCGCGGATGCCATCGAGCGTCGGCAGGATCTGCGCGGCCACCGTCGGCGGGGTCACGTCGGGGCGGTAGATGTCGGCACGCACGGTCACCGTCGGCAGGCGATTGCGCCGCCAGATGATGCCTTCCTCGAAACCGTATTCGAGCGTGGCCACCTGCGACAGCGGCACGGTGCCGCCGTTGGTCGTGGGCACGGCCAGGCTGCCGAGCAGGCTCAGGTGCTCGCGTTCATCGGCCGGGCCGCGCAGCAGGATCTCGATGAGTTCCTTGTTCTCGCGGTAATACGAGACGTGCCCGCCGGACAGCGAATTGCTCAGGAACTGCGAGAGCTGCGCACTGCTCACGCCCAGCGCGCGCGCGCGATCCTGATCCACCACCAGCCGCACCACCTTGCTGGGCTCTTGCCAGTCGAGGTTGACGTTGGCCACGTTCGGGTTCTTGCGCACCTGCGCTGCCACCTGCAGGGCGAGTTGGCGCACCGTGCCGATGTCCTCGCCGGAGACGCGGAACTGGATCGGGTAGCCGACCGGCGGGCCATTCTCCAGCCGCGTCACGCGCGCCTGCACGTCGGTGAACTGCGTGGCGAAGGTATCGATCAACCACTGGCGGATCTGCTCGCGCGACTGTATGTCGTCGGTGAGCAGGACGAATTGCGCGAAGCTCGTCGCCGGCAATTGCTGGTCCAGCGGCAGATAGAAGCGCGGCGAGCCGGTGCCGACGTAGGCAACGTAATTCTTCAATCCCTTGCGGCCCTTGAGCAGGGCTTCGAGCCTGGCCACCTGCACCTGCGTGGCTTTCAGCGACGAGCCTTCGGGCAGCTTGATGTCCACCATCAGTTCCAGCCGGGTGGAGTCAGGGAAAAATTGTTGTGGGACGAAGCGGAACAGCGCCATCGACACGGCGAAGGCGACGAGGGTGATCGCGATGACCGTCTTGCGGTGGCCCACGCACCAGCCGACCAGCGCGCGGAAGCGCTGGTAGAAACGGGACTGGTAAGGATCGTGCGCGGTCTCGACGTGCTCGCCCTGCGGACGGTGGGCGAGATCTTTCAGCAGCACGCTGCCGATGTAGGGAATGAACACCACCGCCGCGATCCACGACAGCAACAACGCGATCGTCACGACCTCGAAGATCGAGCGCGTGTACTCGCCGGTGCTCGAGGCGGCGGTGGCGATCGGCAGGAAGCCCGCCGCCGTCACCAGCGTGCCGGTGAGCATCGGGAAGGCGGTGCTGTCCCACGCGAAGGCCGCCGCGCGCAACTTGTCGAAGCCTTGCTCCAGCTTCACCGCCATCATCTCCACCGCGATGATGGCATCGTCCACCAGCAGGCCCAGCGCCAGCACCAGCGCGCCCAGCGAGATCTTGTGCAGGCCGATGTCGAACACGTCCATCGCCGCGAAAGTCATCGCCAGCACCAGCGGGATGGTCAGCGCGACCACCGTGCCGGTGCGCAGGCCGAGCGAGAAGAAGCTCACCAGCAACACGATGACGACCGCCTCGGTGAGCACCTCCATGAACTCGGCCACCGAAGCATGCACCGCGGCGGGCTGGTCGGACACCTTGGCCAGGGACATGCCGACCGGCAGTTCCTGCTGCGCAGCGGCGAACGCGGTTTCGAGGTTCTTGCCGAGCTTGAGGATGTCGCCGCCGGGCTTCATCGACACCGCGATGCCGAGCGCGTCGTGACCCATGAAACGCATGCGCGGCGCGGCCGGATCGGAGAAGCCGCGATGCACGGTGGCGACGTCGCCGATGCGGAAATCGCGGTCGCCGACGTGGATCGGGAAATCGCGGATCGCCGCCACGGAATCGAAGTGCCCGGACACGCGCAGGCGCACGCGGTCCGATGGCGTCTCGAAGAAGCCGGCGTCGGCGACCGCGTTCTGCTCTTCCAGCGCCTGCTGCACCGCCGGCAGCGAGACGCCGAGGCTGGCGAGCTTGGTGTTCGACAGCTCGATCCAGATCTTCTCGTCCTGCTCGCCGATCAGCTCGACCTTGGCCACGTCGGGCACGCGCTGCAATTGAAGCTCGATGCGGTCGGCATAGCGCTTCATCGTGGCGTAGTCGAAACCATCGCCGGTGAGCGCGTAGATGTTGCCGAAGGTGTCGCCGAACTCGTCGTTGAAGAACGGCCCCTGCACGCCCTGCGGCAAGGTGGCCTTGATGTCGCCGACCTTCTTGCGGATCTGGTACCACAGCTCCGGCATCTGGCTGGACGGCATCGCATCGCGCGCGGCGAACACCACCTGCGACTCGCCCGGCCGCGAGTAGCTGACGATCTTGTCGTAGGCGCCGGTCTGCATCAGCGCCTGCTCGATGCGGTCGGTGACCTGCAGGGAGACGTCCTCGGCGGTCGCGCCAGGCCAGTAGGTTTTCACCACCATCGCCTTGAAGGTGAACGGCGGGTCCTCGGATTGGCCGAGCTGGCGATAACCGAGGATGCCGGCGATGGCCAGCACGATCATCGCGTACAGCACGAGGGTGCGGTTGCGCAGCGCCCACGCGGAGAGGTTGAAGCGGCTGGTCATGGATTGACTTCCCGCAAGGCGTGACCATCACCCCTCTCCCCAACCCCTCTCCCGCAAGGGGAGAGGGGCTGCACGGCCGTGGAACACGCACTCACCGCAATCTTGACAACCCCTCTCCCGCAAGGGGAGAGGGGCTGCACGGATGGTTTGGTTCCCACGAAAGAAATAAGGGACAGCACTGCGATTCCTTTGGTGTCACCTTTTCTCGAAACATTGCACTCGATGCCATTCTCCCAATGCACCAAAGCGCGCTCCCTCATCCGCCCTTCGGGCACCTTCCCCCGGAGGGGGAAGGAAAATCGATCCGTTGACCGCGCACCAAATCTCTGGCCTTCGGGCACCTTCCCCCGGAGGGGGAAGGAAAATCCGCCTTTCCCTCCGGGAGAGGCCGACGCGCCGCAGGCGCGGCGGGTGAGGGAATGCCGAGTCCGGTCGCTGTGCCGGTTCGTGCCCAGCGGGAATCGCTTCGATGCAATCACGGCGAACTCCTGCTGTCGTTATTTCGACGCGGTTTTTGTCATTGAAACGGGGCGGTTGTCGCGATCCACCGGCTCCACGACCTGCCCTTCGCGCACCAGGTGCACGCCGGCGGCGAGGATCCAGTCGCTGCCGGAGATGCCCGCCAGCACCGGCACCGCATCCTCGCCCCACGGCCCGAGTTGCACCGGCTGCAGGTGCAGGCTCGCCAGCGCGGCGCCGTCGCGCGCGGTCTTGCCATCGGCCACCGCCACCCACACGGCCGGCGCGCCATTTTTTTCGTACAGCGCGGCCAGCGGCACGCTCAGGCGCGCACCCGACGGGTCGGCCGCGTACACCCGCGCGCTTTGCCCCAGCTCCACGTTCGCAGCGGTCGGCAGCTCCACCCGCGCGGCATAGGTGCGCGCCTGCGGGTCGGCCAGCGGCGCGATCTCGCGGATGTGCCCGGGAATCATCGCGCCCTGCCGCGTCCACAATTCCACCAGCACCGGCATGCCGACCTTGAACGCGGCCACGCGCTGCTCGGGGATGCTGATCTGCACCTCGCGCTGGCCATCGGCGGCCAGGGTGAAGATCGGTTGCCCGGCCGCCACCACCTGCCCGGCCTCGGCCAAGCGCTGCGCGATGACGCCATCGGCGGGCGCCCGCAGATCGGCATAGCCGGCCTGGTTGCGCGCCGCGTCGTATTGCGCCTGCGCCTGCTTCACCGCCGCCGCGGCGGCCTGGTACTGCGTCTCCACCGTGTCCATCTGCGCCCGGCTGACCGCCTGCTGCTGCGCCAGCGCGCGGTAGCGCGTGCGCTGCGACTGCGCGAGCGCCAGATCGGACTGCGCGGTGGCCAGCGTCGCCTTCGCCGCATCGGCCTGCAGGGCCACGTCGCGCGGGTCGATCTGCGCCAGCACCTGCCCTTGCTTCACCCGCGCACCCATGTCCACCAGCCGGCGCACGAGGTGACCGCCGACCTGGAAGGCCAGCGGCGACTGCTGGCGCGCCACCACCACCCCGGCGAAGGCCTGCGCCTGCAGGTCGGGTGTCGATGCCTGCACCACCAGCGCCGGGCGCGGCGCATCCGCAGCGGGCGGGGCCTTCCCGCAAGCGGCGAGCGTCAGTGCGGCCACGGCCACGAGCAAGGCGCGCAAGGGTGTGGAATTGGATCGGTGCATGGTCGGGCTCCGGGCCGGTCGCGGCTTGGCCAATTGGCGTACCGCGCGGTATACTAAATATATCGAACCGTGCAGTCCAGTATTTGTTCCGGCCATGCCATCCGTCCCATCCCGCCGCACCGCCGCCACGCCGCCACGCCAGCCCGCGCCGGCGCGCAAGCCGTCCGCGGCCAAACCCGGCCCGGGACGGCCCAAGGATCCGGGCAAGCGCGCGGCGGTGCTGGAAGCGGCCAAGCGGCTGTTCCTCCAGCACGGCTTCGACGGCGTGAGCATGGAGGCGATCGCGGCCGAAGCCGGGGTTTCCAAGCTCACCGTGTACAGCCACTACGGCGACAAGGGCAGCCTGTTCGGGCAGACCATCCGCGCCAAGTGCGAGGAGATGCTGCCGCCGGCGCTGTTTCAGGTCACGCCGAAAGGATCGTTGCGCCGGCAGCTCGAAACCATCGCGCGCGCCTTCTTCGCTTTGGTCACCAGCCCCGAGGCGATCGCCATGCAGCGCCTGATGAGCGCGCTCGATGGCGCCGACCAGCGCCTGCCGCAGGTGTTCTGGGAAGCCGGCCCGCAACGCATTCAGGAGGGCTTCGCGCAGTACCTGCGAGCCAAGGCGGATGCCGGGCAGTTGCAGATCGCGGACGTGCGCCGCGCCGCTTCGCAGTTCTTCTGCCTGCTCAAGGGCGAGATGCACGCACGCCTGTCCTGCGGCCAGGCCACCGCGATCTGTGAGCACGATGCGCAGGCGCACATCCGCGCCACCGTGGACATGTTCCTGCGCGCCTATGCCATGGCGGACACGACTCCACGCAGGCGCAAGCCATGACAGCCGTCACTGTCGCCGGGCCAGCGGCTGCCTGCACACTGGCGTCTGCGCGGCATTGCGCACGGGCAGGCGCGCGGGTGACGAAGGTCGCGGTGACTTCCGGCACTACGCCGCCAGCCACCGGGAGCGCCATGCTGCCGCACCCTCGGCGGCACCTGCCGTAAAATCCGCATCCATTCCGACCCGCCGAGCACGCGCCATGGACTTCGAAACCGCCCGCAGCAACATGATCGAAAACCAGATCCGCCCGTGGGAGGTGCTCGACCCGCGCGTGCTGGACGCGCTGGCGCAGGTGCGGCGCGAGGAGTACGTTCCCGCCGCTTACCGCAAGCTCGCCTTCGCCGACATCGCGCTGCCGCTGGAGCACGACGAGGCCATGCTCAAGCCGGTGCTCGAAGGACGGCTGCTGCAGGCGCTGGACCTGGAAGCGGCCGACGACGTGCTGGAGATCGGCACCGGCAGCGGTTTCCTCACCGCCTGCCTCGCGCAACTCGCCCACGCGGTGACCAGCATCGACATCCACGCCGATTTCATCGACGCCGCGCGCGCGCGGCTGGCCGCCGGCGGCATCCACAACGCCAGCCTCGCCGCGGGCGATCTGTTCACATGGAACGCGGGCCGCCAGTTCGACGCCGTGCTGATCGGCGGCGCGGTGAACGAGATCCCCCCGCGCGTGTTCGACTGGATCCGCGCCGACGGCCGCCTCGTCGTCGTGCGCGGGCAGGCGCCGGCGCAGGAAGCCGTGCGCATGACCCGTCGCGACGCCGGCTGGCACGCCGAATCCCTGTTCGAAACCGACATCCCCTACTTGCGCGGCGGCGAGCCGCGCGCGCATTTCGTGCTGTGACCGCACGCGCGACTCCGCCCACCCCGACCTCGGACCGACCCGCATGAACCTGCGCATCCGCACCCTCCCCCTCGCCGTATTGCTGGCGATCGGCTGCGCCGGCGCGCAGGCCGGCGACCTGCAGCAGGCCTACGACATGGCGCGGCAGTCCGACCCGCAACTGGCCGCGGCAGCCGCCAACCAGCGCGCGGGCGAGGCCGGCGTGGGCGTCGCCCGCTCGGCGCTGCTGCCGCAGGTCGGCGCGACGGCATCCATCGCCAAGTCCTCCGGCGGCGGCCACCAGGACACCAACTTTCCCTGCGGCGCCGGCACCTGCTTCGGCCGCGTGAACGGCAGCACCGACTCCACCACGCGCACCACCGGCATCAGCGTCCAGCAAAGCATCGTCAACATCGCCAACTACGAATCCTGGAAGGCGAGCAAGAGCCTGGCCCGGCAAGGCGACGCGCAACTGGAAGGCGCCAATCAGGCGCTGATCACGCGGGTCGCGCAGGCCTACTTCAACGTGCTCAGCGCGATCCAGGACCTGGCCTCCTCGCGGGCGCAGGAGCGCGCGCTCAAGCGCCAGTACGACCAGGCCAACGTGCGCCTGCAGGTCGGCCTGGCGCCGATCACCGACATGCAGGAAGCCAAGGCGCAGTACGACATCGCGCGCGCGCAGACGATCGGTTTCCAGACCGCGCTGTCGGACGCGCGCGAGGCGCTGCGCGAGATCACCGGCCAGCCGCTCGACCACCTCAAGGGGCTCGCCGCCGATTTCACCCCGACCGCGCCCACGCCGGGCGATGCGGAGGCCTGGGTGAAGATGGCGGTCGATCAAAACCCGCAGGTGATTGCCCAGCAACGCGCGCTGGATGCGGCCAACCTGAGCGTGGACGCCGCGCGCGCCGCGCACCTGCCGACCTTGAACTTCAGCGCCAACTACGGCGACAACACCTCGTGGGGCAGCTCCACCTCCGCCGGCACCGGTTTCCCGATCAACAGCGTGAACTACGGCCCGAGCTATTCGCTGTCGCTGACGGTGCCGATCTTCGCCGGCTTCGGCATTTCCTCGCGCGTGGATCAGGCCATCGCCGCGCGCGATGGCGCCGCCGATGCGCTGGAGCAAACCCGCCGCGCGGCCGAGCGGCAGGCGCGCGCAACCTTCAACGCGACGATAGGCGGCATCATCGAGATCCAGGCGCGCAAGCAGGCCCTGCTGTCGGCGCAGACCGCGCTGGAAGCCACCCAGACCGGGCTGGAAGTAGGCACGCGCACCATCGTGGACGTGCTGATCAACGAGCAGCAACTGTTCTCCGCGCAACGCGACTACGCGCGCGCGCGCAACAATTTCGTGGTCAATGGACTGCTGCTCAAACAGGCGGCCGGCAACGTGCAGGCGTCCGACGTGGCGGCGGTGAACGGCCTGCTGGTGACCGATGCCGAAGCGGCGCTGGATACGCCCAGCAACGACTCCGACACCGCCATGCCCGGCCTGCCCTCGCAGCCCGACAAGGCAGCGCCCGCGGCCAGCGAAAAAACCGCTGCACCGGCCAAGCCCGCGCCGAAAACGAAACATCGGGCGAAGAAGGCTGCCGCGAATCCTGCGAGCAACGGCGCGACCATCACGCCCTGACCGGCAGCCACGCCTCCACGCGCGCGAGCGTGCGCGTCAGCGCGCCGCGTTCGCGCTCGACCAGCGCGCGCGCGGCAGCACCCATGGCCCGGGAGCGCGCCGGGTCGGCCAGCAGGTCGGCCAGCGCACGCGTCACGCCATCGGCATCGCCGGCCTGGAGCAAGGCCCCCGCGTCGCGCAGCAAGGCGGTGGCCTCGGTGAAGTTGGCGGTGTGCGGGCCGACCACACTGGGCACTCCCAATGCCGCCGGTTCGAGCACGTTGTGGCCGCCGATGGCCTGCACGCTGCCGCCGACGAAGGCCACGTCGGCCGTCGCGTAGTAGCCGAGCAATTCGCCGAGGCTGTCGATCACGAAGCAGTCGGTATCCGCATCGGCCATCGCCCGCGCACTGCGCGCGCCGGTGCGCCAGCCGCGCTGCCGGCAGGCGGCGATGGCGAACGGGAAGCGCGCCGGATGCCGCGGCGCCCACAGCAACAGCAAGCCGGGGAACCGCTCGCGCAGGCGCGCATGCGCGTCGATCACAAACGATTCCTCGCCCTCGTGGGTGCTCGCGGCGATCCACACCGGCCGCGTCGCGCCCCACGCCGCGCGGCGTTCGCGCGCCAGCGCATCCAACCCGTCGGGCACACGCAGGTCGTATTTGATGTTGCCGATCACCCGCACCCGCTGCGCCGGCGCTCCGGCGCGCACGAACCGCTGCGCGTCCGCTTCCGACTGCGCCGCGATCTCGTCCACGCAGCCCAGCGCCATGCGGATCAGCGGCCGCACCGGCAGGTAGCCGTTGAGCGAGCGTTGCGACAGGCGCGCATTGACCAGCAGCAAGGGCACCTCGGCGCGTCGCATCTCCAGATAAAGGTTGGGCCAGATCTCGGTTTCCATCACCACGCCGATGCGCGGGCGCGCATGTGCGAGGAAGCGCCGCACCGCGCCGCGCAGGTCGCAGGGCAGGTACAGATGAACCACCTCGCCCTTCCAGCGTGCGGCCACCTGCGCCGCGCCGGTCGGGGTGGCGGTGGTGACCAGAACCAGCGCATCGGGATGGCGCGCGCGCAGCGCATCCACCAGCGGCGCGACCGCGATCACCTCGCCCACCGACACCGCGTGGATCCAGATCGACGGCGGCAGCGGCGCGACGCCGTACCAGCCGAAGCGTTCGCTCCAGCGACGGAAGTAATTGCGATCGCGCAGCCCGCGCCAGACCAGGTGGTACAGGATCGCCGGCACCATCGCGTACATCACGCAGGCATACACGCCGCGCAGCAATCGTTGCCAGAGCGTTGCGGGCATGGGCGAAGGATACCGGGGCGGCGAGCGGGGAGCCATGACGCGGTAAGTGCCCCACCATCAGCCAACGCAAACTTCAACTCGTCATTCCCGCGAAAGCGGGAATCCACGCCTGTTGCGGGAGATGCAACGTGTGATCTGTTGACCCGCCGCGAAAGGATCGTGTGGACAGGTTCGATTCTGTTCAACGACCATGGATTCCCGCTTTCGCGGAAGGGCCCCTCAACGACGAAGCCGGTAAATGACGAGAACGGCAAAGCTACATCACGAATTTGATCTTCACAGCCATGGAATATCGCCATCCACCGCATGGTGCTTTGATGCTTCCGTTTAGAATCCGCCGATGCAGCTTCCTCCGCACCCATCCTTCGCACCGCGCCATTGGCCCGGCTGGCTGGGCATCGGCACCGCCTGGCTGGCCGGGCAGTTGCCGTGGCCGCTACAACGCGCGCTTGGCGGCGGCATCGGTCGACTGGCGTATTTTTTCGCACGCTCGCGGCGACGCGCAGCACGGATCAACCTCGCCCTGTGTTATCCGCAACTCGACGAGCCGGCGCGCAAGCAGTTGTTGCGCGAACACTTCGCCGTGCTCGGCATCGGCCTGTTCGAGTTTTGCCGTGCTTGGTGGGGCTCGATCGCGCCGCTGCGGCGAACGGTGCGCATCGAGGGGCTCGATCGCCTGCACGCCGCCGTCGCGCAAGGCCGCGGCGTGCTGCTGGTATCCGGGCATTTCCTCAATCTGGAAATCTGCGGGCGGCTGCTGTGCGACCACGTGCCGCTGGCGGGCATGTACCGCCGCCATCGCGGTGCGGTGATGGAATGGGCGGTGCTGCGCGGCCGCCTGCGCTATGCGGCGGCGATGTTCCAGCAACACGAACTGCGCGGCGCGATCCGTCATCTGAAATCCGGCGGCGTGCTGTGGTACGCGCCCGATCAGGACATGCTCGGCAAGGACACCGTGTTCGCGCCCTTCTTCGGCATCCCCGCAGCCACCATCACCGCCACCCACCAGCTCGCGCGCGTCACCGGCTGCGCGGTGCTGCCGTTTTTTCATCATCGCGAAGGCGACCGCTACGTGTTGCGCATCGCCCCGCCGCTGACGGATTTTCCGTCCGCCGACGCCACTGCCGACACCGCACGCATCAACGCCGCCATCGAGGCGATGGTGCGGCAAGCGCCCGCGCAGTACCTGTGGATCCACCGCCGCTTCAAGCGCCGGCCAGAGGGGGAGCCGGCGGTGTATTGAACGTCCGATGCCACCACGCGATCCCCGCCACGGGACAAGGCAAGCTTCGAGCGGGGGCAGATCTGCGCGCAGGCGGAGTCAATAATTTGTTCCTTTATGTAAATAATATTTGACTTTTAGATTAGATGATTTTACATTCCAGCCACCTCAAGCTGGAGATCGCGTCATGCCGACCAAAGAACGTGTCGCACGGGTCTGGCTCACGGCAATGCTTTTGTTCATGGGTGCCTATTTCATTGCCGTCGCCACTCTGAAGAACCTGCGGATCGAGTTGCCCTTTTTCACCCAGATCGAAATGCTCGCCGCCGCCACGCTATCGATGGCTGTGGTCGTCGTCGGCGACCGTTGTATCGCCGCTCTGCGCGGTCGAGGCCGCAAAGCGGATGCCGGCGACGAGCGCGACCGCCTGATCGAGTACCGCGCAGCCACCATCGCCTACTACGTGCTGATCGCCGGCATGATCCTGGTCGGCTGCATCATGCCGCTGGATCCGACCCAGCACCCCTGGGACATCGTGAATGCGGCGCTGTTCTACATCGTGCTCGCCGAAGTGGTGAAACAGGTGCTGATCCTGCGCGGCTACCATCGTGGCCTGCATGCCTGAGCGCCGCCTCAGCAACACCATCCGTACCCTGCGCTTCCTCGCCGGCGAGATGACACAGGCGGAACTGGGCGAGCGTGTCGGCGTGACCCGGCAGACCATCGCCGCCATCGAAGCCTGCAAGTATTCGCCGACGCTCGAATGCGCCTTCCGCATCGCCGACGTGTTCGGCAAGCCGCTGGACGAGGTGTTTCGCTGGGAGCAGTGAAACGAACCGCGATCAGCCCCGCCGTCGCGCCTCATGCAGTTTCGCGTATTTGAGGAAGGCGTAAAACGCATGCACGCGCGCCGCAGTGAAGCCAGCCCAGCCGTTGAGGAAATAGCGTTTCACGAAATACATGCGGGCGAACGCGACCCACGGATAGAACACCATGCGCACGCCGACGAAGCGCGTGCCGCGCTCGCGCTTGTGCGCGACCATGCCGGTCGAATAGCGGTTGATCTTGTCCACGCGCGCGGCGATGTCGGCCTCGCCGTGATGGCGCAGTGGCGCGCGCAGGTCGCGCACGCGACCGGCGACCGCGGGCTCGGCGTGCACCGGCACATCGTTCATGCGCGCGCACGATCGCCGGAACAGGCGCAGTTGCCAGTTCGGTACGCAGGCCGGATGCACCCAGCGCCAGAACAGCCATTCGCGGCGCGGCAAGCGGTAGCCTTCCGCGCGCGGGGCGGACAGTTCGCGTTCGATGGCCGCGCGCGCCGGATCGACGAGGGCCTCGTCGGCATCCAGCAGCAGCACCCAGTCGTGCCTTGCCAGATCGATCGCCGCCTGTTTCTGCGCCGAATAACCCGCGAAAGGTTGGGCATGCACGCACGCGCGGTGACGTTGCGCGATGGCGAGCGTGGCATCGGTCGAACCCGAATCCAGCAGCACGATCTCCTCGCAGAATGCCAGCGAGGACAGGCATTCATCCAGCGTGGCGGCGTTGTTCAGCGTGGTGACGACCGCGCTGAGCGGTGGGCGGCTCATGCCGGCTTTGCCACAGGCGTTTCAGCCGACGTTGCATCGGCTGCAGCAGCATCGTCGCCGAACAAGGCGCCGGCATACAACCCGACCAGCAGCAGGAACAGTCCGCCCCAGAAGCTCGAATAAAACGCGAGGTGGGTGTTGAAGGGGAACACCGTGACCGCCAGCGCCAGCGCCGGCATCGCCGCGCGCGCACGCGCGTTCGCGCTCGCCCAGCGCCACGCGCGGATCGCGATGGCCGTGCCGATGCCCCACAGCAACAATCCGATCATGCCCGTCTCGCTGAGCACCTCCAGCACGAGCTGGTGTGCATGCAGCGCGCCGCCCTCACCCCACGGCGGCGACGTGTCCAGTTTCGGCGCGCACGCCGCGTAGTGGTCGCGATACCCGCGCACGCCCACGCCGTTGATCGGATGCTCGCGCGCCATGCACAGCGCCGCGCCCCAGATGCGCACGCGCCCGTTGCTGGCCGCGTCGAGGCCGTCGATGCCGCCGTGGAAGACGGCCTCGCTGCGCGCGATGCGCTCGTGCAGGGTTTGCGGGAAGGCGACCGCCAGCGCGGCCACGCCCACGACCGCGGCGGCGAACACGCCGAGCAAACGCTTCCATCCCAGCAATCGCCATCCGCCGGCGATCAACACCAACGCGAAGCTCAGCATCGCCGCGCGCGAACCGGTCAGCACGATCACAGTGCCGATGGTCAGCGCGACGCCGATCCAGCCGCTCGCACCCAAGCGCCGTGCCGCCAGCCCCAGCGGGAACGCCGCCAGCGTCGCCAGCACCTGCCCGAGGTGCGGATGCGCGGCGCCGAAGATGCCGCTGATGCGCACCACGCCGCTGCCCGCCTCGACGTTCGCGATGCCGCGCAGGCTGTGCCCGGTCAACGCCTGAGCAAGCCCATCGAGCGTCCACAAGGCCACGATAGCGGCGATGCCGCCGTACACGATGCGCCGGTCGCGCTCACGGTGCACGGCGATCGCGGCCAGCCACAACAGCGGCAGGAAGCGCAGCCCGGCGAGCACTTCCAGCAACGCGCGCCGGCCATCGCTCGCATCGATGCAGGAAAACAATTCCGGCAGCCAGTAACTGAAGAACAGCGCCGAGGCCAGCGCCCAGGCTTCGCGGCTGAGCAGCCCGTCGCCGCCACGAAAGCGGCGCAGCGCCAGCCACGCAAGGGTGGCGAGTGCGGCGAGCGCGACCGCCACGTTGGCCGGCGCGACCCACGGCCACGACGCGAGGCAGGCCAGCACCGCCCACGGCGCCCATGCGGCGCGCGGCACGGCATGGTCGGTGGCCAACGCGGGCGCTTCAGCGGACATGCTCAAGGGCGATGGGCAACCAGATCGGCATACAGGGCCAGGGTGTCGGCTTGCATGCGCGCAAGGGTATACCGATCCGGCAAGGCGATGGCCGGACGTGGGGTATCGAGCAGAACCTTCGCGCGCCGTGCGAGCGCGGTGGCATCGCGCAACACGACCGCACCTTGCGGATACAATTCGCGCAGCAGTTCGCCCACGCCGCCATGATCCCAGCCCAGCACCGGGCGGCCGCAGCACAACGCCTCGATCACGGTGCGACCGAACGACTCGGGCTTGTCCGACACTTGCAGGACGAGATCGCACGCCGCATACAGCTCGCGCATGCCGTCGAGCGGTTGCGCGTAGGCGACCGCATCGCGAACGCCCAAGGCAACGGCCCGCGCCTGCAACTCGCGCAGGTAGGCCTCGCGCCCGGCCTGCACCACGCCGGCCAGCAGCAGACGCGCATCGAGCCCATCGGCACGCAGGTCGTGCACGAGTTGCAAGGCGCTGGCGTGGCCCTTCAGGCGCGTGCCGCGGGCGGGCAGCAGCAGCAGGCGGCCGCCGGCGAGTTGCGGATGACGCGACAGCAGGCGGTCGCGCCATGCGGGGTCGGGATGCAGATCGGAAGCGAAGACAGCCGAATCGATCCCTCGCGGGATCACCACCAGATTCGTCGGATCGGTGTTGGGATAATGGTGCAGCACGTGGTCGCGCACCGTGTCCGATACGCAGATCACCCGCTGCCCGCGCAGCATCACCTCGCTGTAGCGGCCGGGCGAGTTCAAGCCATGCACGGTGGTGACGAAATGCGGCGGAGCCTTCAGGCCTCGCAAAGCGGCGAGGCCGATCCACGCCGGCAGACGCGAACGCGCGTGCACGATGTCGGCCTGCGTTTCGTGGAAAAGCTTGCGCAGCGTGCGCGCATGGCGCAGGGTCAGCGGCGATTTGCGCCCGATGTCCAGCGCGACGTGCTCGGCACCGCTGGCTTCCAGCGCCGGCAGCAAGCGCCCGCCCGCCGACACCACGATCGCGCGATGCCCGGCCGCGGCCAGCGCGGCGGCGATTTCCAGCGTGGATCGCTCCACCCCGCCGGCATCCAGCGCCGGCAATAGTTGCACGACGGTGAGCGGCCGCGTCATGACCGAGGCCGGCTCATGCTGACGGACTTGATATCCAGTAAGCATGAGACTGTCATCCCCGCGAAGGCGGGGATGCAGTGTCTTCGGCCTGCTTCAGATCGATCGTGTTCGGAGTCGCTGGATCCCCGCCTGCGCGGGGATGACGAGCAAAGGCCGAGCATCGCGTTCGCCACCGGCCGAACGCAAACCAGCGTCAGTCGATCAGCACGTAATGCGCGCCGCAGTAAGGGCAGGCGCATTCGCGCTCCTGCTCCAAAGGCAGGTACACGCGCGGATGCGAATTCCACAGCGCCATCGACGGCAGCGGGCAGGATACCGGCAGGTCGGCGCGGTGCACTTCATAGCGCTGTTGCGCATTGGCTGGAAGGATCGAAGCGGCGGTGCTGGGCATGACGGATCGGCAAGCAGACGGGACGGGGCATTGTAGCCCGGGACTCGAGCAGGCAACCGGCACACGCTCAACTCCCCGCATGCGCGTCATCCATGCGACCCGCCTGAGTTTCGATATGCTTGCGCCGTGATGGTCACCATGCGCATCGAGGAGTCGTCCATGCACCGGATTGCCATGATGCTTGCCGTTGCTGTCGTGTTCTGCGGGTGCACCACCACCCATGAGCCCCCACAAAGCGCAATGACGCACTACGATGAAAACATCGTGCACCAGAGCACGATGGCCGATACCGCCCGGCGGCAACTCACAGGCCTGCGGTGTGCGAAGGATTTCAAGGAAATCACCGCGGACGCCATAATCGAGGTCTATCAAGGCACCTGCGTTGACGGGCGGATACAACGGATTTCGTGCGACGAATCCGGCTGCCGGCAGTCGAAGTAATCGCATGGATGTCCGGTGTCGAACCAATCGACACCGGATGTCCAGCTCACGGCAAATCGAACAGCAGTACCTCGCTGTCGGTTTGCGCACGCAACACGATGGCATCGACTTCTATCAGCCCCGCCGCATCGCCCGCCGCGAGCAGCGTGCCTTCGTCGAGTTGCAGACTGCCCGACACCACCTGCACCCATACGCGCCGCCCCGCGCCCAGCGCATGCGTCACGCCCTGCCCGGCGGACAACAAGCTCGCAAACATGCGCGCATCCTGCCGGATCGGCAGCGAACCCTCGGCACCATCCGGCGAGGCCACCAGCCGCAGCACGCCGCGCCGCGATTCCGGCGCATAGTGCTCCTGCGCGTAGCGCGGCTGCGCATTGATGCGGTCGGGCTGGATCCAGATCTGCAGGAAGTGGACGGGCGCGTCCTTCGATGCGTTGAACTCGCCGTGCTCGATGCCGCTGCCGGCGCTCATCATCTGCACGTCGCCAGGCACGATCACCGAGCCGTTGCCGATGCTGTCGCGATGCTGCAGGCCGCCGTCGATGACGTAAGACAGGATTTCCATGTTGGCGTGGCGGTGCGGGGCGAAGCCGCCACCGGGGGCGACCCGATCCTCGTTGATCACCCGCAGCGGGCCGAAGCCCATCCACTGCCGGTCGTGGTAATCGGCGAAGGAAAACGTGTGGCGGCTGTCCAGCCAGCCGTGTTGGGCGTGGCCGCGTTCGGCGGATCGGCGCAGCAGGATCATCGCATCGCCCTCACTTCGCCTTCGGCGCGTAGGCTTCCATCGTCGCGTGGATGCTCACCTCGTCGCTGACGTTGGGGACGAGGTAATTCAACCCGAAATCGCTGCGCTTGACGGTGGTCGTCGCATCCAGCCCGACCGCCGGCACGCCGCGCATCGGGTGCGTGCCGATCTTGTTGATGGTCACCTGGAACGTGGCCGGCTTGGTGATGCCATGCATGGTCAGGTCGCCGGCGACCGCGAGGTGGTCGGCATCGATGCGGGTGACCGCGCTGCTCTTGAAACTGGCCAGCGGGTACTTGGCGGCATCGAAGAACATCTCCGATTGCAGCTCGGCATCCAGCTCAGGCACGCCGACGCTGATGGTGGCGATCGGGATGTCGACCTGGATGCTGGATTTCGTCGGATCCTTGGCGTCGAACAGGAAATCGCCCTCGACCTTGTTCAGGCGCCCGGTGATGTGCGAATAGCCGAAGTGGGTGTAGGTGTATTCGACCTGGGTGTGGTTGGGGTCGATGGTGTACGGCTCGGCGGCGAAAGCCGAGGCGGAGGCGAAGGCGAACGCCGCGACGAGCAGGCTGGCGCGGAGCAGGCGGGAAGGCTGGATGGGCATGATCGGAGTCCTGGGGCAAGTCGGGCAGGAAGCAGTGTAGGGTTGCATGGTCGGGACGAAAGTTCCCGCATGGCAACGATCCATTTCGCACACGGAACGAACGCATGGCCGCGGCCATCTGGGTGGTCACCGACGGCAGGGCCGGCAACGAGCGGCAGGCGCTGGCGCTGGCGCGCGCTTTGGCCATGCCAAACGACGCGGCTGCAATTGCCGGCACCGGCATCGCATGCCCCGCACCGCAAGCATGGCGCCTGCGCGCGAGCGCTCCATGGAAGCAGGCCGCACCGCGACGCCTGCCGGGCAGCGACCGCGCCTTCGGCGAAGCCTTCAGGGCCGCACTCGCGCAACCGCCGCGGCTGGCGATCGGCTGCGGGCGGCAGGCCGCACTGGCCACGCGATTATTGCGTGAAGCCGGCGCGCGGGTGGTGCAAATCCTCGATCCACGCATCGACCCGAGGCACTGGGATGCGGTGGTCGTGCCCGAACACGACCGCCTGCGCGGGGCGAACGTCATCACCGCGCTCGGCAGCCTGCACGACGTGGATGATCTCTGGCTGGCGCGCGCGCGCGATCGCTTCGCGCGATTCGCCGAGCTGCCCGCACCGCGTACCGCGCTATTGCTCGGCGGTCCGATCCGCAACGCGCCACTCGACGCGGGCTGGTGGCGTCGCACCGCCGATGCCTTGCGCGCGCTCCACGCCCGCGAGGGTGGCAGTCTTTCGATCTGCGCATCGCGTCGCACACCGGCATGGCTGGCCACCGCCGCACGCAACGATCTGACCGATCTCCCCGGTCAGCGCTGGTTCGACAACGACGACGGCGAGAACCCCTATCCCGGGTTGCTGGCATGGTCAGACCGCATCGTGATCTCGCCCGACTCGGTGAACATGCTCTCCGAAGCTGCCGCCACCGGTGCCGACGTGCGCATCGCCGGCCCGGGCATCGCGAAGGGGCGGCATGCGGCGTTCATTGCCGCACTCATCGACCGCAGCGCCGCGCGATCGCTGGATGCCGAGGCGGCGATCGCACCGATGCACGTCTTGCGCGAATTGCCGCGCGTGGCGGCGATTTTGCACGAGCGGTTGGGGCTAGTCACCAGCAGTTCGTCAGCGAATGAACGCCCGTGAACCCGAATGAAAGCGTCTGCAGACAGCTCCCCCGCCTGCGGGGGAGGGTTGGGGGAATCACCGCGAAAGCCTGCCCCCATCCCAGCCTTCCCCCGCAAGCAGTGGAAGGAGTCAATTTCAGGGGTTATCTGGTTGATGGGTAGAATTTCATTGCGTTCATTCGCGTTCATTCGCGGACCGCATCGATGGTCGTCGCAACAGCCCATGGCACCAGGGGTTTCCTCAGCTGCCAGCCCCGAAATCCACGCCATACGCCTGACACACTTCGCACACCGTCGCGCATGTCGATGCGATTTCGGCATCGACCGGGGTGATGCGCGGGCGTCGATCCAGCGTGCAATCCAGCGAACGGCGCAACAACGTCGCATGCGCGGCGGTCAGCGAATCAGCTTGCGATTGCGGCAATACGCCGGCATCGGCTAGTGCTGCGATCAGCCCATCGGTGTCTCGCGGAAGCAGCAACGCGGTGTGCTCGCCTGCATGCGCGAGCACGAGGTATTGCAGCAGGAATTCCAGATCGACCAGCCCGCCCTCGCCCTGCTTGAGATCGAAGCGCCCATCGCGGCTGCGGTCGAGCTCGGCGCGCATGCGCCGGCGCATCGCGACCACGTCGGCGCGCAGGGCCAGGGCATCGCGCGGGCGCGCGAGCACCTGCGCACGGATCGCCTCGAAGCGCGCGAGCGTCGCCGGCGAACCGGCGATGCCGCGCGCGCGCACCAGCGCCTGATGCTCCCACGTCCAAGCGCGTTGCCGCTGGTAGTCGTCGAAGCTGCCGAGGCTGGCCACCAGCAAACCCTTGGCGCCGTCCGGGCGCAGGCGCACATCCACCTCGTACAAGTTGCCGGCCGGCGTGAGCGTGCCCAGCAGGCTCACCAGCTTCTGCGCCAGACGCAGGTGCCTGCGCGCATCGTCGTCCGCACGCGGGCCATGCAGGAATACGAGGTCGAGATCGGACTGGAAGCCCAGCTCCTCGCCACCGATGCTGCCGTAGCCGATGATCGCGAAGCTGTCATCTTCGGTTTCATCGCCGCGCCGCACCGCGTGCCGCGCCAGTTCGAGCGTGGCCGCGAGCACGACCTCGGCCAGCCACGCGAGTTGGCGTGCCGCCGCGTCGGCCTCGATGCGCTGCTGCAGCAGGCCCAGGCCGATGCGGAACGCGATGCCTTGATGAAACTCCGCCAGGGCATGCAAGCGCGCCTCGATGTCGTCGCCCGGCAGCGCCGCGAGCGCTTGCGCGCATTCGGCATGCAAGCCCGCATGCGTCGGCGCTTCGCCCTGCGCGCGCACATCCAGCAATTCGTCAAGCAACAAGGGGTGCGCGGCGATGCGCTCGGCCAGCAAGGCGCTGCGCGCGGCCAACTCGACCAGGCGCGAAGCCGCGGCCGGTTGCTCGTCGAGCAGGGCCAGATAGCTGCCGCGCCGGGCGATCGCGTGCAGCAGGTCGAGCAAGCGCGGCAAGGCCACGTCGGCCGCCGCGCCTTCTCCGGCTTCGCGCAACAGCCGCGGCAACACCCGATCCAGCCGCGGCCGCGAGCGCACCGACAGGCCGCGCACGGCCGGCGAACGGGCGAAGTCGCGCAACCTTGCATCATGGGCATCGACGCGCGCGAAACCGGCATCGACCAACACCTGCGCATCGCCGCCGTCGGGCAGGGCCAGCCAGTAGTCCTGCAACGCGGTCGGCGAGGGCGTGGCGCGGCGACGCGCGGCGAGCAGGCGTTCGAACTCGGCCGACACGAGGGCGCGCTGCGCATCCAGTTGCGCGCGCAAGGACGCCGCATCGGAACAACCCAGGCCGGCCGCGATGCGCAGCGCCGCGAGCGGATCGTCGGGCAGCGCATGGGTTTGCTGGTCGGCGGCCATCTGCACGCGGTTCTCGACCTGCCGCAGGAAGCGGTACGCCTGCGCCAGCGCGCTCGCCGCCGTTGCCGGCAGATGGCCGCCAGCGGCCAGCGCGGACAGCGCCGCGAGCAGGCTGCGCGTGCGCAGCGCAGCCTCGCGGCCGCCGCGGATCAATTGCAGGGCCTGCGCGAGGAACTCGATTTCGCGGATGCCGCCGGGGCCGAGCTTGAGGTGGCCGGACAGCTCCCGGCGTTCGTCGGCTGCGATCGCCGCTTTCATCTCGCGCAGCCCGTCGAGCGCGGTGTAATCCAGATAACGCCGGTACACGAAGGGCCGCAGCGTCGCCAGCAGGCGCTGCCCCGCTTCAATGTCGCCGGCCACCGGGCGTGCCTTGATCCACGCATAGCGCTCCCAGTCGCGGCCTTCGCTCTGGTAGTACTGCTCCATCGCCGCAAACGACAGCGCCAGCCGGCCGACGCTGCCGAACGGCCGCAGGCGCATGTCCACGCGATAGCAGAAACCGTCCGCGGTGACGTCGTCGAGCAGGTGGATCAGGCGCTGGCCGATGCGCGCGTAGTAGGCATCGGCCTCCAGCGGCCGCGCGCCATCGCTGGTGCCGGCATGCTCGCAGGCGAAGATCAGGTCGATGTCGGAGGAGAAGTTCAGCTCGCCGCCGCCGAGTTTGCCCAGTCCGAACACCACCATGCGCTGCGGTGGGCCGTCGCCATCGCGGATCGCGCCGTGGCTCGCGGCGACCTGCGCTTCCACCGCGCGCAGCGCCGCTTCGACGACCGCATCGGCCAGCACGCTGGTTCCGGCGAGGGTTTCCTCGACCGTATCCAGACCGGCGACATCGCGCCAGACCAGGCGCAGCGAGCCGAGCTTGCGCCAGCGCCGCAGCAGGGCCGGCCACTCGTCCGGCGAGGCGGGATCGAGCGCTGGCGGCGGCAACGGCGGGCCGAGCATCGCCGCGGCCGCACCGGGCACATCGCGCAGCACCCCGAAGGCGAAATCGCTGGCGATCAGCAGGCGGTCGAGCGCCGCGGCAGGAATCTCATGCTCGCGCACAGGCAAGGCAAGCGCCTCGCGGCGTTGCGCGAGCAGGCGCGACAGGTCGGCGTCGTGACGATCGTCCATGCCCGCATTCTTCCACGACCAGGCCCGCGTGCGTCGCCAGCGTATTCGCGCGCCCGACAGCACAGACCCGCAAGCGCTCGCACGCTTGCGGGTCTGTGCCCTCTCCCTCTGACGCTCCCGCCGGGATTCCCCAATCCCTCGCCTGGCGGGCGGCCATCATAGCCACAGCGATCATCACAAGGCGCGCTGCGGTGCAGCATCCAGCGATTGAGAACTCGTGGCGTCTTGCCGTGCTGCGCTCGGACACCGCATTCCCTCACCCGCCGCGCCTGCGGTGCGTCGGCCTCTCCCGGCGGGAGAGGCAAGGTCTGTTGACCACCCCGGCACTTGGGTCGCGCTGCGGTGGGCCGACGATCCGGCGGCACCGCGCACGCGATCTCACATCAGCAACGTGGCCAAGCCGAGGAAGAAACCCATGCTCAGCACGTCGGTGATGGTGCTCAGGAAGATGCCCGAGGCCGTCGCCGGGTCGGCACCCAGCCGCCGCAGCAGCAGCGGGATGCCGGCACCGGCCATGCCGGCCAGCGTGCAACTGCCGACCATCGCCACGAAAATCGCGGCGGCCAGGCGCAGCCCCGGCTCGTGGCGCGCGCTGGCGATCCACCAGATCGCCGCACCCGCCAGCAGGCCCGAAACCAAGCCGTTGAGCAAACCCAGCCAGCCTTCCTTCAACACCATGCGGCGCACGCCGCCCCGATGCAGTTCGCCGAGGGTGACCCCGCGCAAGACCACGGCCAGGGATTGATTGCCCAGATTGCCCACCTGCCCCGACATCACCGGCAGGAAGATCGCCAGCACCACGATCTTGTTGATCGCGCCCTGAAACATCCCGACCACCGAAGCCGAGATCGCCACCGTCAGCAGGTTCACCAGCAGCCACGGATGCCGGAAACGGAAGCTGCGCGGCCACGGCGTGGCCAGACGCTCCTCCTTTTCCACGCCGACCATGGCGCCGGCCTGCGCGGAGATCTCGAAGGTCTGCTGCTCGAACAGCGATGCGCCGCGCACCATGCCGAGCAGCCGTCCGCCGGGCGCGCACACCGGGTAGATCGGGAAGTGCCGCGTCACCACCTCGTGCATCGCATCGACGAGCTTCATGTCCGGGGCGAGGAAGAACGGCTCGCGCACCATGACGTCGGCCAGCGTCTGCATGCGCCCGGCGAACACCATCTCGCGGAATGCCACCACGCCCAGCAAGACGTTCCCCGCATCGACCACGAACACGTACACCACCAGGCGTTGCTTGACCACCTCGCGCAGCGCCTCGACCACCTCGCCGACGGTGGCCGTGGGCGCGAAGATCGCCGGCGCGGACTCGAGCAGGCGGCCGACCGTGCCTTCTGGATAGGCATAGCCCAGCAGCAGGTCGTGCTGCAGGTCGGCGCGTTCGATGGCCTCGCGCCGCGCAGGGTCGAACTGCGCCAGCACCTTGTGCGCCTGCGTCAACGGCAGTTGTTGCAGCACCTTGGCGATGTGCGCATCGCTGTGCCCGCGCAACTCCTGCGCGAGACTGCGGCTGTCGAGCTCGCGCAGGTCGGTATCGGTCTGCGAGCGCATCGTGATCTCCCCAGGGAAGCGCGCAACGATACCGCATCGGCATGCGGACACGAACACGCACGCGCAGTCCGCGACCGCGAACGGGTATCAGACAGCGGCTATCGGCCCCTCGGTTGCAAGGTCATGGCAACCGCAACGGATGGAGATCATCGATACCAATGACCGCGATACCAGCCGCCGTGATGCCAGCGGCCCCGCCAGTTGCCGTAGTAGTAACTCACGCCCACCGCCGGCCCGGCATAGCCGGGGTAATAAGCGGGGCAACGGTAGGCACCGTAATCGTCGTAATAGCAACGCGGCGCGGGGTAATACACCGGCGCGGGCGCGTACACCGGCTGGCTGTAATACACCGGGCCGGCATAGCCGTAGCCGCCGCCGTACCAGACCGGGCCCACGCCGACCGACACGCCGTAGCCGGAGCGATACCAGCCGTCGCCGCGCCAGCCGCCACCGTGGTAGTAACCGCCATGACCGTAACCGCCGTGGAAATACCCGTGGGCCTGCGCGGGCAAGGCCATGCCGATGGCGGCGATGCCGCAGACGGCCGCCAACGCGAGTTTGCCGAATACGTTCATGACGACCTCCGCGACGCTGTTGCTGCCGGTACGGCGTCCGTGCCTGCAGGGGCATCCATGCGCGCATGCTGCGCCGGGCGCGATGAATGCGGGGTTAGCCCGGACGTTCAGGCAGATGAACGCGGCGGCCGCCCGTCGCTGGCGCGGCGGCAGGCGCGCGCAGCATCGCGGACGTGCACGGCATCGCGGCCCTCCAGAGAAAAGCCCCACTTCGTTGCGGGGCTTCGGGCAACGCCGGTGGATTCAGCGCTGCCAGTGGGCCATGGATGAACGACCGCGAATCGATCGCGCATGTGATGGCTTCGTGTGAGCTTCAGTCCGGGCATGCACCGGGCTGAAGCGTGCGCCGAGAATTCCCGGAAGGAATCATTCGGCGCTTTCTTGGAGCGCAGGCCGGCGTGTTCCTTCCAAAGGCGGCCGACTTCCGGCTTGCGCTGCGCCACGCGCAACGCAAGCCGTCCCCGCCGATCGCCGTTACTGTCCCTTGCAGCCGCTGCCGTCGGCGACCGCGGTGACCGCGCCCGACACGGCGCTCACGCTGCGGCTGTAGCAGGCGCCGGTGGAGTCGTTGTACATGTAGCTTTGCGTGCCGGCTTGCCCGGTGTTGCCGATGAAATTGCCGCTGGAATCGAAGTTGAGCGTATCGGTCGTCGTGCCCCGCTGGGTGCGCGAACGCGAGAGCGAGCCATCGGCGCCGTTGTGCTGGGTCGTGTGGGTGTAGCCCTGCAGGGCCGACGTGGTCTGTTTCGCGCTGCCGTCGGCGGCGACCGCGTAGTTGATCTGCAGGTTCAGCGGGAACGACCAGTAGCGCGCCTCGTTGGTGGGCGTGGTGATGGTCGGGCCGTAGGCGTAGGAGATCGACAGCGCGGTGCTGGTCTGGCGGATGGTCTGGTTGTACAACGCACTGGTGTTGACGATGTTCTGGTTGTTGCCGAAGTTCAGCGTCTGCCGCGCCACCGAGTTCACCACGCCGTGCGACGTGTTGGCGTAACCGTAGGCGGCCAGGCTGTGCTGCGAGGTCACGCCGAACGCGAACTGGGTCTGGTCGGGCGACACGTTCGTCGTGACGGACGGATTCGCGCCGCTGTCGACCACCTGACGCAACGCCCCGGTGACCTGCCGGCTGCCGTGGTCGAGATACAGCAGCAGGTTCGCGGCGGTGGCGAAATACTGGTTGTTGTTGGCAAAGCTCGGGTCGCCGTTGACCACGCCCACCCCGACGGTGTGCGGATTGCCGTCGTCGAGCATGGCCACGAACGGGGTGAGATCGACGCGGAACGGCACGAAATTCAACGTCTGCACGCCGGGGATCGGGCGCCACAGGAAGGGGTCGATGCCGCCGGTGAAGACCCATCCAGACACCGGCGCGATGCCCGCGCGGCGACCGTCGATCGACACTTCGACTTCGCGGAACGCGGTGCCGCCGCAACCGGCGACCGACGCGTAGGCGTCCGGCCCGCAGGTGTACCAGAACTCGTCGCCGGCCTGCGGCTGGGCGGTGATGTCGAGGTAGGCGCGCTCGATGTTGCGCGGCAGGGTGAACGTGCGGGTGAGCGGTTTGCCGTCGGTGGTGACGTAGGCATACGTCCCGGCGGGGTCGTTCACCAATCCCAGCGCCTGATCGGGCGAGGAAGCGGCCGGGTACGCCGACGATGCGGGATAGAAATCCAGCTCCGCGCTGCCGGTGATCGAGCCGTTGTAGGTGCTGTTGTAGATGTTGTAGACGGCGGCCGTGCCCGGTTGCGGGGATTGCAACACCGACGCCAGATCGGTGACATCGCGCTCGACGTGCCAGCTCGGGCTGACGTTCGAGCCGGGCTCCTGGGTGGTGCCGAAATACAGGTTCAAACCGCCGACCCAGACTGCCGCGGTACGGTCGAACTGGGTGCCGTTGCTGACGTTGAAGTCGGCCTTGAAAACCACCTTGCTCCACGGGCCGGGGCAAGCGTTCGGCGGCACGTAATTGAAGGCGTGGTTGGAGTAATCGTCGAAGGTTCCGGTCGCCGAACCGGCGCTGTACAACTGGACGACGCACGGGGTCACCGGCGGCACGCTGACATAAGGCTCCGGCGAAACGGCACCGGTCTGGCCGATGGCGATCGGCGGCCCGGACATCGCCGCGCTTGCGTTGCCGGCGAGGCCAGCCAGTGCGCCGGCGATGCACGCCAGCCCGATGCGATGCGGCGTTACCCGTGTGTTCCGGTTCATGCGGATCTCCGTGGCTGAAAGGGAGGGAATGCTGGCGAGCAGCAAGCCGCGCGACTGTAGCAGATCGTTCGGAAAAACCGGCACCGCACACGGGCGCGCCCGATGACGGGGCTCGCGGCCATGCCGGCGGCTGGGGAGCGGGCTGCGCAAGCCGCGGCGTCGGCGTGCCGTGCTGAGCAGGCGCATGGCGCGCATGCTTGCGCGCCGGCATGCCAGTGGGCCGAACATGCATCCGCAGATGCGTGCCATCAACGCCAGCGTCGATTGCCGTCGTACCATGCATCCACCACGGCACACCGGCATTCCGGCGCATCAATCTGGCGCTGTTCGCGGCGGGCTTGTCCACTTTCGGCTTGTTCTACTGCGTGCAGCCGCTGATGCGGCGCATGAACCGGACCCATCACTCGGCTTCCCCATTCGGGAACATGATCCCGTGGCGGGCGCAGGTCAACCCATCGACGGGAATGGACACGAACTTGCCGGACGTCTCATCGAGCTTCCACGCCATCTTCGCCGGCAGCGCGTCCGTGCCGTGTTGATCGACGAGGATGCCGACGACCACGCCAGGCACGGGCGTCTTGCCCTTCGTGCAATCGCCGTCGAACAGCTTGTCGGAGCCGGAATGCGCCGGCACTTTCAGCGCGTCGCGCACCACCGAACGCCTGAGTGTCAGCAGGTAGTCGTTGCCGCAGATCGACCAGGTCGAGAGAAAGATGTCGTCGGTGATCTCGTCGCCGCCGAGATCCTTGAGCGCCAGGTTTTTATGGCGGTTCTCGACCGCTGCATCGGCTTCGTCCGACAGCTTCTTGCCGACCAGCGCCTTGGCGACGTCGCCGTTGCATGTGACGGCTCCGAAACCATCGTTGGCTGCCAGGCAGGTTGGCGCGAAAACCAGCAGGAACGGCAGAGACATCGCTTGGATGGCTTTCATGGCAGTTGCCTCCGGATCAAGAAGCTAGTTGCGGGCTTGACTGTATCCAATACGCCAGCGAAGCAATCGGGCCGAACCGTTCCGGCACAAGATCATGGCACTCGGGTGAGAGTCACGATCCAGCTGTCCATATCGGTTCCGGGTATGAAAGTAACCAGCACACTTGCCGTACCCTTCGTGAATTTCATTCCCTGCCATCGTTTGCCTGCCAGGGTCCACCCTCGAGCAGCCATCTTTTCGGCATAGAATTTTTTCAAATAACCCGAATCGACCGGATCCCTGTATGTGTAAGTGCTGGCATCGACTTCCTGACCAGTCGTTGCCTCTTGCATTACCGGCAAGCCTTTCCATTGTTCAAGCGCTTTTTGGGTCGAATGAAAGTTGCTCGTCTCCGGCGCAGTCAGTTTAACGAATAAACCATCGACAGGACTATCGGTGGCATTGGTCGAACTCACAGAGTTGGAGTCGAACCCGGGAGGAGGCGTGGGCTTCTGGAGAAAAATCCCGACCAGTGGCGCAAGCGGAATCAAAATCAGAAGAGCAAGCACGGCAACGGCCAGGTATCCAACACCTCTTTGAACCCAGACGACCCCCTTCTCGTAGTAATAGTAGATGACGGCAGCCAGCCCGAACCCGACCAAGCCGTAGATGAGGCCGGCATACAGGTGCAGCATGTTGTCCAGAACAGTTTTGGTGCCGGTCTTTGAATCCACGCAGAACCAGTACGCTTGGGTAATGGTGGTTCCTGGCATGGGATTGGAGACCTGTTGCAGGTACTCCATCGTTCCGCCGTGACAGACGAACGGCGTTGCTATTTTGTTCAACGGTGGCCACAAGGCGCCCAGCCCGAAGGAGACGAATGTAACCCCCATGAAGAGGAACCACAGGAACACCGCAATCATTGACCCCTTTTTGTTCATTGCAACTTTCGCGGTCGCTGAACCATGCGCGATTTTTGCGCCTTTTGTGATCTTTACGTCTTTTGCGATATCTGTGAATTTACGGTTTTTGCTCATGTGGGCTGCTACCGGTCTGGTTACCGTTGCAATGTGCTGGGCATGGTTATTCCAAATGCCCTATCCTTGGCATCAGGATGTCGCCGCAGCGCGAACGCTTGCCGTCATGACACGAGCACGAGCCGTTTGCGCAATGGCTTTCGGATCGGAGCAGACCAAGGGCGGCCGACGATGACACCGTGCTTGCTGATGAAGCTCCACCTGTTGCGCTTTTCATCGGCAACGACATTGCGCTCTGGAACCGGACAATTCATCAACACTGCGGCTCGGCTGACGAGGAGTCCCTCGCGCGCCCACCCACGCGCCACATCGCCTGTCGAGCGACGCTTCACAACATTGCAATAGCCATCGACACCAGTTGCCTGCCCCCCAAAACACGAAGCCCGGCACATGGCCGGGCTTCGCTGTCGCATTCACCGAAAAGCGGGGCTCAGAAATCCATCCCGCCCATGCCGCCCATGCCGCCGCCAGCGCCGCCGCCGGCGTGGGCTTCTTCCTTCTTCGGCAGCTCGCCCACCATCGCCTCGGTGGTGATCATCAGGCCGGCGATCGAGGCCGCGTTCTGCAGCGCCGAACGGGTCACCTTGGTCGGATCGAGGATGCCCATCTCGATCATGTCGCCGAAGTGGCCGGTGGCCGCGTTGTAGCCGAAGCTGCCCTTGCCGTCGGCGACCTTGTTGAGGATCACCGAGGGCTCCTCGCCGCAGTTGGCGACGATCTCGCGCAGCGGGGCTTCCATCGAACGCTTGGCGATCGCGATGCCGTGGTTCTGATCCTCGTTGATGCCCTTCAGGTCGCCCAGCGCGTGCAGGGCGCGGATCAGGGCCACGCCGCCGCCGGCCACGATGCCTTCCTCGACCGCCGCGCGGGTGGCGTGCAGGGCGTCTTCCACGCGCGCCTTCTTCTCCTTCATCTCCACCTCGGTGGCCGCGCCGACCTTGATCACCGCAACGCCGCCGGCCAGCTTGGCCACGCGCTCCTGCAGCTTCTCCTTGTCGTAGTCGGAGCTGGTTTCCTCGATCTGCGCCTTGATCTGCTTGATGCGCGCCTGGATGCCGTCGGCGGCGCCGTGGCCGTCGATGATCGTGGTGTTTTCCTTGCTGACCTGGATCTTCTTGGCGCGGCCCAGATCCTTGATCGTGGCCTTCTCCAGCTGCAGGCCCACTTCCTCGGAGATCACGGTGCCGCCGGTGAGGATGGCCATGTCTTCCAGCATCGCCTTGCGACGATCGCCGAAGCCCGGGGCCTTCACCGCGCACACCTTGACGATGCCGCGGATGGTGTTGACCACCAACGTCGCCAGGGCCTCGCCCTCGACTTCCTCGGCGACGATCAGCAGCGGCTTGCCGGCCTTGGCGACGCCTTCGAGCACGGGCAGCAGCTCGCGCACGTTGGAGATCTTCTTGTCGTGCAGGAGGATGAACGGGTCTTCCAGTTCAGCCGACATCGACTGCTGGTTGTTGATGAAATACGGCGACAGGTAGCCGCGGTCGAACTGCATGCCCTCGACCACGTCCAGCTCGTTGTCCAGGCCCGAGCCGTCTTCCACGGTGATCACGCCTTCCTTGCCGACCTTGTCCATCGCCTTGGCGATCAGCTCGCCGATGTGGTGGTCGGAGTTGGCCGAGATCGCGCCGACCTGGGCGATTTCCTTCGACGTGCTGCACGGCTTGGAGAGCTTCTTGAGCTCGTCCACCGCGCCGGCCACGGCCTTGTCGATGCCGCGCTTGAGATCCATCGGGTTCATGCCGGCCGCGACCGCCTTCATGCCCTCGCGGATCATCGCCTGCGCCAGCACGGTGGCGGTGGTGGTGCCGTCGCCGGCGGCGTCGGAGGTCTTGGAAGCCACTTCCTTGACCATCTGCGCGCCCATGTTCTCGAACTTGTCGGCCAGCTCGATTTCCTTGGCGACGGACACGCCGTCCTTGGTGATCGTCGGGGCGCCGTAGCTCTTGTCGAGCACGACGTTGCGGCCCTTGGGCCCCAGGGTGACCTTGACCGCGTTGGCCAGGACGTTCACGCCCTTGACCATGCGCGCACGCGCGTCTTCACCGAAACGAACTTCTTTGGCTGCCATTTGCGTAACTCCGGGAATGGGGAATTGGGAATAGGGAATGGGAAAAGCAAAGCGGGACGTCGGGAGGGGCGGGGATGATGGAGCGCGCTTTGGCTCTACCTATTCCCCATTCCCTATTCCCGGCTGTTCTGGGCTCAGCCCAGAACAGCAAAAATGTCGTCTTCCTTCACAACCAGGTACTCGGTGCCGTCGAGCTTGACCTCGGTGCCGGAGTACTTGCCGAACAGGACCTTGTCGCCGGCCTTGACGGCGGGCGCGCGGTGGCTGCCGTTGTCCAGGGCCTTGCCCGGGCCGACGGCGACGACTTCGCCCTTGATCGGCTTCTCGGTGGCCGAATCCGGGATCACGATGCCGCCGGCGGAGAGCTTCTCTTCTTCCATGCGCTTGATGACGACGCGGTCGAACAACGGGTGCAGCTTCATGGGAACCTCGTGGTGGTTGTACGGATGGGTTGAACGGGATGACGCACGCAAGTGCCTGATGTGGAAACGATCCGGCGAGTTTGTTAGCACTCGCCATCGGTGAGTGCCAATTGTACGCGCGCGGTGCGCCCATGCAAAGGCGACGCGCCAGATGTGGAGATGGCGGGGACGGGTTTCAAGGGTTGGTTCCGCGATTCAGATACCTGTCGCCAGCAAATCGGGTTCCAGCGTCCTTCCATTGCCTCCGGCAGCTAGCCGTTGCCTCTCCCTCCGGGAGAGGCCGACGCGCCGCAGGCGCGGCGGGTGAGGGAATGCTCTGCCAGATGACCGTACGGTATGGATTCGTGATCTACCATACCCTTCACATGACAGCGCCCGGCGCGGCCGCTACGCTGCACAGTCCACTCCGCACCGTGCCGCCATGTCCGCCTTGCTGGTTCTATGCACCTGCCCCGATGCCGCCAACGCACAGGCGCTGGCAGACTCGCTGGTGGAGCGCCGTCTGGCCGCCTGCGTGAACCTGTTGCCGGGCGTGCGGTCGGTGTACCGCTGGCAGGGGCGCGTCGAGCAGGCCGACGAGGTGCTGCTGCTGGTCAAGACCACCGACGACCGTTTTGAGGCGCTTCAGGAGCAGATCGTCCGCATGCACCCTTATGCCGTCCCCGAAGTGCTCGCCTTCAAGGCCGTCGATGGCCTGCCGGCCTATCTGGGCTGGGTCGAGACGGAAACCCGCGACGAGGCCGGCGCATGAGCGCGATGATCGCTCTGCGGCGCACCGTGAGCGCGCTGGCTCTGGTCGGCACGTTGGCGCTGGCGGGCGCGCCTGCGGCCCGCGCCGTGGACGCCTCCGACCTGCTGCCGGTGGACCAGGCCTTCACGCCCAGCGCGCACGCACTCGACGGCAACCGCATCGAGCTGGACTGGGGCATCGCCAAGGGTTATTACCTGTACCGCGAGCGCATCCACGCCAGCGCCGACGCCGGTTTCGGCACGACCACGCTGCAATTGCCCGAAGGCATCCACAAGCACGACCCGTTCTTCGGCGACGTGCAGATCTACCACGACCGCGTGGTGGCGGTGCTGACGGGTACGCAGGCGACCGGCCCCCACCCCAACCCTCCCCCGCAAGCAGGGGAGGGGGTAATCACGAGTGCGCGCAACGTTTCGGTCACCATCCAATACCAAGGCTGCGCGGATGCCGGGGTGTGCTACCCGCCGCAGAAGCGCACCCTGCAGGTGGCGCTGCCGGCCACCACAGGCGTCACCTCATCCGCATCCGCAAACGCGGCATTGCTGACAACCGCACCGACGACGGCACATGAAAGCCTGACCGACGCCGCGCTCGGCGCGACCGGCGCGAGCGTCGCCCCCGTTTCGTCGGCGCTGTCGGCTCTGGACGGCAAAGGCTCCAGCGGACGCGTGGATCGCACCCCGCTGCCGCCGGAACAGGCCTTCGGCTTCGAGGCCATCGTCGATGGCCCCGACCGCCTGCTGCTGCGCTTCACCCCGGCCAAGGGCTATTACCTGTACCGCGACAAGACCAGCTTCACCACCCACGGCGCGTTATCGCCGGTGACATCCGGTCCGCCGCAGTGGCCGGCGGCGCAATCCTTCCACGACGAACACTTCGGCGACGTGGCGGTGTATTTCGATCCCGTGGACGTGCCCCTGCCGCTGCTGCGGCAAACCACCGCCGCGCAACCCTTGACCATCACCGCCAGCTTCCAGGGCTGCCAGACCGACGGCATCTGCTACCCGCCGATGCAGCGCAGCGTGACCGTGAACCTGCCGGCCGGCGGCACCGCCACGGCGATGCAACAGGAGTTGCCCGGCGGCGCGACCCGCGAACGGCCGTCCACCACGTCCTTGTGGGCGGCATTGCTGCTGGCGCTCGGCGGTGGCCTGATCCTGAACCTGATGCCCTGCGTGCTGCCGGTGCTCTCGCTCAAGGTGCTGTCGCTGGTGTCCGCCGGCGAAAGCCGCAGCCGCGCCCGTGCGCATGCGCTGTGGTACACGGCCGGCGTGCTGGCGAGCTTCGCCGCGCTGGGCGGCGTGGTGCTCGGCCTGCGCCAGGTCGGCAGCGCGCTGGGCTGGGGTTTCCAGTTGCAGCAACCTCTGGTGGTGGCCGTGCTGGCCTTGCTGATGCTGGCGGTGGGCCTGGCGCTGTCGGGGGTGTTCCAGTTCGGTGCCGGCTGGGCCGGGGCGGGCGAAAAGCTCGTCACGCGCTCCGGGCCGGCCGGTGATTTTTTCACCGGCGTGCTCGCGGTGGTGGTCGCCAGCCCCTGCACCGCGCCGCTGATGGGCGGCGCACTGGCCTATGCCTTCACCGCCCCGGCCGGTCTGGCGATGGCGGTATTCCTCGCGCTCGGGCTGGGGCTGGCGCTGCCCTTCCTGTCGATCGGCTTCATCCCGGCGTTGGCGAGCCTGCTGCCGCGCCCCGGCGCGTGGATGGAAACCCTCAAGCAGTTGCTGGCCTTCCCGATGTACCTGACCGCGGCCTGGCTGGTCTCGGTGCTGGCCAGCCAGCGCGGGGCCGAGGGCGTGCTGTATGTGCTGGCCGCGGCGGTGGCGCTGGCGCTGGGCCTGTGGCTGTGGGAGCGCGGCCGCTATGCCAAACGGCAGAGACTCGTGCACGGTCTCGCGCTGATCGCGCTGGCGCTTTCCGCAGCGACGCCGGGGCTGATCCCGCACTTGCCGCAGCCGACCGCACAAACCATACAATCGGCGAACGTCGCCTATTCTGCCGACAAATTGGCCGATCTGCGCAAAAGCGGCAAAATCGTCTTCGTCGATATCACCGCCGACTGGTGCATCACCTGCAAGGCCAACGAGCGCGCCGTGCTGGCACGGCCGGCGTTCCGCGACGCGCTGGCGCGGGCCGATGCGGTGTACATGGTCGGCGATTACACCAATGTCGATGCGTCGATCACCGCCTTCCTCGCCGAACATCACGCCGTCGGCATTCCGCTGTACGTGGTCTATCCACGCGGCGGCGGCGCGGGCGAGGTGCTGCCGAACATCCTCACGTTCGGCATCGTGAACGATGCGCTGGCGCGGGCGGCGCGATGAAGGGACGACCGACCTCCATCGCGATCCTCACGCTCGGCTTTGCCTGCGGGGCGTGGCTGGCATTGCTGGTAGCCACCCGCGGAACGAGCGGACTGGCCGACACCCCGCTCGGGCGCTGGCTGGGCCGGCCGTCCGCGCCTGCAATCCCCGCCAATGGCATCACCCCGGCCCAACCCGGGCAGGTCGTCGGCCCCTTGCCCTTGACCGATCTCGACCACCAGCCGCAGGCCCTGCCTTCCAACCGTCGCGTGCTGGTCAATCTGTGGGCGGGCTGGTGCGCGCCCTGCCGACAGGAAATGCCCTTGCTGGCGCACTACGCGGCAACGCAAGACGGCCAAGGGGTCGCCGTGGTCGGCATCGCCGAGGATGATGCAGCATACGTCGCCGATTTCCTGCGAAAATCACCCGCTGGCTATCAAACCCTGCTGGACGATGCGCAGTGGCGTGCCAGCACCCGCCTCGGCAACGCGCGCGGGCTGCTCCCGTTCACCGCCCTGATCGATGCCAATGGCCGTCTGCTGAAAACCCGCACCGGCCCCTTCGACAGCGCCGAAGCCGTTGCGCAATGGGCGGCGGAGAAAAACTGAGCGTTTACTCCAGACGCCGAAGATATTTGTTCAATTTCCGTGAACTTCGCCGATCCGGGACGCATCGGCTGGACATGCGGTGCGCGACAGGCGACACTGCGCGCCCCGGGATGCTCCCGTGATCGCAGCCCCCGATGCCCCGCATCCTCGTCCTGCACGGCCCCAACCTGAACCTGCTCGGCAGCCGCGAGCCGGGCATCTACGGGTACACGACGCTGGCGCAGATCGACGCCGATCTGGCCGCGCGCGCGCAGGCCGCCGGGATAGCGCTGCAATCCATGCAGGCCAATGCCGAGCACGTCCTCGTCGAACGCGTGCAGGCCGCCGCCGGCGACGGCACCGAATTCATCCTGATCAACCCGGCCGCCTTCACCCACACCTCGGCGGCCCTGCGCGATGCGCTGGCCGCCGTGCGCATCCCCTTCATCGAAGTGCACCTGTCCAACCCGCACACCCGCGAACCCTTCCGCCGCCAGTCGTATTTCAGCGATCTGGCCGTGGGGGTGATCGCCGGCTTCGGCGCGGACAGCTACCGCTACGCGCTGGAGGCGGCCATCGTCCGCCTGGCTTCCACCGCCGCATCGAACCCCTGACCATCGGAGACGGCGATGAAGATCATGGTCGAAACCCGCGTGCGCGCCCCGATCCAGAAGGTCTGGCATGCCTACACCACGCCGGTCGACATCCTGCAATGGAATGCCGCATCGGACGACTGGCACACCACGGCGGCGAGCGTGGATCTGCGCGAAGGCGGGCAGTTTTCCTCGCGCATGGAAGCCCGCGACGGCAGCATGGGCTTCGACTTCGCCGGCACCTACACCCGCGTCGTCCCGCAGCGCCTGATCGCCTACAGCTTCGGGGATCGACAGGTCACCGTCGAATTCGTGCAGGTCGATGACGCCATCAACGTGCGCGTCGAGTTCGACGCCGAATCCACCCATTCCATCGAACAGCAGCGCGGCGGCTGGCAGGCCATCCTCGACCGCTTCGCGCGCCACGTCGAAGCGCTAGTTTGACGGCTGCGCGTCGATGCAAGCACACGCATAAAACCCGCATCAGGAACCCACACCATGGATCTTCGCAAGATCAAGAAACTCATCGACCTGCTCGACGAATCCAACCTCGCCGAAATCGAGATCAAGGAAGGCGAGGAATCCGTTCGCCTGTCGCGCATGCCCAAGGGCGGCATCGCCGCGCCGGCAGCACCGATCCAGTACGCCGCGCCCGCCCCGGCCGCCGCCGAGACACCCCGCCCGGCCGCAGCAACCGCCGCGCCAGCGGACATCGCGCACATCGGCAAGGGCGGCCGCGAACTGCCCGAAGGCCACGTCCTGCGCTCGCCGATGGTCGGCACCTTCTACGCCTCGCCCAACCCCGAGTCGCCGGCCTTCGTGAAAGTCGGGCAGGCGGTGAAGGCCGGCGAAACGCTGGCGATCATCGAGGCGATGAAGATGTTCAATCCGATCGAGGCCGACGTGTCCGGCACGGTCAAGGCCATTCTCGCCAGCAGCGGGCAGCCGATCGAGTTCGATGAGCCGTTGTTCGTGATTGGGTGAAGTGGGAATGGGGAATAGGGAATAGGGAATGGGCAAGCGGCCGCACGAGGATCTCGAGGTTTGGCGAGATGCGATGCACCTCGTGGAGATCGTGTACGCATTCTCGTCACGTTTCCCCGATTCGGAGCGCTTCGGGCTAACCTCGCAAATTCGTCGTTCGGCCATCAGCATTCCGTCCAACATCGCCGAGGGTGCCGCGCGTCGTTCCACGGCGGAATATCTTCGTTTCCTCTCGATCGCACGCGGCTCCCTTTCCGAGACCGACACGCAAATGCAGATCGCTGCGCGACTGGGTTTTGTAGAACGTTCGCCGGAGGCCGGCGAACTGATGGATCAGGTCTTCAAGAAGCTGACGGCAATGATGCGCTCGCTGGACAAGCGGGCAGGCGAGTGAGCCTCCTGCTTTTCCCCATTCCCCATTCCCCATTCCCCATTCCCCATTCCCATGCCCCTAGACAAAGTCGTCATCGCCAACCGCGGCGAAATCGCGCTGCGCATCCTGCGCGCCTGCCAGGCGCTGGGCATCCGCACGGTCGCGGTGCATTCCACCGTGGATCGCAACCTCAAGCACGTGGCGATGGCCGACGAGTCGGTGTGCATCGGCCCGGCGCCCTCGGCGGAGAGCTATCTCAACATCCCGGCGCTGATCGCCGCGGCCGAGGTCACCGATGCGCAGGCCATCCATCCGGGTTACGGATTCTTGTCCGAGAACGCCGACTTCGCCGAGCGGGTGGAGCAATCCGGTTTCGTCTTCATCGGTCCGCGTGCGGACACCATCCGCCTGATGGGCGACAAGGTCGAGGCGATCCGCGCGATGAAGGCCGCCGGCGTGCCCTGCGTGCCCGGCTCCGACGGCCCGGTGCCCGAGGATCACGCCGAATGCATGGCGATGGCGCGCGCCATCGGCTACCCGGTCATCATCAAGGCCTCCGGCGGCGGCGGCGGTCGCGGCATGCGCGTGGTGCACACCGAAGCGGCGCTGATCAACTCCATCGCCACCACCCAGGCCGAGGCCAGGGCCGCCTTCGGCAACCCGCAGGTCTATATGGAGAAGTATCTGGAGAATCCGCGGCATGTGGAAATCCAGGTGCTCGCCGACGGCCAGGGCCACGCCATCCACCTCGGCGAACGCGACTGCTCGATGCAGCGCCGCCACCAGAAGGTGGTGGAGGAAGCGCCCGCGCCGGGCATCACCCCGGAGCTGCGCGCGCAGATCGGCGGCGTGTGCGTGGACGCCTGCATCCGCATCGGCTACCGCGGCGCCGGCACCTTCGAGTTCCTGTTCGAGGACGGCCGCTTTTATTTCATCGAGATGAACACGCGCATCCAGGTCGAGCACCCGGTGACCGAATGGATCACCGGCGTGGATCTGGTGCGCGAGCAGTTGCTGATCGCCGCCGGCCAGCCGCTGTCGATCCGGCAGGAGGACATCGTCATCCGCGGCCACGCCATCGAATGCCGCATCAATGCCGAGGACCCGGACACCTTCATGCCCTGCCCGGGCACGATCAAGCGCTTCGAATCCCCCGGCGGCCCCGGCGTGCGCGTGGACACCCACCTGTACGACGGCTACCGCATCCCGTCCAACTACGACTCGATGATCGGCAAGCTGATCGTGCACGGCCCCGACCGCGCCAGCGCCATCGCGCGCATGCGCCTGGCCCTGTCGGAGACGGTGATCGAGGGCGTGAAGTGCAACATCCCCCTGCAACAGCGGATCATGGCCGACCCGCACTTCCAGCTCGGCGGGCAGAACATCCACTACCTCGAAAAACGGCTGGCGGAGCGGAAGGACAAGAACATCGGACTCGTCTGAACACGCATGCCCGAACCATGAAACATGAACAGAAATAGTCTCTGCATTCTTGTCGTTGCGGCGCTGTTCGCCACTACGCCCGCCACGGCCAAAGACCCGGACATCGCGACCTTGCCCAGGTCGGGGGATGTCCGCGTCGTCGTGGCGCAGGCCATCGCCGTTGACGTCCAGCCATCGCCCGATCACGCGCAACTCCGGCTCCAGCCCGGAACCTATCCGGTCAGCAGCGAGACGACCGTCGCCGGCGAGCGGTTCTATCTGTTGCCGATCGAGTCCCGCGACCGGGTTCGCGGTTGGGCCCATGCGTGGCCGTCCGCCTCCGCCCGCGGTGAGCGCTCGGCGGCGGCCGTGTTGCTCGTCAGGGAAAAGGACGGTGCGATATCACCCCAATTCGCGCTCGTCGCCCAACAGGCTCGCGATCGCGTGCTGCGCCTGCAAGGCAGCCTGTCGGCGCTGTCGGGTTTGCCACCGCTCGAAATCAAACGACCGCAAACCCCGCCCGACGGCGCAGGCGCGGCGGCGGCGGCCTCGCAAGCGCAACCCGATGCGGCGGGCGCGACGGCGCGGCGGCCCGTCGCAAAGGTGCCCGCCAAGTTCAAGATCGGCACGAAAGTCTGCCGCAAGCACGACACCTGGATCGAAATCGGCTACACCGCCGCCATCGACAACGACACCGGCAAGATCCAGATCCGCATGGCCGACGCGCTGTACCTCAACGGCAACCCCTTGCATCCGCGCAGTTTCCAGCCGGGCATCGTGTGGGACGACCCGGCCAACTGGGACCTGTGCGATTTCATCGGCGACTGAGCCGGGCGCGATGCAGCCGACGCGACGACGCAAGGCCCCGCCAGATGGCCCATCGCCGCCACCGGCCGCACCCGCATGAACCAACCCCGCCCGCCCCACTTCTCGATGATCCGCGGCTTCCACCTCGCGGACTGGTTCACCATCGCCAATGCCGCCTGCGGCATGGGCGCGGTGCTGGCGTTGATGGGCCATCTGGCGGGGAACAATCCCGGCGGCCTGTTGCATGCCGCCGTGCTGATCCCGCTGGCGCTGGTGTTTGACATCCTCGACGGCCGCGTCGCGCGCTGGCGGCAGACGCAGTCGGCGCTGGGCCGTGAGCTGGATTCGCTGGCCGACGCGATCTCGTTCGGCGTCGCGCCGGCGGCGATGGGCTACGCCTGCGGCCTCGACGGGCGCTGGGATTGCGTGGTGCTGATCTACTTCGTCGCCTGCGGGGTGAGCCGGCTGGCGCGCTACAACATCACCGCCGATGCGCTCGCCGCCGACGCCTCGGGCAAGGTGAAATACTTCGAGGGCACGCCGATCCCGAGCAGCGTGCTGCTGGTGCTCGCGCTGGGCGTGGCCGCATGGCAGGGCCGGGTCGGCGCTGCGATCTGGTTCAGCCGCGTGCAACTCGGCCCGTGGGCGCTGCATCCGCTGGCGCTGGCCTTCGCGCTCTCCGGCTCGCTGATGATCAGCAAGACGATCCGCATCCCCAAACTCTGATGCCCTTCCTCGAACTGAGCCTGCACTGCACCCAGCGCGAGCATCCGCGCATCGAGGCCGCGCTGGACGAGCTCGGCGCGCTGTCGGTCACCTGCATGGATGCAAACGTGGAAACACCCGACGAGCGCGCCATTCTCGAACCGGGCGTGGGCGCGATGCCGCTGTGGCAGGCGCTGAGGCTGACCGCGTTGTTCCCCGCCGATGCCGACCGCGACGGCCTGCTGTATGCGCTGGAAGCGCTCGTACCCGACGCCGATCTTTCGTCCTCCGTGTTTCGCGAGGTCGCCGATCAGGACTGGGTGCGTGCGTGGATGGACGACTACCCGCCGCTGCGTTTCGGGCATGGCCTGTGGATCGTGCCGTGGAATGCCGATCTGCCCGCCGAAGCAGCAGCGCTGGGCGAAGCCGCCACGATCGTGCGGCTCGATCCCGGACTGGCCTTCGGCTCGGGCACGCATCCGACCACCGCGTTGTGCCTGCAATGGCTCGAAGGTCTGGCGCGCGATGGCCGCTTGCAGGGCCGCCGCGTGCTCGATGTGGGCTGCGGCTCGGGCATCCTCGCCATCGCCGCGCTCAAACTCGGTGCCGCGCACGCCGACGGCATCGACAACGACCCGCAGGCGTTGTCCGCGAGCCTCGACAACGCCCAGCGCAACGAGGTCGCGCAGCGGCTGGCGGTGTTCACGCCCGAAGCCGCCCCCACGGTGCGCTACGACATCGTCCTCGCCAACATCCTCGCCTCGGCCTTGCACGAACTGGCGCCGAGCCTGGCCGCGCGGCTGCGGCCGGGCGGTCTGCTCGCGCTGTCGGGCATCCTCGACGATCAGCAGGATGAACTGCTGGCGCGTTACGGCGCATGGTTCGACGGCCTGCGCATCAGCCCGCAGGGGGACTGGCTGCGGATCGACGGCGTGCGGCGCGGGTTGAATCCGGCTGATTGAACCTGCCTGATCGAAGCTGCGTTTCCCTTACACTGCGCGCATGCAGACCCGTTGCCCCCAGTGCCAGACGACCATTCCACTCGCGGCCGATCACCCAGCGGCCAGCGGGGGCGCCTTCGCCTGCCCTGCCTGCGGCAATCCCTTCGACGCCAGCGCCCACCTGGCCTCGGCCGAGTCCAGCGTCACCGACCCATTGACGCCCGCCAGCGCGGCCGATGATCGCCAGACCGACCTGTTCGCCACCCACCAGCGCCCGGCGATGCCGACCAGCGTGCCGCGCTTCGCGCGCGAACGCATGCGTGTGCAGATGCCGGGGCAGGGCCGGTGGTGGTTGGCGAGCATGGTTCTGCTCGCCGCGCTCGCGGCGATCGTGCCGATCGCCGATCGCGACGCACTGGCGCGCGACCCCGATTGGCGGCCGCGCGTGGAATCGATCTGCCATCTCGTCGGCTGCAATCCGCCGCCCTGGCACGATCCGGCCGCCTTCGTGGTCACCGCCCGCGAATTCAATCCACACCCGAGCGTGAAAGGCGCACGCATGGTCACGGTGAGCTTCCGCAACGATGCCGCCTTCGCGCAGGCCTGGCCGTTGCTGGAGCTGACCGCCTCCGACCTCAACGGCCGCGTGATCGGCCAGCGCCGCTTCCGTTCCAGCGAATACCTCGGCAGCGCGCCCGCGACATCCCTGATCCAGCCCGGTCAATCGGCCAGCGCCACGCTGGAGATCATCGATCCGGGCGCGCCGTCGTGGGACATCCAGTTTCGCTGAACGACCCACGTTCCAACGGGTGACACCCGACGCGGCAGCGTCGTCGCAAGGCATCGCCGCGCACGTCTCGCATGCCGTATCGCAGGTTTCGTTCCCGCATCGCGTGTCAAGAAAAATATTTTTGCCTGCGTTCTTGCATGATGCCCGCGGCACGGGCGTACACTCACTCCCCCGTCGCGCCGCGCCTTGCGCATCGCCGGCGGCATCGGCAGGTTTGCGGGCGCAGCCCCGGAGCGCGACACGTCGTGAACACCATTCAGGCACTGCGCGACAGCGGTTCGTCCGCGTCCGCATCGGTACAATCTTCGCTGCGCGATTGCGTTGCCCTCGTCGTGCGCCGTTACCTGCGCGATCTCGGCGATCACCCGGCCGAGGATCTGCATGCGCTGATCCTGCAGGAGGTCGAAAAGCCGCTGTTCGCCGAGGTACTGGAACACTGCGACGGCAACCAGAGCCGCGCCGCGGCCGCACTGGGCCTCAATCGCGGCACCTTGCGCAAGAAGCTGCGCGACTACAACCTCGCCTGAGCCGCGCAACCCACGGCCTTCCAGGCCGCCTCCGCTATAATCGCCATCCTGATTTTTCGGGGTTGCCGATGTCCGCGAACGCTCCTTCCGCACCACGCCAGCGCGTGCGCCGCGCGCTGCTCTCCGTGTCCGACAAGGCCGGCCTGATCGATCTGGCCGACGCCCTCGTCGCGCAAGGCGTGGAACTGCTCTCCACGGGCGGCACCGCCAAGGCGCTGCGCGAGGCCGGCATCGGCGTGCGCGACGTCAGCCAGGTCACCGGCTTTCCCGAGATCATGGACGGCCGCGTCAAGACCCTGCATCCGTCCATCCACGGCGGCCTGCTCGGCCGCGATGGCATCGACGATGCGGTGATGGCCGCGCATGCCATCGCGCCCATCGACCTGCTGGTGGTCAACCTGTATCCGTTCGAGGCCACCATCGCCAAAGCCGGCTGTACCTACGAGGAGGCCGTCGAGAACATCGACATCGGCGGCCCGGCGATGCTGCGCGCGGCGGCCAAGAACCACGCGCGGGTCGCGGTGGTGGTCGCTCCGTCCGATTACGGCGCGATCGTGGACGCGATCGCCGCCGGCGGCACCACCGCCACGCAGCGCCGCCATCTCGCGGCCAAGGCGTATGCGCACACCGCGCATTACGACGGGCGCATCGCGCAATGGCTCTCGCCGCGCGCCGAAGAACCCTCGCAGCCGCAGGCGTGGCCGCAGACGCTGCATCTGTCGTTCGATCTGGCCAGCGCGCTGCGCTACGGCGAAAACCCGCACCAGGCCGGTGCCTTGTATGTGGAAAAGGGCGCGCCGCCGCATGGCATCGTCGCCACCGCGCGCTTCCTGCAGGGCAAGGAACTGTCGTACAACAACCTCGCCGACGCCGATGCCGCGCTGGAATGCGTCAAGGCCTTCGACGCGCCGGCCTGCGTGATCGTCAAGCACGCCAACCCCTGCGGCGTGGCGGTCGCAGCGAATCTGTTGGACGCCTACGACCGCGCCCACGCCACCGACCCGACCTCGGCCTTCGGCGGCATCATCGCCTTCAATCGCGCGCTGGATGCGCAGACCGCGCGCGAGATCGTCAAGCGCCAGTTCGTCGAAGTGGTCATCGCTCCGTCCATCGAGCCCGAGGCGCTGGCGGCGTTCGCGAAAAAATCCAACGTGCGCGTGCTGGTCTGCGGGCCGTTCGAGGCACGCCCGGCCGCGCAGGACTGCAAGCGCATCGCCGGCGGCCTGCTGGTGCAGGATGCCGACTCCGACACGCTCGCCATCACCGATCTCAAGGTCGTGACCAAGCGCGCGCCCGACGCGGCTGAATTGAACGACCTGCTGTTCGCGTGGAAGGTGGCGATGCACGTCAAGTCCAACGCCATCGTGTATGCGCGCGATCAACGCACGATCGGCGTGGGCGCGGGGCAGATGAGCCGCGTGGTCAGCGCGAAGATCGCCGCGCTCAAGGCCGAGGAAGCCGGCCTGCCGGTGCCCGGCGCGGTGCTGGCCAGCGATGCCTTCTTCCCATTCCGCGATGGCATCGACGCGGCCGCCGCGGCCGGCATCCGCGCGGTGATCCAGCCCGGCGGCTCGATGCGCGATGCCGAAGTCATTGCCGCGGCCGACGAGCACGCCATCGCGATGGTGTTCACCGGCCGCCGGCATTTCCGCCATTGACGCGCCGCTGAAGGCCCGCCAACGGTTCGCCGCATGTGCCGCGCTTTCGTCCGCATGGCTGCGCCCGCCGCTTTCGTCGCGGCCTTGGCCGGCTGCGGCAAACCGGTGACGCCGCCGATCGATCCACAGCACGTCGCCGCGAAGATCCAGAGCACACTGCCCAAGCCGTACGTGGATGGCTTGGTGATCCAGCGCGCGCATGCGCAGGGCAAACGCCTGGTGTTCGACCTGCGCATTCCTTACGCTTCCATCGACACGATCGACCTGACCAAGTTGCCGGCCATGCACCAGCAGGAACTCGTCGCACTCAACAACGCGATTTGCCACGACCCCGATCTGGAGCATCTACTGGAACGCCACTACGAAATTTCGCGCCGTTTCCTCGATCGCAACGGCAAGCAGGTCATCGAAGTCGTCGCATCGAACGCACCTTACTGCCCAACCTTGCGGTGAACCCATGAAGCTCCTCGTCATCGGCTCCGGCGGCCGCGAACACGCGCTGGCCTGGAAGCTCGCGCAGTCATCGCGGGTGAGCGAAGTGCTGGTAGCGCCCGGCAACGCCGGCACCGCGACCGAGCATCGATGCCGCAACATGGCGGTCGCCGCTGCCGATATCGACGGCCTGCTTGCGCTGGTCGAGCGCGAAGGCGTGGCGCTGACCGTGGTCGGCCCCGAAGCGCCGCTGGTCGCCGGCGTGGTCGATGCCTTCCGTGTGCGCGGCCTGCGCATCTTCGGCCCGACCGCCGCCGCCGCACAGTTGGAGGGCAGCAAGGCCTACGCCAAGGATTTCCTCGCCCGCCACCACATCCCCACCGCGCATTACGCGGTGTTCACCGATCTGGATGCCGCGCTCGCCCACCTGCACCGCGTCGGCGCGCCCATCGTGGTCAAGGCAGACGGCCTGGCCGCCGGCAAGGGCGTGATCGTGGCGATGACGCTGGCCGAAGCCGAAGCCGCCGTGCGCGACATGCTCGCCGGCAATGCCTTCGGTGCGGCAGGTTCTAGGGTGGTGATCGAGGAATTCCTCGCCGGCGAGGAGGCGAGCTTCATCGCGATGGTCGATGGCGCGCACGCGCTGCCGATGGCGAGCTCGCAAGATCACAAGCGCGTGCACGACGGCGACACCGGCCCCAACACCGGCGGCATGGGCGCCTACTCACCGGCGCCGGTGGTCACGCCGGAAGTTCACGCCCGCGTGCTGCGCGAGATCGTCGAGCCGACGGTGCGCGGCATGGCCGCCGATGGCGCCCCGTTCACCGGCTTCCTCTACGCGGGGCTGATGATCGATGCGTCCGGCGCACCCAAGGTGATCGAGTTCAACGTGCGCTTCGGCGACCCGGAAACGCAGCCGATCCTGCTGCGCCTGCAGTCCGACCTGCTCGATTTGATCGAAGCCGCGCTGGATGGGCGACTGGACACCATCCAAGCACGCTGGGATCCTCGCCCCGCGCTGGGCGTGGTGATGGCGGCGGCGAATTATCCGGACACACCACGCAGCGGCGATGCCATCCGTGGCCTCGATACCCCGCAACCTGCCGGCACGAAAGTGTTTCAGGCCGGCACGAAACACGCTGCGAACGGCGACATCGTCACCGCCGGCGGCCGCGTGCTGTGCGCCTGCGCGCTGGGCGACACCGTGGCCGACGCGCAGCGCCGTGCTTACGAAGCCGCCACGAAAATATCGTGGGCCGGCGAGTTTCACCGCCACGACATCGGCTGGCGCGCCATCGAGCGCGAGCGCGGTTGACGAACGTCTGAACGAAGACCTCGGCGTCCGCGCTGGCCGGTTCCCGACCGGATCCCGCGCATGCAGGAACCGAGGTTTCCTTCAGTGCGCCGCCCCGCGCTGGCGCACCACCTCGAACAAGGCCACGCCGGCGGCGACGGAGACATTGAGGCTTTCCACGCCGCCGGACGGCTGCGCGCCGGGCATGGGGATGTGGACGAGCGCGTCGCAGTGCTCGCGGGTGAGCCGGCGCATGCCATCGGCCTCGCCGCCGAGCACGAGCGCGACCGGGCCTTTGAGATCCTGCGCGTACATCGAAGCGCCCTCGCCTCCCGCCAACCCAAAGATCCACACGCCGCACTGGCCGATCGCCTTCAGCGCGCGCGCCAGGTTGGTGACGCGCACGACCGGCACGCGGTCGGCGGCGCCGGAGGAGGTCTTGCGCACGGTCGCGTTCACCGGCGCGGACTTGTCCTTGGGGATGACGACCGCGGTGACGCCAGCCGCGACGGCGCTGCGCAGGCAGGCGCCGAGGTTGTGCGGGTCTTGCACTTCGTCGAGCACGAGCAACAAGGCCTGCCGCCCGGCGGCCTCGATCAAGGCCGGCAGTTCGGCCTCCTCGTGGCTGCGCGCGCCGGCGTAGCGCGCGATCGCGCCCTGATGGCGCAGGCCGCCGGCCACGCCATCGAGCGCCTGCTGCGCCACCCGCCGCGCGGAGATGCCCAGTTGCAAGGCGCGCTGCTCGATCTCGGTCAGCCGCGGGTTGCGCCCGCCGGCCTCGATCAGCACTTCCAGCACATGCTCGGGGTCGTGCTCGAGCGCGGCGGCGACCGCGTTGATGCCGGCGATCCATTGGCCTGCGCTCATCGCGATGTCTCCTTGCGCGTGCGCGCCTTGAACTCGGTGACCGACTCGCCGGGGCGACGGCGGGGTTTGCCTTTCGCAGACGGTTCGCCTTCACCCGAAACCTTCCTTGCCCGATCGGGTTTCGCCTTGGCCGTCGGTGCGGGTGCTTTCGCGGCTTTCGTGCGCGCGGCCACGACCGGCAGGCTCGCCAGCGTCGGCGCGGCCTGCAGCGCCTGCTGCGGCAGCATCTCCACCAGCCGGAAGTCGATCCGCCGATCCTCCACGCTCGCGCGCAGCACCAGCACGCGCACGCGATCGCCGAGGCGGTACTCGACCTGCCGGCGCGAGCCGGTGAGCGTCTTGCGCAGCGGATCGAAGTGGTAATAGTCGTGCGGCAACTGGGTGACGTGGATCAGGCCGTTGACCTTGGAATCGTCCAGTTCGACGAACAATCCGAACGAGGCCACGCCGCTGACGACGCCGTCGAACTGACTGCCGACGTGCTGCTCCATCCACGCCGCGCGGTAGCGCTCGTCCACCTCGCGCGAGGCCTCGTCGGCGCGCCGCGACTGTTCCGAATTGGTCAACGCGAGCTGCTCCATCGCATGCGGCGTGTAGGTGAAATCGTCGGCGTTGCCGCCGGCCAGCGCATGCTTGATCGCCCGGTGCACCAGCAAATCGGGATAGCGGCGGATCGGCGAGGTGAAGTGCGCGTAAGCCTCCAGCGCCAGCCCGAAGTGGCCGGCATCCTGGGTCGAATACACGGCCAGGCTCTGCGAGCGCAGCAGCACCGACTCCAGCAGCGCCGCATCGGGGCGCTCGCGGATCAAGCGGATCAGCGCGGTGAAATCCTTCGGCTGCACCTTGCCCCACGGCGGCAAACGCAGGCCGAACTCGGACAGGAACTCCAGCAGGTCGGCGTACTTGTTCTCCGGCGGGCGCTCGTGAACGCGGTACGGCGCGGGGATGCGCTGCGCGTGCAGGAAGCGCGCCGCCTCCACGTTGGCGGCGATCATGCATTCCTCGATCAGCTTGTGCGCATCGTTGCGCACCAGCATGCCCGCCTGCACCACCTCGCCACCGGGGCCGAGCACGAAGCGGGTTTCGCTGGATTCGAACTCGATCGCGCCGCGCCGTGCGCGCGCGCGGTCGAGCAGCCGATACAGTTGATGCAGCCGCTGCAATTGCGGCAGCAGGCCACCGACGACGCTGCACGCCTGTGCCTGCGCGTCGTCCGGGATGCCATCGCCGATCGCATTCCACACCTGGGTGTAGGTCAGCCGCGCGTGCGAGCGCATCACCGCCGGGTAAAAACGCGAATGCACGGTTTGCCCGGAGCGGTCGATCTGCATGTCGCAGACAAAGCACAGGCGATCGACCTCGGGCTTGAGCGAGCAGATGCCGTTGGACAGCGACTCGGGCAGCATCGGTACCACGAAGCCCGGGAAATACACCGAGGTGCCGCGCAGTTGGGCTTCCGCATCCAGCGCGGTGCCGGGCTGCACGTAAGCCGACACGTCGGCGATCGCGACCACGAGGCGGAAACCTTCCCGGTTGGGTTCGCAATACACCGCGTCGTCGAAATCCTTGGCGTCCTCGCCGTCGATGGTGACCAGCGGCAGCTCGCGCAGATCCACGCGACCCGCGGCCGCCTGCGCATCCACCGCGACCGGGATCGCCGCCGCCTCGGCCAGCACCTCCGGCGAGAATTCGTGCGGGATGCCGTGGCCGTGGATCGCCGCCTCCACCACCAGCGACGGCGTCAGCTTGTCGCCCAGCACCACCAGCACGCGGCCGAAAGGCTGCGCGCGCGGCGACGCCCCATCGCCCTCATCGAGTTCGCACACCACCAGTTGCCCGTCGCGCGCACCGCCATCGGCGCCGGGCGGGATGATGATGTCCTGCAGGACGCGCTTGTCGTCGGGCTTCACGCAACCCAGGCCGCCGCGTTGCACGTAGCGTCCGGTGATGCGGCGCTGCCGGCGTTCGAGCAACTCCACCACCGCGCCGGTACGCCGCCCGCGGCCGTCGATGCCGGTGACGGAACCGAGTACGCGATCGCCGTGCATCACCTTGCGCATCTCGTGCGGCGGCAGGAACAGGTCGTCGCCGCCGGCGTCCGGGCGCAGGAAGCCGAAGCCTTCCGGGTTGGCGATCACGCTGCCGGCGATCAGGTCGAGCCGGCTGGCCGGCGCATAGCCGCCGCGGCGATTGACCAGCACCTGCCCGTCGCGCTGCATCGCCGCCAAGCGCTTGTCGAGCGCTTCCAGCAATTCCGGCTCGGTGATGCGCAGACCGGCGGCGATGGACTCCACCCTCTGCGGGCCGTCGCTGTCGGCAAGGAATTGCAGGATCGCCTCGCGGCTGGCGATGGGCCGCGCGTAACGCGCGGCTTCGCGCGCCGCGTGCGGGTCGCGGCCTGCGCTGCGCGCCAAGGATGGCGGCGCCGGGCGCTGCGTTTTGCCATGTTCCGAACCATGCCGCCGGCCAGCTTGCGGGGCGGATGGGGATCGTCCGTGCCTGGCCATCGCTTCGGGCATCCACGGCGGCAGCGAGCCGCCCTTGTTCGCGGGCGCGCCGCGCGGTGTCTTCTTCTTCATCCGCGCATGGTACACGCCGGGCGCACCAGGACGCCCCTTGCGGCGCCAGGCCGGCCCTTCCAGGCCCATGTGTCGTTGGAAGAGGCTCGAAATTGACACCGCCGCCAGCGTCCTATAGGCTTCACGGCTCGCTGCACGCGACACCTGCCCAGGTGGCGGAATTGGTAGACGCACTAGTTTCAGGTACTAGCGGGTAAAACCGTGGAGGTTCGAGTCCTCTCCTGGGCACCACTCTTGCCCTCCGACGACGTTCGACAACGTCCGGGGAGATCCAAGAAACACCTCTTGAACCCCGCTCCCATGCGGGGTTTTTGTTTTTCTGGGCCCGCCGGCGTCCGCCAACGTCCGCATGCAGCCGAACCACCATGTGGGCCCAACCGGCTCGCTCAGGCTCATTTCACTTTTGGAATGTGCTCTTGCGTACTGGAATGGCACCGCCAAGTAGGCGGATGGCGCTCTTCGGACCACACAGCGATTCATTGCTTGGGATTCTGGAGCCGTCGCGCCTGAGCATCGATGGCAGGCATCGCACCCTCCAGCAGGGTTCTGGAGTCGGCGCCCTCCGCAACAAGTCGATCCGCGACCTCCGCAAGCTTTTCCCTCACCGCCCCGGCCAGTGACGCGACGCGATCGAGCGTGAAGCGCGCACCGAATCCGGCCTGTTTGGAGAAGGATCGCCAGTCGTCGATCCCGACGGCATCGACCCTGCGCGCGTCCCCGATGGACAGGGCCGGTGTCCGCTCCACCAGGCTTTCGGGCAGTGCGATCGTCGGTACGAGGTCGTAAAACGGCGCGATCGACCGGCGTCCCTCGGGCGTGCAGGTCAAGGCGAGGTTCTTGGCGTGCGCGTCCGCGTTGCCGACGGCGACGCCGTAGACAATCCAATCGAGAAACCCTTGCAGCGCTGCCGGTCCCAGCTGCAGGTCGCGAAGGAGTCCGGCGCATCGCGCCAGGCAAGGTCCGCCTTGGGATTGGTATTTCATCTCTGGCGGATAGCCGAGCGCCTGGCAGAAGTCCTCCTGATGCAGGCGTGCGATGGCCTGGCCGTTGCGGCTCCGATCGTAGCGCTCGATGAGGAGTGCGCGGTGTCCGCCCACGTCGATCAGTTCCGCATCGACAGCCTTCAACCCGACTGCGCGCGCCAGCCGCAGGCCCAGGGCCTCCAGATCGCGCAGGCCGGGGAACCGAAGACTGTCTGGCTTGAGGATGTGGGTGCTCAGCTCACCCCTGGCCGGCAATCGCAGATGCCCGCTTTCCGTCCGGACGACGGCGAGTTTGTCCTGCGCCCCTGCCAAGGAAAGTCGCCGCGGCGCGGCCAGCGTGGCCCAGGCGCCATCGCCCATCGCAACACCCAGGCGCTGGACCAATGCGTCGAGGTCTCTGCCATCCTCTTCATCGGGAACGATGGCATCCGGGCGGACTACGCTCACGGCGCCCGCGCATTCGCCGCCGATGGCCGCCAGCAATGCGAAATCGTCCCTGGCCGGCAGGCGCAGACGCGCCACGATGGCTTCGCGGACGATGCCTTCCGGCAGCAGGTTGCAGAACCAGTTGCGGACAACGGCCCCACCGAACGGCTCGACTCGCAAGGGCAGGGACACCGACAGTGCGGCGCCGCCGCGTGCCACGGCTTCGGCGTCGTACGTGAAGGACCACTCCTCGGGGCTGCGCAGCTCGCCCTCGATGGCCAGCGTGCCGATCCACCGGCCGAACATCGAGACGTTCAGTTCCTCCCTCACGACTCAGGGCCTTCGACGCGCAACTGGAGCCCCAGGGTCGAAAGGACGGCGACGACCTTGTCCAGCGTCACCGTGGGCTTGCCCCGTTCGAGTTCGCTGATGAAGCGCAGACCCGTGCCGGACAAGCCGGCGAGCTGCGTCTGGGTCAATCCGTGCCGCTTCCGGGTCGCGCGTACGCGCTCGGCCAGTTCGCTGATGGCCCGCCCTGCGATTCCCTCTCGGGATAATTTATTGACCATGGGGGGGTATCTCGTGCGATATTTTCCCGAGCGGGAATTTAGCGAGAATGAGAACGGAATTCAAGCCGAAAATTCCCGTACGGGAAAATGTGTGACCCCTTCCGCTGCTCCGCCCGCCATCGCGACGGACGCGGGAAGCGCGAAAATGAACGCGGCCCCGATAATTTCGGATAAGTCTTATCAATCAACCCATTGGCATCGTTGAATGCGGCGTCCACCCGATCCCAGGAGCGAGCGCAAGGAGTGACCCGCCTCCGCGCGGGGGGGCTTTGCGCCAAACCCGCCCTTTGCGGATCAGAATGCCCTGATTTGTCGTGATGCCATGACCTGTCGCATGGATACCGTTCCGTGACGCATCCGGAGCAGATAGCGGATAGCTGCGCCGTTCCCCGCGGCACCCGGCTTCCGCACCGCTGCCGCAGCCTTCACCGCCCCTGCTCCTCGCCCCACAGCAGCTTGTGCAACTGCAACTGGAAGCGTGCGTTCACGCGGTCGGCGAGCATCCACTGCGCCAGTTCGCGCGGTGCAATCTGGGTGTAACTCGGCGAAAACAGCACCTCGCAGCGGCCATCCAGCGCATGCTCGCGCAGCATGCCCAGCGACCAGTCGTAATCGGCGCGATCGCAGATCACGAATTTGACCTGGTCGCGCGGGGTGAGCAGGGGGATGTTTTCGAGTCGGTTGCGTGCGCATTCGCCGGAACCGGGGGTCTTCAGATCCATCACCCGCGACACCCGTGGATCGACCGCGCCGATGTCCAGCGCGCCGGAGGTTTCCAGCGAGACATCAAAGCCGGCATCGCACAGCCGCCGCAACAGGTCGATGCAGCGACGCTGCGCCAGCGGTTCGCCGCCGGTCACGCAGACATGGCGCGCGCCGTGGCGGGCGACCTCGGCAAGGATGGCGTCGATCTCCCGCCACTGCCCGCCGTGGAAGGCGTAGGCGGTGTCGCAATAGCCGCAGCGCAGCGGGCAGCCGGTCAGGCGCACGAACACCGTCGGCCAGCCGACGCTGCGCGCCTCGCCCTGCAGCGAGTGGAAGATCTCGGCGATGCGCAGGCGATCCGGCATGGCGCGAGGCTCCGCCAACGCGCCCGCCGGCATGTCCGTCGCCTCAGCCACCGGCTTCCATGCTCATCGCGCGCAGGCGATTTTGCGCGCGCGCGGCCTCGTCGGTGTTCGGATACTTGTCCATCACCTGCCGCAAGGTGGCTTCGGCTTGCCCGCGCTGGCGCAGGCCGTACTGGCAGTAACCGACCTTGAGCAGGGCGCCGGCCGCCTTGTTGGACGACGGGAAGCGCTCGACGACCGCACGGAACGCCTTCAGCGCGTACTGGTAGTTCTGGGTGACGTAATAGGATTCACCCATCCAGTAATACGCATTCGGGGTCAGATCGTTGTCGGGATACTGCTGGACGAACGCTTCGAACTGCCGCGCCGAATCGGCATAACGCTCGGCACGGAAGGTGTCGAGCGCGGCACGGTAGGCTTCGTCGGCATTGCCGGCCGCGGCGGCGGGCGCTGCCTGTCCCGAGACCGGGTTCGCCGAGGCGTCGGCCGGAGCGGACGACGACGCGGACGGCGCCGCTGCCGAACGCGCGGGTGCCGGCGCGGCATTGCCCTGCGCCGCGCCTTCCAGTCGCCCGAGCCGCGAGTCCAGGTCGATGTACTGCGCCTTGGCGCGCTCGCCCGCCTGCTGCGCGTCGTTGCGCATCTGCTCGACCTGCGAGCGCAAGTCCTTCACGTCCGATTCGAGCTGGGCGATGCGGTTGAGCAGATCCACGTTCTGCTGGCCCTGCGCCTGATCCCGCGCTTCCAGTGCGGCGACGCGATCGGCCAGACTGGCGCGCGATTGCGCCTGCGCGCCGCTGGCGGTCATCACCGCCAGCGCGCAGGTCAAGGCCAGCGCCAAAGGCTGCGGGCGCATGGCGGTCACTTCGCCGTGTAGACGATTTCGACGCGGCGGTTCTTGCTCCAGCAATCCTCATTGGACTCGGTGCACACCGGGCGCTCTTCGCCGTAGCTGATCACTTCCATCTGCGAGGCCGAACCGCCGTTGCCCTGGATGGCGGCCATCACCGCATTGCCGCGACGCTCGCCCAGACCCAGGTTGTACTGACGGCTGCCGCGCTCGTCGGTATTGCCTTCCAGACGCATATGCGCCATCGGGCGGTCGATCAGGTACTTGGCATGGCAGGCCATGACCGCCTGGAACTCGGGCTTGATCGCATCCTTGTCGAAATCGAAGTAGACCACGCGTTGGCGCAGGCACGAATCGGTTTCCAGATCCGCCGGGGTGTACTTGCCGCCGGTGCTCGGGCCGATCGGCTGGGTGCTGGCCTGATTGCCGGCCTGCATGCCGGTTTCCGCCGGACCTTCCTTCACATTCTTCTTGGAGCAGGCAGCCAGCGCGATGCAGGTCGCGGCGACGATCAGGACGGTCCTGTTGATCTTCATGGTCTTCTTCCTTTTTGCGTGTGGTACGGGGAGAGGTGGTTTGAGTCAGCGCGAGCGGTAGGGGCCCCAGGCGGGCTCGCGCACGCCGCCTTCGGCCAGAACGAGTCTCTGCCGCACGCGGCCATCGGCCGACACGGCATACAGCACGCCGCGACCGCCTTCCTTGGTCGCGTACAGGACCATGCTCGCGTTGGGCGCGAAACTCGGGGATTCGTCGAGGTCGCCCGGGGAGAGCGCCTGATAGCGCGCGCCGCCGTTGCTGCGGTCGAGCAGGGTGACGCGGTAGCTGCCGCCATTGCCCTGCACCATCGCGATCTTCTTGCCGTCGTAGGACACCGTGGCGCGGGCGTTGTACTGGCCCTGGAAGGTTACCCGCGTCGGCTCGCCGCCGGTGGCCGGCACCTGGTAGATCTGCGGTTTGCCGCCGCGGTCGGAGGTGAACAGCAGGCTCTTGCCGTCGGGCATCCACACCGCCTCGGTGTTGATGGAATAGTGGTTGGTGATCTGCGTGAGCTGGCGGGTGGCCATGTCCATGATGTAAATCTCCGGGTGCCCGGACTTGGACAGGGTCATCGCCAGCTTGCTGCCGTCGGGCGAAAACGCGGGCGCGTCGTTGATGCCCTTGAACGCGGCGATCACCTCGCGCGCGCCGGTGCCGATGGTCTGCAGGTAGATCGTCGAGTTGCCGCGCTCGAAGCTCACGTAGGCGAGCTTGCGGCCATCGGGGCTCCACGCCGGCGACATCAGCGACTCGCGCGAGTTCACCACCGCCTGCGGGTTGAACCCGTCGGCATCGGCGACCATCAGCGAGAACTTCATGTTGTTGCCCAAGCCCACCGCGGTGACGTAGGCGATCTGCGTGTCGAACGCGCCGCGCACGCCGAGGATTTTCTCGTACACCTGATCGGCGATCTCGTGGGCGACCCGGCGCATCTCCTGCGGCCGCCCAGTCATGGCCTGACCGAGGATACGCTGCTGCTTGGCCACGTCGAACAGTTCGTACTCGACGCGATAGCCGCCATCGCCGCTGTCGAGCACGCGACCGACCAGCAGGTAATCCTGCTTGAGCAGCCGCCACGTCGAATACTTCACGTCGGCTGCGGTGTGCGGGCGCTCGACCATGGATTCCACCGGCAGCGCGCGGAATTGACCCGAGCGCGCCAGATCGGCGCGGATCACGTCGGACACGTTGGTGTCGGGCTTGGCGCTGCTGCCCTGGTACTCCATCGGCACCACCGCGATCGGCAGCGCAGCGTCGTTGCCGGAGATCAGCCCCACGTCGAGGCCCTGGGCGAACGCCGGCATGCAGGCCAGCGCGAGCACGCACAACCACACGCTCAGAAATCGTTTCATCATTGCTTGCATTGCTCCGTCGGATAACAGAAGTCCATGTCGATCTGGCGCTGGAAGACGTGTTCGTAGCCCGCGTAGGGCAAGGGCGTCTTTTGCAGCGCGCGCTCGACCGAATCGCGCGCGGCCGCGTCGAAGGGGCAGTCGGTGAATTTGACGGCGATCACCTCGCCACCCGGTATCTGGGTGACATGAACCCGGCAATGCACTTGCTCGGGGGCGTCGGCGTGGATCCAGTTCAAGTTCGCTTGCTCGTTCATCGCCTGCTTGTACTTGCCCAGCAACCCACTGTCGCCATTGTTGCCGGCAGATGGGCTCGGATTGTTGCGCGCGGCAGGCTTCGGCGTCGCGGTATTCTGCGCCAGTTGCTTGCGCATGTCCTCGATCTGCTGGAGTTTCTGCGCTTGCAGCTTCTCCTGCCGTTCAGCCTCGGCGCGCTGCGCCTTCACGATGGCGAGCTGTTTGGCGATGGCGTCGGCCTGTTGCTGGCGCTGCCGATTCTCCGCCTGCACCTGTTGCTGCTTGCGGTCGAGGTCGATCTGCGCCTGCCGCCGGCGTTCGTCCTGCTCCTTCTGCTGGCGCTCGGCGGCGAGCTGCGCGTTGCGGCGGATCTCGTCCTGATCGACGGTGTCGGGCTTGGGCAGTTGCGACTGCGAGAGCATCTGCCGCGGACGCGGCTGGGTCACCGGTTGCGGCTTGGGCGGCTGTGGTGTCACCGGCTCGGGCGTCGGCGGTGCGGGCTTGGGCGGCTCGGGCTTGCGGGGTTCGGGCTGCCGCCGCGCGGACGCGGCGTGCGGCTGCGGCGCGCTCACCAGCGTGGCCTCGATGGCCGGGCCGTCGCCGCCGGCGTTGCGGATTTCCGGCTGCATCAGCCAGCCCCAGTACAGCACGAAGGCGATCAGGGCATGGATCGCCAGCGATCCGGCGACGGCGCGGGCCTTGGCGGGTGCCGATTCCACGGCCTCAGCGCTGGCCCGCCCCGGCGGCATCGCCGCTTCCGGGCTGGCTCATCAACGCCACCTTGGGTACCCCCGCCTGTTGCAGCAGGGACATCAGGTCCATCACTTTCTGGTAGTCCAGCGAGCCGTCGGCGGCGATGTAGACCGCCGCATCGGGGTTTTGCTCGTGGAAGGCCGTCACCTGCGCAAGCAGGTCGCCATACGCGACCGTGCGTTTGTTCGACTTGCCGGAGGGGTCGGGGATGTCCAGCGAATACTGCCCGGCCTTGTCGATGCCCACCACCAGCGAATCCTTCTTCTGCTCCAGCGCATGCGCGCGCGACCTGGGCAGGTCCACGTCCACGCCGAGGTTGAGCAGGGGCGCGGTGACCATGAAGATGATCAGCAACACCAGCATCACGTCGATGTAGGGGACGACGTTGATCTCGGCCTTGAGTTTGCGGCGCTTGCGCATCAGGGGACGCAGGACAGAAGACAGAGGACAGAAGGGCGAACAGCGGACATGGGATTAATCAGCCCTCCACCGGCGCCTGCCGTTGCAGGATCGAGGAGAACTCCTCGACGAAGGCCTCGTAGCGCACGTTGATCCGCTCGACCTTGGTGGCGATGCGGTTGTACGCCCACACCGCCGGGATGGCGGCGAACAGGCCCATCGCGGTGGCGACCAGCGCCTCGGAAATGCCCGGGGCGACGGTGGCGATCGTCGCCGCCTTCATGGCCGCCAGACCCTGGAAGGAAATCATGATGCCCCATACGGTGCCGAACAGGCCGATGTAGGGGCTGATCGAACCGACGTTGGCGAGGAACTCCAGATTGTGTTCCAGCGCATCCACCTCGCGCGCCAGTTGCGCGCGCATGCCGCGCTGCGCGCCCTCGAGCTGGATCCGCGAGTCCATGCCCTTGCGCTGGCGCAGGCGCGAGAACTCGCGGAAACCCGCCTCGAAGATCGCCTCGGTGCCCGAGGTGACGCGGTTGCGCTCGGTGGCGTCGCGGTACAGGTGGTTGAGGTCGGAGCCCGACCAGAACTTTTCCTCGAAGGCATCGGCGCCCTTCGCCGCTGCGCGCAGCACCGACTGCTTGAGGAAGATGATCACCCACGAGGCGATCGACGCCAGCAGCAGCAATCCCATCACCAGCTTCACCGGCAGGCTGGCATCCAGCACCAGCTTGACCAGATCCAGGCCATTGCCGGCAGCGGCGACGGGCGCCTGCGCTGCGGCCTGCGCGAGCGCGGCTTGCGCGGGCGAGGCGACATCCGGCAAGGCCTGCGGGGACGACTGGATCAACGTCAGCATTTCCAGCAACACGCTCATGCACTCGCTCCTGATTCGTTCATCCGCGCGGCCAGCGCACGCGGCACGGCGCACGGGCGGAAATCGGCGGCGGCCACGCAGGCCACCTTCACCTCGGCCTCCAGCAACGGCGTTTCGCCGCGGCGGATGGTCTGTCGCAACAGCAGGCTGGCGCGGCGGGCTTCGAGCAAGGCCACGTCCACCGCCAGCTCGTCGTCGAGCCTGGCCGGCCGCAGGAACTCCAACCGCATCGCCCGCACCACGAACACCACGCCTTCCCGATCGCGCATCGCCTCCTGCGCGAACCCGAGCGAGCGCAGCCATTCGGTGCGCGCGCGCTCGAGGAAACGCAGGTAACTGGCGTGGTACACCACGCCGCCGGCATCGGTATCCTCCCAATACACCCTTATCGGAAAGATGAACGAGGCAGGCGGCGCAGCTCCCGCTTTCGACAATGGCATGGTAGGAGAGTTCATCGGCGCGCCCGTCATCCGCGCTCCGGGCTGTCGATGCCCTTGTCGGCCTCGAACAGACCCGCCGCCGGCGCGTTGCGCGGGGTCAGCCCGAACAGCCGCCACGCCTTCGCGCTGACCATGCGCCCGCGCGCGGTGCGCAGCAGCCAGCCCTGCTGGATCAGATACGGCTCGATCACGTCCTCCAGGGTGCCGCGTTCCTCGCTCAGCGCGGCGGCCAGCGATTCCACCCCGACCGGCCCGCCGTCGAAGCTGTCCATGATCGTGCGCAGCAGGCGGCGGTCGAGTTGATCGAAGCCCTCGCCATCGACCTTGAGCATCGCCATCGCCGCGTCCGCCACCGCGCGGGTGATGATGCCGTCGGCGCGTACCTGCGCGTAGTCGCGCGCGCGCCGCAGCAGGCGGTTGGCGATGCGCGGGGTGCCGCGCGAGCGCCGCGCGATCTCGGCCGCGCCCTCGGCGTCGCAGGCGATGCCGAGGATCTTCGCCGAGCGGCGCACGATCATCGTCAGCTCATCGGGCGAATAAAATTCGAGTCGCTGGACGATGCCGAAGCGGTCGCGCAGCGGCCCGGTCAGCAGGCCGGCGCGGGTGGTCGCGCCGATCAGGGTGAACGGCGGCAGGTCGAGCTTGATCGAACGCGCCGCCGGCCCCTCGCCGATCATCAGGTCGATGTGGCCGTCCTCCATCGCCGGGTACAGCACTTCCTCGACCGCCGGCGAGAGCCGGTGGATCTCGTCGATGAACAGCACGTCGTGCGCTTGCAGGTTGGTCAGCAGCGCGGCGAGATCGCCGGCGCGTTCGATCACCGGCCCCGAGGTGGTGCGCAGGTTGACGCCCAGTTCGTTGGCGATGACGTGGCTCAGGGTGGTCTTGCCCAGCCCCGGCGGGCCGAACACCAGCACGTGGTCGAGCGCCTCGCCGCGCCGCTTCGCGGCTTCGATGGCGACGCCGAGCTGCTCGCGCACCGGCTGCTGCCCGAGGTAGTCGTCCAGCCGCCGCGGGCGGATCGACGCCTCGAGCGCGGCCTCGTCGCGGGTTTCGGCAGGGTCGAGGATGCGCGGTTCGCTCATCTGGAAGCGGGGAATGGGGAATGGGGAATGGGGAATCGTCAGAAGCCAAGGTCGATGCTTCTTCCGAGGGTTCCCGCGAACCGCTCATCCGGCGGTGCGGATGTTGATGGGGCATTGTAAACGCCACCGTCTTCGCGCGCCGCTTTGTCGATTCACGATTTCACCAGCGACGGGCAAAGTGCGACATGCGTATTCGTCCGCGAATAGCGCAAAGTGGGAAGCGAAGCCATCGACGATGGCAGCTTCATTCGCGTCTTTTGCGTTCTTCGCGGACAGAAGTTTTCGCTTTTCGAATCCCGAATCCCCGGTTCACGACATTCTTCGGAACGCCCTGTGAGCTCCCCCCGCAAGCGGGGGAAGGGGCAAAAGCTCTGCTGCCGCCCGAACCCCGAGCCCCGTGTCCCGCTGTCAGATTTCGACCTGCGCCCCCAGTTCGACGATGCGGTTGCGCGGCACCCGGAAGAAATCGGTGAGCGGGCTGGCGTTGCGCGCCATGAAGGCGAACAGCTTGTCCCGCCACGTCGCCATGCCCGGCTGGCTGGACACCACCACGCGCTCCTGGCTGAGGAAATAGGTGGTGTCCATCGGATCCATGCCCAGGCCCTGCCAGCGGCAATCGCTCAAGGCCTGCGGGATGTGCGGCTGCTCGGCGAAGCCGTAGCGCAGGCGCATGCGGAAGAAGCCCTCGCCCAGCGCGTCCAGTTGCAGGCGACGCGACGGTTCGACCTTGGGAGTGTCCTCGGTGTGCACGGTCAGGATCACGTTGATCTCGTGCAGCACCTTGTTGTGCTTGAGGTTGTGCAGCATCGCGTTGGGCACTCCCTCGCGCGCGGAAGTGAGGAACACGGCGGTGCCCTGCACGCGCACCGGCGGGTGCTCGCCGATCGACTGGATGAAGGTGCGCAGGCTCAGCCCGCCGCTCTCGAGTTTGGCCACCAGCAACTGGCGGCCGCGCCGCCAGGTGGTCATCACCACGAACACCGCGAGTCCGATGACCAGCGGGAACCAGCCGCCGTGCTCGATCTTCAGTGCGTTGGCGCCGAAGAACGCCAGATCCACCGTCAGCAGCAACACGCCGACCACCGCCACCAGCGTGCGCGGCCACTTCCACAGGCGGCGGGCGACGATCAGCACGAGGATGCTGGTGATGGTCATCGTCCCCGTCACCGCGATGCCGTAGGCGGCGGCGAGGTTGTCGGACTTCTCGAAACCCAGTACCGAGGCCAGCACGAACACCATCAACCCCCAGTTCACCAGCGGCAGGTAGATCTGTCCGGAATGCTCCTCGGAGGTGTGGATGACGGGGCTGCGCGGGAACAGGCCGAGCTGGATCGCCTCGCGGGTCATCGAATACGCCCCCGAAATGACCGCCTGCGAGGCGATCACCGTGGCCGCGGTCGCCAGCGCGATCATCGGCATCAGCGCCCACTTGGGCAACAGCAGGTAGAACGGATTGGACGCGGCGGACGGGTCGCGCAGCAGCAGCGCGCCCTGCCCGAAATACTGGAGCACCAGCGCCGGCAGGATCAGGAAGAACCACGCCACGCTGATCGGCCGCCGGCCGAAGTGGCCCATGTCCGCGTACAGCGCCTCGGCGCCCGTCAGCGCCAGCACCACCGCGCCGAGCGCGACGAAACCGAGAAAGCCGTTGTGCGCGAAGAACAACAAACCCCACTCGGGGTTGAGCGCGCGCAGAATCTGTGGCGCGTTGGCAATGCCCATCGCACCGAATACGGCGATGCTGACGAACCAGAACACCATCACCGGGCCGAACACCGAGCCCATGCGCTGGCTGCCGAAACGCTGCACGGCGAACAAGACGAGCAACACCGTCACGGTGATCGGCAGCACCCACTCCGACAGGCTGGGCCGAAAGACTTCCACGCCCTCGATCGCCGACAGCACCGACACCGCCGGGGTGATCACGGAATCGCCGTAGAACATGCCCGCGCCGAACACGCCCAGCGCCATCACCGCCCACTTCAGCCGCGTGGTGGCCTTCAACCCGCGCTGCGCCAGGGTCATGATCGACAGGATGCCGCCCTCGCCGTTGTTGTCGGCGCGCAGCACGAAGGACACGTACTTGAACGTGACCACGAACAGGATCGACCAGAACACCAGCGACACCAGTCCGTAGATGTTGTCCGGCGTCGCCTTCACCCCGTGCGGACCGGAGAAGGCCGCCTGCAGGGCGTACAGCGGGCTGGTGCCGATGTCGCCGTACACCACGCCGACGGCGGCCAGCGCCATCGCCGCAAGGCCCGTGGCCCCTTTCTCCTGCTTGTGTTCGCCCACCGCCAACCTCGCTCGTCAAGCCCATGCCACCGTGCGGCGCCGGGGCGTCGGGCGCGGGAACGTGCGCATTGTGCACATTCGCGCCGTGCAATCCAGTGCATGCGCCACACTCCGGGCGTCTGCCGCGTGAACAAATCGTAATTTCGCAGGCCGGGGGTGCGCTGACGATGCGCTTCGCCGGCGCGGCAGGGCCTTCAAATCTCGACCGTCGTCCCCAGTTCGACGAGGCGATTGCCGGGGATGCGGAAGAACTCCGTGGCCGAGGTGGCATTGCGCGCCATGAAAGCGAACCATTTGTCGCGCCACAGGCGCATGCCGACCTTCTCCGCCGCGACCAGCGTCTCGCGACTGGAGAAGAAGGTGGTGTCCATCATGTCGAACTCCTGCCCGCACACGCCATGCGTGAGCGCGGCGGGCACGTCGGGCTCCTCTGCAAAGCCGAAGCGCAACACCACGCGCTGGAAGCCGTTGCCCAGCTCGGTGGTCGTGCAGCGCTCCGCAGAGTCGGCATAGGCCACGTCGAGCGTGCTCACGGTGAGCAGCACGTTGCGCTCATGCAGCACCTTGTTGTGCTTGAGGTTGTGCAACAAGGCCCCGGGCACGCGATCGGCACGCGCGGTGAGAAAAACCGCGGTGCCGGGCACGCGGTGCGGCGGATGGATCGCCAGCGAGTCGAGGAAGGCATGCAAGTCCAATTGCTGATCGCGCAAGCTCTCGGCCACCAGCATCCGCCCGCGCCGCCAGGTGCGCATCGCGGCGAAGGCCAGCACGCCCAGCGCCAGCGGCACCCAGGCGCCGTCGAAGAACTTCTGCAGGTTGGCGAGCAGGAAGGACAGATCGACCAGCAACAGCAGGCCGGCCAGCGGCACCACCCAACGCCTGCTGTCCAGCCACGTGTTTTTCGCCACCACGATCAGCAACAAGGTATCGATCAACATCGTGCCGGCCACCGACACGCCATAGGCCGATGCCAACCGCGTGGACGACTGGAATACCAGCACCAGCAGCACCACCAGCACCAGCAGCATGCGGTTGATCGCGGGCACGAAGATCTGGCCTTCGGCCATCGCCGAGGTGTGCTTGATCGCCAGCCGCGGGATGTAGCCCAGCAGCATCGCCTGCCGCGCCACCGAAAACGCCCCGGAGATCACCGACTGCGACGCGATCACCGCCGCGGCGGTCGCCAGCCCGATCATCGGGTACAGCGCCCAGCCCGGCACCGCCATGAAAAACGGATTGCTCGCGGCGCCCGGATCGGCATACAGCACCGCGCCCTGCCCGAAGTAATTCAGCACCAGCGCCGGCAGCACCACGCGGAACCACGCCGCGCGGATCGGCGGGCGGCCGAAATGGCCCATGTCCGCGTACAGGGCTTCGCCGCCGGTGATCGCCAGCACCACCGCGCCGAGGATGAAGATCGAGCCGGCCCCGTGATCCATGAAAAAGCGCACACCCCACCACGGATTGATCGCGCCAAGCACGCGCGGCTCGTGGGCGACGTGCCACGCGCCGATCGCGCCGATCGCGGCGAACCAAAGCAACATCACCGGCCCGAACACGCCGCCGATCTTCGCCGTGCCGCGGCGCTGGATCACGAACAGGCCCACCAGCACCGCCAGCGCGATCGGCACCACGAAGTTGCGCAGCCCCGGCGCGGCGACTTCCAGTCCTTCGACCGCGCCGAGTACGGTCACCGCGGGGGTGATCACGGAATCGCCGAAGAACAGCGAGGCGCCGAAGATGCCGAGGATGCCGACCGCGTAGCGCAGGCGTCGCGAATCGCCGAGCGCGCGCTGCGCCAGCGCCATCAGCGCCATGATGCCGCCCTCGCCCTTGTTGTCGGCGCGCATGATGATGGTGACGTACTTCACCGCCACCACGAGGATCAGCGCCCACAGGATCAACGAGAGCACGCCCAGCACCGTGGCCTCGTCCGGTTGCAGCCGGTAATGCGGGAGAAACATCTCGTGCAGCGTGTACAGCGGGCTGGTGCCGATGTCGCCGAACACCACGCCCAGCGCGCCCATCATCAATGCGCGCAGGCTGCCCTGCGACGGGTGCGGCGCGGCTGCTTGCGCGCTGGCGGACGGTTCGGGCATCGGCGCGCTCGGGAGCTTCGCGGATCAGGTCTTGAGCGAGGCCTTGAGCGCCTTGCGGATGATCGCCTCGGCATCGTCGCCCTCGGCCTGCGCCTTCTCGGCCATCTTCAAGGCTTCGGCGGGCTTGTAGCCGAGCTGCTGCAGGGCGGCGATCGCCTCGCCCAGCGGGTCGGCCGGCGCAGCGCCCTTCGCGGCGAACGTCGATGGCGCGCCGCCCAGATCGGCCGCGCGGTCGCGCAACTCGACCACGATGCGCTCGGCGGTTTTCTTGCCGATGCCGGGGATGCGGGTGAGCGCGGCCACGTCGGCGGTCTGCACCAGCCGCGCGAAATCGGAAACGCTCGCGCCCGAGAGGATCGCCAGCGCGATCTTCGCGCCGATCCCGCCGACCTTCTGCACGTCGCGGAACAGCCGGCGCTCGGCCTCGCCGAGAAATCCGTACAGCGACACCGCGTCTTCCTTCTGCGCGTAGTGGGTGAACAAGGCGACTTCGCGGCCGACCTCGGGCAGGTCGTAGAACGTGCTCATCGGCGCTTCCAGCTCGTAGCCCACGCCGTGCACGTCCACCACCAGCCAGGGCGGCTGCTTGTGGACGAGGATGCCTTTGAGGCGACCGATCATGCTCTGCCTCCAACTACAGCCAAGCTTGTGCTCGTCATTCCCGCGCAAGCGGGGCTTCCAACAGCTAAATGGCTGGTCATCCAGTGGCTTTCGTGAGCGGAGGGTTCCAAGACTCTGGATTCCCGCTTGCGCGGGAATGACGAGCCAAAGCATGGCAACTCCAATCCGATACGGACGTCCATCATTTCCTCCCCCATGCGATGCGCGTACCCACGCCCAGCCGCTGCGCGCTGGCGCGCACGTGCGCATGCGTGATCGCCACCGCCAGCGCATCGGCGGCGTCGGCCTGCAGCTTGCCTTGCAGGTTCAGCAGGATGCCCACCATGTGCTGCACCTGCGATTTTTCCGCGCTGCCGGTGCCGACCACGGCGAGCTTGATCTCCTTGGCTGCGTACTCGTGCACCGGCAAGTCGCGCAGCACCGCCGCGCACATCGCCGCGCCGCGCGCCTGCCCCAGCTTGAGCGCCGAATCGGGGTTGCGCGCCATGAACACCTTCTCGATCGCCACTTCCTGCGGCTGGTACTGCTCGATGATCGCGCCCAGCCCGTCGAGCAGGCGCTTGAGTCGCTGCGGGAACTCGCCCTCGCCCAGCAACGTCAGCGGCGCATGGTGCACATGCGTCACCCGCCCGGCCGCATCGGCATCCACGATGCCCACGCCGGTGCGCTGCGAGCCGGGGTCGATGCCGAGGATGCGGAGGCTGGGGGTTGGGGATTGGAGGTTGGACATGGGGCGGCGGACTGCCTACATGGACAGATGCGCATCAGGCAACGAAAGAAGATCGAAAGCGGCTTTTGCCAACCCCAAAAGCCCAACCTCCAGCCCCTTGACCTTCACTCCGCCAATTCCGCATTCGAATACACGTTCTGCACGTCGTCCAGATCGTCCAGCCAGGCCAGCAGCTTGCCGACCTGCTCGCCGGTCTCGCCCGCGACGGCGATGGCGTTCTCGGCGCGATACGTCGTTTCGGCCACGTCGGGTTTCAGCCCCGCCGCTTCGATCGCGGCCTTCACGCCGGCATAGGACTCGAACGCGGTCAGCACCTCGACCACGCCGTTGTCGTGGGCGATCACGTCGTCGGCACCGGCCTCGATCGCCGCATCGGTGATCTTCTCCTCGTCGCCGGCGGCGAACTGCAGCACGCCGCAGCGCTTGAACAGGAAGGCCACCGAGCCGTCGGTGCCGAGGTTGCCGCCGAACTTGGCGAAGGCATGGCGCACGTCGGACACCGTGCGCACCTTGTTGTCGGTCAGGCAGTCCACGATCACCGCCACCCCGCCGGGCGCGTAGCCTTCGTAGCGGATTTCCTCGTAGCTCACGCCTTCCAGCCCGCCGCTGGCCTTCTTGATCGCGCGCTCGATGGTGTCCTTGGGCATGTTCGCCGACAGGCCCTTGTCGATCGCCGAGCGCAGCCGCGGATTGCCGGCCGGGTCGGCACCGGTGCGCGCGGACACGCTGATCTCGCGAATGATCTTGGTGAAGATCTTGCCGCGCCGCGCGTCTTCGGCGTTCTTGCGGCCTTCGATGGATGGACCCCGACCCATGAAACTCCCCGTGCATTGGACAATCGGCGGATTTTACGCCCAGGTGCGGCGGCCTGGTGCGATCAGGGGCCGGGCAGGCCGAACTGGCCATCGCGCAAGAAAGCGCCCACGTACCGCGCCGCCTCGTCCGAATACGCCAACCCGGTGTGCGCGGCGGCAATGACGCGATGGTCGGCGATCCCCGGCAGCCGCGTTTCCGCCACCGCCACCGTGCCGTCGTGGGGCCATGCCAGCCCTCCCAGCAAAAATCCCAGCCCCAGCGGCAAGCGCCCGGCGATCACGCCGAGCTGCTGCGGTGCATTCCATCGATCCAATCCGGCATCGAGAAATTCGCGACTGCGTCCGAGCAATGCCGCCCCTCCCGGGATCCGCTGCAGCGCGCGCGACGCCGCGCTCCCGCACAAGGGCGAGCCGAGACAGACGATGCGCCCGTCGATCAGATCGGGTTCGTGCTGCACCACCATCGCGGCCAGCAAACCGCCGAGGCTGTGGCCGACCAGGTGCACCCGCCCACCGATCCCGCGCACGCAAGCACGCAACCGCGCCGCCGCCGAATCGACGCCATCGTGCACGCTGGAATAATCGAACACCTGCGCCGCGAAGCCGGCCCCGAGCAAGCGCCGCCTCAAGAAGCCCATCGCACCGCCACGCAGCCACAGGCCGTGCAGGAGGATGACGGATTCGGTTTCGGTCATGCGCCGCGATCCTGTGGGCCGACATCGCCGGGCGCACCGTCGGCGGCGATCGCTTGCGAATGCGCGGGTCTCGGCCAGCGCGCCTTGCGCGCCAGCCAGACCAATGCCGTCACCACCATCAGCATTTGCTCGGGCCGATACGGCACCGAATAGCGCGGCTCGGCCTGCAAAACCGTGTGGACAGCCGTCAGGTAAATCAACAGCAGGGCGGCCATTCCTTCGGCGAACGGTACGTTGCGGGGATGTCGCACGAATCGCCAGCCCAGCACCAGCGTCGCGATCGCCCCCAGCAGGAAAAACGCGGGATTGGCGACAGCAAAGCCCTGCTTCATCCAGCGCAGAACCGGGATGCGGGTGAACGGCGAGTCCGGGGTGACCAGGAAATAAACATCGCCCCAACCCACGCGAACACTCCAGTCCCACAGCAGGTAGGGCTTCTGCGCCAGATACCACAGCGCGTAACGTGCAGGCTGCGCTCGCATCCGTGCCAGTACGGCAGCCATCCCATCGCGCGGGTTCGCGATGAAAACACGCTCTTCATCCTGCTCCGCGCCAACGAGCGCGGCAGCCAGCGGTTGGTTGTGGCGTGCATTGAAGGCATCGAGGAATTCCGGCCACGACCCCTGCACGAAATTTTGCGCCGCCCGCTGGTAGCTTCCATGCAGGTGGCCTGCTGCGGCATTGCGCCAGGCCCACCCCGCCGGCGCCACCGCAAAACTAGCGAGCACGATGATCGCCACCACGGCCTTTCCTCGCAGCAGCAAGGCCATCGCGGCCAACAGCGGAAACACGGCAATCACCGGATTGACCAGCCATGCGACCGCGAACGCCAAACCCGTGCAAACCGCCAGCCACGCCCGGCGATGCTCTTCGAGCAGCACCAGCAACCACATCGCCAGCGCGATGACGAAGCCGAACACGGTTTCGCTGAGCAGGACCCCGGCAAAAGAGATCAGATGCGGCCACAAGGCCACCAACACTCCGCAACCCAACGCCGCACCGCGTCCAAGCCAACGTCGCGCGATGGCGATGACGAGCAGTACCGTCATCGCCCCGAGGAATGCCTGCCACGCATAGACGGCATACATCCAGGCCGCATCCACCGGAACCAGTGCGACCCTTCCGCCAGCGACCTCGCGCAAAGCAAGGTCGGAATGTCCGCACAGCCGCATCGCTGCGGCAAGGACGAATGGGTAGCCCGGGCCGCGCATGTTGTCGGGCACGACCGGTCCGGCACTGGGCAGCGATGCCGAAAACGTGCCGTCGTGGACGAGATTCCACGCGTACAACACGTATTGGTTGGCGTCACCGGCAATGGGTTGTTCGACCTTCGCGCCGAACACGTAAAGCAGACGCAAGGCCAGCGCCAAAGCCGCGATCGCGAGGGCAAGCGCGACGAAACGGTTGCGGCGCATGCCGGGCGCCGCATGGCCATCGCCCGCAGTGTCGCGATCAACCATCGCCGCCTCCGGGTGGCGGTGCGGCAAGCAGGAAAATCGATGTCCCGAATGGAAACCGCAGGTGTCGCAGCCACCAGGCCTCGCTGCCGAAAATGACCTTCAACATGCGATTGACGAAAGGCGGCGGCATGCCGGCATCGCTGTGCGGCGCATCGCCGCGCAGGCGCGCCAACATGCGCGACGCAGCGATCGGCGGAAAGAGCAACGTATTGAAATAGCCCACGGACTCGACCTTCAATCCGGCGGCTTCGGCGATGGAACGCAGATCCCGCACGCGGTAGCGCCGCTGGTGATGATGGAAGCGATCATGCGCCGAATACATCCATTGGTACGCCGGCACCGTCGCCAGCAGCCTGCCGCCAGCGCGCAGGCAGGAGGCCAGCGAACGCAATGAAGCAACATCCTCCTCGACGTGTTCGATCACATCCAACGCAACCACCAGATCGAACCGGCGCGCGCCGTGGAACGGGTGCCCATCCGGCAGACGACCCTCGACGCAGTTCACGTCGAACCGCGCTCTGCAATCGGCGACCGTCCGCGGGTCCATGTCGAACGCACTGACCGTACCGTAACGCTGAAGCAATTCGAAGTTGCCGCCCGGGCCACAGCCGGCTTCGAGAACCTGCGCTCCCGATGGCAAACCGATGCGATCGAGCATGGATCCAAAAATTTTCCTGCGCGCCACGAACCACCAGTGCGAGGACTGCAACGCGCGCATCTGCCGGTAGGCGTCTGGCTCCATGCGCGCATCACCGATGGCGGTGGCCGAACGACCACAGCGAATGGCCGATGAAATTGGCGCCTGCGGAAAACAACGCACCGATCGCCAGCACCCAAACACCAGGCCAAGGCGTGTGGTGCGCCAGCCACGCCACGAGTCCGCTGCCGAGGGTCACTGTCGCGAGACTGACGGCAAGGAATCGACTGGCGGCGGCCACAGTCGCCGACGCACGGAAGGTGTAACTCGCGTGGCCGATGAAGGACACCGTCAACGCCACCGAGAAACCCAGCGCATTGGCCAGCGCGGGGGGAACAGCCAGCCCGCGCAGTGCCATCAGCGCGACCACGAAATGCACGCCGGTGGCCGACAACCCGACCAAGCCGAAACGCAGCACGCGCCACGCGGCATGTCCCTCGGAAGAACGCGCAACGGTCGTGGTCGGCATATGCATCGATTCGCTGGCGTTCAATTCGACTGCGGTCATGATGTGGCCAACGGCCGCGCATCGCGCCGGAACATGAACTCGCGGTCGCGCTGGCGGCCGACGGGGAATTCGTACTCGGCGACCTTGGCGAAGCCGAAACGCTCGTAGAACCGTTGCGCGCCAAGGTTGCCCGACCACACGCTGATCCAGATGCGGCGCGGGCCGTCGGCTTCGAGCCAGGCCAGCACGTCGCGGAACAGGCGTGCGCCGCAGCCGCCATTCTGCGCGCTTGCCAGCAGGTACAGGCGTTTGAGTTCGCCATCGCCGGTTTGCACGTCCGCGTGCGGCAAGCCGCAGGGGCCGGCCAGTGCGTGACCGACGGCCTGCCCATCGCACTCGACCAGCCACGCGGCGTAGCGCGGGTCGGAAAGCAGGCGCTCGCACTCGGCGACCGCGTAGTTCGTGCGCAGGAAATCGTCGAGATCCTCGGCCGGATACATGGGGCCGAAGGTTTCGGTGAACGTGCGGCAAGCGATGCGCGAGAGCGCCTGCGCGTCTTCCTTGCCGGCGCGGCGGATGGAAAGCGAAACGGGTGCGAGACGCGCTGCGCCCGACACTTTCATCGTTCCATCGTCGTCGGCATGGACACTCACGCCGGCCCCTTTGCTTTTTCGCGCACCGTCACATGCACCTCGGCCAATTGCGCGTCCGGGATCGGCGACGGCGCGCCGGTCATCAGGCACTGCGCGGTGGTGGTCTTCGGGAAGGCGATCACGTCGCGGATCGATTCGGTGCCGGCCATCAGCGCGGCGATGCGGTCGATGCCGAAGGCGATGCCGCCGTGCGGCGGCGCGCCGTAGCGCAGCGCTTCGAGCAGGAAGCCGAACTTCAGTTCGGCCTCCTCGCGGCCGATGCCGAGCAGGTCGAACACGGCCGACTGCATCGACGAGCGATGGATGCGGATCGAGCCGCCGCCGATCTCGTTGCCGTTGAGCACCATGTCGTAACCGCGCGAGACCGCACTCCCCGCGTTCGCGCGCAGGTCGGCCTCGTCGTCCACCGCAGGCGCCGTGAAGGGATGGTGCAAGGCCATGTAGCGCTGGCTTTCCTCGTCCCATTCGAACATCGGGAAGTCGGTGACCCACAGCGGCTTCCACGCATTCGCGACGAGGCTCAGATCGCGGGCAACCTTCAAGCGCACCGCGCCCATGAACTCGCTGCAGGTCTTGTACGCGGCCGCGCCGAACAGGATCAGGTCGCCACCGTTTGCGCCTGTCGCTTCGAGGATCGCGCCGAGCGCGGCATCGTCGAGGAACTTGGCGATCGGCGAGTTCACGCCTTCGCGGCCCTTGCCGGCATCCTCGACCTTCATCCACGCCAAACCTTTCGCGCCGAACTTCGCCGCGTGCGCGGCGACTTCGTCGATCTGCTTGCGCGACAGCGTCGCGCCACCGGGCACGCGAAGCGCAGCCACACGGCCCTGCGCATGGTTCGCCCAATCGGTGAAGACCTTGAACTCGCAACTCTTCACAGCATCCGCGATATCGACCAGCTCGAGCTCGATGCGCAGATCGGGCTTGTCCGAGCCGTAGCGGCGTATCGCGTCGGCATAGGTCAGGCGCGGGAACGGATCGGCGAGTTCGACGTCCATCACCTCGCGGAACACGGCGCGGATCATCGCCTCGGTCGTGTCCTGCACGTCGCGCTCGGACACCCAGGCGAACTCCATGTCGAGCTGGGTGAACTCGAGCTGGCGGTCGGCGCGCAGGGCTTCGTCGCGGAAGCAGCGCGCGATCTGGTAGTAGCGGTCGAAGCCGGCCACCATCAGGATCTGCTTGAACAACTGCGGCGACTGCGGCAGCGCGTAGAACTCGCCTGCGTGCATGCGCGCGGGCACGAGGAAGTCGCGCGCGCCCTCGGGCGTGGCCTTCGTCAGGATCGGCGTCTCGATGTCCTGGAAGCCGCGCGCGTCCAGCCAGCGGCGCAGCGCCTGCACCAGCGCGATGCGCGTGCGCATCATCCTCTGCATTTCCGGACGGCGCAGGTCGAGGTAGCGGTACTTCAGGCGGATGTCCTCGCCCGGATTCTCGTGGGCGTGGAAGGGCAGCGGCTCGGCGCGGTTGAGCACTTCGATCTTCGTGGCGACGACTTCGACCTGGCCGGTCCTGATCTTCGCGTTCACCGACTGGCGACGGCGCACGATGCCGGTCACGCGCAGGCAATCCTCGTAGTGGACGTGCGCGGCCGCTTCGATCACCGCGGCATTGCCGTCGACATCGGCAGGCTCGGCGACGATCTGCACGATGCCCTCGTGGTCGCGCAGGTCGATGAAGCACAGACCGCCGAGATCGCGGGCGACATCGGCCCAACCGCACAGGGTGACGGGTTGGCCGATCAGGGTCTCGTCGATGAGACCGCAATGATGGGTACGCATGCAGGCTCCGTACGTGCCGCTGGCACGAAAACTGGTTGTCAGGCGCAGCGCCCGACGCAAGCGTGCATTTTAGCGGAAAGCGCGGATATCCCTTTGCCTTGACCCTACAGCCACGCTGCCTTTACCCCTTCCCCCATTTGTGGGGGAAGGATGGGATGGGGATGATTTTCGCGAGACACCGCCCCCCACCCTACCCTCCCCCGCAGGCGGGGGAGTGTTGGCGCACGCTCTTCGTCATCCGGGAAGATTTCAATCGCCCTATCGTTGGCCGTAGCGCGATCGAGGTGCCGGCGCGCTCAGGTGGCAGCCGGCGGCGCTGCCGGTTTGGATTCGGCCTTGGCTGCGGGCTTGGCGGTGGACGCCGTTTCCGCAGCAGCCGGCTTGGCAGCGGCCGCTGCAGGCTTGGCATCGGCGGGTTTGGCAGCGGCAGACTTGCCCTCGCCCTGCTCCGCCGGCGCAGCGCTCTCGCCCTTGTCGGCCAGGTTGTGCTTTTTCTCGCCGTCCTTCTTGAAGTCGGTTTCGTACCAGCCGCTGCCCGACAGGCGGAACGAGGGCGCGCTCAATTGCCGGCGCAGTGCCTTGGCATGGCAGGAAGGACAAGTGTCCGGATCGGGATCGGACAGCTTCTGCAGGCGGTCGAAACGATGGCCGCAGGAATGGCATTCAAAACCGTAGATGGGCATGGCGCGTGCGGAACCTCGTGGACGGAGCCGATATGGGGCCGGGCTGGCCGGGTTCAACGGGAGATCAAGCCTGCGCCTCGTAGATCTCCAGCAGATCCTGCTCGGCGACGGCGAGTTCTTCGCGCAGCGCGGCCTGCTGGCGACCCAGTTCGGCGGCACGCTCGACTCCTTGGGCATACAACGACGGATCGGCGTGCTGCGCATCCAGGCTCGCCAGTCGGCGTTCGAGATCGGCCACCCGCGCCTCGGCGCGCTCGATCGAGCGCGCGTCGATCTTCATCGATAGCTTTTTTGCAGGCGCCGGTTTCGCGGCCGCCGGCTTGGGCGTGTTTGCGGCGGCCTTGGGCTCCGATCCGCGCGAGCGCAGCCATGCGGCGTAGGCATCCAGATCGCCATCGAAGGCCACGACATGCCCATCGGCGACACGCCAGAAGCTGTCGCAGACCAATCCGATCAGATGACGGTCGTGCGACACCAGCACGATCGCGCCGTCGAAATCCGACAGCGCCTCGGCCAGCGCTTCGCGCATGTCCAGATCCAGGTGGTTGGTCGGCTCGTCGAGCAGCAGCACGTTCGGCTTGCGCCACGCGATCAGCGCCAGCGCCAGGCGCGCGCGTTCGCCGCCGGAGAAGGTATCGACGGATTCGAAGGCGCGGTTGCCGGGGAAGTTCCAGCGGCCGAGGAAATCGCGGAAGTCCTGCACGGCCACGTTCGGCGCGATCTCGCGCAGGTGATCGACCGGGCTGGTGCCGGGGATCAGCGATTCCACCGTGTGCTGGGCGAAGTAGCCCAGTTGCAGATCCGGGTGCGCGTTGCGCTCGCCGGCCAACACCGGCAACTCGCCCACCAGCGTCTTCACCAGCGTGGATTTGCCCGCGCCATTGGGCCCGAGCAGGCCGATGCGATCGCCGGCTTCGAGGCCGAAGCCGACGTTTTCGAGAATTCTCACCCCCTCCCCTTCCCTGAAGGGGAGGGTTGGGGTGGGGTTGCCATCGGGTGCGCCAACCCCCTCCCAACCTCCCCCTTCCGCTGGAAGGGGGAGGGGCTTGGCGGGGTAACCCGCATCCACATGATTCAACCGGATCAGCGAATGCGGCAGCTTCAGCGGCTGTGCGAAATCGATCCGCAGCTCGCGCTCGGCACGCACGGCCTCGGTGCCGGCGAGCTTGGCCAGCCGCTTCATCCGCGATTGCGCCTGCTTGGCCTTGCTGGCCTTGGCGCGGAAGCGGTCGATGAACTTCTGCAGGTGCTCGCGTTCGACCTGTTCCTTCTCGAAGGCGATCTGCTGCTGGCGCAACTGCTCGGCGCGCTGGCGCTCGAAGGCGGTGTAGTCGCCGACGTACAGCCGCGCCTTGCCCTCGTGCAGGTGCAGGGTGTGGGTGCACACGCCATCGAGGAATTCGCGGTCGTGCGAGATCAGCAGCAAGGTGCCCGGATAGCGCAGCAGCCACTGCTCCAGCCACAGCACCGCATCGAGGTCGAGGTGGTTGGTGGGCTCGTCCAGCAGCAGCAGGTCGGACGGCATCATCAACGCGCGCGCCAGGTTCAGGCGCACGCGCCAGCCGCCGGAGAACTCCGACACCGCGCGTTGATGGGTGTCGGCGGAAAAGCCCAAACCGTGCAGCAGCTTGCCGGCGCGGGCCTGCGCATCGTAGCCGTTGAGTTCGTCGAGGCGATGGTGCGCTTCGGCCACCGCATCCCAGTCTTCGGCCGCCATCGCCGCGGCTTCCGCGCGGATGGCAGCGGCGACCTCGACATCGCCGCCGAGCACGAAATCGATCGCCGCATCCGGCAGCGACGGCGTCTCTTGCGCCACGCTGGCGATGCGCGCCTTGCCGGACAACTCGACATCGCCCTGATCGGCCTCGAGCTGGCGCTGGATCGCTGCGAACAGGCTGGACTTGCCGGCGCCGTTGCGCCCGACCACGCCGACCCGCCAGCCGGCATGCAGGGCCAGATCCACGCCGGACAGCAGCAGGCGCTCGCCGCGGCGCAGGGCGAAATTGCGGAAGGAAATCATGGGGCGCGCATTTTACCCGTCCACAAGCAAGAACGGGCGCGGTCCGCGCTCATGCTTTTCCGCTCCCCGCTCCCCGTTCCCCGATCAACCCTACAGCCGCAGTGCCGAATACCGCCCCAGCACCTCGGCGATCTCGGTGCCTTCGGCGATGGTCATGCGCTGCATGCGCCCGTGGTTGTCGGTGTGCACGCGCACGCCATAGCGGTGCCGCAGCAGCACGTCCTCGTTGGCGGGCGGCGGCTCTTTCGCGGCCGGAGCATCGGCGGGCTTGACGATCGCGCGCCCCGGACGCAGCCGCAACTGGGCGACCCTGGTATCGGCATCGTAGGTGTTGGCGGTCAACTCGACGGTCGAAAATTGGCGGGTCAGATCGTGCCGGCCCAACTGCTCGCAGACGATCTGCAATTCGGAGATGAAATTCGGCAGCAGTTCGATCAGCTTCACGGCTATGTTCCCATCCGCCACACGACCCGGGCCCGGGCAGTCTAACCCGCCCGAGCCGCGCCGCATCCGCCGCCCGTCGGCGCGATGGCCACGCTCCCGCCGTCCGCTGCGATCAACCGGCGATGTATTGCTGCAGGTGGGCGATTTCCTGTTGCTGGAGTTCCAGCATGGCCTTGACCAGATCGCCAATCGACACGATGCCGGTCACCTCCCCGTTCTCGACCACGGCCAGATGCCGGAACCGCCGCTCGGTCATCACCTGCATGCAGTGCTGGACGGTCTCGTCGGGGCCGACGGTGACCACCGGCGAACTCATCACATCCGATACCGGCGTGGTCGCCGAGGCGCGCCCTTTCAGGGCCACCTTGCGCGTGTAATCGCGCTCGGACAGGATGCCCAGCAAGGCCTTGCCCTGCATCACCAGCACCGAGCCGGTCTCGTGCCTGGCCATCAGGCCGATGGCCTCGAGCACGGTCGCGGCCGGCTCGATCGCGACCACGCCGACGGGCTTGTGGGCCAACAGATGACGAACCAGTTCCATGACGACCTCCTTGCGACGCCTCGCGTCCTCATCGCGGCGATGCGCCGATGATAGCGCGGCCGGGGCGATCGGACAGCGCGGCTGACTCAGCCCTGCGATCGGGCATCGGCCGATGGCGGCCGCCAATCGTCCACAAGATATAGCGGCCGTTCCTTGACTTCCAGATACAAGCGCCCTAGGTACTCGCCGATCACGCCGAGTGCGATCAACTGCACGCCGCCCAAAAAAACGATGAGTACCGCAAGGCTGGGATAACCACGGACGGGGTCGCCCCACAGCACGGTTCTGGCGAGAATGAACACGCCGAACACGAACGCCGCCAGTGCGGTCGCAAGGCCCAGATAGGTGGCCACCCGCAGCGGCGCGGTCGAGAAACTGGTGATGCCGTCCAGCGCGAAGTTCCACAGTTTCCAGAAACCGAACTTGCTGCGCCCGGCCACGCGCGGCTGCCGGTGGTAGGGCACCGTCAGTTGCCGGTAACCCACCCATGCGAACAGCCCTTTCATGAAGCGCCCGCGCTCGCGCAACTGCGCCAGGCCGTCGAGCGCGCGCCGCGAGAGCAGGCGGAAGTCGCCGGTGTCGCGCGGGATGGGCGTGCGCGACAGGTGGCCGATCACCCGATAGAAGGCATGCGCGCTGGCGCGCTTGAGCCAACCCTCGCCCTCGCGTTCGAGCCGGGTGCCGTGGACGTCGTCGTAGCCCTCGCGCCAATGCGCGACGAACGCGGGGATCAGCTCGGGCGGATCCTGCCCGTCGGCATCCAGGATCATCGCCGCGCCCGTGGTCACGCGATCCAGCCCGGCCGTCAACGCGGCCTCCTTGCCGAAATTGCGCGACAACCGCAACAGCGCCACCCGCGGGTCGGTCTGCGCGAGGCCGCACAGCACCTGCCATGTCGTGTCGCGGCTGCCATCGTCCACGTAGAGCATCCGCGCAGGCAGGTCGAGGCCGTCGAGCACCGCGCTCAGGCGTGGATGCAGCAAAGGCAGCGACGCCTCCTCGTTGTACGCGGCGATGAGGATGGTGAGTGGCTCGGGCGATCCCATGTTGCGATGGTAGCCGGACACGCGGATTCAGGCATCCTCTGCGCACGAACACGCCTTGGCCGCCCGCGGGCCTTGCATCAGCGCCGAACCGGATCGAGCAAGGCCGGCCCGCCCAGTTGCCGCACCTGGCGCTCGATCCACGCCGCGCGCCGCAGCACATACGGGCCGGGTCTTGCCGCCGACCAGCGCCGCGGGTTGGGCAGCACCGCGACCAGGCGAGCACTTTGCGTGGCGGTCAACCGCGCCGCGGTGGTGCCGAACAGACCGTGCGCCGCCGCATCCGCGCCGTACACGCCGTCGCCGAACTCGGCGACGTTCACGTACACCTCCAGAATCCGGCGCTTGCCCCACAGGCGTTCGATCAACACCGTGTACCAGGCCTCCAATCCCTTGCGCACATAGTTGCGCCCGCTCCACAGAAACATGTTCTTGGCCACCTGCTGGCTGATGGTGCTGCCGCCGCGCACGCGGCCGCCCTCCTCGTTGTGGTCGAGCGCCTTGTCGATGGCGTCGAAATCGAAACCGTGGTGGCGGAAGAATTTCTGATCCTCCGAGGCGATCGCCGACGCCGGCAGCCAGCTGGAGATCTCGTTCAGCGGTCGCCAGCGGTAGTGGACGGCGAAGCCGGACTGCCCGTCGCGCCACGCGGCGAAACGCCGTTCGAGCATGAACGCGCTGGTCGGCGGGTCGATCCAGCGCAGGCACAGCACCTGCGCGACGCTGACGAGCACGAACAACAACGGCAGCCAGAGGAAAATCCAGCGCAGCCAGCGGATGCGCCGGCGCGGACGCGGCTGCGCGCTCAAGCGCATGCCTCGACGCGCGGGGAATCGCGGGATGGGGAAACGCGGGGCTTGATCCGCTCTGGCATCCGACCCATTGTGTGCCTTCCGATGTCGCCGGCGCGAGCATAACCTCGCCCGGGATGCACGCAACTGCCCGCGCCCCGAACATGCCCGCCCACTCCGACCCGCAACACCCGCGCGACGATGACCTGCTGTTGCGCTTCGTGCTCGATGCCTCGGGCGTGCACGGCGTGCTGGTGCGCCTGACCGATGTCTGGCGCAGCGTGCTGGCGCGCAAGCCTTACCCGCCGCCGGTCGCCTCCTGCCTCGGCCAGACGCTCGCCGCAACCGCACTGATGACCGGCCACGCCAAGATCGACGGCCGCCTGAGCGTGCAGTTGCGCGGCACCGGCGCGCTGCGCTCGCTGTTCGCCGAGTGCACCAACGAGGGCAAGCTGCGCGGGCTGGCCTCCCATGTCGAGCCCTTGCCCGAGCCGCTCGGCCCGCGGGCCTTCGGCAAGCAGGCGGTGCTGGCCATCACCATCGAGAACCCCGCCGGCGGGCGCGAGGGCCTGCGTTATCAGGGCTTGGTCGGGCTGGATGCCGACACCCTCGCCGAAGCGTTCGAAGGCTATTTCACCCAGTCCGAACAACTGCCCACGCGCATGCTGCTGGCGGCCGACGCGACGCGCGCGGTCGGCATGATGCTGCAGAAGCTGCCCGGGGATGGCGATGACGAGGACGGCTGGCCGCGCGCGGCGGCCTGTTTCCAGACGCTGAATGCCGCCGAGATGCTGGCCACCGAACCGCGCGAATTGCTGTTCCGCCTGTTCCACGAGGACGGCGTGCGCGTGCGCGATGCGCGGCCGCTGCGGTTTGGCTGCTCGTGTTCGCGCGGGCGCGTGGAAGCCATGCTGCACGGCCTCGGCCGGGACGAGGCGCTGGCCTGCACCGATGGCCGCGAGCCGGCGGACGCGCGCATCGACTGCGAGTTTTGCGGCGCGGCCTATGTGCTGTCGCGTGCGCAAATCGAGGCCCTGTTCGACGGCCCGCCGCAGGCCAGCGCGCCGAGCACCTTGCAGTGATCGTCGCGCGGCACGCCGCATCGCGCACGGACGCGCTCGCGCGGCTCGCCCGGACATTCAGCGCACGATTTCGTCCAGGTGCGCCAGCGCCGCCTCGTCCGGCAGATCCTTCTCGCCGCTGCGCTGCGCCACCACCACCGCCGTGGCCAGGTCGCCGGTCACGTTGAGCGCGGTGCGGCACATGTCGAGGAAGGTGTTGACGCCGATGATGATGCCGATGCCGTCGGGGTTGATGCCGATGATGCCGCAGATCATCGCGATCACCGGCAGCGAGCCCGAGGGGATGCCGGCGGTGCCGATGCCGCCGAGGATGCACAGCACCAGCACCATCGCCTGCTGCGGCAGGCCGAGGTGGACGCCATAGACCTGGGCGAGGAACAGCACGGTGATGCCCTCGAACAAGGCCGTGCCGTGGTGATTGGCCGAGGCGCCCACGGTCAGCACGAAGCGCGACACCTTGCGCGGCAGCTTCAGGTTGTCCTCGGCCACGCGCAGGGTCACCGGCAGGGTGGCGGTGGACGACGCGGTGGCGAAGGCGGTCAGGGTCGCCTCCTGGGTACCGGCAAAGAACGCGCGCGGCGACATCCCGCCCATCAGGCGCACCCACAGCGGGATCACCACGAAGCCGTGGATCGCCAGCGCCACCAGCACCGTCGCCACGAACCACACGAGGCTGCGGATCACGTCCCAGCCGAGCTGGAAGGTCAGGTTGAACATGAAGGCCGCGACCGCATACGGCGCGAGCCGGATGAACAGGCCGATCAGGTGCATGCAGATCTCGAACAGCCCCTGCATGGCGTTCTTGAACGCGGTCGTGCCGGGCGTGGGCTTCATCACCAGGCCGATGCCGATCATCAGCGCGAAAAACACGATGCCCAGCTTCTTGCTGTCGTCGGCCATCGCCCCGACGACGTTATGCGGCACGATGTTGACCAGCAGATCCATCAGCCGCAGGTCGTTGCCCTTGCTGACGATCTCGCCGGCCTTGAGGACGTTGCCGCTCAGGACTTTCTGCACCATCGCCGCGTCCATGTGCAGGCCGGGCTGGAACACGTTGACGCACAGCAGGCCGATGCCGACCGCCGCGGCGGTGACCACCGCCGTGTAGATCAGGGTTTTCCAACCCAGCCGCCCGAGGGCGGCGATGTCGCCCAGTTCGGCCACGCCCAGCACCAGCGCCGAGAAGATCAGCGGCACCACCAGCATGAACAGCAGGTTGAGGAAGATCTGCCCGAACGGCTTGGTGGCGTAGTCGATGGCCACATGCACCCACTGCGCGTCGGCCAGCGTGGCGTGTGCGGCAAGCCCGGCGAAGGTGCCCAGCAGGAAGCCGAGCAGCACCTTGACGTGCAGCGCCATGCCCTTGGCTGGCCGTGCAGGAGACGATTCGGTCGAATGCATGGCGGGTCATCCGGTGGGGAGATGGCAGCTTAACAAACGCCATGCGGCAGCCTCGATCCAGCCGCCGGCGCGCATTGCCGAACCCTGTACGTTTCATGTACGCGACCGTCATGATTTGGTCGCCATTCAACACGCTGAATGGGCGGGCACATGCCGGCGCGCAACCGATTGCACCGCCTCGGTCGGCATGCGTTACTGCAACCATCCACCACCGGAGCCACGCGTCATGAAAACCACGTTCGACAATCGCAGTCTGGCCTTGCGCGCGACGCTGGCGCTTGCGATCGGCGCCTCGTTCGCCTTCGCCGTCGCCGCCCCGCAACCGGCGCAGGCGCACATCAGCATCGGCATCTCGGTCAATTTCGCCCCGCCGATGATGCCCGTCTACGAACAACCCGTCATCCCGGGCCCGGGTTACATCTGGACGCCCGGCTACTGGGCGTGGGACGAGGATTACGGCTACTACTGGGTGCCCGGCACCTGGGTGCAACCGCCCTACTACGGCGCCTTGTGGACGCCCGGCTACTGGGGCTGGCGCAGCGGCGTGTACGTGTTCTTCAACGGCTACTGGGGCCCGCGCGTGGGCTACTACGGCGGCATCAACTACGGCTACGGCTACGGCGGCGTCGGCTACCAGGGCGGCTACTGGCAGGGCAACAACTTCTACTACAACCGCACGGTCAACAACATCACCAACGTGACCAACATCACCAACGTTTACAACCAGTCGGTGGTGAACAACAACACCACGGTGAACCGCTACAGCTTCAACGGCCCCGGCGGCACCACCGCGCAGGCCACCGCGGCGCAGCTCGCCTACCAGAACCAGCGGCACACCGCGCCGGTGGCAGCGCAAGTGCAGCAGGTCTCTGCAGCGCGCAACATGCCCAGCCTGCGCGCCTCGGTGAACAAGGGCACGCCGTCGATCGCCGCGACCTCGCGCCCCGGCATGTTCACCGGCAGCTCGGTGATGGCGGCCAAGCCGGTTGCACCGATGGCCAATGCGAATGCCGCTGCCGAGCGCTACCGCCCGGGCAACAACGTGCTGTCGCGTCCTGGCATGAGCACCACGCCGGGCAGCCGCCCCGTCGTCACCAGCCCGATGGCGGCCAAGGACAGCGAATCCGGGGGACGCCACACGCCCTTCCAGAACCGCGCCCTGGCTCCGCCCTCGAGTCAGGCGTACAACGCAGCCAATAGCGGCGCCAACACGCGGCAGCAGCGGCCAACGGCACCGACACGGCAGTCGCCGCAGTACGACCGCAACTACGACCGTGGCAACGTGGTGCAACCCGAGCGCACCATCCGGCAGGCGCCGCAGTACGACCGCAACTACGATCGCGGCAACGTGGTTCAGCCCGAGCGCACCATCCGGCAGGCGCCGCAGTACGACCGCAACTACGACCGTGGCAACGTGGTGCAGCCCGAGCGCAACATCCGGCAGGCGCCGCAGTACGACCGCAACTACGATCGCGGCAATGTGACCCAGCCCGAGCGCCCGATCCGGCAGGCACCGCAGGTCGAACGCAGCTATCAGGGCGGCGGGTATCAGGGTGGTGGGATGCAGGCACCACGCATGCCGCAGGCGCAGCCGCGGATGGTCGAGCGCCCGCCGGCACCGCCCGCCGCCAAGCCGCAGCATGAGAAAGAGGAGCATGGCGGTCACCGCTGAGGCAGCACCGCAGACGTGAACGCACAGGGCCGTCGCATGCGACGGCCCTGTCGTTTGCGCCTGCTGGAAACCGCGATGCCGCGCGGCCGATCCACGTGCGGTATCAATCCACGTACAGCGAACTCACCGACTCGCCGTAGGCCATGCGGCGGATGGTTTCGGCCAGCAATTCGGCGACGCTGAGCTGGCGGATCTTCGCGCAGTTGCCGGCCGCCTCGCGCAGCGGGATGGTGTCGGTGACGACCAGTTCGTCCATCTTCGAGCGCGAGAGGTTGTCGATCGCCGCGCCCGACAGCACCGGATGGGTGCAGTAGGCCACGACCTTGCGCGCGCCCTGCTCCTTGAGCGCAGCGGCGGCGGCGCACAGGGTGCCGGCGGTATCCACGATGTCATCGACGAGCACGCAGGTGCGGTCGCGCACGTCGCCGATGATGTTCATCACCGTGGCCACGTTCGCGCGCGGACGGCGCTTGTCGATGATCGCAAGGTCGGCATCGTCGAGCCGCTTGGCGACCGCGCGGGCGCGCACCACGCCGCCCACGTCCGGGCTGACCACGACGAGGTTGTCGGTGCCGTAGGTGCGCCAGATGTCGGCCAGCAGCAGGGGCGAGGCGTAGACGTTATCGACCGGCATGTCGAAGAAGCCCTGGATCTGGTCGGCATGCAAGTCCACGGTGAGCACGCGATCGGCGCCGGCGGCGCTGAACATCTTGGCGGCCACCTTGGCGGTGATCGGCACGCGCGCCGAGCGCGGGCGGCGATCCTGCCGCGCATAGCCGAAATACGGCACCACCGCGGTGACCGAATCGGCCGAGGCGCGCTTGAAGGCGTCGATCAGCACCAGCAACTCGACCAGGTTCTCGGCGCTGGGCGCGCAGGTGGGCTGCATCACGAACACTTCCTGCCGGCGCACGCTCTCCTCGATCTCGACCTGCACCTCGCCATCGGAGAACTTGCCGACCAGCGCCTTGCCCAGCGGGATGCCGAGTTCCTTGCACACCGCCTGCGCCAGCGGGCGGTTGGCGTTGCCGGTGAACACCATCGGGTTTTCGTGGGTCGTCATGGCGGGGCGGGAACCGTGGTGGGCGAGGATGCGGATCGAACAGGTGGAACGGGTGGAGCGGTCGCCACGGCCTGCGCCGATGCCGGCACGGGCCTGCAGCATCTGGCTGGGGCGGCAGGATTCGAACCTGCGTATGCCGGGATCAAAACCCGGTGCCTTACCGCTTGGCGACGCCCCAGTGTTTGATGCATCGAAGATCGGGCATCCTGCCGCACTTCGAAGAAAACGCCATGCCCTCCCCTCTCCCTCCGGGAGAGGGTGCCGAAGGCGGGTGAGGGAAAGTCTCGAATCCGGGCGATGAACTTCGCCACCCGACGATCTTCCCTCATCCGGCGCTTCGCGCCACCTTCCCCCAAAGGGGGAAGTGAAGTTGCAACCCTTCCCTCCAAGAGAAGGAAAATCCATGCCCACCCTCCGGGCTGCGCATTTTCGCACGCCCGGTCAGGGCAAACGCTCGATTTGCTCCAACAATGGGGAGCGCGATACGCCAGCCGCCACCCAAGCCTTTCGGATCCCCTCCGATGGCAGATATCCCGCCAGCGCCAACCGCGCCGCTTCCGCATCCTCCCACTTGTCGAATGCGACGAAACACCCGCCACCGCTGCCGGTCACGCTGGCCTTGCCATACACCGACAGCGCATCCAGCGCGGCGGCGATGGCCGGCTCGCGGCGGCGCAGGATCGGCTCGAACGCGTTGTCCCACGGCTCCGGTAGCGCGGCGCGTATTGTCGTCGGCGTGGCATCGCGGGTCAATTCGGGGTCACTGAACAGGGCTGCGGTCGCCACGTGCACGCCAGGATCGACCAGCAGGTACCAGCGTGGCGGCAGCTCGACCGGGGTGAGCACCTCGCCGACACTCTCGGCGAAGGCATTGCGGCCGCGCACGAACACCGGCACGTCGGCGCCCAACTGCAGTCCCAATACTGCCAGCCGGTCTTCGCCCAAACGTGTGCCCCACTGACGATCCAGCGCCACCAGCACGGTGGCCGCGTCCGACGAACCGCCGCCGAAGCCGCCGCCCAGCGGGACGCGCTTGTCGATGGCGATGTCGCAGCCGAGCGCGCAACCACTCGTTTGCTGCAACGAGCGTGCGGCACGAACCATCAAATCGTCCGGTTCGGGGATGCCCTCGTTGCCGGCCACGCGGTGGATTTCACCATCCTCGCGCACGCGCAGGCGCACGCTGTCGCCCCAGTCGAGCAACTGGAAGACGGTTTGCAGCAGGTGGTAGCCGTCGGCGCGGCGGCCGACGATGCGCAGGCCGAGGTTGAGCTTGGCCGGGGCCGGCCACTCGCTCCAGCCGTCGGAGTCGGTGGGCGCGCTCACGGCGGCGGCGGGTTCCAGTGCTCGATCGCCAGCCGCACGCGATCCTGGCCGCGGTTGGCGAACACCTTCTGCGGCAGCGGCGGGTTGCCCGTTGGTTCCCACGCGCGGTATTCGACCGTCCAATCCTGTTCGCTCAGCAGCGCGGGTTTGCCGTCGGCATCGAACTGCATGCGCGCATCGCCGGGGTTGGCGCGCGCGCCACGCACCCACGCCGCCAGCGCGTCCACCGGCACCACCCAGCCCAGCGCCTGTTGCAACAACGCTTGCGCATCGTCGCCCTCGCGGGTGCCGCCTTCCAGCCCTTCCAGCAGCACATGGCCGTGCTCGCGCAGCATGCGCCAGCTCTGCCGGGTGACCGGTGCACTCAGGCGGATGTCGAAATCATCGCCGTGCTGCGACCAGTCGATGCGGCCGCTGCCGCCGTCCTTGCCATCGCTGATCGCGATGCGGCCGGTCAGCGACCAGTCCGGCTGCGCCGCCAGCGCCTCCTCGCGCTGCGTCTGCGCCGCGAGCAGGGCGGTATCGGCGTCACGACGGATCGGCGCCTGCGCGCAGGCGGCCAGCAAGAGCATCAGCAGGCAAACCGCGGTCGTCGCTGACCGGTGGGAAAGCTTTGAAGGGCAGATGTTTTCGTAGGCCGCAGCCCCCCACCCCAACCATCCCCCGCAAGCGGGGGATGGAGTGTTGGTGCAGGCACATTCATCAATCGGGATGGCGCCAGCCTTCATGGGTGATAGGTCTTTTCGACCCGCTGCATCGCGCGGTTGTCCTTGTCCAGCGCCAGCCCCTGCTTCCACACCGCGCGCGCGCCATCCTTGTCGCCATGCAGCCACAACACCTCGCCCAGGTGCGCGGCGATCTCCGGATCCTTGAGCAGCGAGAACGCACGACGCAGGTTACGCAGCGACTCGGCATCGCGGCCGAGCCTGTGCTGCACCCAGCCGAGACTGTCGAGAAAGGCCGGCGAGTCGGGCTTCAGGCGCAGCGCTTTCTCGATCAAGGCCTGCGCCTCGGCGTAGCGTTCGGTACGGTCGGCCAGGGTATAGCCCAGTGCATTCAGGGCTTCGGCGTTGTTCGGATCGGCGGCGATGATCGCGCGCAGGTCGGCCTCGGCTTCCGGGATGCGATCCATGTCCTCCAGCAGCAGGGCGCGGCCGTACAACAGTCCCGGATCGCCGTCGAAGAAGGCCAGGCCGCGGTCGTAGGCCGCCAGCGCCTCGGGCTTGCGGTCGTGCTTGGCCAGCAATTCGGCCTCGATGCGGTAGCTATCGATTTGCGCATCCGGGTTGTCGCTGGCGTCGCGGCGCTGGGTACGCAGCATGTCCAGCGCGCCGGCCAGATCGCCCTTGCCCTCCAGCACGATGGCGATGCGGTTGCTGGCATCGTCGCGCGCATTGCCGTCGGCCACGCCGCGGTACCACGCCAGCGCCTCGTCGGGGCGCTGGAGGTATTCGGCGAGCTGGCCCAGCAACAGGCCGCGTTCGGAATCGGGGGCCGCGGCATGCGTCTTCACCTCCGCATACAACGCGGCGAGCGCAGGCTTGTCGTCGGCGCGCGCCAGCCACGCCGCGCGCGTGGCGTAAGTGTCGTCCGTCTGCGCGCCGTGTGCCTGGGTTTGCGCCGCCATGCGCAGATCGCCGATTTGCGCATACGCGGCGGCGGCCTGATCGCGCAATTTTGCATCGCCGCCACTCAACTCCAGCGCGTGGGCGATGGCGACGTGGGCATTGGCAACATCGCCGCTCTCACCCAGTTGCAATGCGGCCAGCAAGTAGCCCCTCGGCTCATTGGGATAACGCAACAACACCGAACTGATAACCAGTTTGCCCAGTTGCGGATCGCCAAGCCTGCGCGCCACGTCGCCGAACGCCAGCCACGCCTCGAAGTTCGCCGGCCAATGCCCGCGCTGCAACAGGTCGTTGGCGACCGGTGCCGAGGTCGGGCTGTCGGTGGCCGACATCAGGGTGCGCAGCACGCGCTGCCAGTCGCCGCGATCGAGCATCGCCAGCAGTCCAGCACTGGCAGCGGCGCGATCGCCGCGACGCAGGGCGAGCAGGGCTTCGACCCCGGCCAGATCGTCGGATCGGGGTGCGAGCTGCCGCCAGCGTGCGACCGCGCGTGCGGCCAAGGCATCTTCGTGCGCGAGCAGGGCGATCGCCGCGGCCCGCTGCGCCACGGCCGGATCGGACGAGATCAAGGCAGCCTGCAGATAGTCCTGTGCCGCGGATCGGCTGGCGCCGGACTGTACCTGGAACTCGCCCTTGAGCAGATCGCCCAATACATCGCCGGCCTGCTGTACCGTGGGCGAAGGCGGCAAGGCGACAGGCGCGGACGTAGCGGCGGCCGATGCGCCGCTCAACGTCATCATCAGCGCCAACCACGCCACCTTGCGCATGGATTTCCCGATCCGCCGACTCATCTGGGCGCGCATCCAGCGCAGCCGGAACGCGGCCAAGAACAAGCCCGGCGCGACCGCTCGGGGTCGCGGCAGGTACAATGACGAAGGGAACGTGCGCGCATCGCGCCAGTCTATCGCATCGACCTTCGATCCATGCCCCTGCTGGCCCTCGGACTGAACCACCTGACTGCCCCGCTCGCCTTGCGCGAGAAGGTGGCGTTCGCTCCCGAAGCGCTGCCCGAGGCGCTGGCGTCGCTGCGTGCGATGGCCGGGGTGCACGAGGCCGCACTGCTGTCCACCTGCAACCGCACCGAGCTGTACGCGCACATCGACCCGCAGGGCGAAGCCGCGCTGACGCGCTGGCTGGCCGGGCACCATGGGCTGGGCCATGGCGAGCTGGACGATTACCTGTACCGGCATCTGGATGCGCGCGCCGTGCGCCACCTGTTCCGGGTCGCCGCGGGGCTGGACTCGCTGGTGCTGGGCGAGCCGCAGATCCTGGGACAGGTGAAGGAGGCGTGGCGGCTCGCGCGCACCGCGCATGCCCTGAAAACGTCGCTCGATCGCCTGTTCCAGCACGGTTTCGCGGTGGCCAAGCGGGTGCGTACCGATACCCGCATCGGCGCGCATCCGGTGTCGGTAGCCTACGCCGCGGTGCGGCTGGCGCAGCAGGTGTTCGCGCGCCTCGACCACGCCAGCGTGTTGCTGGTCGGCGCCGGCGAAACCATCGAGCTGGCCGCACGCCATCTGGCGGACGCCAACGTCCGCCGCCTGCTGGTTGCCAATCGCACGCTCGATCACGCCCAGCAACTCGCGCATCGTTTCGGCGGCGTGGCCCTGCCATTGACCGATCTCGACCGTCACCTCGCCGAGGCCGACATCGTCATCAGCGCCACCGCCGCCCGCGAACCGGTGATCGCACGCGCTGCGGTCGAACATGCCATCAAGGCGCGCCGGCATGCGCCGATGTTCCTGCTCGATCTGGCCGTGCCGCGCGACATCGAAACCGCCGTGGCCGCGCTGGACGACGTGTACCTGTACACCATCGACGATCTCGATCAGGCGATCAGCGAGAATCGCCGCTCGCGCCAGCAGGCCGCGAGCGAAGCCGAAACCCTGATCGACCTGCAAGTCGAGCAGTACATGGCGTGGTGGCGCGGCAGCACGCGGCAGGACACGCTCAAGGCGCTGCGTGCGAACGGCGCAGCCCTGCGCGATGCCGCGCTGGCGAAGGCGAGGGAACAACTCGCCGCCGGCCGCGACCCGCAGGCGGTGCTCGACCAACTCGCGCACGGCCTGACCAACAAGCTGCTGCACGCGCCCAGCGCCGGCCTGCGCCGCGCCGCGCATGCCGGCGACGCGCAGGTGCTGGCCGCCGCCGCGCGCCTGTTCGGCGAGGCGACGGCCGACGACGACCTGGATGCCCCCGGTGGTTCCGAGCCTGCTGCGCAAGATTGAAGCGCTCGCCGAGCGCCGCGAGGAAGTCGCGCGATCGCTCGCCGAACCCGATGCGCTGGTCGATCCCCGGCGCTTCCGCGAGCTCTCGCGCGAGTTCGCCCAGCTCGAACCCATCGTCCTCGCCTACGCCGACTACCAGCGTGCACAGGCCGATCTCGCCGCCGCGCAGGCCCTGTGCGAGGACCCCGAACTGCGCGAACTGGCCGAAGCGGAGATCCCCGCCACGCAGGCACGCATCGCCGAACTCGACGAGCGCCTCGGCCTGCTGCTGATCCCGGCCGATCCGCGCGACGAGGCCAACCTGTTTCTCGAAGTGCGCGCCGGCACCGGCGGCGACGAGGCGGCGATCTTCGCCGGCGACCTGTTCCGCATGTATGCGCGCTACGCGGAGCGGCGCGGCTGGAAGGTCGAGATCGAATCGGCCAACCCCGGCGAGCACGGCGGCTACAAGGAAATCGTCGCGCGCGTCGAGGGCCGCGGCGCGTATTCCAAATTGAAGTTCGAATCCGGCACCCACCGCGTGCAGCGCGTGCCCGCGACCGAGGCGCAAGGCCGCATCCACACCTCGGCGGCGACGGTGGCGATCCTGCCCGACGATGCGGAAGTGGGCGAGGTGCAGGTCAATCCCGCCGAGTTGAAGATCGACACCTTCCGCAGCTCCGGCGCCGGCGGCCAGCACGTCAACAAGACCGAATCGGCGATCCGCATCACCCATGTGCCCAGCGGCATCGTGGTGGAAAACCAGACCGAACGCTCGCAGCACGCCAACCGCGACAAGGCGATGCAGCGGCTCAAAGCCATGCTGCTGGAAGCCGAACGCGCCAAGGCCGTGGCGGCGACGGCAGCTTCACGACGCCTGCAAGTCGGCAGCGGCGACCGCAGCCAGCGCATCCGCACCTACAACTTCCCGCAGGGCCGCATCACCGACCATCGCGTCGAAGGGCTGACCTTGTACGACCTGCCCAACATCATCGACGGCGATCTGGACGATCTCGTCGAACGGCTCACCCGCGAGCATCAGGCCGATGAACTGAAGCTGTTGACGGAGGCGGTGTGAAACACACGATGGATACGAAGCCGTTTGCATTTCCTTCTCCCTCCGGGAGAAGGTGCCCGCAGGGCGGATGAGGGCAGACGCGGAAAGTGCCGATTGTCTTGGTTAGGTGCGAGAAGGTTCCCTCACCCGCCTTCGGCACCCTCTCCCGGAGGGAGAGGGAAAGCGGAGTGAACAGCCACCCGAGGATTTACATGATGGAGCGTCGATGATGTCTACCACCATCCACCGCGCCGACCTCGCCGACCTCGATGCGCTGGCAACGTTGTTCGACGCCTACCGGCAGTTCTACGAACAAGCCGCCGACCTCGCCGGCGCGCGCGCCTTCCTCGGCGAGCGCATCGCCCGTGACGAATCCGTGCTGCTGCTCGCCCGGCATGACCACGCTGCGGCTGGTTTCGTGCAGTTGTATCCGATCTTCTCCTCCGTCCGCATGGGCCGGGTGTGGACGCTCAACGATCTGTACGTCGCCCCCGCAGCACGTCGCCACGGCATCGCCCGCGCGCTGCTCGACGCATCCATGGCCTTCGCCCGCCAGACCGGCGCGCTGGGCCTGCAACTGGAAACCGCGCCATCCAACCTCGCCGCGCAGGCGCTGTATCGCCGCGCCGGCTGGGCGCAGGATGGCAACCTGCACTTCCACATCGACTGCTGAGCATTCCTGATGGCCCTCCAATCGCTGAACCTGTGCGTGCTGACCGTGTCCGACTCGCGCACGCCCGCCAACGACACCTCCGGCGATTACCTCGCCAATGCTCTGGTCGAAGCGGGCCACCGCCTGCACGAGCGCGCCTTGCAGCCGGACGACAAATACCTGCTGCGCGCGGTGGTCTCGCGCTGGATCGCCGATGCGGCGGTGGACGGCATCCTCGTCACCGGCGGCACCGGATTCACCGGCCGCGATTCCACCCCTGAAGCACTGCTGCCGCTACTGGACAAGGTGATGGATGGCTTCGGCGAGATCTTCCGCGCGATCAGTTTTGCCGAGATCGGCACCAGCGCGATGCAGTCGCGCGCATTCGCCGGCCTCGCCAACGGCACCTTCGTGTTCTGCCTGCCAGGCTCCACCTCGGCCTGCCGTACCGGCTGGGAGAACCTCATCCGCGCGCAGATGGATGGCTGTACCAAGCCCTGCAACCTCGTCGCCCTGCGGCCGCGGTTGAAGGAATAAGCAGCAACGCGCTTTTGACTCTCCCCCATTCGACAGCAGTGGGAGGACATGCTTCCACCCCTCCCCTTGCGAAGCAGGGGGTGATGAGGCGTGATTGCGAACTGCCGATGGCAGTTCGCGCGCCGAAGAACGCCCGGTAGGGCCGGAAGGCTGGGAGGGGGTTGTCCGCGCTCCGGTGCACCTTCCCCCCTCTCCCGGCGCTGCGCGCCACCCTCTCCCGCAAGGGGAGAGGGTTCTTCCGCCGTTCTTCACCCCGAGTGATGTATCTTGCCCCCAATGCCATAGCGAGGAATCGCCCATGGGACTGGATTCCACCCTGCGCCTGCTGGCCAAGGCGCGCGGCCTGTCGGCCACCGACATCGCGATGGCCATCCCCAAGGCCGGCGCAGCCACCGTCAGCGCGTGGCTGCGCGGCGAGAAGATGCCGGGCAAGGAACAGATCGACGCGCTGGCCAAGACCTTCGGCGTGCCGGCCGGTGCCCTGCTCGGCGAGATCGCCAGCGCACTCGATCCGGCGCGCACCAAGGGCGAACACGAACTGCTCGCCGCCTACCGCGAACTGACCACCAAACAGCAGGGCGCGCTGCTGGAAGTGGCGCGCGGCATGGCCGATGTGCGCATCGCGCGCAAGCGCGCCGCAGGCGATTGAAACCGGCGCCTCAGCCCACCCCGAAGCCGGCCATCTCGCGCGGCTGCGCACGCTGGCGCAGCACCTGCTCGACCTTCGCCAGCGGCGGCCCGCAGCCAACCCAGCGCGCGAAGCTGTCGATGGCCTGCGGCGTGCCCTGCACGAAAATCTCGACCTTGCCGTCCGCGCGATTGTGCGCGTAGCCCGACAAGCCCAGGCCCAGCGCCTCGTGGCGGGTGCCGGCGCGGAAGCCCACGCCCTGCACGCGGCCGCTGACCAGAAAGAATGCTGCCTCCATCGTTCGCCCCCTGTGGCGAGTCGCTGCTAACGAGACTGGATCTGTTGTTGCAGATCCTTGAAGGTGATCGGCCCGAGGAACTTGTGCGCCAGCCTGCCGTCCGGATCGATCAGGTAGGACGTGGGCAGCACGCGCGGCGGATCGAAATCCGGCGGCGGGTCGTAGGGATCGATCACCGCGATGGGATAGCCCGGCGCGTATTTCTGCAGAAACCCATCCAGCGTCGCCGCGTCGATGCCGTCCTCGGTGTTCAATCCCAGCACGGTCACGTTCGCATGCGCCTTGGCGAACTGCGTCAACGCCGGCATCTCCTCGATGCACGGCCCGCACCACGTCGCCCAGAAGTTGACCAGCACCCAGCGCCCGCGCTGGCCGGCAAGGTCGAAGGTGGCGCAGTCGAGGGTGGTCACCCGCAGCGAGGGCTGCGGCTTGTCCTTTGCGTTGGTCGCGTTGCTCGATGCCGGACTCGCCTTGGCCTGATGCAGGCATTGCCGAACGGTGCCTGCCGTCGTCGAAGCCGGCGACGCCACCGCTGCCGGACTGGCTGCCGGCGCGGGCGCCTGCCGGCAGGCGCCGAGCATGGCGACGGCCACGGCGCACGCGGCCCACTGGATGCTGCGAAGGAAATTCATGCGCCGGGCTGCTCCGTGGGGTTCGACGATTGTGCCGCATAGATGCTGCCGACGCTGCGGCGCATGTGCTCACGCAGGGGGCGACGCAGGGTTTCCAGCGCGGCCAGCACGCGCTGACCTAGCGCATCGTCGCTGCAAGGCAGAACGCAATTGCCCAGCGGTACCGGCAAGCCGACCGCCTCGTGCAGTTCCAGCAGGTCGAGATCGTCGAGGTCGCGGCGCAACTCCCAGCGCCCCCGCGCGTCGCGGACGACGAGGCCGGCAGCGGCCAGCGCGCCGAGCAAGCGTTGCAGCAGGTCGTCATCGAGGATCGGCTCGAGCGCATGCAGTTGCTCGCTGTGCAGGCCGCGCCCGCGTACACGCGCGTGCTCGAAGCGCCCGAGCAGGCGCAGCAGCGCATAGAACTCCGCGCCACGCGGCAGGCGCATGGCCACAGGCATGTAACGGAAGGACGCCAACGCGGCCGTGAAGCTGGCACCCAGCAGCACCATCAGCCACGACAGCCACAACCACAACAGGAAGATCGGCATCGCCGCCATCGCGCCGTAGATCTTCTGGTAGGAGGCATAACCGAGGTAGAGCGCGATGCCGTACTTGGCACCCTCGAACAGCACCGCCGCCAGCAAGCCGCCGGCCAGCGCGTGCATCGACCGCACGCCGCGATTGGGGACGATCCGGTACACGCTCGCGAAGGCCAGCCATTCCAGCAGGACGGGCAACAGGTGCAGGCCAAAGCGCGCCAGCGTGGATTTTTCGGCCATGACCATCGCCGGCAGCGAGAACACGTACGAGGACACCGCCACGATCATCACCCCGATCAGCGGCCCGAACACGAGGGCCAGGCAGTAGATCGCAAAACGCGCCAGCGCCCGCCGCGGCACCGGCACCCGCCAGATGCGGCCGAAGGCATCCTCGACGCTGGCCATCGTCAGCAACGCGGTCACCAGCACGCCGAGCGTGCCCAGCCCGGTCAGGCTGCGCGCGCTGTGCGCGAACTCGCGCACATATCGCGAAATGCTGGACGCCGCACCGGGCACGAAATGGCGGAACAAGAAGGCGGTCAACGCATCGCCCCAATGCGCGGACACCGGCAGCATCGCCACCACGCCCAGCAAGGTGGCGGTCAAGGGCACCAAGGCCAGCAGGCTGGTGAAGGCCAGCGCGCTGGCGCGCGAAAGGCAATCGTCGTCGATGAAGCGCCGCCACAGGAAGCCGATGAAGGCGCGGGCGCGCTCGCGATCGAAGCCCTGCATCCAGCGGCGAAGGAAGACGGATGGCTGCACGGGGCAAGGATACCCTCGGGACTCGGGACTGCGGAGGCAGGATGCAGGAGCGAACGACGAAGCCGGCCCGCAGGGTGGAGCGCAGGCGCGCGACGTACTCGGGAAACGGAAAGCGGGAAGCGGAAAGCGGGAAGCAGGAAGCAGGAAGCGGCTTTTATCCCCTTGTAAGTTGTTTCCGCCTCCGCCCCAGACCGATATCCCTGAGATTACGAGATCGTGGGGGAGCCAGGGTCGGTGCGGAGTCTTTCTTCACATCCCGAACAGTTGCCAGGGCCACGAGCC
>JAFEBW010000047.1 GCA_018242445.1 Pseudomonadota bacterium | reverse complement strand
CTTGGGACATAAAATTCAACAGCATGCGTTTCGAAGCAATAAAAGCCTGATTCCATTGAGCAAAAGGTGGCAGAACTAGCTATTTCGCCATAAATAAATTGTTTGTCAACGACACTCAGTACCACGCTTCCTGCGCTTTTCATTTCGACGAAATCGAAAACATCTTTTGACTTACCATCCCACTCGCCTGCGAGCACACTTGCCGGCAATGCAGCGAAGTTGCTAATAAGTATGGCCGCAATAATAGGTTTAATTTTTATTTGGCGGGACATAAAACCCCATAACTTTCCTTGACCAATCGAAGGCATCAATTTCGTTAGGTCGCTTGATATATATATCATTGTTTTTGAAATCCGGTGTTTGAACATAGTCGTTCCACAATTTTAAGTTGAAATTTGTAGTGTGCCGGTATTCATGCAATAAAACTTCAGCCAGCGCACGCGCATCGATTCCCTTTCCTTGAAGTACGATACCTCCAGAGTACAACGTTATAGCCTTAGTTCTTGGATCGAACGTCCCTGCTGCAATATCTTTCGAACCCTGGTCCTGATTGTCAAAGGTGAGCTTGGGCGACCATCGGTACGTAGTGCTTTTAAAGCCATCAACCGTGCCGGTATCTGGGCCGCAATCATTCCCTGTAGAAGTGCAGTAATTAGCAAGGGCGTTGAGCGCATACTCGCGCCCGTCGGAAAAATTGGATTTTGCCAGAGCCGCTTGTATCTTTAGTCCTTGCTCGGTCATATGGGCATTAGCGCCTTCATCCTGATCTTTTTCCTTGGTCTCCTTCGGATCCTCTCCTCTCATCGCGGTGGTATTCGGCTGAGTTTGATGATCAATCGTCTGCCCTTGCGCGCCATTGCTTTTAGTGCCATTGAACTGGCTTGCGAACCCAAGCGTACTAGCCATCTCACCGGGGTTCTTATGGTTGATGCTACCCAGATCCTTCGTCGAGCCATCGCTATACACCGCTTCCATATCCCGGCAATCGGTGATGTGCGTCCCGACGCTGGCCTCGCAGTACCCCGTCGGATCCGTCCCCGCCAGCGGGTTGTTCATGATGTAGCTGTAGGGGTTGAGCGACTGCGAGATCAGCGGGAACTGGATGAACGGATCGACCGAGAGGAACCGCCCGAGCTGGTAATCATACACCCGCCCGTTCATGTGGATCAACTGCACCGCATTCAGGTGCTCGTGCTCGGTGAAGCCGCGCGCGGTGATCGCCGTGCTCTGGATCTGCGCCGGGTTCAGGTCGGTCCAGGTGCCGCT
>JAFEBW010000046.1 GCA_018242445.1 Pseudomonadota bacterium | reverse complement strand
GCGCAAGTCGCGGCGTTGCAGGGCTCCCCCGGTGGCACGGCGTTCCCGGTGACCGCCAGCTTCGGCATCACCGCCGCGCGCTGGTCGGGCTACGAGCTTGCGCCGCTGCTGGCGCACGCCGACAGTGCGCTGTACCAGGCCAAGCGCGAGGGGCGCAACCGCGTGGTGCTGCATGGCGCGGAGCCGAGCGCCAGCCACGGCCCGCCGGCGGGCATCCCGGAGCGGCGCATGGCGTGAGATCGCTGCAACAACACGACTCGATCTGCAGCGATCAGTCCCATACGCAAATCGAACCGGTCGATGGCTACGGACACGTCCAAAAATCCACCCATCCCCAACCCTCCCCTGCTTCGCAAGGGAGGGAGTGCGGATCAGGCATCTGGCGACGAGACGTTGTGCTCCCCTGCCACACAAGGAAGAGGAGCGGATCAGGCATCTGGTGACGACGGAACGCCGAGCCGTTGAACTCCCCTGTTACGCAAGGCAGGGGGCTTGGTTCAAGCCCCGAATGCCTGCATGCACCAGGCCATGATCGGGTTCCAGGCGAAGCCCAAGGCGAGCAGCAGCAGGGCGTTGAACGAGAACATCCAGTGCAGGTCGCCGTCCTGCCGGACATCGGCCACCGGCCGGTCGGCCGGCATGTCGAAATACATCGCCTTGATCACGCGCAGGTAGTAGAACGCGCCGATCACCGCGAACACCACGCCGACGATCGCCAGCCACAGCATGTGGGCGTCGATCGCCGCGCGCAGCACCGCCAGCTTCGCCCAGAAGCCCAGCAGCGGCGGCACGCCGGCCAGCGAGGCCATGATCAGCAGCACCATGAAGGCCATCCACGGGTTGCGCGCGTTCAGGCCGCGCAGGTCGTCGATGGCGTCGGCGTCGTGGCCGCGCGAGGTGAGCACGATCAGGCTGGCGAAGGCCGCCGCGCCCATCAGCGCGTAGGAGATCGCGTAGAACATCGCCGCCGCGTAGCCGCCCGGGGTGGCGCTGGACAAGCCGAGGAACAGGAAGCCGACGTGCGAGATGGTCGAGTACGCGAGCATGCGCTTGAGGCTGGTCTGCGCGAGCGCGAACAGGTTGCCGATCGCCAGCGACAGCACCGCCAGCCACGCCACCATCGGCTGCCAGTCGTGCCACAACGGGCCCACGCCGACCTCCAGCAACCGCCACGCCATCCCGAACGCGGCCAGCTTGGGCGCCGAACCGATGAACACCGTCACCGCGGTGGGCGCGCCCTGATACACGTCCGGCAGCCACATGTGGAACGGTGCGGCGCCGAACTTGAAGGCGATGCCGACCAGCAGGAAGGCGACGCCGAACAGCAGCATCACGTGGTCGTTACCGCCGGCGGCAAAGGCATGGATCGCGGCCAGATCGAGCGTGCCGGCCGCCCCGTACACCATCGACATGCCGTACAGCAGCATGCCCGAGGACAGCGAGCCGAGCACGAAATACTTCATCGCTGCCTCGGACGACACCGCCGAGTCGCGGCTGATCGCCACCAGCGCATACGAGGAGAGCGCCAGCAGCTCCAGCCCGACGTACAAGGTCACGAGGTTGCCTGCGGACACCAGCAGCATCATGCCCAGCACCGCGAACAGCAGCAGGATGTGGAACGCGCCGCGCGACAGCCTGCGGTCGAGCAGGTAGGTGCGCGCGTACACGCAGGCGAACAGGCTCACCAGCAGGATCGCGAACTTGAGCACGTCCCCTGGCAGGTCGCGCAGGAACATGCCGTTGAACGATGCGGCCGCCGGCGCGCCGGCGAAGCTGCCGTTGCGCGCCACCAGCACGCCGGCCGCGATGAAGGTGGCGCAGGTGGCCCAGAACAGCGCCGCACGCGCGCCGCCGCGGGCGAACATGTCGATCAGCAGCAGCAGGCAGGCGCCGGCCAGCACCGCCAGTTCGGGGCGCAGGGTCAGCAGGTCGGCCAGGGTCGGCATGGTCTATGTCCTCAGTGCGGCAGCGGGGCGGCGGCCATGTCGATGTTGCCTTGCGGCAGCTTGGTCGCCGCCATGTCGGCATTCAACTGCGCGACCGCCGGCGCCATCAGGTCGGTCAGCGGCTTGGGATACACGCCCACCGCCAGCACGCCCAGCGCGAACAGGCCCAGCACCAGCGCCTCGCGCGGGTTGATGTCGGCCAGCTCCGCCACGTGCTTGTTGCCGACCGGCCCGAACACCACCCGCTTGATGAGGATCAGCGAGAACGCGGCGGCGAGGATCAGGGTGATGGCGGCGCCGAAGGCGATCAACGGGCTGTTCTGGAAGGAAGCGAGGATCACCATGAATTCGCCGACGAAGCCCGAGGTGCCCGGCAGGCCGCAGTTGGCCATCGCGAAGAACACGAAGAAACCGCCGAACCACGGCATCACGTTGAGCACGCCGCCGTAGTCGGCGATCTTGCGGGTGTGCATGCGGTCGTAGAGCACGCCCACGCAGGAGAACATCGCGCCGGAAATGAAACCGTGCGAGATCATCTGCACCATCGCGCCCTGCATGCCCAGTTGCGCCGCCGCCGGATGGCTGAGCACCCGCACCAGCGCCGGGCCGATGAACATGCCCAGGGTCACGAAGCCCATGTGCGCCACCGACGAGTAGGCGATCAGCTTCTTCATGTCCTCCTGCACCATCGCCACGAAGCCGATGTAGACGATCGCCACCAGCGACAGCGCCACCATCAGCCATGCCCAGTGCTCGCTGGCGTCGGGCAGGATCGGCAGCGAGAAGCGCACGAACCCGTACCCGCCGATCTTGAGCATGATCGCCGCCAGCACCACCGAGCCGCCGGTGGGCGCTTCCACGTGCGCGTCGGGCAGCCAGGTATGCACCGGCACCATCGGCACCTTCACCGCGAACGACACGAGGAAAGCGAAGAACAACCAGGTCTGCTCGGTCATGCTCAGCGGCACGGTGCGCAGCACGGACAGGTCGAAGCTGCCGCACTTGATGTACAGGTAGATCAGCCCGAGCAGCATGAACACCGAGCCTAAGAAGGTGTAGAGGAAGAACTTCAGGCTCGCGTACACGCGCCGCGGCCCGCCCCACACGCCGATGAGGATGAACATCGGCACCAGCATGGCCTCGAAGAACACGTAGAACAGCATCGCGTCGAGCGCGCAGAACACGCCGATCATCACCCCGTCGAGGATCAGGATCGAGGCCATGTATTGATGCACGCGGGTCGTCACCGACGACCATGCGCCCAGCACCACCAGCACGTTCACCACCGAGGTGAGCACGATCAGCGCCACCGAGATGCCGTCCACCCCCAGCGCGTAGCGGATGTTGTAGCTGGGCACCCAGGCATGTTGCTCGACGAACTGCATCGCCTGCCCGCCGGGGCTGAAACCCATCCACAACTGCGCGCTCAGGGCCAGGCCAGCCAGCGCGATGAACAGCGAGAACCAGCGCGCGGCGTTCGGCCGCGACCCGAGCGCCATGGTCAGGGCGCCGCCGACGATCGGCACCCAGATCAGCAGGCTCAGCAGCGGCATCGAGTTGGGCAAAAGGTTGTCCATGCGGAATCCGGCGTCCTAAAGGTATCCGTCGCTCAGGCGGGCCAGCGCAGCACGACGCCCAGCAGCGCGATCAGGCCGAGGATCATCGCGAAGGCATAGTGGTACAGGTAACCCGATTGCAGGCGGCGCAGCACGCCGGCGGCACCGTCGATGAAGCGCGTGGTGCCGTCGATCAGCACGCCGTCGATCACCGCGGTATCGCCAGCGCGATAGAACAACCTGCCGATCCGCGCGCCGGCGCCGGCGAAACCGTCGATCCACAGGCGGTCGAAGCCGTATTTTTCTTCGAGGATGCGCGCCGGCACGGCGAAGGTCTGCTTCAGCTTGGGCGCCAGCGCCGGGTGCAGCAGGTAGATGTACGTCGCCAGCGCGAAGCCTGCGAACGCGATCCAGAACGGCAGGCTGACGAAACCGTGCAGGGCCATCGCCAGCGGCCCGTGGTATTCCTCGGCCAGCGTCGCCATCGCCGGATGATGCGCGGCATCCACGGCGATCGCGCCATCGAAGAAACCGCCGAACAACATCGGCCCGATGGTGGGCCAGCCGACCACGATCGAGGGGATCGCCAGCAGGATCAACGGCAGCGTGACCACCCACGGGGACTCATGGGGCTCGACCGGCCCGTGGCCGTGCGCGTGGTCGTCATGCGCATGATCGTGATGACCGTGCTCGGCGTGCGTCTGACGGAACCGTTCCTCGCCGTGGAAGGTCATGTACAGCAGGCGGAAGCTGTAAAAACTCGTGACGAACACGCCCAGCAGCACGCACCAGTAGGCATAGTGCTGGATGCCGCCGCCATGCTCGGCGGCGACCTTCGCCGCGTCGATGATGCTGTCCTTGGAATAGAAACCGGAGAAAAACGGCGTGCCCACCAGCGCCAGCGTGCCGACGAGGCTGGTCAGGTAGGTGATCGGCATGTACTTGCGCAGGCCGCCCATCTTGCGCATGTCCTGCTCGTGGTGCATGCCGATGATGACGCTGCCGGCGGCCAGGAACAGCAGCGCCTTGAAGAAGGCGTGGGTCATCAGGTGGTACACCGCCACCGAGTACGCCGAGCAGCCCAGCGCCACGGTCATGTAGCCGAGCTGCGACAAGGTGGAATAGGCGACCACGCGCTTGATGTCGTTCTGCACCATGCCGATCAGTCCGGTGAAGAAGGCGGTGGTGGCGCCGATGAACAGCACGAAGTTCAGCGCCGTCCGCGACAGCTCGAACAGCGGCGACATCCGCGCCACCATGAAGATGCCCGCGGTCACCATCGTCGCGGCGTGGATCAGCGCCGAGATCGGGGTCGGGCCTTCCATCGAGTCGGGCAGCCACACGTGCAGGGGCACCTGCGCCGACTTGCCCATCGCGCCGACGAACAGGCAGATGCAGATCAGCGTCGGCACCGCCCACGGGTGGCCGGCGAACACCTCCACATGCGCCTGCGCCAGCGCCGGGCCCTGCGCGAACACCTGCGCATAATCCAGCGAGCCGCCCCAGTACAGCGCGCCGGCGATGCCGAGGATGAAGCCGAAATCGCCCACGCGGTTGACGAGGAAGGCCTTGTAGTTGGCGAAGATCGCGCTGGGCCGGGTGAACCAGAAGCCGATCAGCAGGTAGGACACCAGCCCCACCGCCTCCCAGCCGAAAAACAGTTGCATGAAGTTGTTGCTCATCACCAGCATCAGCATGCTGAAGGTGAACAGCGAGATGTAGCTGAAGAAGCGCGTGTAGCCCTCGTCCTCGGCCATGTAGCCGATGGTGTAGACGTGCACCAGCAGCGACACGAAGGTGACCACCACCATCATCATCGCGGTGAGGTGATCGACGAGGAAGCCGACGTGCGCCGAGTAGCTGGCGATGTCGAACACGGTGTACAGGTTGTGGTTGAACGTCGGCGCGCCATGCAGCAGTTGCCAGAGCACCTGCATCGACAGCCCGCAGCTCAGCGCCACGCCGGCGATGGTGACGGTGTGCGAGCCGACGCGGCCGAGCTGGCGGCCGAACAGGCCGGCCAGCACCGAACCCAGCAGCGGCGCGAGGGCGATGATGAGCAATGTGGTTTGCGAGATCATCGGTCAGCCCTTCAGCTCGTCGATTTCCTCGACGTTGATGTCGCGGCGGTTGCGGAACAGGGTCACCAGGATCGCCAGCCCGATCGCCGATTCGGCCGCGGCCACGGTGAGGATGAAGAACACGAAGACCTGCCCCGACGCGTCGCCGAGGAAACGCGAGAACGCCACGAAATTGGTGTTCACCGCCAGCAGCATCAGCTCGATCGACATGAGCACGACGATCAGGTTCTTGCGGTTGATGACGATGCCCGCCACGCCGATCGCGAACAGGATCGCGCCCAGCACGAGGTAATGGTTGAGGGTGATCGCGCTCACGGGGCCTTCTCCTGCGTTTCCAACGCCGGCCGTTCGGCGGCCATCTTCACCAGCCGCACGCGGTCGGTGGCGCGCACGCGCACCTGCGCGGACGGGTCTTGCGTCTTGATGCCGGCGCGCCGGCGCAGGGTGAGCAGGATCGCCGCCACCACGGCCACCGTCAGGATCAGCGCGGCGACCTCGAACGGCAGGGTGTACCGGGAGAACAGCACGTTCGACAGCCAGGCGGTGTTGCCGCCCGCCGCGCCGGCCGGATCGGCACCCGGGAACGCCGCGTGGCCGGCCTGCCGAACATGCAGCAAGGCCAGCATTTCGCCCGCCATGACCAGCGCCATCGCCACGCCCACCGGAAGGTAGCTGGCGAAGCCTTCGCGCAGCCGCTCGGCGTTGACATCCAGCATCATCACCACGAACAGGAACAGCACCATCACCGCGCCCACGTACGCCAGCACCAGCACCAGCCCGAGGAACTCGGCCTGCAGCAGGATCCACAGGCAGGCGCTGCTGAAGAAGCACAGCACGAGGCTGAGCGCGGCATGCACGGTATTGCGCAGGCCGACGACCGCCAGCGCCGACAGGGCGGCGACGGATGCGAACGCATAGAAGGCGATGTCAGGAAAGCTCATGGTTCACCTGAAGGCCGAATCGGCGGCGCGACGCTCGGCGATCTCGCTCTCGAAGCGATCGCCGATGGCCAGCAACTGCGGCTTGGTGACGATGTTCTCGCCACGTTGTTCGAAGTGGTATTCGTGGATGTGCGTTTCGACGATCGAGTCCACCGGGCAGCTCTCCTCGCAGAAGCCGCAGAAGATGCACTTGAACAGGTCGATGTCGTAGCGCGTGGTGCGGCGGCTGCCGTCGGCGCGCGGCGCGGAATCGATGGTGATCGCCAGCGCCGGGCACACCGCCTCGCACAGCTTGCAGGCGATGCAGCGTTCCTCGCCGTTGGGGTAGCGGCGCAGCGCGTGCAGGCCGCGGAAGCGCGGCGACTGCGGGATGTGCTCCATCGGGTAGATCATCGTGTACTTGGGCTTGAACAAGTACTTGAGGGTCAGCCACATGCCCGCGCCCATCTCGACGAGCATCAGGCTGCGCAGATAGGAAACGATGCGCTTCATGCCACTGCCCCTCCGCCGATCACATGGAAATAGGCCAGCAACGCGGCCACGAAGATCCACACGATGGTGATCGGAATGAACACCTTCCAGCCCAGCCGCATGATCTGGTCGTAGCGATAGCGCGGGAAGGTCGCGCGCAGCCAGATGAAGGCGCTGGCGAAGAAGAACATCTTCAGCAGCAGCCACGGCATGCCGCCGTTCCAGATCCAGTCCACCAGCGGCGAGACGTGCAGGTCGAGCATGCCCTGAACCGGGCTGGCCCAGCCGCCCATGAACAGCACGGGAACCAGGAAGCTGATCAGGATCATGTTCGCGTATTCGGCGAGGAAGAAGATCGCGAACGCCGAACCCGAATACTCCACGTGGAAACCGGCGACGATCTCCGACTCGCCCTCGGCCATGTCGAAGGGCGCGCGATTGGTCTCGGCCACGCCGGACACGAAATAGATCACGAACAGCGGCAGCAGCGGCCAGGCGAACCAGTTGGCCGCGCCCCAATGGCCCATCTGCGCATGCACGATGTCCGACAGGTTCAGGCTGCCGGCGGCCAGCAGCACGCCGACCAGCGAGAAGCCCATCGCGATCTCGTAGCTGACCATCTGCGCCGCCGAACGCATCGCCCCGAGCAGGGCGTAGCGCGAATTCGACGACCAGCCGGCGAGGATGATGCCGTACACGCCGAGCGAAGTCATCGACAGCAGGAACAACAAGCCGGCGTTGGCGTTGGACAGCGCCACGCCGTCGTCGAAAGGCACCACCGCCCACGCCGCCAGGGCCGGGGCGAGCGCCAGAACCGGCGCCAGCCGGAACAGCGCCGGCTGCGCGCTGGTCGGCACGATGGATTCCTTGAACAGCATCTTGAACACGTCGGCGAACGATTGCAGCAAACCGCCCAGGCCAACGTAGCTGGGCCCGTGGCGGACATGCATCCAGCCGATCAGCTTGCGTTCCCAGAGCACGTAGAAGGCCACCGCGACGATCACCGGCACGGCGATGGCGAGGATCTTCAGCAGCGTCCACACCACCAAACCGGTGGCGCCGAACTGCAGGAACAGTTCGCGGACGGGATCGAACAGGCCGACGATCGGGCTCATGCGCGCTTCACCTCGAGCCAGCCGTTGGACAAGGGCGCGGTGGCGTCATGACAGGATTCGATCCAGATCGCGCCACGCGCCACATGGGCGGACAACTCGACCTTCAAGGTGGCGTTGCCATGGGCATCGGACACCCTGGCGATGGTGCCGCTGGCCAAGCCGGCGGCGGCGGCATCGTCGGGGTGCAGCACCACGCACGGGGCTTTCGTCAACGGGTGCGCTTGCAGGGCCGGGCTGCGGCGCAACACCGCATCGGTGCGGTAGATCGGGGCGGTGGCGATGCGCTCGAAGCCCGCGCCGGGCGCATCGATCGGCGCCATGCCGTTGCCGGGGGCCAGATCGTGCTCGGCGATGCCCGCGCGCAGGCCGGCGATGTCGATGAAGTCGAACCCGCGCAGGCCCAACTGCTCGCCGAGGGCGCGCAGCACGCGCCAGCCCGGCTTGGCCTCGCCCGGCAGCCTGGTTGCCGCGCCCACCGTTTGCGCCAAGCCATCGGCATTGGTGAGGGTGGCTTCGATCTCGGGCAGCAGGCCGATCGGCAAGATCACGTCGGCGATGGCGCGGGTGGTTTCACAGGCGTAATGGCTGAAGGCGACGACCTTGGCGGCACCCAGCGCCTTGCGCGCGGCGGCGACGTCGGCGAAGTCCAGGCTCGGTTCGATGCCGTACAACAGGTAAGCCTTGCGCGGCTCGATCAGCATCGCACGGGCATCGCGTTTCGCAGGCAGCACGCCCACGCGGGCCAGGCCGACGGCGTTCGCGCCGGGCGGAATGCGGTCGATTTTCGCGTTGCAGGCGGCGGCCAGCCCGCGCGCGGCGGCGCGGATGCGCGATGCCTGCGGATGGGTTTCGGCGATGTCGCCGAGGATCACCACCACGTTGCTCGCAGCCTCCAGCGCATCGGCGATCTCGTCGCTGCCGTCGGCGATGCCCTGCACCACCGCGGCCAGTTGCGAGGGCTTGACGATGCGCTGGTCTGCCAGCGGATGCAGCAGGTCGAAACCGATCGGGTTGACCGCGAACACTTTCGCCCCGCGCTTGGCCGCCTTGCGGATGCGATGGGCCAGCAAGGGCATCTCGGTGCGCGGGTTGCAGCCGACGAGCACGATGGCGTCGGCATGTTCCACCTGCGCCACCGGCATGGCGAAAGGCTCGGCCACCGGCCAGTCGGCGAAGTCGTTGCGGCGCAGGCGATGGTCGAGGTTGCCGCAATCCAGCCCGGCGGCGATGCGCGCGAGCAGCGAGCCTTCCTCGTTGGATGTGGCCGGATGCACGAGCACGCCCAGCGCGTCGCCACGGTTGGCTTTCAACACTTCCGCCGCGTGCAGCAGGGCATCGTCCCACGAACAGGCGCGCCACGCGCCTTCGCCGTCGCGGATCATCGGCTGGGTGGCGCGATCGTCGGCGTTCAGGCCCTGATGCGAATAGCGGTCGCGATCGGCCAGCCAGCACTCGTTGACCGCCTCGTTGTCGCGCGGCACCGCGCGCATCGCCTCGCCGCGGCGGGTGTGCAGGTACAGGTTGGAACCCAGCGCATCGTGGTAGCCGATCGACTCGCGCGCGACCAGTTCCCAGGCGCGCGCGCGGAACTGGAACACCTTGTTGGTGAGCGCGCCGACCGGGCACACGTCGATCACGTTGCCGGACAATTCGGTGGTCAGCGGCTTGCCGTCGTAGGTGCCGATCTGCAGGCGCTCGCCGCGGTACATGCCGCCCAGCTCGAAGGTGCCGGCCACCTCGGCGGTGACGCGGATGCAGCGCGTGCAGTGGATGCAGCGGGTCATCTCGGTGGCCACCAATGGGCCGATGTCCTCGTCGGCCACCACGCGCTTGCGTTCGGCGAAACGGCTCACCGAACGCCCGTAGCCCAGCGAGAGATCCTGCAACTCGCACTCGCCGCCCTGATCGCAGACCGGGCAGTCCAGCGGGTGGTTGATGAGCAGGAACTCCATCGCGTTGCGCTGCCCGCGCAGCGCGCGCTGCGAGCGCGTGGACACCTTCATGCCCTCGGCGACTGGCGTGGCGCAGGCCGGCAGCGGCTTGGGTACGGGTTTTCCGCCCATCTCCGCCTCGACCATGCACATGCGGCAATTGGCTGCGATCGGCAGCTTCTTGTGGTAGCAAAAGCGCGGGATCGGGATGCCGGCCTGGTCGGCGGCCTGGATGATCATCGAACCCTTGGGTGCGTGCAAAGCAACGCCGTCGATCTCGATGTTGACCATGCCCTCGGGAGCCGGGGCCGGCACGGTGGTGGTGGTCGGCTGGGCGCTCATGGGCGGCCCCCTTGGGCGGGAACCGGGGAACAGGGAACAGGGAACAGGGAAAGCCGGTCGCGGGACGCGTTCGCGCGCGGAGCGAGCTTGGCGCGCGTTCCGTTCCCCATTCCCCGTTCCCCGTTCCCGCTTCTCAGGACGCCGTTCATGCCGCCGCTCCCATCTGCGCATCCACGATCGAGCGACCGTTGCGGATGTAGTACTCGAACTCGTCCCAAAAGTGCCGCAGCATGCCCTGCACCGGCCACGCCGCGGCTTCGCCGAAGGCGCAGATGGTGTGGCCCTCGATCTGCCCGGCCACCGCGCGCAGCGTGGCGAGGTCGTCCAGCGTCGCCTTGCCATCGACGATGCGGGTGAGCATGCGGTACATCCAGCCCGTGCCCTCGCGGCAGGGCGTGCACTGGCCGCAGCTTTCGGCCATGTAGAAACGGCTGATGCGCTGGCAGGCGCGCACCATGCAGGTGGTTTCGTCCATCACGATCACCGCGCCCGAACCCAGCCCCGAGCCGGCCTTCTGAATGCTGTCGTAGTCCATCGTCAGGCTCATCATCGTCGCCGCCGGCAACACCGGCATCGACGAACCGCCGGGGATCACCGCCTTGAGCTTGCGCCCGCCGCGCACGCCGCCGGCCATCGCCAGCAGATCGGCGAAGGGCGTGCCGAGACGGATCTCGAAATTGCCCGGATTGTTGACGTGGCCGGAGACCGAAAAAATCTTCGCGCCGCCGTTGTTGGGCTTGCCGAGGTTGAGGAACCACGGCGCGCCGTTGCGGATGATCGCCGGCACCGAGGCGTAGGTTTCGGTGTTGTTGATCGTGGTCGGCTTGCCGAACAGGCCGAAGTTGGCCGGGAACGGCGGCTTGAAGCGCGGCTGGCCCTTCTTGCCTTCCAGCGACTCCATCAGCGCGGTTTCCTCGCCGCAGATGTAGGCGCCGGCGCCGAGCGCGCCATGGATGTCCACGTCCACGCCCGCGCCTTGCACGTTCCTGCCCAGCCAGCCGTGCGCATAGGCTTCACGCAACGCTTGCTCGAAGTGCTCGAACGGCTCGTGGTGGAACTCGCCGCGCAGGTAGTTGTAGGCGACCGTGGAACCGGTGGCGTAGCAGGCGATCGCCATGCCCTCGACCACCGCGTGCGGGTTGAAGCGCAGGATGTCGCGATCCTTGCAGGTGCCCGGCTCGGATTCGTCGGAATTGCACAGGATGTATTTCTGCACGCCCGCGCCCTTGGGCATGAAACTCCACTTCAGCCCGGTCGGGAAACCCGCGCCGCCGCGGCCGCGCAGGCCCGAGGCCTTCACGGTTTCGATCACGTCGCTGGGCGCGATCTTCTCGCGCAGGATCTTCGCCCACGCCTGGTAGCCGCCCTGCGCGACGTAGTTGTCGTACGTCCAGGGTTGGTCGTGATGCAACGTCGTGAAACACACGTTGTGTTCGGCGGGAGCAGGTCCGTAAGCCATCGTGATCAGTGTCCGTCGCCGGCGTGGCCGTGGGCGGGGCCATCGAGGGTGAGTGCGTCGAGGATCGCGTCCACGCGCGCGGGCGTGAGCTTCTCGTGGTAGTGGCCGTTGACCACCATCATCGGCGCGCCGGCGCAGGCGGCCAGGCACTCCTCCTCGCGCTTGAGGTAGATGCGCCCGTCCTTGCTGCTTTCCCCGAGCTTGCAGCCGAGCTTGCTTTCGCAATAGCGCACGATGTCCTCGGCGCCGTTGAGCCAGCAACTGATGTTGGTGCAGATCGCCACGTTGTTGGGGGCGACCGGGGACAGCTCGAACATCGAATAGAACGTGGCGATTTCGTAGGCCCACACCGGCGGGATGCCGAGGTAGTTGGCCACCGCCGCGATCAGCTCGTCGGTGAGCCAGCCACCGTGCTCCTGCTGCGCCGCGAACAGTCCCTGGATCACCGCCGAGCGCTTGCGGTCGGGCGGGAACTTGGCCACCCAGTGGTCGAGGTGCGCGCGCACGGCATCGCTGAGCACGACCAGCGGGTCGGCGTCGCGGACGGCGGCGAAGTTGCCGGTGGCTTTCATCGATCGATCTCCCCGAACACCACGTCGTAGGTGCCGATCATCGCCACCACGTCGGCGAGCATGTGGCCGCGCACGATGGCGTCCATCGACGACAGGTGGGCGAAGCCCGGCGCGCGCAGCTTCACGCGGAAGGGTTTGTTGGCACCATCGGAGACGAGGTAGCAGCCGAACTCGCCCTTGGGCGCCTCGACCGCGGCGTAGGTTTCGCCGGCCGGCACGCAATAGCCTTCGGTGAACAGCTTGAAGTGGTGGATCAGCGCTTCCATGCTCTCCTTCATCTCCTCGCGGGATGGGGGAGCGACCTTGAAATCCGTCGGCATCACCGGGCCGGGGTTGGCCTTCAACCACTTCACGCACTGCGCGATGATGCGGTTGGATTGGCGCATCTCCGCCACGCGCACGAGGTAGCGGTCGTAGCAGTCGCCGTTGACGCCCACCGGGATGTCGAAATCCACCTCGGCATACTTCGCGTAGGGCTGCTTCTTGCGCAGATCCCATTCGATGCCCGAACCGCGCAGCATCGGGCCGGACATGCCCCAGGCCTTGGCCTGCTCGGGGCTGACCACGCCGATGCCCACCGTGCGCTGCTTCCAGATGCGGTTGTCGGTGAGCAGGGTTTCGTACTCGTCCACCTTGGATGGAAAATCCGCGGTGAAGTGTTCGAGGTAATCCAGCAGCGAGCCTTCGCGCCACGCATTGAACTGCTTGAGCAGCTTGCCCTTGTGCCACGGCGACTGCCGGTATTGCGGCATCTTGTCGGGCAGGTCGCGATACACGCCGCCAGGACGGTAATACGTCGCATGCATGCGTGCGCCGGAGACCGCCTCGTAGCAGTCCATCAACTCCTCGCGCTCGCGGAAGGCGTACAGGATCACCGCCATCGCGCCCAGATCGAGGGCGTTGGAACCGACCCACATCAGGTGATTGAGGATCCGCGTGATCTCGTCGAACATCGTGCGGATCCACAGCGCGCGCTCCGGCGGCGCGATGCCCGCGAGGGTTTCGATGGCGCGCACGTAGGCGTGCTCGTTGCACATCATCGACACGTAGTCGAGCCGGTCCATGTAGCCGATCGACTGGTTGAAGGGCTTGGACTCGGCCAGCTTCTCGGTGCCGCGATGCAGCAGGCCGATGTGCGGGTCGGCGCGCATCACCGTCTCGCCGTCCATCTCCAGGATCAGGCGCAGCACGCCGTGCGCGGCCGGGTGCTGCGGGCCGAAGTTCATCGTGTAGTTGCGGATCTCCGCGCCGCCGACGTTGGGCGTGGACGCGGAACTGGATGGCACGGCGCTCACTTGCCGCCCTCCCTGGCCTGCGCGGCCTCACCGGCGGCGGTGACGTAGCGCGAGTCCTCGCGCAGCACGCGCGGCACGTTCACCCGCGGCTCCACGGAAGTCACCGGCTCGTACACCACGCGCTTGCTCTGCGGGTCGTAGCGCACCTCGACGTTGCCGATCAGCGGGAAATCCTTGCGGAAGGGATGCCCGACGAAACCGTAATCGGTGAGCAGGCGGCGCAGGTCGGGGTGGCCCTCGAAGACGATGCCGAACAGGTCGAAGGCCTCGCGCTCGAACCAGTTCAGCCCCGGCCACACGGAAGTGAGCGAGGCCACCACCGGCACCGCGACGTCGTCGCAGCGACAGCGCAGGCGCAAGCGCTGGTTGTTGCGGATCGACAGCAGGTGCAGCACCACGGCGTAGCGCCCGCCGGCGATCTGCGCATCCGGGGCGACGTCGTTCACGTCCTTCTTCGGCCCCTGCCCTGCGGTCGGCTCGCCCCAGCGGAAGCGGCCCGGGCCTGCACCTTCCACGCCGCGCGAGAAGCCTTCCGACGACACCGCGACGGTGTCCCATTCGTCCAGACCGTAGCCGAGGTAGTCCACCCCGCACAGATCCACCGCCACCTCGAAGCCGAACGCATCGCGCAGGTCGCGCGCGACCGCCAGCCAGTCGGCCGGGGCCACTTCCAGCATCGCCTCGCCATGCGCCACAAGCGCGGCCAGCACGCGCTCGCCGAAGCGGCTGCGCAGGCGATCGACGAGGGCGTTGACGGACTCGGTCATAAACTTGGAAGCGCTCAGGTGGTCAGCGGGCTATGGTGTTGGTGCGCTGGATCTTCTTCTGCAACTGCAGGATGCCGTGGATCAGCGCCTCGGCGGTCGGCGGACAACCGGGCACGTACACGTCCACCGGCACCACGCGGTCGCAGCCGCGCACCACCGCGTAGGAATAGTGGTAATAGCCGCCGCCGTTGGCGCAAGAGCCCATCGAGATCACCCATTTGGGCTCGGGCATCTGGTCGTACACCTTGCGCAGCGCGGGGGCCATCTTGTTGACCAGCGTGCCGGCCACGATCATCACGTCCGATTGCCGCGGCGAGGGACGGAACACCACGCCGTACCGATCCAGATCCAGCCGCGACATGCCCGCGTGCATCATCTCCACCGCGCAGCAGGCCAGGCCGAACGTCATCGGCCACAACGAGCCGGTGCGCGCCCAGTTGATCAGGGTGTCGAGGCTGGTCACCGCGAAACCGCGCTCGATGACAGGATTCTTCGCATCCGGGCGCAGGATGTCGTCCACCCGGTCGACCGGGTCGGGGTTGTACATCCAGCGTTCTGCGGTTTCCTTCAGGCCCATGCCGACTCCGTAAGCAACGCCAGACCAGCGGCACAAGGACGTGCCGCCGTGGCGGGCGCGCATGCGCACGCTGCGACCAACGTGGCGCGGCCATGCCGCGACCGTTTGTGCGTCGGCCGTGGCTGGAAGCCCGATCCGACGCAAAAGAACATCACTCCCACTGCAACGCGCCCTTCTTCCAGACGTAGGCGAAACCCAGCACCAGCAAGCCGAGGAAGATGCCCATCTCGACCAGCCCGAACACGCCGAGGCTGCGAAACACCACCGCCCACGGGAAAACGAAGGCGATTTCCAGATCGAAAACGATGAACAGGATGGCGAACAGGTAGTAGCGCACGTCGAAGCGCATGCGCGCGTCCTCGAACGCCTCGAAGCCGCACTCGTAGGGTGCGAGCTTGTCCGACTCCGGGCGCTGCGGCCCGAGCAGACGGCCGGCGATCAGCAAGGCCACGCCGATCCCCGTGGACACGACCAGGAACAGCAGTACCGGCAGGTAGTCACCCAGCATGGAAGCCCTCAGCCCGATGGCATCGCGCGCAACGAATCCGCGAAAGTTTAACAAGAACTCGCCGACGAATGCTCATCCATGACCGCGAATTTCGATCCGACGCACATGAAACCGGATCGCGACGGGCCTTGGGAGCGACACGTCAAGAACTGTTCTCATTTCGGCGATGGACTGAGGACGGAGGACGGGGCACTGGGGAGCTGTTCTCCCGAAGGGGGAAGGGGCAGCCAAAGCATTCAATCGACCGTCTTGCGTACTGCCCCCAGTCCCCTGCCCCCCCAACAGCTACAATCCCGCGACACCCTGCCCGGATCGTCGCGTGCTGATCCTGCCCCTGCACCGCACCTGGACCCGCGCCAACTTTCCGCTGGCGACCGTGCTCCTCGTGCTGGTCAACGTCTTCGTGTACGCCTTCCTGCAATCCGGCGACGCGGCGATCTACCGGCAAGCGCAGGCGTATTACGAGGAAACGGGGCTGGGTGCCATCGAGTTCCCCGCCTACGCGCAATGGCTGGCCGAGCACGGCCGCGGCGCGGTTTCTGCGCAGACACCCACGGCGCCGCCGCCGGGCGCGATGCTGGCGCAGATCGAATCCGACGGCGCGTTTCTTGCCGATCTGCATGCGGACAGGGTCATCCGTCCCGCCGATCCGCGCCATGCCCTGTGGCAGAACCAGCGCGCGCAATTCGACGCCATCCTCGACCGCGCCTTCAGCCGCGCGCATGCGCTGCGCTTTTCGCACTTCGAACCCGGGCGCATCGTGTCCTCGATGTTCATGCACGGCAGTCTGGATCACCTGCTCGGCAACATGCTGTTCCTGCTGGCGGTCGGCATGCTGGTCGAGGGAGCGCTGGGGCATCGCGTGTTCCTGGGCCTGTACGTGTGCGGCGGCATCCTCGCCGCGCTGGCCACGCTGGCCTGGCACCGGGGCAGCCAGGGCAACTCGCTGGGAGCCTCGGGCGCCATCGCCGCCCTGATGGGCGCCTACTGCGTGATCTGGGGGCGGCGCAAGGTGCGGGTGTTCTACTGGCTGTTCGTGGTCTTCGATTACGTCAAGGTGCCGGCGCTGCTCATGCTCGGCCTGTGGTTCGCGTGGCTGGTGGTGGTGCCTTCGCTGGATCCGCATTCGCGCATCGACTACGCCGACCACGCCGGCGGCCTGCTCGCCGGCATCGGCATCGCCTTCGCGCTGCGCCAGCGCGGGCTGGTGCGCCGGGAGTTCGTCGATGAAGACGAGCGCATCGAACGCACGCGGCACGACGACGCGGAACTGGAACGCGCGCAACGCCTCATCGGCGAAATGGAGATACCCAGGGCGCGCGAGATCCTGTTGCGGCTCGACCGCGATCAACCGGGGCGGTTGCCCGTGCGCATCGCCCTGTACCGTTGCGCCCGTTATCAGGGGACGCCCGCGCAGGTCGATGCCGCGGCGGCCGGCGTGCTGGAGCTTTCCGCACCGAACGACGCCACCGCGCGCGAACTGCCATCCGTGTGGGAGGACTATCTCAAAGCCTGTGCCGGCACGCCGCGTTTGCCCACGGCCACCTTGCTGCGCCTGCTCCCGGTGTTGCAGCAATCCGCTGCCGACGACGCCGTGGACGGGCTGCTGCGCACGCTGATCGAACGCGACCCTTCCGATGCGACGCTCGCCCCGGACTGGTTCGCCCTGTGCCTGCGCACGCCCGACGGCACCCCGGCGCGGCGCGCGCGGCTGGCATTCTTGCTCGAACGCTATCCGCAGAGCCCCTACGCGCCCAAGGCGCGGTTTCTGCTCGGTCAGGGTTGATTCCGACGCAAAGGATCGACAGGGTAATCGGCAGGGAGATTTTTGTAGGATCAGGCCGGCTATGCCGGCGGCGCGGGCTTGCGCGCGGTCGCCGCGATCATGCGCTCGATCGTCGCCAGTTTCGCGTCGATGTCGGGCATCAGGGGATCGTTCGGCACCCGCGTTTTGAGCTCCAGCAGCACGTCGCGCGCCTGCGTGTCGCGACCGAGTTTTTCGTGCAGCAGATCGGCCACCAGCAGGCCATTGGTGGCGATGTACTGGCTGCCCTTGAAGCGCTCGGCGAAGCCTTCCAGCAGTTGCAGTGCGGCCTGCGCCTGGCCCTGGCGCGCGGCCATGTGCGCGAGCCTGGATACCTGCAAAGCGGTTTCCGGGGCGAAGCCCGCATCCAGCGCCTGGCATTCGCGCAGCAAGTCCACCGCCGCGCGCTCGTCGTCCTGATCGACCAGCACGCCGATGCGCTCGCGGCCGTGCGCCAGCAAGCCGGCCTTGTCGTCCGCCGCCCGCAGCAGCTTGCGGTACTGCGCATGCACGGCTGGCGTGCCGCCACGGCGGATCGGGCCGCGCAGCAGCTCGATGGCCTCGGCGAGCTTGCCGTCGCGCACCAGGGTCGAGGCTTCGTCCAACGCAGCCTGATCCGGATCGGCCGCCTGCGCGGGCCGCAGCGGTCGCTGCGTCGCCTCGGGCGTGAGGCCGAGCTGCTCGTGGTACTGGTAGAGCACATAGCCCATCAGGTGGAACAGCGCGATGGTGGCGTAGTTGGAAATGATGCCCAGCCCGATCAGCGCCACCGGCAAGGGCATGTACTGCGCCACGAACCCTTTCGCAAAACCCTCGCTCATCAGGATCGCCATGCTCACACCGACCATGGCGAGGTAAGGCCAGCCGATCGCGGCGATGATCGCCATCCACTTGAGCGGGTTCAGGGCCTCGCCGAGGCTGTCCGTCATCGCCAGGGTCATCGTCGCCGCCGGCAGGCAGGCGCCGAACATCAATGCCAGCACCACACCCGCGCTCCGGCCCAGCATGATCGTGCCGACGATGAGCGCCAGAAACAGGATCACGATCATCCAGATGTAAGTGCCACCGAGGCTGCGCGCGCCCAGGCTCACCTGCGGCGGCGTCAGGAAGCCCTCCGCGCTGGCCTGCAGGCACTCGAAGGCGTAGCGGTACAAGGCGATGGCCGCCAGCAGGACGAGAATCCAGCCCAGGGGCAGGATCCACAACACCTGCGCGAGGCCGAGCAGGACGATGGTCGCCATCGCGCCGGCATGCGCCGGGTAGGCCATCACCGCCGGCAGGCGATTCCAGAACGGGACGATCGTGTCCGATGTATTCGGCGTGGACATGGTTGCGGGTTTGCTCGCAGGGTCAAACGTGACGGCGATCATCGCACGTCAAGGCGCCGATCACCTCGTTGCCAGCCAGCGACGGCGATATCGCACAGCCGTCGCATCGCCACTCAGCCCGGCGCACCCTCGCGCCATGCACGTTCCAGCAGCGCGTCGATCGGCGCTTCGGCAGGCAGCACGCCGTAGGTCCATCCGCCCGCGCCTTGCAATCGGCCGGCGCAGAAAGCGGCGGCAAGGGCCGCGTGGCCGGCACGGAACAACAGGCCCGCTTGCAGGCACAGGGCCAATCGTTCGACCAGCCAGCGCGCGCGCTCGGGTGCGATCGCAGCGGGATGATCCAGGACGGCCGCAAGTGCCGCCACGGCCGCGTCGAGCGCCGGAAGCGCGCCGCGCGCCAACGCCAATTCGTCCAGCAGCGCCTGCGCGCATTCGGGCTCGCGCTGCAGGGCGCGCAGCACGTCGAGGCACTGGATGTTGCCGCTGCCTTCCCAGATCGAATTGACCGGCGCCTGCCGGTACAGCCGCGGCAGCTCCGATTCCTCGACGTAGCCGGCACCGCCGAGGCACTCCTGCGCTTCGTTGACGAATCCCGGCGCGCGCTTGCACACCCAATACTTGCCGATCGCGGTGGCGACGCGCGCGAAGGCGGCCTCGCGCGGATCGCGCGCACCGGCATCCACCGCACGCACGACCCGGAACGCCAGCGCGGTGGCGGCTTCCGATTCCAGCGCCAGATCGGCGAGCACGGCGCGCATCAGCGGTTGCCGGATCAGCAAGTCGCCGAATACGCGACGATGCCGCGCATGGTGCAGCGCCAGCACCAGCGCCTGCCGCATCAGTGCCGCCGAGCCGAGCAGGCAGTCCTGCCGGGTGAGCCCGACCATTTCCAGGATGGTGGCGATGCCCCGCCCTTCCGCGCCGACGCGCCAGGCCAGCGCGCCGGCGAACTCCACCTCGCTGCTGGCGTTGCTCCAGTCGCCGAGCTTGTCCTTCAGGCGCTGCAATCGCAGCGCGTTGCGCGATCCGTCGGGGGCGAAACGCGGCAGCAGGAAGCAGGTCGTCCCCGCTTCGGTCTGCGCGGTGACGAGGAAGGCATCGCTCATCGGCGCGGAGAAAAACCACTTGTGCCCGACCAGTTCGTACAGGCCATCGCCGATGGCGGTGGCCTTCGTCGTGTTCGCGCGCACGTCCGAGCCGCCCTGCTTCTCGGTCATGCCCATGCCGATGGTGTTGCCGGGCTTGTCCCATGCCGGCGCATGGCGGCCGTCGTAGTGCGGCGCGACGATCCGCGGCAGCCATGTCTTCGCCAACTCCGGCGCATGCCGCAGTGCCGGCACGCAGGCATAGGTCATGGTCAGCGGGCAGGCACTGCCCTGATCGGCCTGATAATGCAGGTACATCAGCGCCGCGCGCACGACGTGCGCGCCGGGGCGCTCGGCATGCCGCCACGCGAAGCCGGTGACGCCGTGCTCGACGGCGCTGGCCATCAGCCGGTGGTAGGCCGGATGGAATTCGACCTCGTCGATGCGCTGGCCGTTGCGGTCGTGCGTGCGCAATTGCGGGCGGTGCGCATTGGCCAGGCGCGCGCATTCGCGCAGTTCGCCGCCTGCCAACTTGCCGTAGGCGGCGGCATTCGACTCGCCCCAGCCACCGCCTTCGCGCGCCAGCGCCTCGCGCAACGCGGTATCGGTGGCGTAGGCATCGCAGGCCGCCAGCGGTGGCGGCTGATTTTCCACGGCGTGGGTGGCAAAGCGCGGCGGCGTGCTCATGCGATGATCGCCACATCACGGGACGAAACAGCATCGTCCTCGTTCGCTCGCTGGCGCGTCAACCGGTTGCAACGCGACCATTCGCCCGTGCCGCTGCGCACGCGAAGCGGCTTGTTCGATGCTTGCAGCACATGCGGCAGGCCGGTCGGCCTGCCGCACGCGGGTCGTTTACTTGTGGCGCTGCCGGCGGATGCGGCGGCTGTCGTGGTTGAGCGACTTGTTGAGGTTGCGATCCTCGCGCTTGGTCAGATGGCCGTGATGCTCGGCCTCGTCGCGCGCCTCGCGCTGGGCGATGTTGTCGTCCTGGCGCAGGTCGCGCGCGGCCTGCTTGCCGGAGATCCGGCCGTCGGCCACGCCCTGGTCGATGCGCTTTTCCTGATTTGCGAGGCGATGATCGACCTCATTGACGCGCGGATGGCCGGGGATGTTCTGCTGTTGCTGCTGCTGGGCATAGGCAGCGGGGCAGGACAACAGCGCGCCGACGGCGATGGCGATGAGACGGATGCGGGTGTTCGACGATGACATGGTGCGGCTCCGATGGGTGGTGGGGTCGCGCTGGCGGGTTGTTCCGCTTGCCCGAAGTACCGCCCGACGAGCGGTACGATGCCCATAACGCCGCCGCTCGCATCGGGTTGACATGCGCCCGGCAACCATCACTCAGGACAACGGCGAATCACGTCAGCCATTCGCGACGATCGGTGCGCCAGGCCGACCACGGTTCATCGTCCTTGCCGATCTCGTACACCTGCCACGCACCGGTGCGGGGCAGGAAATCGATCGGCGACTCGCCGCCGTCGAAACGCTCGAGGCTCGCGGCCAGGTCCGCGGTCGCCTGCATGCGCACTCCGAGGTATCGGCTGATGCGCGTCCACGTATCGGTTGCCAGCAGGAAAAACAGGGTGTCGCCCTGCCGCAGCGAGCTGACGAAGACCTGCGGCACGCCGCGCGCCGCGCGCATCACCTGGCGCGGCCGGAAGTGCTCGGGGTCGTCCAGCGGCAAACGCTCGGCATGCAGGTACAGGCGTTCGTTGAGCGGGCTGACGCATTGCAGCGACCACTGGGTGAGGATCTCGCCGCGGGTGCGCCGCACCAGTTCCTTCGCGGCCAGCCGCCCGTCCGCGAAGCGCACCACGTCGTGCGGGGAACCTTCGTCGAGGTCAGCCGGCAGGTTCGGCCAGCGCGGCACGTCCTGCCCGTGCAGGCGGTAGGTGATCGGCCAACGCCCGAAACCGACATGGTATTGGCGGCTTTCGGCATGGCCGCTGAGCAGGCGCCAGCGCGCGCCATCCAGCACCACCTCGGCACCCGCGATGGTCTCGCTGCCCGGCGTCACCCGATGGCGGCCGCGGGCGTTTTCGATCAATTCGTAGGCCGGCTGGCCGTTGCGCGTCGGCGGCGCCCACGGCATCGGCGCCAGCCCCTGCCGGATGCGGCGGAACAAGGCCGAGCTGTCGACATCGCCGGGCTTGGGATAGGCGGGCGGCGTACCGGCCAGGCGCGCATCGTTGATCGTCTTGACCCAGGTGACGGTGTGGTTGATCAGCGCCTTTTCGGCGAGCGTGAGCTGCGGGAGTTTCGACACGGAACGATCCCCGGACGGCCTTGCGTGAGCCAAGCATAGTGGAATTGCCGGCATTGGAAGACATCAGGTCTCCCATGTACTTTGCCCCGATCCCCGCTCCCCGATCACCGCTCGCATCTCTCCTGCCCGATTCGCCGCGAACTCCCCCTTCAGGCTATCCTTCGCGTTTCGCGCCGGCTCCGGCGCCCGTCGGCGTGCGCATGAACCCGAATTTCCTCGATTTCGAACAACCAATCGCCGAACTGGAAGCCAAGATCCAGGAGCTGCGCCATGCCAGCCACGGCCCGGCGGTGGACATCGAGGCGGAGATCCACGGCCTGCAGGAAAAGCTGCGCGCGCGCACCGGCGAGATCTTCCGCAACCTCACCTCGTGGCAGGTTTCCCAGCTCGCCCGCCACCCGGCGCGGCCGTACACGCAGGATTACCTGCGCCTGATCTGCGACGAGTTCCACGAGCTGGCCGGCGACCGCGCCTATGCCGACGACGCCGCCATCGTCGGCGGGCTGGCGCGCATCGACGGGCGCGCGGTGATGGTGATCGGCCACCAGAAGGGCCGCGACACCAAGACCAAGATCCGCCGCAACTTCGGCATGCCGCGGCCGGAGGGTTATCGCAAGGCGCTGCGGCTGATGCAGATGGCTGCGCGCTTCGACCTGCCGATCCTCACCTTCATCGACACCCCGGGCGCGTATCCGGGCGTGGGCGCCGAGGAGCGCGGGCAGTCCGAGGCGATCGCGCGCAACCTGATCGAGATGGCGCAGTTGCGCGTGCCGATCGTGTGCACGGTCACCGGCGAGGGCGGCTCGGGCGGCGCGCTGGCGATCGGCGTGGGCGACCGCACGTTGATGCTGGAATACTCGACGTATTCGGTCATCACGCCGGAAGGCTGCGCCTCGATCCTGTGGAAATCGCCGGAGAAGGCGCGCGACGCCGCCGAGGCGATGGGCATCACCGCCCCGCGCCTGCTGGAACTGGGCCTGATCGACAAGATCGTCAAGGAACCGCTCGGCGGCGCGCACCGCGACCCGCAGGCGATGGCCGAGCGGCTCAAGGGCGTGCTCGGCCGCGAACTCGACGCCCTGCTGGCGGTCGATCGCGACACGCTGCTGGAAAAGCGCTACCAGCGTCTGCGCGGGTATGGGGCTTACGAAATCGCGAGCTGAAGCCCGTCCATCGAGGGACGTGGGTTTGGGGATTGGGGTGAAGGACAGCAACACATCCCTGTCAGCGCAACTTCTCGATTTCCTCCGCCGACAGCATCCGCCACGCGCCCTTCCCCAACGCGCCCAGTTGCAACGGGCCGATGGCGACGCGCACCAGCCGCAGCACGCCGATGCCCTGCGCGGCGAGCAGGCGGCGGATCTGCCGGTTGCGACCCTCGTCGAGCACGATGTCCAGCCACGCGTGCTTCGCGCCGTGGCGCAGCAGCGACACGAATTTCGCGCACAGGCGTTCGCCCCCGCAATCCACGCCTGCGACCAGCCGTTCCAGCAGCGCCGCATCGGGGATGGCATCGATCTGCACGTGATAGGTCTTGACCGGGCCGGTATCGGGATCGGTGATCCGTGCGGCCCACGCCGGATCGTTGCAGAACAGCAGCAGGCCTTCGCTGGCCTTGTCCAGCCGGCCGACCGGCATGAGCCATGGCAAGCCCGCGCCGGCGAGGCAGCGATAGACGGTGTCGCGGCCGCGTTCGTCGTTCGCGGTCGTCACCAGCCCGCGCGGCTTGTTGAGCATCAGGCAGATGCGTGCCTGCGCGCCGATTTCGCGGCCATCCACCCCGATGCGGTCGCGTCCCGGCACCACCGGGAACTCGGGATTGCGCCGCACGCGGCCATTCACCGCCACCCTTCCATCGGCGATCCAGCCCGCGGCGACCGTGCGCGAGGCCAGCCCCAGCTTGGACAGCGCCCGCGCCAGCCCATGCCGCGGCGATCCTGCGGAAGCTGAAGCACCTGCGCGATGGCGTGGGATGGACATGCCGCCAGCATGACAGGCCGGGGCGCGAAAGCCAGATGCGGGGCACGCACGTCGGCGCAAGGGCATCGCAGACCCCGCGTACCGGCGGGACGGAGACGTGAAGCCCGTCACGGTTTCGCCAGCCTGCTAAAATGCAGGTTCTCGTTCGCGCATGTCGGGGGGCACGCGCGCTGGCGCATCAGGAGCAGGCGGCAATGAGGGAACTGGCATGAAAATCGCGATCGTGGGCGGCGGCATTTCGGGCTTGGCTGCGGCCTGGTTGATCTCGAAGGATCCCGACCATGAAGTCGTCTTGTTCGAGCGCGAAGACCACCTCGGCGGCCACACCCGCACGCACAAGGTGAATCTGGATGGCCGTGCGTTCAACGTGGACTTGGGCTTCACCGCCTACAACGAAGAGAATTACCCGCTGTTCAAGCGCCTGCTCGACGAGCTGGGAGTGGCCAGCCAGCCGGTGCACGTGGGCATTTCCGTGCAGGATGGGCGTACCGGAATCGACTACAACACCACGAGTTTTTCCAGCCTGATGGCGCGCCCGCGCAACCTGCTGGATCAGAAATTCCTGAAGATGCTTGCCGAGGTCAAGCGCTTCGACAAGGAAGCTCCGCATATCCTCGAGTTGGAAGGCGCCGGCCCGACCATCGGCGAGTACCTGCGCGAGCAGCAGTACTCGCCGATGTTCATCGACAACCATCTCGTGCCGATGATAAGCGCGCAATGGCTGACCTCGCCGGAACAGGTCCTGAACCTGCCCGGCAAATACCTCATCCGCTTCCTGCGCAGCCACAAGATGCTGCAAGCCCGCAAGCAGCCGCAATGGCGCACCGTGGTGGACGGGTCGGCGCGCTACGTCGAGGAGATGCGCAAGGGCTGGAAGGTCGCCGAGCGGCTCAACACGCCGGTTCTGCGCATCGCCCGCGACGAGGACGGCGTGCGCATCACCACCAAGACCGGCGAGGATCGCTACGATCAGGTCATCCTCGCCTGCCACAGCGATCAGGCGCTGAAACTGCTTGCAGATGCCAGCGAGATGGAAACGAAAATCCTCGGCGCCATGCCTTACCAGTCCTGCGACGCGGTGCTGCACACCGATGCCCGCCTGCTGCCGGCCAGGAAGCGCGCGTGGGCGGCGTGGAACGCGCACATCCCGGCCAAGCCGGCGACCGCCTGCACGATGAGTTATTGCATGAACATCCTGCAAAAACTCGATGCCCCCGAGCCGCTGATCCTCAGCCTGAATCGCAGCAGCGAGATCGATGCCGACAAGGTCATCGTCCGCACGGCATGGCAGCATCCGGTGTTCACCCGCGAAAGCATCGACGCGCAGAACCAGCGGGTGAAGATCAACGGCCAGCGCCACACCTGGTTCACCGGCGCCTACTGGCGATACGGTTCCCACGAAGACGGCTTGCGCACGGCGATCAGCGTCGCCAAGGCCCTGGGCGTGGAGTGGCACCACCACTGAGCCGGTTCACGCGCGCGCCTGGGAGCAAACTCGCCGCCGCAAAGAACCGCGGACGTCATGCAAGCGCCGCACCGGTGTTCAGTGTTGACCACTGCCCGGCGTTGGCGTGGCCGCTGGCGTCGCCGACGTTGCCGGCGCAGCAGCGTTTTCCGCCTCGACCGCGGGCCCGGTCTTCGGAACGCCGGTGGACACATGAATGCCGTTCGCCTTCATCCAGGCATCGAAGTCGGCGGCGGTGAATTTCTTGCCGTTGCCGCCGGCGTTGAAGCGGTAGGGTTTGTTGTCCCACTTGGTGCGCGGCACGTAACCATTCGGGCTCGTCGATGCGCTCGGTGCGGGCCGGCATGCATCCTGCCGCAGGCGCGCCAGCACGCGATCCACATCCTGGCCGTCGCCGTTGCCGTATCCCAGCACGTCGTCGGCCATGCCCAAACGGTGGTTTGCGGCGGGGAATTCGTCGCTCAGCGGCGGCAGTGCGGTCGCCGCCAGCGGCAAGGCCGAGGGTGCAGCTGCCAAGGAGCAGTCGGGCGCCGCTTGCACGCTCATGGCGATGGATGCGGAGAGCAGGACGAAAGCAAGTTGCCCGATGCGCATGGACGGCTCCACTGGAATGACGATCGTCGTCGGTGCGCGAGTGTAAGGCCGGGCCCGCCGATTCGACAAGTTCGCGCACTGCAACGGGCGCACAGGGCCGCTCTCGCTCGTGCAACGTCGAACGCGCAGAACCCGTCGCGCCCAAAACGAAAACCCGGCGCAAGGCCGGGTTCTCGTCAAGCGTGCAGCGGAAGCGTCCGTCAGTTCTGGACGTTCAGCTCGGTGCGGCGGTTCTCCGCGCGACCCTGCGGGTTGTCCGAACCGTCCGGGTTGGTGTTCGGAGCGATCGGACGGGTCTTGCCATAGCCGTGCGGCCCGATCAGGCGACCGGCATCCACGCCGTTCTTGACCAGGAAGTCGTACACGATCTTGGCGCGACGCTCGGAGAGCTTCATGTTGTAGGCGTCCGAACCGATCGAGTCGGTGTGGCCGGCAACCTCGACACGCAGCTGCGGGTACTTCTTCAGCACCGTCACCGCCTCGTTCAGGATCGAAACCGCATCCGGACGCAGCTTGGACTTGTCGAAGTCGAAGTTCACGCCACGCAGGTCGATCGTCACCGGAACCGGGCAGCCATCCGGACCGACCGTGGTGCCGGGCGGGGTGTTCGGGCACTTGTCGTTGCAATCGTTCACGCCGTCGCCGTCGGAATCCTTGTCGGCGCAGGTCACGGCCGGGGCAGGCGCCGGGGCGGGCTCGACCGCCTTGACCGGCTCCGGACCCAGAGCCACGGTCACGCCGACCGAGGCCAGCAGATCCACGAAGTCGCTCTTGCTCGGGGCATTGACGCTGTTGCCGTAATCGTCGAAGCGCGCGCCGACTTCCGTGCGGACGCCGTAGCGGCCGTACTTGGCCTCCAGGCCCACGCCGAACACGGCGGCGATGTTGTCGGACGACCTGTAGTTCCACGCCGCGCCGAACAGGTAGCCTTCGCGGTTGTGCTGCCAGCCCAAGCCCGCACGGACGTACGGATTCCAGCTGCGGCCGTCCTTGCGGAAGTGGTACAGCACGTCGAGGTCGGCACCGTACTGCGACCAGTGCAGGCCGCTGTCGGGGTGGTTTTCACGGGCATTCTGGCCGTTGAAGTTCAACTCCAGCGCCCAGTTCGAATCCAGCGGCTTGCCCACGCCGATGGTGCCGAACGGGGTGTTGTAGTTCTGGCGGTTGTGATCCTGGAAGTTGTAGCCGAACGTGCCGGCGAGGTACCAACGGTCGTCGTAATCCTGAGCCAGCGCGGTCTGCGCCAGACCCATGGCGCCGAACAGGGCAAGGCAGAGCATCTTCTTCTTCATGTGTGAAACTCCTTGTTGAAAGCAATCTGGAAAGTCGCGATTACCAACCCTGAACAGCCCGGCACCACCGCATGAACGGTGGCATCACTGACTGGAAAATCCCCATCGGTTCATTGCCATTAACGATAGCCTAACAAGTTCCCCGAGTCCGCGCAAGCCGTTGTTCATTCCTTCATGAATCCGTTCAGGAACCATTGCATGGGCAGGCTGTCCAAGCCGCGCTCATGTTCGCCGGCCTTCACGCCGTGGGCTGCACGGTCATCCACCCGGCAACCGCCTCGCAAGCCGCCATGCGGCCCGCGATTGCGTCAAGCCGCCGGCACCCGCACCGCGCCTTCCATCAGCACGCGCGCCGAGCGCGACATCACCGCTTTGGTCACCGTCCAGCGCCCATCGACCTGCGTCACCGCCGCGCCCACCCGCAGCGTGCCGGATGGATGCCCGAAGCGCACCGCATCGCGCGCGCCGCCGCCGGCGGCGAGATTCACCAGCGTGCCCGGCACCGCCGCCGCGGTGGCGATCGCGACCGAGGCCGTGCCCATCATCGCGTGGTGCAGCTTGCCCATCGACATCGCGCGCACGTTCAGATCGATGTCGCCCGTCGCGATGCGCTTGCCGCTGGAGGCCGTGTAATCCTTCGGCGGGGCGACAAAGGCCACCTTCGGTGTGTGCTGGCGGGTGGCCGCTTCCGCAGGCGTGCGGATCAAGCCCATGCGCAGCGCGCCGGCGACGCGGATGGCTTCGAGTTTCGCCAGCGCGGCCTTGTCCTCGTTGATGGTCGCTTGCAACTCGGAGCCGTCGTAACCGATGGCGGCGGCATCGATGAAGATCGTGGGGATACCGGCGGCGATCATCGTCGCGCGCAGCGTGCCCACGCCAGGCACATCGAGGTCATCGACGAGATGCCCGGTCGGAAACATCGAACCGCCCCCCCCTTCATCATCGGACGGGTCGAGAAACTCCAGCACGATCTCCGCCGCCGGGAAGGTCACGCCATCGAGCTCGAAATCGCCGGCCTCCTGCACCTGCCCGTCGCGGATCGGGACGTGCACGAGGATGGTCTTGCCGATGTTGGCCTGCCACACCCGCACCGTGGCGATGCCGTCGCGCGGCACGCGCCCGGCGGGCAGGAAACCGTTGGCCACCGCGAACGGCCCGACCGCGGTGGACAGGTTGCCGCAGTTACCCGACCAGTCCACGAAGGCGGTGTCGATGCTCACCTGCCCGTACAAATAATCCACGTCGTGATCGGGCACGCTGGACGGCGCGATGATCACGCATTTGCTGGTGGACGAGGTCGCCCCGCCCATGCCGTCGGTGTGCTTGCCGTAGGGGTCGGGCGAGCCGATCACGCGCATCAGCAGCGCATCGCGCGCCGGGCCGGGCGCGCGCGCTGATTCGGGCAAATCATCGCGGCGGAAGAACACGCCTTTGCTGGTACCACCGCGCATGTAGGTGGCGGGGATGCGCAACTGGGGGGCGAAAGTGCTCATGGTCGTCTCAGGCCGCATGTTGCATCACCGCCGCTCGCGCGCGGCGGCGGCGAGCGCAGGATTTCCCACGTCACCACATGCGCGGTCGCAGCAGTTCGGGCGGAACATGGTAATCCATGCGGCAACGCTCGTTGCGGCCCGACGTGCGGTGTTAGGGAACGCATCTCCCTTGCGAGGAGTGGGCACGAGTTGTCGCCCAGCTCCCCGCTTCCCGCTTCCCGCTCCCCGCTCCCCGCTCCCCGCTCCCCGCTTCCCGCTTCCCGCTCCCCGCTTCCCGCTTCCCGCTCCCCGCTTCCCGCCCATGCCGCGCCGCAACATGAAAGGCGTATGATCGTCGGCTGATTCCCCTACCCGCGCCCGCCCCGCGCCGGCGCACCCACCGGAGCACGCCATGAGCGACGTCGTCATCGTCGGTGCCAAGCGCACCGCCATCGGTTCCTTCCTCGGCCAGTTCACCGGCGTGCCCACGCCGACGCTGGGCGCTGCGGCCATCGCCGGCGCGCTCGAACACGCCGGCGTCGCGGCCGACCAGGTGGACGAGGTCATCATGGGCTGCGTGCTGCCGGCCGGCCTCGGTCAGGCTCCAGCGCGGCAGGCCTCGCGCGCGGCGAAGATCCCCGACGCCGCCGGCTGCACCACCATCAACAAGGTCTGCGGCTCGGGCATGAAGGCGATCATGTTCGGCCACGATGCGATCAAGGCCGGTTCGTCCAAAGTCGTCGTCGCCGGCGGCATGGAGTCGATGACCAACGCCCCGCACCTGCTCAACAACTCGCGCACCGGCATCCGCTACGGCAGCGCCGAGTTCCTCGACCACATGGCCTGGGACGGCCTGACCAACCCTTACGACGGCAAGGCGATGGGCGTGTTCGGCGATGCCGCCTGCGCCAAGTACGGGATCACCCGCGAGGATCTGGACGCTTTCTCGGCCGAAAGCGCGCGGCGCGCGCAGCAGGCGATCGCCGACAAGGCTTTCGCTGCGGAAGTCGTGCCGGTCACCGTGAAGGGCCGCAAGGGCGATGTCGTGGTCGGCACCGACGAGGAACCGGGCAAGATCGATCTGGCGAAGATCCCCACCCTGCGCGCGGCCTTCGGCAAGGAAGGCGTGCTCACCGCCGCATCGTCGTCGAAGATTTCCGACGGCGCCGCCGCCACCGTGCTGATGGCGGCCGACGAAGCCGCCCGTCGCGGCCTCAAGCCGCTGGCACGCATCGTCGCCCACGCCACCCACGCGCAGGCGCCGGAGTGGTTCACCACCGCGCCGGTCAACGCGATCTCCAACGTGCTCGCCAAGGCCGGCTGGAAGGTGGAGGACGTGGATCTGTTCGAGGTCAACGAAGCCTTCGCCGTGGTGGCGATGGCGCCGATGAAGGATCTGGGCATCCCGCACGCCAAGCTCAACGTGCGCGGCGGCGCTTGCGCGCTCGGCCACCCGATCGGCGCCAGCGGTGCGCGCCTCGTGGTCACCCTGATCCATGCCCTGCTCGCCAACGGCGGCAAGCGCGGCGTGGCTTCGCTGTGCATCGGCGGCGGCGAGGCGACGGCCATCGCCATCGAGATCGCCTGACGCTCCACCGGATACGCAGGCACTTCAGGTTGGCCGGCACCACCGGCCAACCTTGCGTCTACATTGGTAAGCGCTGAATAATTCCATCCTGGAATTATCAGCACACGCCGAGCCCGGTACATGCCCGGACTCGGCTTTCACGAATCAATCACTTACGTGACTGATTCGTGGTCGGCCATCCATGGCCGACCGGCAACGCCACATCAATCAGCGTTGCCCAAGCGAGTGAAGCCGTCCTCGCTCCAGTTTTCGCTGCCCACGCCGTGGTGCACGAAGAACAGGCCATCGGGATCGTACTGGCGTTTGGCCGCGGCGAGGCGCTGGTAATTGCCACCCCAGAAACCCTGCTGCCAGTCGCGCAGGAAGTAGTCGCTTTCCGAAACGTAAGATCCTGCATCCGGGGCCACGGCACGCAGCGGAGCCATCGTCTTCTCGACATTCGAAGCCATGCGCCGCGCCATGGCCAGATCGGGCTTCGCACCGGGCATGCCGGGAAAGGCGGGATCGTCGCCGCTGGCGCTGATGGCCAGCGCGAAGGCATCCAGGACCTGCGGGTGCGTGGCGGTGTCGCGGGCACGGGCAATCGCGTCGGCGGGCGCGCCGGCCAATCCCTTGTTGAAGTGCAGTGAGACGCCCTGGTGCTGCGCCGCCTCGAACAAGGCATCCACCAGTTGCGCCTGCCGCCCGGGTTGCAGCAACGAAGCCGGCAGCCAGGCCGACTGGTAGCCCTGGATGAACCAGCCCGCCTGCTCACGGTCGCCGGCCCACACGAAGTGGGCACGCGGCGCGTTGGGGCGATCGTCGGTGACGATGATGCCCGGTGCGTATTTGCGCAGGAAGTCGGCGTCCCACAGGTGGCGTGCCGGCGCTGCCAGCGCCTGAAAGGGTTTGGTGATGCGACAGTCCTTGCGGGCTTGCACCCAATCGAGGAACGGCGCCCACACCTGCTCGACCTGTTGCTTGCTGAGGCCCTGAAACGCCATCGAAACGTCCAGGGTGTTGCCACCGTTGAACTTCATCTGTTCGCCCCAGTGCGGGTTGAACAGCGCGCGCTGGTAGAAGTCCACTGCTGCCGCAATCAAAGCGCGATACGCCGCGTCCGAGTCAGCCTGCACTTTCAAGCCCATGCCGCCGAAGAACTCGGGCAAGTCGAACGTGCGCAAGGTCATCCGCGTGACCACACCCATGCTGCCGCCGCCCCCGCCCTTGAGCGCCCAGAACAGCTCCGGCTCGTTGCAGGCATTGGCGATGCGCACCTGCCCGTCGGCGGTGACCACCTCGGCTTCCAGCAGGTTGGACGCCGCCGTGCCCCAGCACTTGGAGTAACTGCCGAAGCCGCCGCTCTGCACCAGCCCGGCCACACCGACCGTGGTGCAGCCACCGCCCTGCACGTAGCGGCCACCGCGGGTGGTCACCGCGTCGTAGGCGTCGATCCACATGGCTCCGGATTGCACGCTCACCGCCGGCTGCGCCGCCACGCGACCGGCGCAGCCCTGCGGCACGAAGGCATCGTGCAGGCTGATCTGGTTCATGTGGCGCGTCCACACCAGCAGCGAATCGGGAGCTGCGGAGGTGCCCTGATAGCTGTGTCCACCGCCTTTCACCACCAGCCGCAGGCGGTGCTCGCGGGCGAAGTTGACGGCGGCGATCACGTCGGCGGTGTTCTCCGCAGCCACAGCGTATGCGCTGGGTTGCGACAGCCAGGCGTCGGCCCAGCCGCTGGTCTGGGTCAGTGCGGGGTCATCGCCCACGGCGAACGGATTGGCGAGTGCGTGCATGGCGGCGGTACACGCGGCGGACGGGCAGACCGCAAACGGCGATTCCAGTTTCAACAAGTGGCCGCCGACCGCACCGCGCAAATCTTCCCACACTGCCGCCGCTGGCCAGCCTGCCTGTCCCGGACGCACCCGCGTAAAGACAGGCGATCCCGCACTGCCGACATCGGTTCCTGCCGCGCCGGCGGCTCTGGCGAGCAGGGGCAGCCACGGGGCTGCGAGGGCGGCTTTGAGCAGATCGCGACGACGCATGGGCATCCTCCGGCACGGGGTCGATGCAGCCTATGTTTCACCTGCATCCATCCCATGCCCAGCGCCAGGTGACCGAATGCAAGCACTGCGTGACGAATGGAGGGCAGCAGGGACGAACGGGAAGGCCGTTTCCGTAGAATGCCGACCATGGGCGAACCTGCCGGTTTCGGTTTACAGGATTTCCACCGCTGGCGGCGGCCGTTCGAGGTCGCCTTCTGGCTGTTGCTGGCCGTGGTCAACACGGTGTTCAACGGCATCGTCGCGCGGATGGACAACCCGCACGTCGATGCGTGGGAGCCGTGGGTATGGGAGGTCAGCAGCACCCTGCTGATGCTCGCCCTCGTACCCGCCGTGCTGGCAGCGGAGCGGCACTGGCCGTTCCGCTTCGATACGTGGCGACGCAACCTGCCGTTTCACCTGCTGGCCAGCGTGCCGTTCAGCGCGGCGCACGTGCTGGGCATGGTGGCCCTGCGCAAGCTGGTCTATCGCCTTGCAGGCTTTCACTACGACTTCGGCGGATGGTGGCCGAACTTCGGTTACGAATACCTGAAGGACATCCGCAGCTATTTCCTCATCATCGTGCTGATCTGCCTGTCGCGGCTGTGGCTGTTGCGCCAGCAGGGCGAGGCGCGCCTGCTGACCGCGCCCGACGAAGGCCCGCCGGTGGAGCCGGTGGAGCGCCCTGATCGATTTCTGGTGCGCAAGCTGGGCAAGGAGTTCCTCGTCAACGCCAGCGAGATCGAGTGGTTGCAAGCCTCCGGCAACTACGTGAACCTGCACGTTCGCGGCCGCGACTACCCGCTGCGCAGCACCATGGCCGGCATCGAGGAACGGCTGGATCCGGCGCGCTTCGCGCGCGTGCATCGCGGCTATTTCGTGAACCTGGACTATCTGGCCGAAATCGAGCCGCTGGACACCGGCGATGCCCGCTTGCGCCTGCGCGACGGCGCCACCATCCCGTGCAGCCGGCGCTACCGCGCCGCCCTGCGCGATCGCTGCGGGCCGCGACCGAACGGGGCGGGAACGGGATAGGCCAGCGTAGCCGTACTAGCCGAGCGTTCTCTGCCGGCAACGCACCCCGCAGCACCTGCCGGAAACCCAATACGCGATCCTGCAATAGTCCGACGCAACCTGCAGAATCGCAACGGCAGCGTTGACGAATCGCCGTGGATGGGATGACACTGAACCTCGTATCGGCTGGATGTGCCGCCGGGGGATCACCACCATGCCTACGATTTGTTTCACCGGAATGGATCGCGCCGAGGAAGCCAAACTCAAGCACCTGTTCACGGAAGTCAATTCCCGCCTCGGCGGCGAATGGAGTCTGGTGAATGAAGCGCAGGCGCGCGTGCTCGTGGTGGACATGGAATCCATGTACGGCCACATGACGTGGCTGAAGGCGCACAAGACCAAGCAGGTGATCGCGATTTCCTCGCATCCCGATTGCGAGGCCGACCAGGTGCTGCTGCGGCCGGTGACCGTCGATTCGCTGGTCTACGCACTGGGGCAGGCGGCCACCGGACACGTCACCCATGCCGCCGCGATCACCGGGTCGCATCCGGCGGTCGCCGCTGCACCCGCGGCTCCGCCGCCAGTCGCGCCGCCAGTCGCGCCGGCCACGCCGTCGCCCAAGCCCGCCGCCAGCCCGGCTCCGACCGCCAAGCGCGCCGCCGAGCCGCCATCGCGCCCGGCACCGACCACGCCGGCACCGCATCCAGCGCCCACCCCACCACCTGCTGCGCCACCTTCGCGCGATCCGGTGATGTGGAACTACCTGCAACCCGGCGGCCTGTCCGGGCCATCGCAACTGGACATCGAGGATGCGCCGTCGCTGGTGATCGACCCGCGTTCGGACAGCTACATCGGCGGCCCGACCCTCAAGCCCTACCTGCCGTACTGCGATTTGGGCAGCTTGCGCGCGGATCGCTGGAAGTCCCTGACCGGCGCGGAGGTGAACAAGCACCTGACCGGCAGCAACGTGATGCAACCGCTGGCGCGCCTGCGCTGGCTGTACGCCCTCGTGCAGGGACGTGGCGAACTGGCACCCGGTTACGACCCCGACAGCCAGTACCGCTTGAACAAATGGCCCAAGGCCGAGCGCGAGTTTCCGCGCCACATGCGCATCGCCACCGCGATGATGCAGGCGCCGGGCACGCCGGCCGACATCGCCATCCGCAGCGATACGCCGCAGTCGGATGTCAACGATTTCATCAACGCCAGCCTCGAATCCGGGTTCGCCGAGGCCGTGCCATCGCAACCATCCGGCACGACCGGCGGCACCAAGTCGGGCGGCCTGCTCAGCCGCCTGCGCGGCGGGCGTTGATGCGACCCAAGGAACGGGACCTGACCGCCCCGTTCCTTTCAAATCTGCTCCTGTCAAACCCGTTCCTTGCCCGCGCCAGCGCAGGCGGCGACAATAGCCGGTCATGATCGACGCCCAGCGCTACCCGCGGCTCGCCCGCATCGACACGCCCGCGGATCTGCGGCAGTTCAACGAGGCCGAACTGCCGGCGATCGCGGCGGAGCTGCGCGCCTACCTGATCGAGTCGGTCGCCGCTTCCGGCGGGCATTTCGGTGCCGGCCTGGGCGTGATCGAACTCACCCTCGCCCTGCATTACCTGTACGACACTCCGAACGATCGCCTCGTCTGGGATGTCGGCCACCAGTGCTATCCGCACAAGATCCTGTCCGGCCGCCGCGACCGCATCGGCACGGTCAAGCAGAAGGATGGCGTGGCGCCGTTCCCGCGCCGCGACGAATCCGAATACGACACCTTCGGCGTGGGCCATTCCAGCACATCGATCTCGGCCGCGCTGGGCATGGCCGTCGCGCTCGCCAGCGTGGGCGATCCGCGCAAGGTGGTGGCGGTGATCGGCGATGGCGCGATGACCGCGGGCATGGCTTACGAGGCGCTCAACCACGCCGGCGGCATGGATCCCGAGCCGAACCTGCTGGTGATCCTCAACGACAACCGGATGTCGATATCGGAAAACGTCGGCGGCCTGACCAAGATGCTTGGCCGTCTGATGAGCAGCCGCACCATGAACGCGGTGCGCGAGAGCGGCAAGCGCCTGCTCGGCGGCCGCCGTCGCCCGGCCGGGCGTTTCATGCGCCGCTGGGAGGAACACTGGAAGGGCATGTTCGTGCCGTCCACCTTGTTCGAGGAGATGGGCTTCCACTACACCGGCCCGCTGGACGGCCACGACATCCCGGCCCTGCTGACCGCGCTGAAGACCCTCAAGGGCTTGAAAGGCCCGCAACTGCTGCACGTCATCACCACCAAGGGCAAGGGTTTCGAACTGGCCGAGGGCGACCAGATCGGCTATCACGCGGTCGGCCCTTTCGATCCGTCCAAGGGCATGGTCAGCAAGGGCGGCCCGAAGAAGCCGACCTACACCGACATCTTCGGCGACTGGCTGTGCGACATGGCCGCCGCCGACCCGCGCCTGTTGGGCATCACCCCGGCGATGCGCGAAGGCTCGGGACTGGTGCGTTTCAGCAAGGAATACCCGCAACGCTATTTCGACGTGGCCATCGCCGAGCAGCATGCGGTGACGCTCGCCGCCGGCATGGCTTGCGCGGGCGCCAAACCCGTCGTGGCGATCTATTCGACCTTCCTGCAGCGCGCCTACGACCAGCTCATCCACGACGTGGCCCTGCAGAACCTCGACGTGCTGCTGGCGATCGACCGCGGCGGCGTGGTCGGCCCCGACGGCGCCACGCATGCGGGCAGCTTCGACCTGTCCTACCTGCGCTGCATCCCCAACATGGTGGTGATGGCGCCGGCCGACGAGAACGAATGCCGCAAGATGCTCACCACCGGATTCCACCACGAAGGCCCGGCGGCGGTGCGCTACCCGCGCGGCAACGGCCCCGGTGCGGCCATCGAAGCATCGCTGGACACGATCCCGATCGGGCAGGCGCTGGTGCGCCGCCGCGGCACGCGCATCGCCCTGCTGGCTTTCGGAGCGCTCGTGCCGGTAGCCGAGGACGTGGGCCGCGAGTTCGATCTCACCGTGGTCAACATGCGCTTCATCAAGCCGCTCGACCGCAGCCTGCTGCTGGAGCTGTCGCGCAGCCACGTCGGCTTGGTGACGCTGGAAGACAACGCGGTGATGGGTGGGGCTGGCAGCGCTGTCGCCGAACTGCTCGCCGGCGAAGGCATCAAGCTGCCGATCCAGCACCTCGGCTTGCCCGATGCATGGCTGGAACACGCCAGCCGCGAACAGGTGCTCGCGCAGGCCGGCCTCGACACCGCAGGCGTGCGCGCCGCCCTGCTTACCCGCTGGCCCATGCTGGCAGCGCCGCCGGTAGGCCCGAAGCTCGCCGCGCGCTGACCTTCATGCTGCGAGCGGAGCGCCATCCGCCGATGCGGCGCAGGCGCTGGGGCTGGTCGGGGCCTGATCCGGCGGCGACCCGGCTGCAACGGCCAGCGTGAAGCAGGTCGTGGCCGACGCCGTGAATCGCAAGCTGGGCACGCGGTGATCCTCGCCGACAGCGGCTACTGGATCGCCCTGTTCGATCGCGACGACCGCCACCATGCGCGGGCGGTCGAGGTCTCGCGCGGTCTGCGCGAGCAACTGCTGCTGACCCGGCCGGTGTTGATGGAAACCGTGTATTTCCTCGGCGCTCGCTGCGGCAGCGCTGCCGTGCAAGGCTTCCTTGCACTGGGCGAACGCAGCGGCTATCGCCTGCACCCATTACTCATAGATCAGTAATTTGGGGGAGCAGATTGAGAGCTGGCATTGTCCATGCCTGCATGAAAAGAGACGGTCGCGGGTTGGCGCACGAAACCCTGGAAGCCATGCGGTTCATTGCGCTGGAGCGGATGGCCGAGGGCGAGTCGCCGGCGG